>DATEJH010000075.1:0-11418 GCA_035278205.1 Novosphingobium sp. | reverse complement strand
CCGGGCACGAACCGTCCCGAAGGGCCGTGCCGGTCCGTGCTGCTGCCAACCCGGCCACTCGCACATCCCAGCAGCCCTCCCGCGCCCCGGCATAAGGGCGCCCTCGACGCCGGCCCGATCTCCTTCGCGTGCCTTTGCGTTCCTCCTCCGGCGTTATCCCGCATTCGCCAGCGGGGGTCCTGTCGTGCCTGCTTCTTCCGTCGCCACTCGCTGCCTACTTCGCCTCGGCGATCAGCTTTGCCGATTCGGGCGAGGTCCAGTCATTGCCGCCGGTGTAGCGCCAGACTTCCTTGCCCTCGCTGTCGAACAGCACTGTCACCGGCAGGTTGCCGCCGTACCTGAAGCCCAGGTCGCCCTTGTCGTCGAGCCAGGGCTGAATGTGGTCGAGCTTGCGGCGGCGCAGGATCTCGACGACCTTGTCCATCTGCCCCACGTCTTCCGAGATCGGCAGGATGGTTGCGCGCTCGCCGTCCCGGGCGGCCAGTGCTTCGAGCGTCGGCATCTCGGCGATGCAGGGCGCGCACCAGGTAGCCCAGAGATTGATCAGCAGCGGCTTACCCTGGAACGAGGCGAGGTCGAGCGTTTCGCCGGTATTGTCGACCAGCGTGACGGCCGGGATCGGCGTTCCCTTGTGCGAGCGGTCCAGCTTGTCCGCCGCGGCCTGGGGCGCCGGCGCGGTTTCGGCGGGGCTCTGCGAAGCCTGCGGTTGCGACTCCCCTCCGCTTTGCCTATCGCAGCCCGCGGCCAGAAGGGCGCCAGCAAGGACGAGATACTTGAGCGAACGGGAAGACAGCAAGGCGGGAGGCTCCAACCAGATGTGGGGCGGACGGTTCGAAGGCGGACCGTCGGCGATCATGCGCGAGATAAATGCCTCGATCCCCTTCGACAAGGCACTCTGGCGGCAGGACATCGCCGCCAGCAAGGCGCATGTCGCGATGCTGGGCGCGATGGGCATCGTGGCGGGCGAGGATGCGGTGGCGATCTCCGAAGGGCTCGACAAGGTCGCGGCCGAATACGAGGCCGATGGCGTGCCCGAGGACTGGGACCTCGAGGACATCCACATGACCACCGAATCCCGCCTGACCGAGCTGATCGGCCCGGCCGCCGGGCGGCTCCACACCGCCCGCTCGCGCAACGACCAGGTCGCGACCGACTTCCGCCTCTGGGTGCGTGACGCCATCGACCAGGCCGACGCGGGGCTGGAGGCGCTGCAGGCGGCGCTCGTCGCCCGCGCCGGCGAGCATGCCGCTTCCATCATGCCCGGTTTCACTCATCTGCAGACGGCGCAGCCGGTCACGCTGGGCCACCACCTCATGGCCTATTACGAGATGATCGCGCGCGACCGTTCGCGCTTTCACGACGCGCGCAAGCGGATGAACAAATGCCCGCTCGGCTCTGCGGCGCTGGCCGGCACCGGCTTTCCCATCGACCGGGAGATGACCGCGCAGGCGCTCGGCTTCGACGCGCCGACCGCGAACAGCCTGGATTCGGTGTCGGACCGCGACTTCGCGCTCGATTACCTCATGGCGGCCGCGCAGTGCTCGCTGCACCTCTCGCGCCTGGCCGAGGAATTCATCATCTGGGCAAGCCAGCCCTTCGGCTTCGCCGCGCTGCCCGACGCGCTTTCGACCGGCAGCTCGATCATGCCGCAGAAGAAGAACCCCGACGCGGCCGAGCTGGTGCGCGGCCATTCGGGGCGTATCTCCGGCTGCCTCGTCTCGCTGATGATGACGATGAAGGGCCTGCCGCTCGCATATTCGAAGGACATGCAGGACGACAAGCCGCCGGTCTTCGAGGCCGCTGGCCTGCTTGCACTCTCGATCGCCGCGATGACCGGCATGGTGTCGGACACCGCGTTCCGCATCGATCGCATGCGCGCCGCCGCCGAGCTGGGCTTTGCCACCGCCACCGATCTTGCCGACTGGCTGGTGCGCGAAGGCAATATCCCCTTCCGCGAGGCGCATCATATTACCGGCGCCGCCGTGAAGCTCGCGGAAGCGAAGGGCCTTGCGCTCGACAAGCTGCCGCTCGCCGCGCTCAAAAAGATCGACAGCCGCATCGACGAGCGGGTATTCACTGCGCTGTCGGTCGAGGCATCGGTCGCCGCGCGCAAGTCGCACGGCGGCACCGCGCCCGATCAGGTTCGCCTGCGCGTGGCCGAGGCCCGGTCCGTGCTCGGTCTGGAGTAGGTCGCTTTGCGCAAGCTCGTTCCGCTCGTCCTGATCCTGGCTCTCGCCGCCTGCGGCCAGCGTGAAGGGCTTTCGCTGAAACCGGGGCAGCAGTTGCCGCCGGCGCCTTATGGACGCGCGGAGAAGCCCAAGGCCGTCGAACTGCTCAAACCGCCGACCCTGGCCATTCCCGAACGCAGCGTGGAACTGCGCACCCGATCCGAGGAGCGCGAGGACGATCCTTTCGATCTCCCGCCGCCCGAAAAGTAAGACCGACACAGGACATCCATGGACCATTTCCAGCTCAAGAACGGCGCGCTTCACGCCGAGGACGTGCCGCTCGAGGCGATCGCGCGTGAAGTCGGCACGCCGGTCTACGTCTATTCGCGCGCGACGCTGACCCGCCATGCCCGCGTCTTCCGCGAGGCGCTTGCCGCGCTGCCGAGCGTGCACATCGCCTTTGCCGTGAAGTCGAATCCGAATCTTGCCGTGCTGCACCTGCTCGCGAGCGAGGGCTACGGCGCCGACGTCGTCTCCGAGGGCGAGATGCGCCGAGCGCTGGCGGCGGGCGTGCCGGCGCAGGACATCGTCTTCTCGGGCGTCGGCAAGTCGAAGCGCGAACTGGCCGCTGCCGTCGAGGCGGGCATCGGCCAGTTCAACCTCGAGAGCGAGGAGGAAGGCATCGAGCTGGCGGAGATCGCGGCGGCCAGGGGGCGAACCGCCGCCTGCGCCCTGCGCGTCAATCCGAACGTCGATGCGAAGACGCACGCCAAGATCTCCACGGGCAAGGCGGAGAACAAGTTCGGCGTCGCCTATGACCTTGCCGCAGGGATCTATGCCCGCCTCGCCGGGCTTCCGGGGCTGGAGATGCGCGGCATTGCGGTCCACATCGGCAGCCAGATCAGCGATCTCGAACCCTCGCGCCAGGCCTTCGCCAGGATGGGCCGGCTGATGGAGACGATCCGGGCGCAGGGCCACAAGGTCACCCACATGGACCTGGGGGGCGGGCTTGGCGTGCCTTACAGGGCCGGGGAAAGCCTGCCCACGCCCGAGGACTACGGCCGCATGGTCGCCGAAGTCGCGAAGGACTGGGATGCCACGCTGATGTTCGAGCCGGGCCGCGTCATCACCGGCAATTCCGGCGTGCTGGTCACCGAAGTCATTCGGGTGAAGCCCGGCGCGGCGAATCCCTTCGTCGTGGTCGACGCGGCGATGAACGACCTTGCCCGGCCCGCCCTCTACGATGCCTGGCATGATTTCATCGCCGTGAAGCCCGGCGGCGGGAAGATGGTCGCCAACATCGTCGGGCCGATCTGCGAAAGTTCGGACACTTTCGCCATGGGCCGCGAGATCGACGCGGTGGAACCCGGCGACCTGGCGGTGTTCCGCACTGCCGGCGCCTACGGCGCGACGATGGCGAACACCTATAACTCGCGCGCGCTGGTTCCCGAGGTCATGGTCGACGGCGACAGGTGGGCGATCGTTGCCAACCGTATCGAACCCGACACGATCCTGGCGGCCGAGCGCGTGCCGGAGTGGCTGAGGTAAGAGGGCGCCTTCCTGTCCTTCGACAAGCTCGGGACGAGCGGGTAAGGTAGGGACAAGCTCATCCACCGCCGCTCGTGCTGAGCCCTGAGCCTGTCGAAGGGACGAAGCACGCATGCCAAAGGCCAGCGCCAAAGATGCTCCAGACCCTGCCCCTGTTCCATCGCATCGCCGGCCGGCCCGTCGTCGTGCTTGGCACGGGCGAGGCGGCCGGGGCGAAGCGGCGGCTGGTCGAGCGGGCAGGCGGCGTGGTTGTCGGCGATCTGGACCAGGGTATCGCCACGGGCGCGCGCCTGGCCTTCATCGCCCATGACGACGAGGGAGCCGCGGAGGCCGATGCCGCGCGGGCGCGAAGCGCCGGGTTGCTGGTCAATGCGACGGACCGACCGGATCTGTGCGACTTTACCGTGCCCTCTATTCTCGACCGTTCGCCGGTGCTGGTGGCGATCGGCACGGGCGGCGCCTCGGCCGGTCTGGCCAAGCAGTTGCGGCTGCGCCTGGAAACGCTGCTGCCCCAGTCGCTCGGCGCTCTCGCAAAGGCGCTTGAAGCCGCGCGGGCGGGCCTGCGCGCGCGTTTTCCCGATGCCGGCGAGCGGCGGCGCGCGCTCGACGGCGCACTCAGGGCCGGCGGGGCGCTGGATCCGCTGTGCGAAGGCAGTGCCGCCAGGGTCGAGGAATGGCTCGCAGGCGCCGAATGCGGGCCGGCGCGAATGGTCGAGATCGCGTTGCGCAGCGGGGATCCGGAAGACCTGACCTTGCGCGAGGCACGCCTGCTCGGCTCGGCTGATCTGGTCGCCTTCGAGAAGGGCGTGCCGACGCCAGTACTCGATCGTGCGAGGGCGGACGCTGTGCGGGTCTTGATCGGCCGCGGAGAAATCCCCTCCGGGCAAGACGGGATAGTCGTATTATTGCGGCGGCCAGCAAATGGTTAAATTCCTCTTGTATTCCTTCTTCGGCGGATTGTGCAAATAATTGAAGAGAAAGTTGCAATTATTTAATATCTGGATGGTTGAACTTCGGCTCGTCCTCCTGCAGTTGCCCTGCAACGTCGCTGCCAAGGAAAAGCTCGCCGATGTCCGAAGTCGTCCGCCTGCGCCTCCCGAAGATCGACCCGGAGTCCCTGCCCGAGATCGTGCCCCCGATCGGCCTGTTCGGCAGTCATTCCGATGCCGCCCGGCTACGGCCCGACGATTGCCAGCCTTCGCTTGAAGCCTATCTCTACGAACTCCATCCCGGCACCTGACGTTACGCCATGAATCGCCACGACGCTCTGGCCGCGCTCCGCGAGGATGACGCGGGGTGGACGGCGGGCCAGAAGGGGCTGGGTGCAATGCTCGGCCGCTGGCGCGCCCGTCCCGAGGTCGCGCCGGTCCTCGCCGCGCTCGAACGGTTCGGAGAGGGGGCGCCGATAGAGGCTTGCCCTGAACTGACCGTTCTGTTCGACGGCGCCAGCACGGCGGCACATGAACTCGTCTCGGGCCTGGTCGAGACGGGACTGGCCGGTCTTGCCGTGCATCCGCTCGGCCAGTTGCCGCTGCGCCATGCGGCTTCACCGGCCATGCATGCACTGCTGCTGGCACACTGGGGCTGCGCCACGCTTTCCCTCGTGGCATTCGACGGCCCCGCGCTGGCGGCGCTGCCTCCGCCGCAAAGCGCTGTGTTCACGCCTGTCGAGAGCTGGCTGCACGTGCTGGCGGGCAGCGGAATGGCGGACCACGTGCTTTGCCACAAGCTGCATGGCGACCACGCCGAACTGCACGCCGGCACGCTTCCGCTGCAACCGGGCGTCGTCCTCTATCGCCACGGCGCGTATGAATGGCTGCAGGTGCGCAGCGCGGCCGGCACTGTGGTCAAGCTGCGGCTCCAGCGCCTGCTGGCCAAGCATGAGCCAGTGCGGGAACACGCTCTCGATGATGGCGCGCTGCTGCACCGGTCGGCGGCGCGGCCCGAGGATAGCCGCGACGCTCTCGCCATGGCCGTGCTCGCGCGGATGGGGCGGCGAGACGCGGTTCCGGCCATGTCGCGGATCGCTACGGGCCCGGGGGACGAGGGACTGCGCTGGCAGGCCCTGCGAGAGCTGCTGACCCTCGATGCGCGGGCGGGGATGGTCCTGCTTGCCCAGGTGGCTTCTTCCGAAGGCGATCCCCTTGCAGCGCCCGCACGGCAACTGAACCGATCGCTGCTCTCGGCCTGGCCCGAACTGGAGGAGGTGGCACGATGGCGAGCGTGATCACTGCGCGCGATCCCACGCCTGCCTCGCTCGACGAATGCACGCAGGCGCTGGCAGCCTGGGGCTTCGACCCGCGCGAGAAGGAAAGCGTCGCCCACGCCGCGCACTGGCTGCGCCGCCTGGGCAATGATCGCAGGTTCCTCGGCGACCTGCTGGTGGACATGCTTTCCGGGCTGGCACCCGTCCCGGCCGGAGCCGACGCGCTGGCGAGCCCCGGACCGCACTCGATCATGCTGGCGACGCCGGGCCGCGGCAGCTTCTTTATTCGCGCCAATATCTGGCCGGCCGCCAGCGACCCGGTGATGCGCGCGAGCGGTCCGGAAGCGTTCTCCTACGGTCAGGCGCACGATCACAACTACGATTTCCTTACCCTGGGCTATTTCGGGCCGGGCTACGAAGTCGAGGAATTCGAGTACGAGCACGAAAGCGTGACCGGCTGGGCCGGAGAGCCGGTGCGATTGTGCCGGCTGGGCCGTTCCCGGCTGAAGCGCGACCGTATCAGGCATTACCGCGCCCACCGCGACATCCATCGGCTGCTCCCGCCCGAATCGCTCTCCATCTCGCTTAAGCTCGCGCACACGCAGGCGGTGCAGGGCTGGCTGGATCATTATGTCTTCGATGCCGAGGCGGGACGCATCGCCAGCGTCCACGGGCATGGCCCCAGCGAGAGTTTCCTGCGCGTCGCCGTGGCGCTCGGCGGCGACGAGGCAAGGGATCTGGCGCTCCATTTCGGCCGGACCCATGCCAGCGAACGCATGCGGCTCCACGCCTGGGAAGCGCTTGCCGCCACGGCCGGGGGCCCGCAGGAGCGCGACGAAGTCTGGCGCGCCGCCGAAGCGGGCGGCAGCCGGCTGGTCGCGGAAATGGCGAGGCGCCGCCGGGTCGGATAGGTAGGATTTCAGGTGTTGTTCGCGCTTTTGCGCGAAACCTGCCCTAAAGCATGCCGCCCGCCAAGGCGTCGATGGCGCCCTGGAGGATGACTGCCGCCGCGGCCGAATCGATCCGCTCGGCGCGTTTGGCACGGCTCATGTCCTGGTCAAGCAGGCCCCGCTCCGCACCCATGGTCGACCAGCGCTCATCCCATAGCAGGATCGGCAGGCAGAGCGGGGCGAGATTGCGCGCATAGGCCCGGCTCGACTGCGCGCGCGGTCCCTCCGAACCGTCCATGTTGAGCGGCAGGCCGATGACCAGCCCCTTGACCGAACGTTCCCGGACCAGCCCTTCGAGCAAGGCCTTGTCGGCGCCGAACTTGCCGCGCTTCAGCGTCTTTCCGGGCGAGGCGAAGCGCCAGCCGGCGTCGCAGAAGGCGGTGCCGATGGTCTGCGTGCCGAGGTCCAGGCCCAGCAGGGCCCCGCCCGTCGGCAGCGCATCCCGATAATCGAGCGCGCTGGTGGTTATGATTGCTTTTTCCGCCATGCCGCCACCCGCCGTTCGAAATCTGCCCTCAGGTTCCCCCAGAACAGCGTCACGTCATAGAGGTGGTAGTTGTTGCCGGGAAGCACGAAGGGCCCGAGCCCGAGGTCGGGCGCCGGGCCGACATGGAGAAAATGGTCCGTCTCGCACCGGGCCGGTACGGCCTGCTTTGCGAGGCTACCGGTCTCGCTGATGAAATCAGGCACCAGAGTGCCGAGATTGGCGCCGGCGTCGGCTTTGCCCCCCGCCGTGCCGGTGAGCGGATTGGTGCACAGGAAGGGGCTCTGGACTTTCGACCCGTCGGGCCTGGTGAGGCCCAGCGGCTGCCCGTCAAGGCCGCGCCGCCGCATGTAGGCTTTCATGAGCTGCCCGGTCTCGGCCGGATCGCCGACGCTCAGCCAGCTCACGACACAGCCCGGCTGGTCCGCATCGTCGCAGGCGGGAAGGCCCATCAGCGGCAGGTCGTGATCTATCGATACCGGCCAGCCGATCACATATGCGGCCGCCACGCGCCGGGCGAGCGGCGTGCCGGCGATTCGGTCGCGCAGCAGCCGGCGCAGCAGGAAGGCGCCCTGGCTGTGTCCGGCAAGCACGATCGGCTCTCCTTTCGGCACGGCGGCGGCGAAGACGTCGAAAGCGGCCAGGACGTCGCCGTAGGCCAGGTCGATCGCCTTGTCGGCCTGCGGGTCGTCGGTGAGGAAAGCGCCGATCGCGGCCTGCCGGTAGCGAGGTGCCCAGATCTCCCTCGCGGCATTGAAAGGGGTTGCCATGCCTTTCACGAAAAGGGCGGCGCGATCACGCGACCGGGGATCGTTGAGGTCGGCGTTCCACGCCTCACGGTCGATATAGCTCGTCGGGTGAATGAAGAAGACGGCGGCCTGCAGCGGTGTCTCGGGCAGAGGAGGGGCGCCTTCGGGCAGATAGCGGGCAGGATCGTTCCGGATGCCGGGGCGGGAAACCCACATCTCCGGGCGCTCCCAGGCGTTGGCCGCCATGGCGGGCTGCGGCTGGAACGAAACCTTCGGCACGAAAGCCAGCTCGGTAAGATCCTCCGACCACAGGCGCAGCGCGAACAACAGCCCGATGATCAGGATGGTCGCGCCGGCGATGAGGTAGAGGAACTTGCGCGCCATCGATCAGGGCTTCGCCCGCTCGTGGGCATCGCTCCTGTCGATGCGCGGCCGCAGGCTGGTGAAGGCGCGGCCCTCGCGCAGCGCGCTCCACCAGGTCAGCGGGTTCCAGCTCTGGGTGCCGTCGAGCGAGAAGGTGATGAACTCGGCGCGGCCGCCGATGTCGGAAAGCGGCACCGGCCCGCCCAACCCGCCGCCCGGAATGCCGCGAAAATCGGTCTCGAAGGGGAAGCGGCTGTCGGCCGAGCGGTCGCGATCGTCGCCCATCAGGAAGACGTGGCCTTCCGGCACCGTGACCTCCGGGAAATTGTCCATGATCTGCGTCGTATAGTCGATCACCTGGTAGCTGGCGCCGTTGGGCAAGGTTTCCCGGTAGGTCGGCAGTTCATAGACTTCGCGGCCATCGGGCAGGCGGCGGCGGTAGGCCTCGAACCCGTCGTAGCAATGGCCGGGCTCCCGATCGCCCTCGCACTGGAGCGCGTCGTCGGCCGGGATATCCATCGGCGGCTCGACCTCGCGCGGGATGAACCTGCCGTTGAGGCGGATGCGCCCGTCGATCACGGCGATGCGGTCGCCCGGCCGCGCGACCACGCGCTTGATGAGGTCCGCCTTGCGGTTGCCCGGAACGACGATGACGATATCGCCGTATTCCGGCGTCGAGCCGAAGAGGCGCCAATTGCCGCGAGGCAGCAGATGGAAGCTGATCGAGGACCAGTTCCACCCGTAGGCGTACTTGGAGACCACCAGCCGGTCGCCCACCAGCAGCGAGGGCATCATCGAGATCGAGGGGATGTAGAACGGTTTGGCGATCAGCGAGTGGAACGCCAGCACGCCAAGCAGCATCAGCGCCAACCCGCGCAGCTCCTGCAGCCAGTTGACTTTCGGCTTGTCGCCCGCCGGTTCGGCAGCAGGCGGGGCGGTTTCGGCTGTGTTCTCGGTCACGCAGGGACTCGCGGATCTAGGGATGGGGGCGTTCGGAAGAGGCAAGCGGGCGGGCTTCGATGACGACGAACGCCTGCGCCCATGGATGATCGTCCGTGAGCGTGAGGTGAACCAGCGCTTCATGCCCCGCCGGAACCAGCGAATCGAGCTTGGCCCTGGCGCCGCCGGTAAGCGCGAGCGTGGGCGCTCCCGAGATCGCATTGACGACGCCGATGTCCTTCATGAACACGCCGGCGCGAAACCCGGTGCCCACCGCCTTGGAAAATGCCTCCTTGGCGGCAAAACGCTTGGCCAGCGTGCCGGCCTTGGTGAAGGGGCGGCGATTGGCCTTGGCCAGTTCGATCTCGGTGAAGACCCGTTGCTCGAAACGCTCGCCGAAGCGGTCCAGCGAAGCCTGGATCCGCTCGATGTTGCAGAGGTCCGAGCCCATGCCGATGATCATGCAACCCTCCCCGGCACGGGGCGGGGGACCACTCGCAGGGTGGCGGAAGAGGACAGGCCGTTGACGGGATGGCGAGAGAATGCTCCTTGCGGCACCTGCCCCTCCGCCATGCTTCGCATGGCCCCCCTCCCCGGTCGGGGGAGGATCTGCCCGATCGTTATCACCGCACCTCGTCCATCAGCTCACGCATCCTGCGCACGCTCGCCTCGAGTCCGCAGAATATCGCCTCGCCGATAAGGTAGTGACCGATGTTCAGTTCCGCGAGCTGCGGAATGGCCGCGATCGGCTGGACGTTCTCGTATGTCAGGCCATGCCCGGCGTGCGGCTCGATGCCGTTCTTCGCCGCAAGGGCGGCCATGTCGGTGATGCGCTTGAGCTCCACCGCTACCTGCTCGCCCTCGGCGTGGGCATACTCGCCGGTGTGGAATTCGACTACGGGCGCGCCAAGCTTCATGGCGGCTTCGATCTGGCGTGGCTCGGGGGCGATGAACAGGCTGACCCGTACACCCGCGTCCGACAGGCGCGCGACGATCGGGGCGAGACGGTTGTGCTGGCCTGCCGCGTCGAGGCCGCCTTCGGTGGTGCGCTCCTCCCGCCGCTCGGGGACGATGCAGGCGGCATGCGGATGATGGCGCAGCGCGATCTCCAGCATCTCGTCGGTGGCCGCCATCTCGAGGTTGAGCGGCAGGCCGGTCGCGGACTGGACCCGCTGCAGATCCTCGTCGCGGATGTGGCGCCGGTCCTCGCGCAAGTGCACGGTGATGCCGTCGCCGCCCGCCCGGGCGACGACCTCGGCAGCGCGCGCCGGATCCGGATGCCCGCCGCCGCGCGCATTGCGGATCGTGGCGACATGGTCGATGTTGACGCCAAGGCGCAGGCGCGGGGGCTTCAGGACACTGCTCACCTTGTCGGGATCCTCAGGGCTGGACGCGGCTGCCGGGCTTGACTGCGGGCGTCGCCGCCAGTTCCGGCGGCAGTTCGCCCTCGGCGTATGTGGGGAAGTTGATCTCCACCAGCGAGAAGAAGGGGACGCCCAGATCCGCGGTCCCGCCCGATCGGTCGACCAAAGCGACCGCGGCGATGACCTTGCCGCCGGCGTGCTCGATCGCCTTGATCGCCTCGCGCGAGGACTTGCCGGTGGTGACCACGTCCTCCACCATCAGCACCTTGTCGCCCGGCTCCAGCGCGAAGCCGCGGCGCAACTCGAAAGTGCCCTCCGGCCGTTCGACGAACATGGCATCGACCTGCAGAGCGCGGCCCATTTCCTGCCCGATGATGACGCCGCCCATGGCCGGAGAGACGACCTTGTCGATCGCCTTGCGAAGGTCGTGCGGCAGCTTTGCGGCCAGCGCGACGGCGAGTCTCCCCGCCCGGTCGGGATTCATCAGCACCCGCGCGCACTGAAGGTAATGGGCGCTGTGCCGGCCCGACGAAAGCAGGAAATGTCCTTCCAGCAATGCCTTGCTGCTGCGGAACTCTGCGAGGACTTCTTCTTCCTGCATTGCGGCCTTTTCCTCTGAAGCGATTTCAGTGATCCGGCGCACCTCG
>DATEJH010000074.1:0-3192 GCA_035278205.1 Novosphingobium sp. | reverse complement strand
ATCTGACCGGGCTCGAACGGACCCGGCTCGAAGAAGCCCTCGATCGATTCGACCTTTACGTAGTTCTCGGCGATGCTTTCGGGTGTCAGATGTGGATCGTAGAAGCCAGGTCCCATGACAATAGCGATACGTTGGATTACTCCAGCTTCCACGTTGTAGATCCTGTTCGTCTCCGAACAACTATCGCTCGCCAGCCAGACGATCGCTGGCGCAACAGCCTCAACCGGCATTGTGGCTTCGCTCTGCTTCAGCCAAGCGGGATCCGCAACCGCCGCTGGGTGCATCCTCGTGTACCCGGCTGGCGAAATGATGTTCACGAGAATCCCGTACTCAGCACCTTCAATTGCAAGAATGCGCATCAATCCAACTACTGCGCATTTGGCCGCTGCGTAGGTGGCTTGGCCCCGTATTCCAAACAGGCCGCTGACTGACGTCGTGAGGATTATCTTCCCGTAGCGCTGTGCGACCATATACGGCCAGGCAGCCTTCACCGTGTTAACCGGCCCGCCGAGGTGCACCCGCCAATAGTGATCGAAATCGTCAAGGGTGGCGTCCTCGAATAGCTGGCTTCCGCAGATACCAGCGTTGTTCACGAGGAGGTCTATTCTCCCGAAATGCTCGATGGTCGTCGCGATCAGGTCACTGCCACCTTCAGGGGTGGAAATATCGCTGTCATTCGCGATTGCCTCGCCTCCACGGGATCGAATGAAATCGGCCACCTGTTCCGCGATCGTGCAATCCTTCCCGAACCCCGATACGTCGGTCCCCAGGTCGTTCACAACGACCCGGGCGCCGCGCTCGGCGAGAAGTTCGACGTATGCCCGCCCAAGCCCGCGACCCGCGCCAGTCACAACCCCGACCTTTCCCTCCAACGAAATTCGTTCTGTCATCTCGCTACCCTCCTTCCGGCAAGGTTTAATGCGTCTGCGCGCAATCGTGACACCAACTGCCGGGGCACTATGTCCCTTTGGCAAAGCCGGATTCACGTCCCCGCAATCGACAATGCGTCCGCTTTCGGGAAGTTCGCTGATGTCCGACCATGGCGGCAGCCCCATAGCGGACATGCCTTCGTCCGCCGCCGATGTCCGATTTCGGGGCCAAAACGGACATCACCTGCCCTGTATCGTGAGGGCCTATTTATGAGTACACGCCCTGGAACTACGCCCCGAAGCTCTTTGGCGAGCCCGCGACCGGCACGCCGCCGTTGGTGGTCACCTTCATCACCGCCAGCCCCCGCTCGTTGGTGCCGTCAGAGCGGAAACGAAACAGGCCATCGATGCCGGCAAAGCCGGACGGGTTGGTCAGCGTCTCCGGCGCGAAGCGATTGGCGCCTTGCGTGCGCGCCAGCGCCGCCATCAGCGCCACCGCGTCATAGGCGAGCGTCGAAGTGCGGACCGGCTCGGCGCCGAACCGCTGGCGATAGCGGCCGGAGAAGGCGCGGAAGCCCGACGGATCGGGCGCGGCATAGAGGCCGCCTTGCAGCGACGGGCTGGCGAAGATCCGCGGATTGTCCCACAGTCCAGTACCCAGCATCTGGATGTTGCGCAGGTTCGAGCCGGCTGCCGTAAGCGCGTCGGCCGTGGCGACGACCGAGTCGCCGTCATCGGCGATCATCAGCGCATCGGCCGAGCCAAGCATCTGCGCCACCGTGCGGGCGGGCGTCGAGCGATCACCGCTGTATTTCTCGAAAGCAATGACGCGGCCCCTGCGGCCCGCCGCCTGCTTGAACGCGGCTTCGACCACATTGCCATAGGCGTTATCAGGCACCAGCGCGGCAAAGGAGCGCTTGCCCGTGCCGGCGGCGTAATCGACGATGCGGTTGACATCGGACTCGGGCAGGAAGCTCAAGAGATACACGCCGCGGCCGGCGACGCTCGAATCGGTTGAGAACGCGATCACCGAAATGCCGCGCTGACGCGCGACCTGCGCCACCGCCGGCACCGAGGCGGCAAACAGCGGGCCCAGAATGATCTCGGCCCCTTCACCCACGGCCTGCTGCGCAGCCGCGTTCGCGCCTTGCGGGCTGCCGGCGTCGTCCTTGATCAGGAGCTGGATGTTCGGGTTCTGGAATTCGGCCAGCGCCATTTCCGCGGCGTTCTTCATCGATTGCGCCGCGACGCCCGCGTTACCTGCCGCCGAAAGCGGCAGGATCAGTCCGACCTTGACCTGCCCGCTGCCGACCGCGGTCGGCTCCTGCGGCGGACCGGCCGGCGCCTCGGCGCCGCCGAACGGATTGGAGAACTGGCTGAAACTCTGCTGCACACTTGCGCAGGCCCCGAGCAGCGGCGCGCCGATGATCAGGCCAATTGCACTCCGCCGGGTCGCGCCCGAAAGCGAGCTACCCGATGAACTGGGTTTGCGGTTGAGCGGGCCCACCATGTCTCTCTTCTCTTGGCCGACCGAAATCGGCCAGACTCCCTCCCTAAGTGGGGCGTGGATTCAGGCATATTGTCGACGAAAAGTTAACCCGAACAAAAGGTTGATGGTCCATGGCGCCGTTGCCAGCTGTGGACCCCTCCTGCCTCGCCGCCGCGCTGCCCTGTCTCCCGGATGGCGTAAACGCCATCCCCCCTCTAGATTGATATTATGCGCGCAAAAGCCAGTTCAATATACGGGTCTGAGGGCGAAACAGGTTCTGTCGTCAGGACTTTTTCGATCAACGGCCAGGTTCTGGACGCGCCAAAACCGGCTCCCGGGCTTTATCTGGTGGCGACCCCCATCGGGAACCTCTCCGACATCACCCTGCGCGCGCTGGAGACACTGGCTGGTGTCGACCTCATCGCCTGCGAAGACACCCGCATCAGCCATCGCCTGATCGAGCGCTATGTGATTTCGGCGCAGCTCACTCCCTATCACGAGCACAACGCGGCTGCGGCGCGGCCGAAGATTCTGCAGAAGCTGGCGGAGGGCGCCTCGGTGGCGCTCGTTTCCGATGCCGGCACGCCGCTGATCTCCGACCCCGGCTTCAAACTGGTGCGCGAAGCCTGCGCGGCGGGCCATGCGGTCATCGCCGTGCCCGGGGCTTCCTCCGTGCTGACCGCGCTTTCGGTCGCAGCGCTGCCGACGGACCGTTTTTTCTTCGAGGGATTCCTGCCGTCGAAGCAGACCGCGCGGCGCACGCGGCTGGCCGAGCTTGCGCGGATCGATGCGACGCTGGTGCTGTTCGAATCCGGCAACCGCGTGCAGGATACG
>DATEJH010000073.1:0-30334 GCA_035278205.1 Novosphingobium sp. | reverse complement strand
CCTTGCGAGCCCGCCGCGCCGGTCCGAGCCGCTTGCGATGGGCCGTGCCGGTCCGTGCTGCTGCCAACCCGGCCACTCGCACATCCCAGCAGCCCTCCCGCGCCCCGGTAATGGGCGTCCCAACGCCGGCCCGATCTCCTTTGCGTGCCTTTGCGTTCCTTCCCCGGCGTTAGCCCGCATTCGCCAGCGGGGGTCTTGCCGTGTCTGGATACTGCCCCTCCCCGGCATTGCGAGCTGGAGAAAGCTTCGGAAAGTGCCCCAGCGAAACGTGCTGGATAGGGCGACTAGAAGCTCTTCTGCCGGTAGACCTGGCAGAGGTCGCCTTCCCATTCGCCATGATAGAGGTCCAGCAGCCGCTGTGCCGGGACTCTGCCGCTGGCCACGATTTCCGCCAGCGGTTCGAGATAGCCGGTCTCGTTATCCCCGCCGGCGTTGAGACGGCCGCGCGCGGCGAGGCCGGAGCGGGCGATATCGAGCACTTCGCCGGCAATGTCGCGCAGCGTGCCGCCGCCGGGGATCGGCGCGTCCAGCGCCAGCTTGGGAACGGCATTGCGCAGCGTTTCGCGGCCTTCCATGTCCCACGCCTTGACCAGATCCCAGGCCGCGTCGAGTGCGGCCTGGTCATAGAGCAGCCCGACCCAGAATGCCGGCAGGGCGCAGATGCGGCTCCATGGGCCGCCGTCCGCGCCGCGCATCTCGAGGAAGGATTTGAGCCGGACTTCCGGGAAAGCCGTGGAAAGATGGTCCTGCCAGTCGCTCAGGCGCGGCAGCTCGCCAGGAAGCGCGGCGAGCTTGCCCTTGAGGAAGTCGCGGAAGGACTGGCCGGCGGCGTCGATGTATCGTCCGTCGCGGAAGACGAAATACATCGGCACGTCCAGCATATAGTCGACATAACGCTCGTAGCCGAAGCCGTCGTCGAACACGAAAGGCAGCATGCCGGTCCGCGCCGGGTCCGTGTCCGACCAGATGTGGCTGCGGTAGGAGAGGAAGCCGTTGGGCTTGCCCTCGGTGAAGGGCGAATTGGCGAAAAGCGCGGTCGCCAGCGGCTGCAGCGCCAGCGAGGTGCGGAACTTCTTCGCCATGTCCGCTTCGCTCGAATAGTCGAGATTGACCTGGATGGTACAGGTGCGCAGCATCATGTCCAGGCCCATCGAACCCACGCGCGGCATGTGCCGCAGCATGATATCGTAGCGTCCCTTGGGCATGACCGGCAGGTCCTCCCGCCGCTTGTCGGGCCACATGCCGAGGCCGAGGAACCCCTTGCCGATGCGGTCGCCGATGGCCTTGACCTGCGCCAGATGCCGTCCCGTTTCCGCGCAGGTCTGGTGCAGGGTTTCGAGCGGTGCGCCTGACAGCTCGAGCTGGCCGGCCGGCTCCAGGCTGACGGTGCCGTCCTCGCCCTTCATGGCAATGACCTGACCGCCTTCGAGGATCGGCTCCCAGCCGAATTCAGTGAGCGCCATCAGCAGATCGCGGATACCGCCGGGCTCGTCGTATGAAGGGGCGTGGGCGTCCGCCTTGTCGTAGACGAACTTCTCGTGCTCGGTCCCGATCCGCCACGCCTCGCGGGGCTTCTCGCCCGCTGCCATCGGCGCAGCGAGTTGGTCCGGGCTTTCGATCAGCGGATCTTCCCGATCCGATACCTCGCGCGTGCTCATGGGCGCGGAATTAGTGCTCTCGCGAGCGGGACGCCACAACTTTTTGTACCGCTCGGTTTATTTGTTCGATCCAGACCAATCGCCGGCGCTGCCCATCCACAGCGCAGCGGCGGCAATGCTGGCGGTTTCGCCCCGCAGGATGCGCGGCCCGAGGGTGATCGCCCGGGCTTGTGGAAGACCGCGGATGAGCACTCGCTCGTCATCGTCGAAGCCTCCCTCCGGGCCGACCAGCAGCGCCGCCGGCCCCCGATGCGCCGCGAACTGCGCGGCGGCGGGTGCGCCGCCCTGCTCGTCGGCAAAGAACAGCGCGCGGTCCTGCGGCCAGTGGCGCAGGAGCGCCTCGAGCTTCACCGGCTCGGCCAGCTCGGGCAGCGCGGTTCGGGCGCACTGCTCCGCGGCTTCGGTGACGATGGTGCGGGCCCGATCGAGGTTCAGCTTGTCGGCAACGCAGCGGCGCGTGATCACCGGCTGGATGCGCCGCACGCCCAGTTCGGTCGCCTTCTCCAGCACGAGATCGAAGTTCGGCTTCTTCAGCAGCGCCGCGCAAAGGGTGAAGTCCGGCACCTCTTCACGCGGGCGCAGGCATTCGCATGGGGAGAGGACGATTTCCCTCTTGCCGGCCTCGACAACCTCGCTGGCCCACTCGCCCGTCTGGTCGTCGCACAGGATCACCGCGTCGCCGGGCGAGACGCGCATGACCTTGCCTAGATAATGCGCCTGCCCGCCCTCGACGGCGACCCTCGCCCCTTGCGCCAGAGGCCCGGCGACGAAGAGGCGCGGCGCGGAGCGCGGCGGCCAGGCGGGGATTGCAGCCATCGAGCCGCCCCTACTTCGCCAGCTCGCGCAGCACCGTCTCCCACTGCTTCACCCCGGCATCCAGGGTGGCGAGCGGCAGGCGTTCGTTGAGGCCGTGCGCGAATTCATCCTCGGAGCGGATGAAAGTCGCCGACACGCCGAAAGCGGGGATGCCCTTGCTGCGGAAATGCATCGAATCGGTCGCCCCCGCGCTCATCGCCGGAACGATGGCGACGCCGGGCGCGCGCTGGCGCACCGCTTTTCCGATCGCGCTCATCACGTCGCTCTGCAGGGGAGACTCGATCGATTCGAGCGTACCGTTGTCCCTGAATGTCACGGTAACTTTCGGATCGGCGATGATCTCCTCCAGCCTGGCCTTGACCTGGGCGCGGGTGGTGCCGGGGAAGAGGCGGCAGTTGACGTTGGCGGTGACCGACTGCGGCAGGGCGTTGGGGGCATGGCCTCCCTCGACCATGGTCGGCACGCAGGTGGTGCGGATCACGCCGACATACTCCGGGCGCGCCGAAAGCGTCGCGGCGGCGGCCCTATCCGCGGGGTCGGCGGCGAAAGCGCGCATGGCAGAAGCGACATCGGCCGGGGCGTGCGGCGCGCTGCCTTCAAGGTAGGCCCTGGTCAGCGGACTGATCTGCGCCGGAAACTTGTAGGCCCAGATCTTCTCGAGCGCGGCACTCATCTCGGCAATGGCGTTAGTCGCCCCGGGCCGGCTGGAATGGCCGCCGGCGTCAGTGACCTTGAGGACGTAGTCAGCATAAGTCTTTTCGCCCGCCTGGACCTGGTACACGAAAGGCTTGCCTTCGGTCGTCAGTTCGCCCCCGCCGGCATCGTCATTGAGCACCAGCGCGGCGTTCGAGAGCGCCTCGGACATGGCCCTGGTCGTCTTCATCTGCGTTTCCTCATCGCCCGAAAGGCCCAGGACGATGTCGCGCGAGGGCACCCAGCCGGCGCGCTTGAGTTCGATGAGGGCGGCCATGACCATCGAGACGTCGCCCCCTTGTTGTCGAGCGAGCCCCGGCCGAAGATGTAGCCGCCCTCGACGATGGCCTTGAAGGGATCCCGCTCCCAATCCTCGGGCCTGGCCTCCACCACGTCCATGTGGCCGATGACGAGATAGGGCTTGGCCTTGGCATCGCGGCCGGGATAACGCGCCGTCAGATAGCCGGTTTCGCCGAGCGGCGTGAACCGGACGTCGCTTTCGCCGAAGCCCGCGGCGACAAGGCGGGCCTTCAGCTTCGCGGCCAGCACCGGCACCTGGCCACGCCCAGCGACGGTAGGCACTTCGATCGCCTCCTCCAGAATCGCGAGCGCCTCCTTGCCGCCGGGCGTGACCGGCCCGGATGCCTCCGCAGCCGCAGCCGGCGCTGCCACTACGCTCAGGGCGACGGGAATGGTAAGCAGGCTGGCACGCATGTCGGCAGCATCCTTCTTGCTGGGGAGCGCCTTTCTTGCGCGATCGCGCCTGAGGCGCAACGGTTTGATTCCAGGCCGAAGCGTGGAACCGCAAGGCTTCCGGCCCACGAACATTCATGACAGGCAGCCCGGCATCGACTAGGCCGGCGCAGTGAATGACCATTCAAGTCTTGTGCCCGACAGCGAGAGCCGCGGCCTCGTTTCCCTGCTGCCGCCGACCTTGCGCGACTATGCCGTGCTGGCGCGTTTCGACCGGCCGATCGGATGGTGGCTGCTGTTCTGGCCCTGCGCCTGGGGCGTGCTGCTGGCCGGAGGCGAAAGCCGCTGGGGGCTGGTGCTCTGGCTGCTGCTTGGTTCCATCGTCATGCGCGGCGCGGGCTGCGTCTACAACGACATGGTCGACGCGGACCTCGACCGCCGGGTGGCCCGAACCGCAAACCGCCCGGTGGCGAGCGGCAGGGTTTCGAAGCAGGCGGCCTGGGCCTGGCTGCTCTCGCTCTGCGGCGTGGGCCTGCTCGTCCTGCTGCAACTGCGCTGGCAGGCGCAACTGGTCGCGCTCGGCAGTCTCGTGCTGGTTGCCGCCTATCCTTTCATGAAGCGCGTGACCTGGTGGCCGCAGGCCTGGCTCGGCCTCATCTTCACCTGGGGCGCGCTGGTCGGCTGGGTTGAGGTCCGCGGCGACCAGATCGGGGTTCTGGCGGCGCTCTACGCCGGCTGCATCTTCTGGTGCATCGGATACGATACGATCTATGCCCTGCAGGACCGCGAGGACGACGCGCTGGTCGGCATTCGTTCCTCCGCACTGCGGCTGGGGAAGAGAGTGCGCCCGGGCGTCGCCGCCTTCTATTCGCTCGCGATCCTGCTCTGGGCGCTGGCTTTCTGGCTTCTGCGCGAAGACTGGTTGGCCCTCGTCGCCCTCGTCCCCGTTGCCGCGCATCTCGCCTTTCAAGTGGTCACGCTGAAGCCGGACGACGGAGGCAACGCCCTTGCCCGCTTCCGCTCCAACCGCGACGCGGGATTCATAATGGCGCTCGCCTGCTGGGTGGTGGGCAACGCGGGCGCGGTCTAGGCCTGTCCTCGGCAAAGTGGCGGATCAGATTCCCAACGCCTTGCGCAGCTCCGCATTGATCCTTGACTGCCAAAAATTGTCAACTCTACTCCGCCGCCAGCAGTTCCTCTGCGCCGACGAGGTCGACGCTGACGAGGCGGGAGACGCCTTTTTCCACCATGGTCACGCCGAACAGCCGGTGCATGCGGCTCATCGTCACGGCGTTGTGGGTGACGATGAGGTAGCGCGTTTCGGTCTCGCGCGTCATCGCTTCGAGCAGGTCGCAGAAGCGCTCGATGTTTGCGTCGTCGAGCGGGGCGTCGACTTCGTCGAGCACGCAGATCGGGGCGGGGTTGGTAAGGAACAGCGCGAAGATCAGCGCGACGGCCGTCAGCGCCTGCTCCCCACCCGAAAGCAGAGTGAGCGACTGCAGGCGCTTGCCCGGCGGCTGGGCGTAGATCTCCAGCCCGGCTTCCAGGGGATCGTCGGAATCGACGAGGGCGAGGTGGGCCTGACCGCCCAGGAAGAGCTGCTGGAACAGCCGCCGGAAATGGGCGTCGACTGCCTCGAAGGCGGCGCGCAGGCGCTCGCGGCCCTCGCGGTTGAGGTTGCCGATCGACCCGCGCAGGCGGTTCACCGCTTCAGTCAGCTCCGCTTTTTCAGTAACGCTGGAGCCCAGTTGCGCCTCGGCCTCGGCCAGTTCGTCGGCGGCGACGAGATTGACGGGCCCGATGCGCTCGCGGTCAGCGACGAGCCCGTCCATCGCCGCCGATTCCTCCTGCGCGTCGGCGACGTCGGCTGAGGCGAAAGCGAAGCGCTCGGGCAGCAGCGGCGGCGGGCACTGGAAACGCTCGCCTGAAACGCGGGCCATTTCCACCCGCCGCTGGTCCTCGTTCTCGGCGCGTGCCACGGCGCCGGCGCGCGCCTCGCGCGAACTGGCCAACGTCTCCTGCGCGCCGGCAAGGGAGGCGTCGGCCTTGCGCGCGGCTTCGGCGGCGGCGCCGACGGCGGCTTCGGCCTTCGTCAGTTCCTCCGCAAGGCGATTGCGGACGGCCTCGCCTTTCTCGATTTCGGCCATGAGCGAGGCGGGCTTGGCGGCGATCACAACGCGCTCGGTCTCGATCTCCTCGAGCCGGCCGGCCATCTGGGCGAGGCGGTTTGTGGCATCGCCGGCCCGTGCCTGCCAGTTGCGGATGTCGGCGCGCTGGCTGGCCGTGCGCTCGCGGGCGACGGCAAGCGCCTGATCGTGCGCTGCCAGCGCGGCTGCGGCAGATTGAAGCGCGTTCCTGCCTGCCGCATTCTTCGCCTGCGCTGACTCGAGCGCGGCTCGGCCGGCCTGAGGATCGGGAAGGCCGGCGCGCTTCTCCTCCGCGCTGGCAAGTTCCTGTCCGGCAAGCTTGCGCTGTTCGACGAGTTCGCCGGCCGACGAGTCAAGCTCCGCGCGGCGGGCCTGCTGGCGCTGCCGGGCATCCTCCGCCTGATCGACAGCCCGCAGGGCGCCGCGCTCGGCATCGGCAGCCTGCGCAATCTCGCGTTCGGCGGCGACGACCGACGCCTGCAGGGCGGAAAGCTCCCGCTGGGCCCTGGTCTGCCGCGCCTCGGCGGAAGCGACTGCCTCGCGCAGGGGGGGAAGCATCGCCTCGAGTTCGGCGAAGCGGTTATCGGCTTCGAGCCGCGCCGCTTCCGCCGCCCCTTCGCCGCGCGCGACAAAACCGTCCCAGCGGCGCAGCAGGCCCGTGCGGGTGACCAGCCACTCACCCGGGCACAGCACGCGGTCATCATCTTCGTCGGCGACATGGACGAGCGCGAGCCTGGCCACAAGTTCGGGCGGGCAGCGGGTGACGTGGGCCGCAAGGCTGCCCTCGACCGGAGCAGGAGCCTCGGCACCCGTCCAGAAACGTCCGTCAGCGCCCTGCACTTGCCCGAGCGGCGCCTTGGCGTCGCGGCCGAGCACGGCGGCAAGCGCGCGTTCGTAGCCGGGCTCCGCGCGCACGGCATCAATGGCTGTCGGCAGGCCGTGCGCCGCCTTTGCTCCCTTGGCCCGCGCCTCGCGGTCGCGCAGCAGCGCGGCGTGTTCGCGCTCTATGCTGGTGAGGTCGGCCCGTGCACCGGCGAGTTCGGAGGCCGCGGCATCCCGTTCGATCTGCAGTTCCGCCTTTCGTCCCTGCCGCGCATCCAGCGCCGTCCGCGCCCCGGCAAGAGCATTGGCTGCAGCCTCGGCCCGCGTTCTGGCGGCCGCGACGGCGGCGTCGAGATCACCGGCCGCGTCAAGTGCGGCGATCTGCGATTCGAGCCGCGCCGTCTCCGACGCCAGACGGTCGAGCCGGGCCTGTGCCTGCGCCAGCTCGGCTTCGGCAATGCGCCACTCCGCCTCGACGCCCGCCTGCTCCGCGGTGGCCCGGGCCAGATCGAGTTCGGCGGTACGGGCAGCGCGCTCCGCGCCTTCCAACGCATTGGCGAGGCGCGGGCGCTGGGCTTCGTCGGCTTCGAGCTGCTTCACGCCTTCCGCCAGCTCGCGTTCGAGCCGGGCCAGCGCTTCGGCGGCATCGCGCGTCAGGCGGTCGGCATCGCTGCGATCCTCATCCAGGCGGGCGCGCTGGCGGTCGAGATCGGCCAGCCGCTGCTCGGCAGCTTCGAGCTGGCTGGTGAGCGTGGCCATCCGATGGCCCTGCGCGCTGGCATCATCGCGCCGGTCGGCAAGCTCGTCGCGCGCCTCCGCCAGGGCCCGGGCGGCTGCCGCCTGCCCGTCCTGCGCCAGCTTCGCCGCCGCCTGCGCTTGGGCAACGCGCGCCTCGGCGCCCTGGGCTTCCTTGCGCGCAGCGTCGGCGGCGGCCGCGGCATCGCGCCAGCGGGCATAGACCAGCCGCGCTTCGGCGAGCTTGATCTGCTCCGAAACCGCCTTGTACCGCTCCGCTGCCTTGGCCTGCCGCCGCAGCGCGGCGACCTGCTTGTCGAGCCCGGCCATGATGTCCTCGAGCCGGGCCAGGTTCGCCTCGGTGGCGCGCAGCTTCTGCTCCGCGTCCTTGCGGCGCACATGGAGGCCGGCGATGCCTGCCGCTTCCTCCAGCATGGCGCGCCGTTCGGCAGGCTTGGCGGCGATGACGGCGGCGATCTTGCCCTGGCTGACCAGCGCCGGCGAATGGGCGCCTGTCGCCGCATCGGCGAAGACCAGCGCGACGTCCTTGGCGCGCACGTCGCGGCCGTTGATGCGATAGGCGCTGCCCGCACCGCGCTCGATCCGGCGGACGATCTCGAGTTCCTCGCGCGCGCCGTCCTCACGCGCGGCGGTCTCGGCGTGGAGCACGACTTCGGCGAAGGCGCGCGGCGGCCGGTTGGCCGTGCCGGCGAAGATCACGTCCTCCATCCCGCCGCCGCGCATCGACTTGGCCGAGCTTTCGCCCATGACCCAGCGGATCGCTTCAAGCAGGTTTGACTTCCCGCAGCCGTTGGGGCCGACGACGCCCGTCAGCCCCGGTTCGATGCGCAGTTCGGCAGGCTCGACGAAACTCTTGAAGCCGCTGAGCTTGAGCCGCCGCAGGCGCATTCAGGCGTCCTTAGAGATCCCGGCGCGACGGCATCAACGTGCGCCTGCCTGCTGGAGCTTGGTTTCGAGGTCCTTCCAGCCCATCGACCCGATATTGGAGCCGTTGAGGACAAAGGTCGGCGTGCCGGTGATGTTGAACTGCTTGCTTGCCGCCTCGGTCTGGTCAGCCAGTGCCTTGGCCTTGGCAGTATCGGCCAGGCAGGCATTGGCCTGATCGCGGGAAATCCCGCGCGACGCGAAGAAGTCGATCATTCCTGCCGCCTGGGCCACGGCCGGAATCTGCTGCTGCGGCGGCATGGCGCTGATCGCCTTGAGCTGATCTTCACCGAGCGCCTGCACGTTCTGGAACATGTTCGGCTGCCAGGCCCAGAACTGTTCGCTGAGTGGAATTGCCGCCTCGGTCGAACTGCAGGTCGCAAGCAGCGAGGCAGGAATATCGTACGGATTCAGCATGAAGTACCGAAGCTCGTAGCTGACCCGGCCGCTGGCGACGTAGTCGTCGCGCAGATCGGCGAAGCTTTCCTTGGCGAACTCAGCACAGTGCGAGCAGCTCAGCGCGCCGAATTCGATCAGCTTGATCGGCGCCTCCGGATTGCCGAGGCGGTAGCCGCCCTCGCTGGTCTTCTCCACCACGTCCTTCCAGCTCTTCCCCGCCGGCGCCGCGATCGAGGCGATGGGCTCGCTTGATGCCGGCGCGGCCCCCTCGTCCTTCTTCTCCCCGCAGGCGGCGAGACCAAGGGCAAGCGGAGCGGCAATCAGGCCGAGCGCGATCGAACGGAAACGGAAACGGTTCATCGGCGAATCCTTTGCGTGAAGGAAAAGGGCTAGCTCATGGCCCAGGCAGATCAAGGGCGGAGGCGCCAGCGAAGATCAAATCTCCACAACTAGCGGAACAATCCCGCTCATCCCGAGGCTGTCGAGGATCAGACGCTTCCGGCCTGCTGCGCTGAGAGCTGGTCGCTGATCGCCTTGGAAAGGCCTTCCCAATCGTGGAATTCCTGCACCTTCCCATTGAGGACGAAAGTGGGCGTGCTGTCGATGCCGAGGTCCTGCGCCGCGGCCTGCTGCTGCCTCAGCTTGTCCAGCACGCTCTTGTCCGCGAGGCAGCGGTCTGCCTGGGCGCGGTCGAGGCCCCATTGCTGGACCTTCGAATAGAAGTCGAAATCGCCGGCTATGGCACGCATGCGGTCGGCCATCTCGCCCTTGTACCAGCGGGCCTGCTGTTCGGGGCTCATCTTCTGGGCCTTGGCCAGCCAGGTGTCCTGCGTCCCCATGAAGGCATTGTGCCTGACCCAGAAGCGCCTGGGATCGCCGCAGGAGGTGAGCATGGCCACGGTGAGGTCGACGGGATTGCGCAGCAGGTTGGTTACGGTGACCTGGATCCTGCCCTTGGGAATCAGCGTGACCCGCAGTGCAGCATCCGATTCGCGGTGGAAATGCGCGCAATGCGGGCAGGTGTAGCTGACGAACTCGGTGAGCTTGACCGGCGCATCGGGATTGCCGAGCGTGTGGCTGCCGTTCGCGGTCACGCCGATCACGCTGTTCCAGTTGGTGCTTCTCGGCGCGAGCTGCCTGCTCTTCGGGGCGGGCGGGCTGGCGGCAAGGCTGAAGATGGCGCAGGCGGCAAGCGCGGCCGCGCGGGCAAGGAACTTCGCTGCGGGCGATCTCATCAATGGTCCTTTCGGTCCTCCTGGGCGGCCATGCTGCGCGCCAGCGATTCCAGCACGGCGCGAAGCTCCGGGTCGCCGATATCGCGCAGCGATTCGCCAAGCTCGAGCGGCACGGGTTTCAGCGAAGGCGGCGCAGCCCTCGGTTCTGAAGCAGGCGGCGGCTTAACCTCGCCTTGCCGGATCTTGGCCCTGGCGACGGCATTGTAGCCGAAAAAGCGGTTCACCCGCTCAATGATCTCGGGGATCACATGCTGGATCATCGGGGCATGGGCGGGCACGACGACGAGCTGGAGGATGCCGTCGCATTTTTCGCCCGGCGGGAAACGGATCGATTCGGGCGAGCAGACTTTCGCATGCCGCTGACCGACAATCTCCGGCCAGCGCGAAACGACGCTGGACTGGACGAAGCCGAAACGGCGGAAGGCGGTGCGGCCCACCTCGGGCATAAGGTCGGAAATCGCGCGCGCCTGGCCGCCGCGCGGGCGTTCGTATCGCTTGAGGCCACCCGATTCCCCCGGCGACTTCTGTCGCGATTTGCCCACCTGTTTGCCGCCATCCCGTTCCATTGCCGGCGCTGCAATGCCATAGCGGCGCCATGGACGCCAGTTCTGATACGATCTCCCGCAGGCTTCTCGACTGGTACGACGCGCATGCGCGGGACCTGCCGTGGCGGGCCCGGCCCGGAGCGGCGGCACCCGATCCCTACCGCGTCTGGCTGTCCGAAGTCATGCTCCAGCAGACGACGGTCGCGGCGGTGAAGGGCTACTTCGCCGAATTCACGCGCCGCTGGCCGGACGTAACCGCGCTCGCCACCGCAGGGGACGAGGAAGTCATGGCCGCCTGGGCGGGGCTCGGCTACTATGCCCGCGCCCGCAACCTGCTGGCCTGCGCGCGCGAGGTCGCCGTGCGCGGCGGGCGGTTTCCGGACAGCGAGGAGGAACTGCGCGCGTTGCCGGGCCTGGGCGCCTATACGGCCGCGGCCGTGGCGGCGATCGCATTCGGCCGGAGGGCGGTGGTGGTCGACACCAATGTCGAGCGCGTGGTCGCCAGGCTCTTCGCGCTAGCCGATCCGCTGCCGGGCGGCCGGGCAGCAATCCGCGGCAAGGCCGACGACATAACGCCGGCCGAACGGTGCGGAGACTTTGCGCAGGCGATGATGGACCTCGGCGCGACGGTCTGCACCAGCCGCTCGCCGCGCTGTCTTCTCTGCCCGTTATCTCGCGACTGCCGGGCCCGCGCCCTCGGAGAACCGGAACGCTTCCCCGTCAAGGCCGCGAAGAAGACGAGACCCTCCCGCATCGGCCGCGCCTTCTGGATCGAGCGCGACGGTCATGTCTGGCTCGTCCGCCGGCCGGGAAAAGGCATGCTGGGCGGGATGCGCGCCCTCCCCGACGACGGTTGGAGCGCCCGGGCTGACGGATCGAGCGGCGCGCCGCTCGCCGGACCCTGGGAGAGCGCCGGCAGGATCGGCCACGTCTTCACGCATTTCTCGCTCGAACTGAACCTTGCGGTTTATCTCGGCCCAAAGTTCGATAGTCTTCCTGACGAAGACGGCGAGTGGTGGCCGTTGGACCGGCTGGACGAGGCCGGCCTGCCCACGCTTTTCGCCAAGGCGGCGCGGCTGGCGCTGGCCGGTGCGGGAGAATTGGCATGATCCGGAGCCTGGCGGAACTCGAAGCGGCGATGGACCGGCGCGCGTTCCTGCGCATGGGCGCCTGTGCGGGCCTGGGTGCCGCACTGATGCCGCGCCTCGTTTCGGCCGCGGCCGATCCCGACCTGTTGCCTCACGTGCGAACCGTGGTCGAACGGTGGGTCGGCCCCGGCAAATTTCCGGGCATGATCGCATCGCTCGGCCTGCCGGGGCGCGAACCGGAATACGCCGCGCGCGGTTCGGAAGGATTCAACGATGGCGATGCGGTCACCGCCGACAGCCTGTTCCGCATCTACTCGATGACCAAGCCGATCACGGGCATGGCGGCGATGGAACTCGTCGCCCAGGGCAAGCTCGGGCTCGACCGGCCGGTCTACGAAATCCTTCCGGGCTTCCGGCACATGCTGGTGCAGAACACCTACGACGGTTCGATCACGGATCTGCACCCCGCGCCGGGGCCGATCACGATCCGGCACCTGCTGACGCATACCTCCGGCATCGGCTATACGATCATTCAGAAGGGCCCGATCAGGACGTTGATGGAGCAGAAAGGACTGGTCGCCGGGC
This sequence comes from Novosphingobium sp., assembly GCA_035278205.1. GTDB lineage: Bacteria > Pseudomonadota > Alphaproteobacteria > Sphingomonadales > Sphingomonadaceae > Novosphingobium. The sequence continues at coordinate 17,973 of DATEJH010000073.1, read as the reverse complement.
AGATCAGCCGCATGAAGGTCCCGGGCCTGTTCGGCGGCGAGCCGGTTCACGGGCTCGACGTCTTTGCCGACCGGCTCGCCGAAGTGCCGCTCGTCTGCGATCCGGGGACGCGGTGGAGCTATTCGATGGGGCTCGACCTGATGGGCCGCGTGATCGAAGTGGTGAGCGGCAGGAGCTTCGGCGCCTATCTGCGCGAGACCATTTTCGAGCCGGCCGGAATGACCAGCACCTTCTTCCAGGTCCCCGCAGCCGACGCAGGCCGGCTGACCACCAATTACGCCGCGGTGGGGCAGGTGCTGGTGCCGATAGACACTGGCCAGGATTCGATCTTCCTGGATCCGCCGCCATGCCCATTCGGCGGCGCCGGCCTCGTCAGCTCTCCGCGCGATTACGATCGTTTCCTGCGGATGCTGGCGCAGTTCGGCACGATCGGCGGCCGGCGCGTGCTTTCCGAGCAGGCCGTCAGGACGGGCACCCAGGACCTGTTGCCCAAGGGCGTAACCATTCCGGCAGCGTTCGGAGAGGCGGCGGGTTTCGGTGCCGGCGGACGTGTCGGCAGGGGTATGGAAGCCGGTGTCTACGGCTGGTCGGGGGCGGCGGGCACAGTCGGCATGGTGGACATGGTCCACGCCTTGCGCTCGCAGATATTCGTGCAGTTCATGCCCCCCAATGCCTTCGGCCTGCTGCCTGAGTTCCAGACCGCGCTGAAGGCCGATGTTATAGCCCTGCTGGAGAAACACGCGTGAGGCCAGTCGTAGCCTTTGCCGGGTCGCCCATCGATCGCGCCGACCAGGTCCGGTGCGATCCGGGGGCTCTCGCTTCGCTCATGACCGACAGGGCGCGGCTGCTACGCATGGACGGGCTCGATCCGGTTCTGACGAGCGAGGGCAGGCTTGACTGGGGCAGTCTGGCCGATGCCGCACCGGACAGCGAGCTCGTGTTCCTCGGACTCGACGGCGATCGCGCCTGCTTCGCCGAAGTGCGCGGCGCCTGTCCCTCGGGCAGCCCGCATGCCGGACCGGCGAGCTGGAATGCCATGGCGGTTCTCGATGCCGGCGAACTGGCGACTTACGGCGGCGCCCGCTCGCTGGTGGCATGGCATTCGCGCCATCGCTTCTGCGCCGTCTGCGGCAGTCCCACTGCGCCAGCCAAGGGAGGATGGCAGCGTACCTGCAGTTCGGCCACGTGCGGCGCCGAGCATTTCCCTCGTGTCGATCCGGTCACGATCATGCTGGTCGAGCATGAAGGACAGGTGCTCCTCGGGCGCCAGCCGCGCTTTCCGGAGGGCCGTTATTCCGCGCTCGCCGGCTTCGTCGAGCCGGGCGAAACGATCGAGGAAGCCGTCGCCCGCGAAGTGCTCGAGGAAGCGGGAGTGCGCGTGCGTGACGTGAGCTATGTCGCCAGCCAGCCCTGGCCGTTCCCCTCCTCGCTGATGATCGGCTGCCACGCCTTTGCCGACGATCCGGCGATCACGATCGACGTCACCGAACTGGAGGACGCCCGATGGTTCACGCGCGCGGATGTGATCGATGCCCTGGAAGCGTTCGGCCAAGGCGGATGCGGGCGAGCCTTCGGAGCACCGCCTCCCACGGCGATCGCTCATCTCCTCCTGCGCTGGTGGGTGGAGCAGTCCGCGGCACGAACTTAGGGGCAGTCACACCAGCCCCAGCTTTGCCAGTTCCCGCGCCAGCCTGGGAGGCATCGCGTCGCCCGCGCTTTCCCCCTCGCCCAGGTCGCGCGGCGCGTCCTCTTCCTTGAGATAACGCCAGCCCTGATGCGCGCGTTTGGGCTGGGTGACGACCGGGATCAGTATCGGCGCGAGATGGATGTGCCAGCGTCCGTCATCCCGCTGGGAGAAGCGCAGGATCGGCGATCGGCCGATCAGCGCATGCTCGTAGATCCAGTAGAGCGAGCCGCCGATCATCTCCTCGTGCCGCTTGGGCAGGTAGCGGGTGGTCATCAGCGCTTCTTCGCCATGGCTTTCCAGCCACGCCCGCAAATCCGCCGGGCTCTCGGCCGAATAGGCTATCTTGGTCATGTGCAGCGGCATGAAACCCAAGATAGAAGCCGCGCGCCCCTCAGGCCAGCCCGGTCAGCACGGCAAGGCCCAGGAACGAGAAGAAGCCCATCGTGTCGGTCGCGGTGGTCACGAAGACGGCGGAGGAGACGGCGGGGTCGATCCTGAACCTCTGCAATGCCACCGGAACCAGGATGCCGGCCAGGCCCGCGACCAGATTGTTGATGACCATCGCCGCCGCAATCACCCCGCCGAGCAGCGGATTGCCGAAGAGCAGCGCGGTCCCCAGGCCGATCAGCGTGCCAAGCGCCGCTCCGTTGGCCGTGGCGATGCGGAACTCGCGCAGGATCATGCGCCAGGTGTTCGAATGGGTGAGCTGGTTGGTGGCAATCGCGCGCACCACCACGGCCAGTGTCTGCGTGCCGGCGTTGCCGCCCATGCCGGAAACGATCGGCATCAGCACGGCGAGCAGCGCGAAACGGGCGATTGCCCCCTGGAACATGCCGACGACCGAGGACGCGAGGATCGCGGTGGCGAGATTGACGACCAGCCAGGTCAGCCGCGCCCGCACCGTCAGCAGGATCGGCTCGTTGATGTCGCCGTCGCCTGCGCCCGAGAGCAGCAGGGCGTCCTCGCCGGCCTCTTCCTGGATGATGTGGACGATATCGTCGACGGTGACTTGCCCGATCAGGCGACCGGCGCTGTCCACCACCGCCGCGGAGATCAGCGCATATTTCTGGAACCGCAGCGCCACTTCCTCCTGGTCCATGTCGGCCGGGATCAGGGTCTGATCCCGCGACATGACATCGTAGAGCGGAATGTTGCGCGGGCAGCGCAGAATCCACGAAAGCGCGCAAGTGCCGATCGGATGGTGCATCGGGTCGACGATGAAGACTTCCCAGAATTCGGTCGGCAGCTCCTTGTGTTCGCGAAGGAAGTCGATGAGGTCGCCGACGGTCATCGTCTCGGGCACCGCGACGAATTCGCGGCTCATCAGTCGGCCGGCGGACTCCTCGGGGTAGGACAGCGCCGCCTCGATTGCGGCGCGGTCCTCGGGATCGAGTTCGGCGAGGACCGCCTGCTGATCCTCGCGGTCGAGGTCCTCGATCATCGCGACGGCGTCGTCGGTATCGAGCTGCTCGGCAATGTCGGCGACGACTTCCGGCGGCAGCGCCTCGATCAGCAGTTCGCGGACCCAGTCGTTGAGCTCGGCGATGACCTCCACGCCCATGAGGTCGCGAATCGAGCGGGCGAGAGTGAGGCGCTCGTCCTCGTCGACCAGCTCGAACAGGTCGGCGATGTCGGCCGGGTGGAGCCGCTCGACCAGCTCATAGACCCGGTCCGAATCCTCAGCGTCGAGCGCTTCCTTGACGCTGCGCACGAATTCGGGCTTGAGCCGGTTTTCCTCGTCGAGGCTGTCGTTTTCGGCCGGCGCGGAATCCTGCTGGGCCTCACCCGCCGAGGCCTCGTCTTCCTGCAGTTTTTCCTCGAGGTCCGGCTCGTTCATAGGCGTGGGTCTAAGCGCCTCTTTCGCAATTGCAACAGCCCAGGGAAACCCCCCGGGGCTTTAGGTGTGGGTGACATTGTCGCCGCAGGGACTATATCGGGCCCGTGCCTCGATCCGCCGCGATCGGACAACAGGAGATTTGCAAATGGCCGACGAATACCTGACGCTTACACTCGATACCGGCAACGGCGGCGGCGACGTCAAGATCAAGCTGCGCCCGGACCTTGCGCCCGGCCATGTCGAGCGCATCAAGGAACTTGCCGGCGAAGGCTTCTACGACGGCGTGAAGTTCCACCGCGTGATCCCGGGCTTCATGGCGCAGGGCGGCTGCCCGCAGGGCACCGGCATGGGCGGCTCCGACAAGCCGGACCTGCAGGCCGAGTTCAACGCCGAGCCCCACGTGCGCGGCGTCTGCTCGATGGCCCGCACCAGCTATCCGCACTCGGCCAACAGCCAGTTCTTCATCTGCTTCGACGATGCGACTTTCCTCGACAAGCAATACACCGTCTGGGGCCAGGTGGTCGAAGGCATGGAGCACGTCGACGCCCTGCCCAAGGGGGAACCGCCGCGCGAGCCGGGCAAGATCGTCAAGGCGACGGTGTCGGAAGGCTGATCGTCTCGTCTCGGCAAAAAATGGGGCGGCTCGCAAGGGCCGCCCTTTTTTTGTTTGAGTGCCGATGCCGGAATTTTGGAATTTCACCCGCATCGCTCACGGAGAGTGCAAGAAAATATAATTTTTACAGCTTCTTGAGCGGACTGAAACTTCACACCCGGCAACGAGCGTGACGGGCGGGAATGGACGGTTCAAAGAGCGCAGGCGTGCAGATGCCGCGCGCAGAGTGGCAGATGGTGCGGATGTAGGAAAACGTTTCCTGACGCGGCAGGTGCCGGGCTGCGGCAGTCCTGCCGATTGCGGGCCGCCCGCTGGAAACGGCTGATTCAATCCACGGGCAAACGGCGGACCAGCCGGGAGATCCGCCTGGCCATCCATGGACTTGGAGAGCAGAGAAAGGCCTCCGTCAGGTTGGGCAAAGCGCGTAGAACACCGTCGTTCCTGATCACATATTGCGCATAGTTCAACGACCAGTCGGCGTAGAACAGACGGGCTTGCGTCAAGTGCGGCTGGAGCTTGCGGTCCTCGATCTGCCGGCGCAGGCGATTTTCTATGATACGGCAGGCCCGCCGCATTTCTCGCACCACGCGCGTCGTCCGCAGGGAATTTCCGGTCAGCGAGCCAGGGCGGCTCATCCGATAACAGGCAAGTGCGTCCGGTTCGTACCACACCGGGTAATGCGCCGCGATCCTGACCCACATCTCCCAGTCTTCGCCGGCCGTCGTAAAGCTGGGGTCGAACCCTCCCAGATTCTCATAGACGTCACGCCGCACGACCATTGACGGCGTGCAGACGCGCTGGCGGCTCAATATCCTGGCAAACCAGTCATCGATCACGCCCCGCTCCTCCAGCTCGAGGTCGGTCAGGCCGGCCTCCGCATCTTCATGGTCCACGTAGATACTGCGGGAAAAGGCCGCCCCAACGGAAGGATTGGCCTCGAATGCGGTCTCGAGGCGGGAATAGAACCCGTCTTTCACCCAGTCGTCGCCATGCAGGATGTGCACCAGACGCCCCTGGGCCCTGTTTAGGCAGGCGTTGAAATTATGGACATGGCCGCCGTTCCGAGGCTGCCGCGCAAAGGCAACCCTGCTGCCGGCAACTTTCCTGACCACCGCTTCCGGATCGTCCCTGGTCGAACAGTCGTCCACTACCTCGATCTGCATGGCAACGGGCCCCGGGTCCTGGTCCAGGACGCTCCGCAAGGTGCGCTCCAGGGTGTCCGCGCAATTGTATGTGGGGATCATCACGGACCAGCGCGGACGGGCGGCCGGGTCGCCAACACCCGCTATCGGCGGAAGCGTCGCGTCGGGGGTGAACTCCATGGCGCCTGTTTACCATCCGCGCCGGCCTGTTGAACAGACATGAAGCGCCTTGGCAACTTGCGCGAGTTGCCTGCACGCAGGCCGCGGGAACGCGGATGCGCTCCCGATCTCACCGGAAAATTGCCGTCAAAGCCCCGCCTGCAGCAGCCACTCGTGGAAGATCCGCACCGGCCGCGTTTCCAGCGCCTTGGGGCGGCAGATGAACCAGTAGCGATAGGGGCTCTCGACATTGGCGTCGAACAGGCGGGCGATCCGGTTGTCGTGCGAACGGCGAAAATGGTCGTCGTGCATGATTGCGATGCCAAGTCCCTGGGCCGCGGCTTCCAGCACGAGCTGGCCGGAATCGAAGCGGTCGACCGAGGCCGGCTCCAGCCCCGACATGCCGATCGCCGCCTTCCACGCCTCCAGGCTGTCGGGCAGGTCGTTGTGGATCAGGAAAGTCTGCTTCGCGAGCTTGCCCTCATCGGGCACGGGCCCGATCTCGTCGGCCAGTTCCTTCGAGACGATCGCGTAGAGCTTGTTGTGGTCGAGCTGGACCCGATAGAAGTTCGGGTCGGGCTCCTTGGAGAGGATGATCGCCGCGTCCAGAGTGTCACCGACGCGGTCCTCGGGATGAGTACCTGTATCGATATCGATGTGCAGGCGCGGATGCAGCTTGCGCAGTTCCGGCAGGCGCGGGAACAGGCGCTGGCCGCCGAACAGCGACGGCACGCCCAGATGCAGCCGCAGCACCTGACCGCGATCGATCTGCGATTCCACCGCCTCGGCCAATTCCTCCAGCTTCGGGCCGACGACGTTGTAGAAAGCCTGCCCCTCCTCGGTCAGCTTCATCGACTGGTGCTGGCGCGTGAACAGGCGCTTGCCGGTGAAGTCCTCAAGCGCGGCGACGCGGCGGGACAGGGCGGAAGGCGAGAGGGCAAGCTCGTTGGCCGCCGCCTTGGCGGAACCGAGGCGAACGACACGTACAAAGGCTTCGAGCGCGCGCAGGGGGGGCAGACGGCGTACGGGCAATGGATTTCTTTTCGTCGGTGTTGCGGAACATGCAACCTGCCGTGCAGATCGCGCAACGCCTATGAGCTATTCGCGCTCGTTTTCCAAGTCTTCGTATGGCGGATGAAGGCGCAGACGCGTGACGTGGCGCTCGTTCCCTTCGGTGATCTCGATCCGCCAGCCGCTGTCGTGCCTCAGGATCGTTCCGACCTGGGGCACCTGCTCGGCCAGCACGAAGGCAAGGCCGCCCAGCGTGTCCACCGATTCCTCGACTTCGGCCAGGCGGGGATCGATACGGTCCGCCACTTCGTCAAGCTCGACGCGGGCATCGGCCTCCCACATGCCGCCGTCCAGCGGCACGAGCAGTTCCTCCGGCGCCTCGTCGTGCTCGTCCTCGATATTGCCGACGATCTCCTCGACAAGGTCCTCGATGGTGATGACGCCGTCGGTGCCCGAATATTCGTCGATAACGACGGCCAGGTGCGTGCGGCGCGCACGCATGTCCGCCAGCACGTCCAGCGCCCCGCGCGCCTGCGGCACGAAAAGCGGCTGTCGCATCAGCACCGTCCAGTCCGCCGGCGCCTGGTTCCCGCGCGCGAGGATGGGGAAGACATCCTTGATGTGGATCATGCCCCGGATTTCGTCGAGGGATTCGCCGTAGACGGGCATGCGGCTGTGGCCGTGCTCGGCAAAGGCCTCCACCACTTCGTCCCACGACGCCGACGCTGCGACGGCGACAATGTCCGCGCGGGGGACGGCTACATCGTCCGCGTCATGCTCGCTGAAATGGAGCAGGTTGCGCAGCATCTGCCGCTCGATCTGCGAGAGATCGCCGTTGGCCGCGCTTTGGTCGGCCTCGCCCTCGTGTTCGTTGATGACTTCCTCGATCTGCGCCCGCAGCGACTGATCGACATCGGATTGGAAAAGCCTTCGGAAGAAACGCCAAAGCGTGCCGCTACTGTCCGGCTCTCCCGAGCCGGGCTCGGCGTGGCGGCCATTCTCGGCCATGGTTACTGGTTACCCCTTCTTGAAACTAGTCAGCGCTCATATGGGTCGCCGATGCCCAGGAGAGCAAGAGTTTTTGTCTCCAGCGCCTCCATCGCGTCGGCGTCCTCGGCCGAAATCTCGTGATCGCGGCCGGCGAGGTGGAGCAGGCCGTGGATGACGAGGTGGCTGGCGTGGTGTTCGACCGGCACGCCTTTATCGGCAGCCTCGCTGGCGCAGGTCTCGTAGGCGAGCGCGATGTCGCCGAGCATCTCGGGCGGGCCCTTGGCGGCGAGGTTGAGCAGGTCGCCGCGCTCCAGCATCGGGAAGGAGAGCACGTTGGTGGGCTTGTCCTTGCCCCGCCAATCGCGGTTGAGGCCGCGCACTTCCTCGTCCGAGGTGAAGAGCAGGCTCGCGGTAAGGCGGGGATTCGCCAGCTCCGGCGCGGCCCGTTGCAGGGCTTCGAGGGCGCGTTCAGCAAGGCCGGACCAGTCGGCGGCGGCAGGCCACGGGGCTTCGATGTCGATTTCGAGGTGCATCTGGTTTGTGTTTACGCGGGCGGCGGGTGGGAAGGAAGCGGGATCGCGGCTTTTTTGGGGGCCGTTTATTCTGGGCGGCCGGCATGCCGGTCAGCCCAAGGGGCGTAACGGGGGGCAGCTTCAGGAGCCGCTACAGACCCTGACTTAGCGTCGTCCCGCGAAAGCGGGGATCCCGCTCCCTTCCGCCTTATCCGTTGATGCTGCTGTAGAGATCAATCCAATCAGGATTCATCTTTTCGATCAATTCGATTGGATGGGTCCGCGAATGAAATTACGGTCATTCCCCGAAGCTACTCCGCCGGCCCTTCATACGCCTCGACGATTCGCCCGACGATCGGGTGGCGCACCACGTCGGCGGCGGTGAAGCGGGTGATCTCGATGCCCTCGATGCCCTCAAGCTTGCTGACCGCGTCGGCGAGGCCGCTCATGCGGTCGCCGCCGGGGATGTCGACCTGCCTGGGGTCGCCGCAGATCACCATGCGGCTGTTCTGGCCGAAACGGGTGAGGAACATCTTCATCTGCTCGCGCGTGGTGTTCTGCGCTTCGTCGAGGATGACGAAGGCATCGGCCAGCGTGCGGCCGCGCATGAAGGCGATCGGGGCGATCTCGATCTCGCCCGAGCCGAGGCGGCGCTCGACCTGTTCGGGCGGCATGCAGTCATAGAGCGCGTCGTACAGGGGACGCAGGTACGGGTCGACCTTGTCCTTCATGTCGCCGGGCAGGAAGCCCAGCTTCTCGCCCGCCTCAACCGCCGGGCGCGAGAGGATCAGGCGCTGGACCGAGCCGGTCATGAGCTGGCTGACCGCCTGCGCCACCGCCAGGTAGGTCTTGCCCGTGCCCGCGGGGCCGAGCGCGAAGATCATGTCCGAGCGGGCGAGCGCGCGCATGTATTCGATCTGCGTCGCCGATCGCGGCACGATCGTCTTGCGGCGCGTGCGGATCATGATCGGCGGCGCGCCGTCGTCGCCGGAAATGATGCCTTCGAGCGTCGGTTCGGCCGACATCGTGATCAGCGATTCGACCGCGCCGGCATCAAGGTCCTGCCCCTGTTCCAGGCGGTGATACATGCCGGAGAGCGTGTCGCGCGCGCGGGCCACCGCGTCTTGCGGCCCCTCGATCTGCACCCGGTTGCCGCGCGCCGCGATGTAGACGCCGAGGCGGTCCTCAACTTGTACCAGATTGGCGTCGAACTGGCCGAACAGGGCGCCTAGCAGCGTGGGTTCGTCGAACTGTATCTCGACACGGGCCCGACGGCTGGTCTCGGGCCGAAACTGCGCCGTATCGCCGGCACGGGCTGCTTTGCGGGCCATGCGCTCCTTTCAGGCAAACCGAATTGCGCTGCCGCCGAAGATGGCTCTCACCGCCGCCGCATGCAAGCGCCCATGTTTGCAAAATGGAACTCTTCGCCGTGGATAACCCGCCTGACCGACCGCCAAGCGGCCGGGCCCCCGGGACAGGCGGCAGTCCGCGAAGGTTGGATAGGCCCGCATGAATCCGCGATTTTCCCCCCATCGTTCACTTCAGGCGGTGATGGCAGCCTGCGTCAGTTCCCCCGGACGTCTCAGCATCTTGTCCACTTCGCTGGCATGGACTTCTTCGGCGTGGATCATCGTCCTGGCATATTCCTCCAGCGTCACCGACTGACCTTCGACGCACTTCAGAAGCTGGCGGTAGAGGTCGAGCGCCTGCGCTTCCGTTGCCAGGCTTTCCTGCAGGATAGTTCTCAGGTCGAGTTCATGGCTATCGAGCAATGCTCCTATTTCCAGCGAGGGATAGGCTCCAAGCATGGTAATCATTTCGCCCGCCTGCTGGGAATGCATCAGGGCGTCGTTCGCCTGATCTCTCATCCAGGACACTATGGGTATTCGTCCGAAGCCGAACACCAGGAAGGAATAGTGGGTATATCGCACGACGCCGGCCAGTTCGTGTTCGAGGATTTTGTTGAGAATGACCAGCGCCTGATCTTTGGTTGCTTGATCCATGAACATGGGAAGCCTCCTTGAGAGACCGGAAAATCGTTCCTGCCTTGGAGTGGTCCGCAGAGCGTCCGGTTGAACGGAGGGTCTGCCTGGTATGGCTGTCAGTCAACCGATTCCGTCCGCGCCTGAGAGGCACCGCCGGCGGTCGGCGCGAGCGTGCCCTTCGCATTTGGATTTGCATGGGGGGCTGCTAAGGGCCCCCGCATGTTGACGATCTCCGGCATCACGGTCCGCCTCGGCGGCCGCACTATTCTCGACCAGGCGACGGGCGCGATTCCCGCTGGTGCGCGCGTCGGGCTGATAGGCCGCAACGGCGCAGGCAAGTCGACCTTGATGAAGGTCATGATCGGCGAACTCGAACCCGACGAGGGCGCCATCGAAATGCCGCGCCGCGCCCGCCTGGGCTATATCGCGCAGGAAGCGCCGAGCGGCAGCGCCACGCCGTTCGAGATCGTGCTCGGCGCCGACGTCGAGCGCGCGCGACTGCTGGAAGAAGCAGAGACCTGCGTCGATCCGCACCGGCTGGGTGACGTGCACGACCGCCTGCTGGCGATCGATGCCTATAGCGCGCCGGCACGCGCGGCGCGCATCCTCATCGGCCTTGGCTTCGACGAAGAGATGCAGGCACAGCCGGTGGACAGCTTCTCCGGCGGCTGGAAAATGCGGGTGGCGCTGGCCGGACTGCTGTTCTCACAGCCTGACCTGCTCCTGCTCGACGAACCTTCGAACCACCTGGATCTGGAGGCGACGCTGTGGCTCGAAAGCTTCCTGCGCACTTACCCCGGAACGCTGATCGTCATCAGTCACGAGCGCGACCTGCTCAATAACGTCGTCGACAATATCCTGCACCTGCAGGGCGGCAAGATCACGCTCTACGCCGGCGGCTACGACAGCTTCGAGCGCCAGCGCGCCGAGCGCGCGGCGCAGCTCGCGGCGGCCAAGGCCTCGCAGGATGCACAGCGCGCCAAGCTGGAAGACTACGTACGCCGCAACAGCGCGCGCGCCTCTACGGCCAAGCAGGCGCAGTCGCGTGCCAAGATGCTGGCAAAGATGCAGCCGATCGCCGCGATGATGGAGGACGCCTCGCTCAGCTTCGATTTCCCCAGCCCCAAGGAGCTGCGCCCGCCGCTGATCACGCTGGACCGCGCGGCGGTGGGTTACGCCGAAGGCAGGCCGGTTCTGCGCAACCTGGGCCTGCGCATCGACCCCGACGACCGCATCGCGCTGCTGGGCCGGAACGGCAACGGCAAGACCACGCTGGCTCGGCTGCTGGCCGGCCAGCTCAAGGCGATGTCGGGCGAGATGAATGTCTCGGGCAAGCTGACGATCGGCTACTTCACGCAGTATCAGGTCGAGGAACTGGCCGGCAGCGACACGCCGCTGCTACACATGACCCGCGCCATGGAGGGCAAGCCGCCGCTGGCGGTGCGCGGGCAACTGGGCCGCTTCGGATTTTCCGGCGAACGGGCACTGACGCCCGTTTCCAAGCTTTCGGGCGGGGAGCGTGCGCGTCTCGCGCTGGCGCTGGTGACGCGCGATGCGCCGCACCTGCTGATCCTGGACGAGCCGACCAACCACCTCGACGTCGATGCGCGCGAGGCACTGGTGCAGGCGCTCAATGCCTATGAAGGCGCCGTGATCCTGATAAGTCACGACCGGCACATGGTCGAACTCACCGCCGACCGCCTGGTGCTGGTCCATGGCGGAGAGGCCAACGAGTATTCCGGCAGCATGAGCGACTACATGGATTTCGTGCTCGGCCGCAACCAGCCCAGGGCGAGCGGCAAGGACGAGACCAAGGGGAAGATCGTACCGCCGGACCAGAAGGCCGTGGCCGCCAACTGGAAGGAAGAGCGCGAACTGCGAAAGCAGTTCACACGGGCAGAAACCGCCATCACCCGCCTCCAGGCCCAGATCGAGGAAATCGATCGGGCGCTGACGCAGCCCGTCGGCAATGCGCATGCCCTCACCGGTTTGACGAGCGGGGAACTGGCCCGGCGCCGCTCCGCTGCGGTCGAGGAACTCGAACAGGCCGAGGCGCTGTGGATGGACCTGGGTGAAAGGCTCGAGGCCTGCGGCTGACGACTGGCTCGCGCTTTTACCCGCCGCTCTCAGTGGCCGGGCGTGGAAGCCGTGCGCAGCGAGCTGGCCGCCGCCGCCAGGGCACGGGCCGCCTCCTCGAGCGCCTTGGCCGGGTCCGCACCGGCATTTTCGTCCTGAGCTACGGTCTGGCCGGTCGCCGACGCCTGCGGCGTCGCTGCCGAAGCAATATCCTGCGTCTGCGATGCCTGTTGCATCTCCGGACGCGCCGCCTCGCCCGTCTGTCCATGCACAACGGCGGGAGTCGCACCTGCCACAGGAGCTTGAGCCGAAGTATCCGTTCCGGTCGCAGCCGGTGCCGGGCCTGCCTGTCCGGGCACCTCGGCCCCGGCGGCCATTGCCGAAGGGCCGGCAACCGCCAGCGTTGTTTGCGTCTCGCAGCTTCGGACTTCGACACCCGGATTATTCAGGCGGGCAAGGGTGAAGAGGTCCGCTTGCGAAGCCGATGACCCAAGCCGGGCATAAGTGTCCACCCCATCGCACGGCATGCCGTCGGAGCCGGCGATCGAAGCCCGGTTGGCGATCTCCGTATCGAAGTTCTTGAATTCCGTCAGGCCTGCCTCCGGCCCCAGATCGCGGATGAAGCGCGCCTGGACCACGGTTCGTGCGGCGTCTATCGTTGATTTCCGGGCCTCCACGAAAGCATTGTAGCTGCCCAGCGCGTCGGGCCTTTCGACCCGGCACCGCAAGGCGGCAACCATCAGCGTCGTGTGGAAGGCGTGCAATTGGGCGGCGGGCAGTTCGTCCGCATTCCAGCACAAAGATTCACGCGCCCAGGCCGGCTGGGCAGCGAGGCTCAAAGCAGCAGCAGCCGGCACGATAACACGAACGATAAGAGAGCAAGGCACCGGTCATCCTCCATAGGTAAGGGAATGACGGCTGAATCGTTCGACGGACGGATGGAGTCGCCACTCGTGTGACACATCTATGTGCCACGGGCAGGCTCGATTTTCTGGTCTTGCTTGTGCGTCGTGGCAGATGTGCAACATATTAGAGAAAAGCGACGAGTCGCACTATATACGCGATTAATATTTGCTGCGCCTGCCTCATGTTTTCTTGAGCGCGAGCACGGCGCGAAGATCGCCGTTCGCCGCGGCCAGGGCAGCGGAACCCTGTTCCGGGCGCCAGCCGAGCGCTATCAGCACCGCCAGCTTGATGGCGCCATCGGCACGCTCGAGCGCGGCGGCGGCAACCGCTTCGTCCACGCCGACAATGTCACGGATCATCGCGATCCCACGGGTCCGCAGCTTGGCGTTGGAGACCTGCATGTTCACCAGCCGCCCCTCATGGATACCCCCGAGCCGCAACATCAGGGCGGTCGAGAACAGGTTCAGGGCGATCTTCTGCGCCGTTCCGGCCTTCATTCGCGTCGATCCCGCGACGACCTCGGCACCGGTATCGAGCAGAATGGGATGCGCGGCCGCCTGGAGCAGCGGCGCTTCGGGATTATTGGCGATGCCGATCGTCAGTGCACCCTCGGCGCCTCCCCGGCAAACGGCGGCAAGCGTGTATGGCGTCGTGCCGCTGGCCGCGACGGCCACGACCACGTCGCTTGCGGACGGGGCGAGACGGCGCATGGCGCTTTCGGCCGCGGCCGCGTCATCCTCGCTGCCCTCGATGCTGGCGGTGAGCGCGTCGTTGCCGCCCGCGATCAGATATGCCGTGCGCGCGCGTGGCCAGCCGTACGTCGGCGCCAGTTCGACGCCGTCCTGCACGGCGAGGCGCCCCGAGGTCCCTGCCCCGACGTAGATGAGCCGCCCGGCCGGATCGGCCAGGCACTTCGCCGCCGCCTCTGCGGCCGCCGCGATGGCCGCGACTCTCGGCTGAACTGCGGCGGCGGCGGCAAGCTGTCCCTCGAGCATCGCCTGCACGGCATCACCGGTGGGCCACAGATCCAGATCGCGGTAGCGCATGCTTACGTCTTCAGTGGGCATCGAAGCTTCTCTTCACACGGGGCACGGCCGTCCATTCAGCCCTCTTACACCGGATCTACACGATATCTTGCCACAGATATCAGCGAGGGTATTCGAGACATCATGGACTTATACCTCGGATTAGACGCAGGCGGCACCCATACCCGGGCAAGACTGGTCTCGGGCGATGGCCGGATCCTGGGAATCGGCGAAGGCGGGCCTGCCAATACCCCGGCGGGCCTCGCGCAGGGCCTGCTCGCCATAGAGGAGGCCTGGTCCCAGGCCATCGCCCAGGCCGGGCTGACCAAAGCGGCAGCGGCCTCGATCCGCGCGGGCCTGGGAATGGCCGGCCTCAATCGCCGCGGCGTCCTGCAAGGCCTGAAAGATCATCGCTTCCCCTTTCGATCGATCGCCTTTGCGAGCGATGCCGCCATCGCCAATCTCGGCGCGCATGGCGGCGCGGACGGGGGCGTCGTCATCGTCGGCACCGGCAGCGTCGGCTTCGCGCGCGTAGGCGAGAAAATCTTCACGATCGGCGGCTACGGCTTTCCCGTTTCCGACGAAGGCAGCGGCGCCGAGCTGGGGCTGCGCGCCATTCGCCGGGCCTTGTGGGCGCGCGATGGCCGCATCGCCCATTCCCCCCTGACCCGTGAGGTGCTTGGCCGCTTCCACGGCTCCGCCGGCGAGATCGTCGACTGGACGGCGCATGCGGCCCCGGCCGACTATGGCGCTTTCGCGCCCTTGGTGCTCGACCATGCATTGGCGGGCGATGCGACGGCGGAACTCATCGTCCAGGAATCCGCCCGGCGGATCGACAACATGATCCGGACGCTGTTCGACCTCGGCGCACCGCACTGCTGCCTGATGGGCGGTGTCGCCGAACGCATGCGCGATTGGCTGGCCGCCAGCATTCGCGCCCGCCTGCGCAGCCCTCTGGGCGATCCGCTGGACGGCGCCATCCTGCTTGCGCGCAAGCGGGGGGAGCGGAAGGGTTAGGGCGCCGCGCGGAAAAATCGCGCCGTCTGCGCTCACCCCGCGCCTGTCGGAGGGGGGACGAGCGGGCCTCCTTATGATTTCCAGTCCCTTGCCCTAACCGGTTTCACCGCCGATCCAGGTCTGGACAATTGCTCCGGCATGATCGGCAAGGACCAGATCGGCCCGCAATCCGGCGGCGATCGAGCCGACTTCGCCCGACAGGCCGAGCACTGAAGCCGGAACCGCGCTGGCCATCCGCACCGCCGTCGCCCGATCCACACGCATGAGCCGTTCGGCATTGCGCACGGCTTCGGCCATGTTCAGGTCCGAACCTGCCAGCGTGCCGTCGGGAGCAATGCAATAACCGTCCCGGGCGACGATGCGGATTCCGCCAAGCTGGAACTCCTTGCGATCCCACCCCACGGTAGGCATGGCGTCCGTCACCAATGCCAGCCGCCCCGCACCTGCCGCGGCGAGCGCAATGCGCAGCGTGGCGGGATGGACATGATGCCCATCGACAATCAGGCCGCACCAGCTTTCGCCCTGTTCGAGCGCGGCACCGACCACACCCGGCTCGCGGCTCCCCAACGGGCTCATCGCGTTGAACAGATGCGTGAAACCCGTCAGCCCCTCGGCGAAGCCCGCCTGGATCTCCTCGTAGGAAGCGGCCGTGTGCCCTGCGGCGACGATCACGCCCCGTTCCACCAGCGCGCGGATCGCGCCTCGCGGCGCGAGCTCCGGCGCGAGCGTGACCAGCGTGCGTCCGCGCCTGAGCGAAGAAAGGAGCTCTATGGCCCGCCCATCGAGAGTTCTGAACCTGGAAGCGTCGTGGATGCCCTTTCTGGCGGGATTGAGGAACGGCCCCTCGATGTGGATGCCAAGGACACCGGGCACACCCTTGTCGATCGCAGCGTCCACCGCCGCGATCGCGCTTTCGATCCTGGCCAGATCGTCGCTGATCAAGGTAGGCAGGAAGCCGGTGGTGCCAAAGCGCCGATGGGCGGCGCCGATCGCCGCAATGCCCTCGACCGTGGGGTGGTCGTTGAAGAGGACACCTCCGCCGCCATTCACCTGCAGGTCGATGAAGCCGGGAAGGAGGTCGCCATCCAGCTTTCGCCGGGGAATGTCCGGCGGACACCGGCCGGACGGCAAGACGGCCGCGACAAGGCCCCCGTCCACTACGACGCAGCGATCGCCTTCATATCCGGCAGGCGTCAGGACGCGCGAAGGCAGCAGCGCGACGGCGGTCATCGGGTCTCGGTCACCTTTCGGATATAGGGCGGATGATCGGGATCGCGGCCCCGAGCCAGGCTCAGCTCGATGGCGAGCCGATAGAAGCTCTGGATCATGGCGAGCGGAGCCGCCACGGGGTTCAGGCCGGGCAGCGCCGGGAGGGCGAGCGCGCCGGAGCGCGCATCGCCCGTCATGATCACTTTCGCGTCGCGGCGAATCATATCCTCCGCCAGTTGGCCGAAGGCGTCCCCCGCCTCGCCTTCGGGGACCAGCATGATCACCGGGAAACCGGCACCGACGAGCGCCATCGGACCGTGCCGCACCTCCGCGGCACTGAAGGCTTCCGCGTGGAGGCCGCAGATCTCCTTCAGCTTCAATGCCGCCTCCTGGGCGATGGCCAAGCTCAATCCGCGGCCAAGCACGAAAAGGCCACCGGCGCTGGCGAGGCTTTCGACTGCCGGGGACCAGTCAAGCTCCCACGCGCGGCGCAGCACTTGCGGAACTCCCGCCAGGGCCCGGAGCAGATCCCCGTCCTGCGTCCACTCCGCGGCCAGCTTCTGGATGGCGAAAAGAGACGCAATGAAAGACTTGGTGGCAGCGACGCTTTTCTCCGGCCCGGCGAGCATGGGAATGGTGATTTCCGCGGCCTGCGCCAACGGCGAGTCCGGGTCGTTGACCAAGGCGACCACCAGGGCGCCGGCGTCTCGCGCCGCGCCTGCGGAGATTACGATGTCCGGACTATGACCCGACTGCGAGATGGCAAGGAAGAGAACGCCGCGAAGCTTCCGCCAGGGCGTGGCATAAAGCGAGGATGCCGACGGTGCGTATGATCCCACGGGCGTGCGGGCACGGATCTCGATCAGATATTTGGCGAAAGTGGCAGCATGGTCGGAGCTGCCCCGAGCACAGGTGAGGACGAACGGCGGATCCAGTTCGCGCAGCCTCTGCCCCAGCATCCGCAGCGGCGCGTCCAGCTCGGCGAGCTGACGTTCGGCGACCGACGGCGCCTCGGCCGCTTCTGAGAAAGTGAGCGTCTGTTCCGCGTTCATCCCGTCCGCCTTGCCGATCGCGGCATATCATATCACATCGCCATGACCAGAGGTGCTCCCGGGCTGATTTGCCCTTCCCCCGCAGCCTTCATTTCGGACTCTGCGGCTGCGGAAGCGGCGGAGGGCTGGGCCCGAGGGTGGCGAGATAGCGGACTACGGCGGCGCGGTCTTCCGGATTGCGCAGGCCGGCAAAGCCCATCTTGTTCCCCGGCACGGCGCGAGCGGGAGACTCCAGATAGTCGAACAGCCGCTGGTAGGACCATGCTCCCGGCTGGGCCGACATGGCGCTGGAGTAGGAAAAGCCGGGGCGCGAGGCTATGTCCCGGCCGACCACGCCCCAGAGATCGGGTCCGATCCGATTGGGCCCGCCCTGCGTAAAGTCATGGCAGCTCATGCAGACACGGGCCTTCCGCTCACCCGCGTGGGGATCGGCTTTCGACAGCAGCGTACCGAGGTCCAGGGCGACGGGGGGAACCGGCGCGCGCGGGGTGATGGCCTGAAGCGGTGTCTCCCTCTCGAGCTGGTGCAGATAGGCCGACAGCCTGACGCGCTCCTGGGGCCGGGTCAGGCTGTCGGGCCAATTGCGCTGGACCGCCGCCATATCGACGGGCGGCGGCATGTTGCCCACCGGCTCGGCAGCAAGCCGCGCCGGATAGCTTGCCGTCATCAGGCTGTCGAAGAAGAAGCTCAGGCCCCAGAAGAGACCGACCCACCCGCCCGTGCATACGGCAGCCGCGAGCCAGCGTGACCGG
>DATEJH010000072.1:0-16396 GCA_035278205.1 Novosphingobium sp. | reverse complement strand
TCTCCATGGCCACATCGGTCCCGGTCCCCATGGCGATGCCGACGTCGGCCGCGGCGAGCGCCGGGGCATCGTTGACGCCGTCCCCCGCCATGGCGACGACCCGTCCTTCGGAGCGGAGCCGCGCGACGACCGCGCTCTTCTGGTCCGGCAGCACCTCGGCCTCGACCTCTTCGATGCCGAGGCGGCGGGCGACCGCCTGCGCCGTGGTGCGATTGTCGCCGGTCAGCATGACGACCCGGATGCCGTCGCGGCGCAGCGCGGCAAGGGCACCCGGCGTGGTTTCCTTCACCGCGTCGGCAATGGCGATGATGCCGGCCGGCTTACCGTCGATAGCGACGAATATCGCGGTCGCGCCGTCGGCGCGCAGCTCATCGCCCGCGCCTGGAGCGGCTCTGTCGCCGCGCCGTGTTCGTCGAGGAACCGGGAATTGCCGAGGACGAGGTGCCTGCCCTCGACCGTGCCGAGCGCGCCCTTGCCGGTCGGGGAATCGAAGTCCCGCACTTCGGGGACCGCGATGTTCCGCTTGCCTGCGGCCGCGACGATGGCGGCGGCCAGCGGGTGCTCGGAGGCGCGCTCGACCGCCGCGGAGAGGCGCAGCAGTTCGTCCTCGCCCAGCGCTTCGGCGGGAACGATCTTCACGACCGACGGCTTGCCCTCGGTCAGTGTGCCGGTCTTGTCGACGACGAGGGTATCGACTTTCTCGAACCGTTCGAGCGCTTCGGCGTTGCGGATCAGCACCCCCAGCCCGGCGCCGCGCCCGACACCGACCATGATCGACATCGGCGTCGCCAGACCCAGGGCGCAGGGGCAGGCGATGATCAGCACTGATGCGGCGGCGATGAGGCCGTGCGAGAAGCGGGGGGCGGGTCCCCAGACCGCCCATGCGGCGAAGGCCAGCATCGCCACGGCGAGGACCGCCGGCACGAACCAGCCCGCCACCTTGTCGGCCAATCCCTGGATCGGCGCGCGCGATCGCTGCGCGTCCGCCACCATCTGCACGATGCGGGCGAGCATGGTGTCGCGGCCGACCTTCTCGGCCCGGACGATGAGCGCCCCGCTCTGGTTGATCGTGCCGCCGATGACAGTGTCGTCCACGCCCTTGCTGACGGGCATCGATTCGCCGGTGATCATCGATTCGTCGAGCGAGGACCGGCCATCTTCCACCACCGCATCGACCGGCACCTTCTCGCCCGGCCGCACCCGCAGCCGGTCCCCGACGACAATCTCCTCAAGCGGGACTTCAGCCTCGCCGCCGCCTGCAGCGATCCGCCGCGCGGTTCGGGGCGCAAGCCGGAGCAGCGCCTTGATCGCGCCCGAGGTTCGTTCCCGCGCGCGCAGTTCGAGCACCTGGCCCAGCAGCACCAGCACGGTGATGACCGCCGCCGCCTCGAAATAGACGGCAATGGTCCCGTCCGCGCCCCGGAACGAGGCCGGGAAGCGCGAAGGGGCAAGCGCCGCCACCATGCTGTAGGCCCACGCCACTCCGGTGCCCATCGCGATCAGGGTGAACATGTTGAGATTGCGCGAGCGGATCGACGACCACCCGCGCTGGAAGAACGGCGCCCCCGCCCAGAGCACGACGGGCGTTGCCAGCACGAGCTGGATCCATGTCGAGAGCCGCTGCGAAACCAGATGGTGAAGAGCGGGGAAAAGATGCCCACCCATCTCCAGCACCAGTACCGGCAGCGTGAGCGCCGCGCCGATCCAGAACCGGCGGGTCATGTCGATCAGTTCCTGGCTGGGGCCGCTGTCGAGCGAGACCGTCTCCGGCTCCAGCGCCATGCCGCAGATCGGGCAGGCGCCGGGATGATCCTGTCGGATCTCCGGGTGCATGGGGCAGGTCCAGATCGTGCCTTCGGGCGCGTTCTCGACGGTCCGCGCCGGCGGGTTCAGGTAGTGCTGCGGGTCGTGCTCGAACTTTTCCCGGCAGCGGGCGCTGCAGAAGTAATATTCGCGCCCTTCGTACGCGCTCCTGTGCTTGGCCGTCGCGGAATCGATCATCATCCCGCAGACCGGATCACGCACCTGATCGGCTGTGCGGATCGCGGCGTCGTGGTGGTGATGGCATCCGCCGTGCAGCGTCATCGAACATCTCCTCGCGTGACGCACTAACGCATGCACCCCGACATCATGTGCGAGTCAACCGGTTCCTTCCAGTCCCGTGCCATAGGCAGGACCGCCCGTATTGCCCTCCGCCGGCTTCGCCGCCCTCGAGCGGCAGACTTGCAATCTCTTCTCAAGTTGGCGAAAGTGCTGGGGAATCAATCGGCAACAGCGAACCGGCGGAAGAGCCAATGCGACGGGGATGTGGTTGCAGCAGGAGCTTGCCGGGCCGGATTTCGCGGCCGGCAGGCGGCATCGCTGCAGGCCTGTTCGGTACATGAACCGCAAACCATCAAACTCGGGCGAAGGCGAGCCCCATGGCGCCGTCAACCTGGGCAACGAAGCCTATCTGCGCTCCGTCCTGGACAGCGTGCCCGATGCCATGGTCGTCATCGACGAGGCCGGCAGGATCATGTCCTTCAGCTCCACGGCGGAAAGGATGTTCGGATATGCCGAGGCCGAACTGATCGGAGAGAACGTCAGCACCCTGATGCCCTCCCCCGATCGCGAACGGCACGACATGTACCTGAAGCGCTACCTCGTGACGGGCGAGCGGCGCATCATCGGCATCGGGCGGGTCACCACCGCCCGCCGCAGGGACGGGACCACGTTTCCGATAGAGCTCTCCGTGGGCGAGGCGCGCGTCGGACTGCGCCGGATCTACACCGGCTTCATCCGCGACCTGACGGAACGCCAACGCGCGGAGCTGAGGCTGCACGATCTGCAGGACGCGCTCACGCACGTCTCGCGCGTCACGGCCATGGGCACCCTAGCGACGTCCATAGCGCACGAGCTCAATCAGCCGCTGACGGCGATTGCCAATTACGTCCAGACCGCAAGCGAAATGCTTGCCGACCCGTCTGCCGAGACCGTCGCACTCGTTCGCGAGGCGCTGGACGAATGCGCTGCGCAGTCGATACGGGCGGGGCAGATCGTCCGGCGGCTGCGCGATTTCATCTCGCGCGGTGAAACGGAGCGGCAGATCGTTTCGCTGCCAAGGCTGGTCAACGAAGCCAGCGCCCTCGCCTTCGTCGGCACGGGAAGCCGATCGGTGGAATTCGAGCTGCGGATCGATCCCTCGGCGGAGCTTGTCCTTGTCGACCGCATCCAGATCCAGCAGGTCCTGCTGAACCTCATCCGCAACGCCGTTGAGGCCACAGAGGGCTCCCCGTTCAAACGGCTCGAACTCAGCAGCGGCCCCGGCCAGGACGGGTATGTGCAAGTCAGCGTGGCAGATAGCGGACCCGGGCTTGCTCCGGAAGTCGCAGCGCAACTGTTCCAGCCATTCACGACGACAAAGCCGGCCGGCATGGGGCTGGGCCTTTCCATCTGCCGGACCATCGTCGAGGCGCACGGCGGAAAGATCTGGGTCGAAGGCTCGCCCCTGGGCGGCGCGGCTTTCCACTTTACCCTGCCGGAGGGGGAGATTCACGTCGATGAATGACAGCAAGCAAGTCTATCTCGTCGACGATGACGAGGCCATCCGCCGTTCGGCCTCATTCATGCTGCGCAGTTCCGGTTATTCGGTGAAGACCTTCTCGACCGGCGTCGAATTCCTCGATGCCGTCAAGGAACTCGACGCCGGCTGCATTCTTCTCGACGTGCGCATGCCGGAGATCAGCGGGCTGGAGGTTCAGGACGTCCTCAACGAACGCGGGGTAGCGCATCCCGTGGTGGTGATGACGGGACACGGCGATGTCACTGTCGCAGTTCAGGCAATGAAGGCGGGAGCGGTGGACTTCATCGAAAAGCCGTTCGACAAGGCCGTGCTCATCGAGGCGATCGAGGACGGCTTTGCGCGGCTTGCCCAAGCCAGCAGCGACCTGTCGCGCCGCGAACAGGCGCAGGCGCGGCTGCGCGTGCTGACGCCGCGCGAACTCGACGTTCTGCACGGCCTCGCGCTGGGGCATCCCAACAAGACGATAGCCTACGATCTGGGAATCAGCCCCCGGACGGTCGAGGTCCACCGCGCCAACGTCATGCAGAAGCTGGAGGTCGCGAGCCTTTCAGAAGCCCTGCGCATTGCCTTCGCCGCCGGCCTGGGATCCGATCAACGCTGAGGATCGGGGCTGAGCGAAAGGTCGACGACTCGGTAGCGCCAACTGTCGTCGGCGTACCTGTTGATGGCGACTTCATCTCCCGGAAGCAGGCGGTTCAGCTCGATCGGGACAGAGGCTGCGCCGTTGGCTGCCCGCCGGAACAGCAAGGCCCAGCCGCTGCCGGTGCGAACGACAAGGCCGCTCAGGTCCGGCTCGTTGGGCCAGAAACGCCTGAACCCGGCGATACCCGGATTTTCGCGGAACGCTTCCTCGTCGATCGTGCCGTCCTGCCGCAGCGGCAGATGCAGCATATAGGCCCTGCTTGCGGAACCCTGCGGAAATTCCGGCACGCCCGCCAGTTCGAGGCGGATATTCCTCCAGTTGATGGCCAAGGGATGGCGCGTGCTCATTTGTCGTAAGTGCTTGCAGCAGACCATCTCGGGAATTGGGGTTGTTACGTAGCCCGCGCGGCCGAGGGCGAAGTCAGCCGCTGTCGGCGCAGGCTTCCAGTCCTTCGCGGTCGAGAATCGCGATCTGGCGCTTGGATGGGGTGTCGATCAGCCCCTCACCGCGCAGCTTCGTGATCTGGCGGCTCACCGTTTCTATGGTCAGGCCCAGCACCTCGGCGATCTCCTGCCTCCCGAACGGCAGTTCGAAAACGATCGGGCCCTCGCCATCGTCATCCGGCGCGAGGCGCGATGCCATCTCCAGCAGGAAAGAAGCCACGCGCTCGATCGCGCTTTTCTGCCCGAGCAGAAGCATCCAGCGCCGCGCGTGGTCGAGATCGGCGAGAGTCCTTTCCAGCAGCCCATGCTCCAGGCTCGGATTGCGCTGGGCCATCGCGTCGAAATCGGCGCGAGTGAACGTGCAGACCTTGGCGTCAGTCAAAGCGGTCACGGACTGAAAGCTCTTGGCGCCGAAAGGCCTGCCGATGAAATCGCTGGGATAGGCAATGCCAAGCGTCTGGTCGCATCCGTTCCAGGTCGAGGCGGAGAGCTTGAGAACGCCTTCGATGACATTGCCCACGAGCAGCGAATCTTCGCCTTCCCACAGCAGCGTCTGGCCCCGCTTGACGCTATGGCGGCGGCCGTAGCGGCTCAGCTCCTCGAGCTTCTCATTGGTCAGGGCGTGACAGATCGCACTTTCGCGAACCGCACAATTGGCACATGCGTCCATGGCTCGGTTTACTTTCTCTGAAGAGGGGCCATTGATCCTTGTCCCTGCTCCTGTCCGCCTCGACGGTTCCGTTGCCGATCCTCCGGGGCCGAATTCCACGTCAATGAGCGGGATCAAGTTCATGCGGCTTTTTTCGTTCGCGGCGGGCGTGCCCGCTATCCGCAATTTCCCGGATGGCGCGAGTGCGGAGACGGACAGGCCCGCCAATGCGCCCCTTCCCATCTTTCAGTGAAACCTTCCGAGGTGCCAAGGCTTTCGTTCGGCAAGGGACAGTCCTGCACGAAGCCGAAGGCCAGCGGATCTTTGCCGCGGTGTTTCGACACCGGGGCGGGAGGCAAGCCTGGACGCGAAAAAGGCGCGCCTTGCGGGCGCGCCCTTCCTGTGGTGCCGTCGCCGGGCCGAACCTTACTTGGGCGCCAGGACCATAAGCATCTGACGGCCTTCCATGCGGGGAAACGCCTCGACCTTCGCGACTTCTTCAACGTCGGTCTGGACCCGCCGCAGCAGGTCCATGCCGAGCTGCTGGTGCGAAAGCTCGCGCCCGCGGAAGCGCAGCGTGACTTTCACCTTGTCGCCGTCCTCGATGAAGCGGCGCACGTTGCGCATCTTCGTGTCATAGTCGTGGTCGTCGATGTTCGGACGCATCTTGATCTCCTTGATCTCCTGCGTCTTTTGCGACTTGCGCGCGGCATTAGCCTTTTTCTGGGCCTCGTACCGGTACTTGCCGACATCCAGGAACTTGCACACCGGCGGGTCAGCGTTAGGTGAAACCTCGACCAGATCAAGGCCTGCGTCGGCCGCCTGCTCGATAGCCTCTCGCGTGTACATGACGCCAATATTCTCGCCGTTCTCGTCGATCACGCGGACCTTGTCGGCTTGAATGAAATTGTTGTAGCGCGGTCCGCTCTTGACCGGGGGCGTCATCATGCGCCGGGGTGGGGGTGCTATAAGCGTTCTCCTGAGTCGTTTTCAGATGTTACGAATGGGGCGCTCAATAGTGCGAATTGCCCCGCCATGAAAAGCGGGAATTCGCGCAATGGTAACAGAGCCCCCCAGGCCGACTGCCCGGCCCTGATTTCCTACATGGGAATGCGTCCCGCCGCGCGCCAGAGAGGATACTCCAGAAGCCGCCCCGTGGCCGGCACCAGGGCATCGATCGCGTCCGCCGGCTGCATGGCCGAGAGGATCGCCGGATCGGTAGCGTCCATCCCGCCCGTGAGTGCACCGAAAGCCGGCAGGATCAGCCGGTTTTCGCTGCGTACTGCGCAGGGACGCGATATCCGGCGCCCTCTTGCGGTAAGGACAAGGCGCGGGTGGAAATGGCCGGAAAGTTCCGGGCCCGCGGCCGCACCTTTGGCCTTGTGGCGCAGGACAACGCCCGCCACCTGCAGTTCCTCAACCCGCAAACCGCCGGCCTCGGCGCCGAGTTCGGGATCGTGGTTGCCCGTGATCCAGACCCAGTCGAGCGCACGAGTGAGAGCGGAGAGCATGCCCGCCGCATGAGGTTCGAGCCGGTCCGTCCCGCGGCTGTCGTGGAAATTGTCCCCCAGCGCGAATACCCGCCGCGCCCCCGTCCGCCGGACTGCGAGCGCGAGCCGTTCCAGCGTCTCGCGGCTGTCGTAGGGCGGAAGCATCTGCCCGCCCTTCGCGTAGAAGCTAGCTTTCTCCAGGTGCAGGTCCGCCACCAGCAGCGCACGCTCACGCGGCCAGTAGACAGCACCGCCCTTGGACCCTGCGGCCGCAACGAGGTGCATTTCCTCCGATCGGAACGAAAAGGGAACCATACCTTCCCCTTGCCGCAGGCTGTCCGATTTGGCAAGCGCCCGGCATGATTGACTGGACCCCGTTCACCGACCGCGCCCGCGACTGGTTCGAAACCCTTCGCGACAGGATCTGCGCCGAATTCGAGGCGATAGAGCGCGAGGCGGGCTCCGGGGCCCGCTTCGAATACACGCCGTGGAAACGCACTGTGGTCGAGGGCGACGAGGAAGGCGAAACCGGCGGCGGCACGCGCGGGCTGATGAAAGGCAAGGTCTTCGAGAAGGTCGGGGTCAACGTCTCGACCGTGGCCGGTGCGCTGTCAAAGGACTTTGCGGCCAGCATCAACGGCGCCTCGCCCGAACGGAACGCCTTTTCGGCAACCGGCATCAGCCTCGTCGCGCACATGGCCAATCCGCACGTGCCGGCGGTCCACATGAACACGCGCTTCCTGACAACCACCAGAGCGTGGTTCGGCGGCGGCGCCGATCTCAACCCGCCGCTGCCCCTTGCGGAGGACACCGAGGATTTCCATGCCGAGCTAAAGGCCGCCTGCGACGCTCACGGCGCGGACTACTACGATCGGTTCAAGGCATGGGCGGATGAGTATTTCTACATTCCCCATCGCAAGGTTCATCGCGGCGTCGGCGGCATTTTCTATGACCACCTCGAATGCGCGGACGAAGCGGCGTGGGAGGCCAATTTCGCTTTCACGAGGGCGGTCGGAGAGGCATTCCTGGCCGTCTACCCGCGCATCGTGCGCCGACGCATGGGAATGCCCTTCACAGCCGAAGACAAGGCCCGCCAGCTCGAGTGGCGCGGCCGCTATGCCGAGTTCAACCTCGTCTACGACCGCGGCACCCTCTTCGGCCTCAGGACCGGCGGCAACATCGACGCCATCCTGATGAGCCTGCCGCCGGAGGCGACCTGGAGCTGACGGCGACCTTCCTCACCACGGAAAGTTGCAAGGTTTGCACATTCTCCTACTTGCCGCAGCGCAAAAAATCCTGACATGGTTTTTACATGCTGCGTCAGTACGAACTCGTCGAACGCGTCAAGGAATACGCGCCAGAGGCCGATGAGGCCCTGCTGAATCGCGCCTATGTATATACCGTGCAGAAGCATGGAAGCCAGAAGCGAGCGAGCGGCGACCCCTACTTCAGCCATCCGGTCGAGGTCGCCGGCCTCGTAACCGAACTCAAGCTCGACCAGCAGGCGATCATCACGGCCCTGCTGCACGACACGGTCGAGGATACGCTGGCGACGATCGAGGAGATCGAGAAGCTCTTCGGCCCCGATGTCGCCCGCCTGGTCGACGGCGTCACCAAGCTCTCCAAGATCGAGGTGATGACCGAGAACGAGCGCGCGGCGGAGAACCTGCGCAAGTTCCTGCTGGCGATGAGCGAGGATCTGCGCGTCCTGCTCGTCAAGCTCGCCGACCGGCTGCACAACATGCGCACGCTGCACTTCATCAGGAGCCCGGAAAAGCGCCAGCGCATCGCCCGCGAGACCATGGACATCTATGCCCCCCTCGCCGAGCGGGTGGGCATGTACGAATACATGCGCGAGATGCAGCTGCTGGCCTTCGAGCAGCTCGAGCCTGAGGCCTATGCGACGATCACCGGCCGCCTCGCGCAGATCCGCAGTCAGGAAGGCGGGCAGGTCGATGCCATCGCGCTGTCGATCAAGCAGGCGCTGGCGGAAGCGGGCCTGAAGGTCGAGGTAACGGGACGCGAGAAGCACCCGTACTCGATCTGGAAGAAGATGGCAGAGCGCCACGTCACCTTCGAGCAGATCACCGACATCATGGCCTTTCGCGTCCTGGCCGAAACGCCGGACGCCTGCTATCGCTCGCTCGGGGTGCTGCACCAGACCTGGCAGATGATCCCCGGCCGCTTCAAGGACTACATCTCCACGCCCAAGTCGAACGGCTACCAATCGCTCCACACTGCGCTCATCTACGAGAACTCGATGCGGATGGAAGTGCAGATCCGCACTCGCGAAATGCACCGCACCAACGAGTTCGGGCTTGCCGCGCACTGGGCCTACAAGCAGGGCGGCGCCCGGCCGGACGGGCAGGTCGGCTGGCTGCGCGACCTGATCGAGATCGTCGACGCCAGCCACGATGCCGAGGAACTTCTCGAGCATACCAAGCTGGCAATTTACCAGGACCGCATTTTCGCCTTCACGCCCAAGGGCGCTCTGTACCAGCTTCCCAAGGGCGCAACTGCGGTCGACTTCGCTTATGCGGTCCACACAGACCTCGGCAATGCGGCAGTCGGAGCCAAGATCAACGGGCGCCACGTGCCGCTGCGCACGCAGCTTGCGAACGGCGACGTCGTCGAAGTCATCAAGGGCACCAGTTCCGAGCCGCAGCTCTCTTGGCTGGGCTTCGTCGTGACCGGCAAGGCCCGCGCCGCCATCCGCCGCGCGGTGCGCGCCAAGGAACGGCAGGAAGTGGCCGAGATCGGCGCCAAGCTTTTCGATGCGATCGCGGGCCGCCTGCCGACCCGCGTGGGCAAGAAGGCGATCGAGGCGGCCGTGCGCCGGCTGGACCTGCGGCACGAGGAGGAGCTGATGTTCGCCATCGGCTCGGCGCGCCTGTCGGATCGTCAGGTGATGGAGGCGCTCGTCCCGGGCAGTACCGCCGAACTGGCGGACGATTCGGAATGGACCCACACCGAACGGGCCATCTCCATCAAGGGGCTGACGCCGGGCATGGGCTTCGAACTGGCGGACTGCTGCCATCCGGTCCCCGGCGACCGCATCGTCGGCCTGCGGCGACCCGACCACAAGGTCGAGGTCCACACGATCGATTGCCTGACCCTGGCGAACGGCGTCGACGCGGACTGGCTGGATATTTCCTGGGGCTCGCGCACCACCGGCGCCGTCGGCCGCCTGCGCCTCGTGCTCTACAACCGCCCGGGCACGCTTGCCGAAGTCACGCAGATCTTCGCCAGCAACCGCGCCAACGTCGTCAACCTGCAGATGATCCAGCGCGACGAACCCTTCGGCACTTACGAGGTCGATCTGGAAGTCTCCGACCTCGCCCACCTCACCCGCATCGTCGGCTCGCTGCGGGCCAGCGAAGCGGTCGCGGAGGCCGAACGGTTGTAAGCTCCCCGCATAGGGGAAACCCCAAGCTTCCCGTCGCGTTCGCGAAAGCGGGGGTCCCGCTTCCTGAGCGACGTCGCGCCAAAGAAAAGCGGGGTCCCCCAAGCAGATAAGCGCCAAACCTGTTTTCAGGGTGACGATCGAGGAAAGAACGGGCTCCTATACGACAGCCTTACCCCGGGGAGGTTACGGCAGCCGAGCATCCAACTCGGCCAGCCACACCGCCGCGCTGGCGTCCGAAGGAGCGCGCCAGTCGCCGCGGGGGCTCAGCGCGCCGCCGGAGGAGACCTTGGGACCGTTCGGAATGGCCGAGCGCTTGAACTGGCTGAACGAGAAGAAGCGGCGCAGGAAGCTCTCCAGCCACGAGCGGATGGAGACCAGGTCATACTCGTTCTTGCGCACGTCCGGGAAGCCGGCAGGCCAGGTCCCGGAAGCGGCGTCGCGCCAGGCGTGCCAGGCGAGGAATGCCACTTTCGAGGGTTTCTGCCCAAAGCGCATCACGTGGTGGAGGAAGAAGTCGTTGAGCTCGTAAGGGCCGATCTTGGCCTCGGTGCTCTGGATCTCGCCGTCCTCGCCGACGGGGACGAGTTCGGGCGAAATCTCGGTATCGAGGATCGAGAGCAGGACTTTCGATGTCGGCTTGTCGAAGCCGGTGGTGGCGCACCAGCGGATCAGGTACTGGATCAGCGTCTTGGGCACGCCGGCGTTGACGGCGTAATGGCTCATCTGATCGCCGACGCCGTAAGTACACCAGCCCAGCGCGAGTTCGGACAGGTCGCCGGTACCCAGCACGAAACCGCTGTTCTGGCTGGCCAGGCGGAACAGGTAATCGGTACGCAGGCCCGCCTGCACGTTTTCGAACGTCACGTCGTAGACCGGCTCGCCGCCCGCGAAGGGGTGGCCGATATCCTCCAGCATACGGGTCGCGGCCGGCCGGATGTCAATCTCCTCGGCGCTGATGCCGAGTGCGTTCATCAGCTTCCAGGCATTGGACTTCGTCCCCTCGCTGGTACCGAAGCCGGGCATGGTATAGCCGCGGATGAAGCTTCGCGGCAGGCCCAGCCGGTCGCAGGCGCGCGCGGCGACGATCAGCGCATGGGTCGAATCTAGACCGCCTGAAATGCCGATCACCAGCGATTTCGATCCCGTCGATTCGATACGGCGCATAAGGCCGTCGACCTGGATATTGAACGCCTCGTAACAGTCGGCATCCAGCTTCTCCCGGCGGTTGGGCACGAAGGGGAAGCGCCTTATCGGCCGCTCGAGCCCTATGTCCCTGCCCGCGGGCCGGTGGCGGAAGGAAATCGTGCGAAAGCTATCCTCGGGCCGTCCCGCCGCCTCCGCCGCATCGTTGAAGGTCGGCAGGCGCAGGCGGTCGTTGAGAATGCGCTCGCAGTCGACGTCGGCAATGCACAGTTCCGGGTGGAGCGAAAAGCGTTCCGATTCGGCCAGCAGGTCCCCGAGTTCGTAGATCACGCCCTGCCCGTCCCAGGCGAGATCTGTGGTGCTCTCACCATGTCCGGCCGCCGAGTAGACATAGGCCGCCGCCGCGCGGGCCGACTGCGACCGGCAGAGCATGTGCCGCTCGTCCGACTTGCCGATGACGATGTTGGAAGCCGATAGATTGCACAGGATAGTCGCCCCGGCGAGCGCGCCGTACGAGCTGGGCGGCGTGGCAGCCCAGAAGTCCTCGCAGATCTCGGCGAAGAAGCGGAAGTGCGGCAGGGCTTCGGAAGCGAAGACGAGATCAGTGCCGAATGGAACGTCATGCCCGTTCACGCGGATCGACGCCCCGCATATCCCCTTGCCGCTGGCGAACCAGCGTTTCTCGTAGAACTCCCGGTAATTGGGCAGGTACGACTTCGGCACCACGCCCAGCAGCCTGCCCTGGGCAATCGCCAGCGCGCAGTTGTAGAGCCGGCCCCGATGCCGCAGCGCCGAACCGAACAGGAGGACGGGCGTCAACTCGGCGCTGGCCCTGACGATCTCGCCCACCGCCGCCTCCACTGCCTCGATCATGGCCGACTGCAGGTGCAGGTCGTCGATGGCGTAGGAGGACAGGCAGAGTTCAGGATAAACGAGCAGGTCGACATGCGCCTCGTGCGCCCGGCCGGCCTCGGCAAGCACGGCGTCCCGGTTGAACCGGACATCGGCGGTTTTCACCTGCGGGGTCGAGGTCGCAACGCGCACGAAGCCGTGCTCGTGCATCGCGAAGAAGGGGTGCGCGGTATTGTCGTTCAAAGCTTCAGGGCCTCTTCGATCAGGTCCAGCGCCACGTCGAGCGACGCCCGGCGCACGCCCGCGCGGCCGATCGCGCCGAAGTGCACCTCCCGATGCAGTACATCAAAGCCGTGGCGTGCGCAGGCAAAATGCACAAGCCCCTCCTCATCGTTCTCATCCCCCGGGCCCGCGAAGCCGGTGATGGCGAGTGCAAGATCGCCACGGGAGCCGGCAAGCGCGCCCCGCGCCATGGCCTCGGCCACCTCGCGGCTGACCGCGCCGCAGGAATTGACGAGCTGGCGCTCGATGTCGAGCAGGTCGCACTTCGCATCTTCAGAGTAAGCGACGATGCCGCGCTCGAAAACATGGCCGCGTCCCGAAACATCGGTGAGCAGCGAGGCCAGAAGCCCTCCGGTGCAGCTTTCGGCGGTGACGAGCATCAGTTCGCGTTCATGCGCGAGGTCCAGCACTGTCTCCGCCTTGCGGATCACGCTGTCGGGCAACGCGGGTTCGAGCGCTTCGGCCATGGTCTTTCTGTCCCACTGAGTTGGTGAAGAATTAAAACCCCGGGCCGCGACCCGTTCCCGAAGCCACTTGCCCGAGCGCGCGCCATGATTACATGACAGTCCCCATGCGCAGCCTCGATGATATCCGCGAAGAGTACGAGTTCCTCGACGGTGACGAGCGTTACCGCCTGCTGATCGAGCTGGGGCGGGAGCTCGACCCGATGCCCGGTGCCCTCAAGACCGACGCGACCAAGGTGCGCGGCTGCTCGGCCAGCGTCTGGGTCTATCCCGCCGCGCGCGAAGACGGCACGCTGCACTTCCTTGCCGACAGCAATGCGGCGATCACCAAGGGAATCGTCGCTCTGGTGATCGCCGCGGTGCAGGACCAGCCCGCCGCCCGGATCGCGCAGACGGACATCGCCGCGGCTCTCGAGCCGTTCGACCTGAAAAACCAGCTTTCGTCCAACCGCACCCAGGGCGTGCCGAACATGATCTCACTGATCCGCGAGACCGCTGCACGCTATGCGGCGGGTTAAGCGCCACGTCTGGCTGGGCGCAGGCATATTCTTCTTTGCGCTGGGGACGATCGGCATACTCCTGCCGGTTATGCCCACGGTGGTCTTCTACCTGCTTGCCGCGTGGTGCTTTTCGCAGAGCCATCCCGAATGGGCGGAGCGGCTCTATAACAACCCCCGCCACGGTCACCACTTGCGCGCCTGGCGCGATCGACGCGCCATCAGCCGGCAGGGCAAGATCTCGGCGATCCTGGCGATGACCGCCTCGGTCCCTTTCACCTGGTTCACGGCAGGCTGGCCGTGGGTGTTGATCCCTGCCGGCGTTCTGCTCGTGGTCGGCCCGTGGATCTGGACGAGGGCGGAATAGCACCTGCGCGCCTTTCCCGGTGCGCGAGAAGGGCGGTCAATCCTCCACCGCGTCCCGCAGCACTGCTACGCCGGCCTGCCGCTGCTCGCGCAGTTTGCGCTTCAGTATCATCGGATCGCGCGCAATCACGAAACCGAAGCTGACGCCGCCTTCCCTGCCCTGCGTTGCGTGGTGCAGCCGGTGGGCCTGCACCAGCCGCCGGGCATAGCCGCGCCGCGGCACCCAGCGGAAATACCGCTGGTGAACCAGCCCGTCGTGGATCAACGTGTAGATCGCGCCGTAAATCAGCACGCCGAGGCCGATCCATGTCCCCGGCGCCCAGGCGCCCTCGCCCATCACCATCCGCGAGCCGAGGGCGAACATCGAAAT
This sequence comes from Novosphingobium sp., assembly GCA_035278205.1. Taxonomy (GTDB): domain Bacteria; phylum Pseudomonadota; class Alphaproteobacteria; order Sphingomonadales; family Sphingomonadaceae; genus Novosphingobium. The sequence goes on along the minus strand of DATEJH010000072.1, from coordinate 2,229 downwards.
GCTCATCCCCGCTCCGACGAGCGCGAAGAGATCGTTCTTCTCGAGAGGGCGATCGTGCGGCTCATGATGGTCCCGGTGCCATGCCCATCCGAAGCCGTGCATGACGTACTTGTGGCTCGACCACGCGACCAATTCCATTCCCGCGGCAGTGGCAATGACAATGGCGAAGGCAGCAAGCGCGGACATGGCGGCACTATAGTACTGCTAACCCGGATCCGCGACAAACTCTTACAATTGCTCACGGTTCTGCGACCCGCCATATCTCTGGCGTTCACCTTGCCGGCAATATTTCTGAACCCGCGGAACACACACCGCGCTCGTCCAAATTCAAGGAAGACCGCATGCGCAAGATCACCAGGTTTGCCGCCCCCGCCCTCGTTGCCGCGCTGGGCATCTCCGCCATCGCTCCGGCTTCGGCGCACGAATCCCCGCGCCACTACGGGGGCCGGTACACTCCGGTACGCAACGATGCCGTTCGGAGCGATATCAACGGCCTTCGCCGCGACATCGATCGTGCCGCCGCCCGCCGCGCCATCAGCGAGCGCGAGGCTCGCGGGCTTCGCCGGGATGCGGCGGACATTCAGAGGCTCTACGCCAGCTATGCCCGCAACGGTCTGACCCGGTGGGAAGTGCAGAACCTGCAGCGCAAGGTGGACCGGGTCCACGTCGCGCTGCACATGGAGCGGCGTGACCACGACCGCCGCCGCGGCTGAGCCGGCCCGTACGCGAAAAAGCGCGCTCGTACCGCTTGAATTGCGGGGCGGGCGCGCTTAATCGCGCCTTGTCATGACAACAAAACCGCGCACGCTCTACCAGAAGATCTGGGATGCCCACGTCGTCGACAGACGCGACGACGGCACCTGCCTCATCTATATCGACCGGCACCTCGTCCACGAGGTGACGAGCCCGCAGGCTTTCGAGGGCCTTCGCGCGGCCGGGCGCAAGGTGCGCCGCCCCGATCTCACGCTTGCGGTTCCCGATCACAACCTGCCCACCACCGCCCGCAAGGACGAGGCGGGCAACGTGCTGCCGATCGCCGACCCGGAAAGCGCCAACCAGCTTGCGACGCTGCGCCGGAACGCCCCTGAATTCGGCATCCGCTACATCGACGCCACCGACGCCGAACAGGGCATCGTCCACGTCGTGGGCCCCGAGCAAGGCTTCTCGCTTCCCGGCGCCACGATCGTCTGTGGTGACAGCCACACCGCTTGCCACGGCGGCGTCGGCGCTCTCGCGTTCGGCATCGGCACCACCGAGGTCGAACACGTGCTGGCCACGCAGACCCTGCTGCTCAAGCAGGCGAAGTCGATGGAAGTGCGCGTCGAAGGCACGCTCGGCGCCGGCGTCACGCCCAAGGACGTGATCCTCCACGTGATCGGCGTGATCGGCACGGCCGGCGGCACCGGCCACGTGATCGAATACCGCGGCAACGTCTTCAAGGAAATGTCGATCGAAGGCCGACTGACCGTGTGCAATATGTCGATCGAGGGCGGCGCCCGCGCCGGCCTGATTGCGCCCGACGAGACGACGTTCGAATACCTCAAGGGCCGGCCATACGCTCCGGTGGGCGAGGAATGGGACAAGGCCGTCGCCTGGTGGAAAAGCCTCGCCACCGATGAAGGCGCAGCCTTCGACAAGTCCATCTCGATCCGCGCCGAGGATATCCAGCCCACGGTTACCTGGGGCACCAGCCCCGAGGATACCGCGCCGATCGGCGGCATGGTCCCGGCGCCGGAGGATTTTGCCGACCCTTCCAAGCGAGAGGCAGTCAAGGTCAGTCTCAACTACATGGGCCTGACGCCGGGCACCAGGCTGACAGACATCGAGGTGGAGAACGTCTTCATCGGCTCGTGCACCAACAGCCGCATCGAGGATATCCGCGCGACCGCCGAAGTGCTCACGGGCCGTCACAAGGCCGACAACGTCAAATGGGCGATCGTCGTGCCCGGCTCGGGCCTGGTGAAGGCCCAGGCCGAAGCCGAGGGACTCGACAGGATCATTATCGAAGCGGGCCTGGAATGGCGCGAACCGGGCTGCTCGGCCTGCCTTGCCATGAACCCCGACAAGGTCCCTCCCGGCGAGCGTTGCGCCTCGACCAGCAACCGCAACTTCACCGGCCGCCAGGGCCCCGGCAGCCGCACGCACCTGATGAGCCCCGCCATGGCGGCCGCCGCCGCCGTGACCGGCAGGCTGACAGACGTGCGCGAACTGGTAGGATAAGAAGATGGC
>DATEJH010000071.1:0-65403 GCA_035278205.1 Novosphingobium sp. | reverse complement strand
TGGACGATCGCGTCCACTTCGCGAATGTTGCCGAGGAACTGGTTGCCGAGTCCTTCACCCTTGGAGGCACCGCGCACGAGCCCGGCGATGTCGACGAAGGAGAGCTGGGTCGGGATGATCTTGGCCGAGCCGGCGATCTCAGCCAGCCTGTCGAGCCGCGGATCGGGCACGCCGACCTGCCCGACATTGGGTTCGATCGTGCAGAAGGGATAATTCGCCGCCTGCGCCGCCTGCGTCTCGGTCAGTGCATTGAACAAGGTCGACTTGCCGACATTGGGCAGGCCCACGATCCCGCAACGGAAACCCATGTGTAACTCCGGATGAAAATTTCGCCGCCCATAGCGGCGGGAAGCGGACTTGGCCAGTTTCACCTAATCTTCACCGGCCGGCGATACGGGTGCGTCCCATGAAACATGCTCCCCGACTGACAATCCCGCTCGCCGCCGCCCTGTTCCTCGCTGGTTGCGGATCGAGTCCCGAGGAACGTCTGGCTCGTGCCGAAAAGGCTTATGCGGCACACGATTACGCCGCGGCACGGGTGGACCTTACCAGCATTGTGCAGGAAACACCGGAGAACGCACCGGCTCTGGAACTGCTGGCACGGACCTATATCGACCTGTCGGATCCCGTCTCGGCAGACGCGATGCTGAAGCGGCTTGCCAAGGTCGGCAAACTGCCGAAGGACGCGCCAGTTCTGCAGGGCAATATCGACCTGATGCAGGGACGATACGACAAGGCGCTGGCGGGCGTTGCCAAGGACGGGACGGCGGAAGGGTGGCGGGTGAGGGCACTCGCACATGTCGGCAAGGGTGAACCGGGCGAGGCGGCAAAGGCATTCGCCGCGGGCGAAAAGGCATCGGGAGGCAGGGGGCGGTTGCTTGCCGACTACGCGATCTTTCAGCTCGAGGCGGGCAATCCGGCTGAGGCGCGGCGGCTTGCCGATCTCGCAGCGAGAGAGAAACCGCGTGCGCTTAATTCCTACCTGACCAGTGGCGACCTGCTTGCCTCGGACAACGAACCGGGCAAGGCGCTCGCCGTCTTCGAAGCGGGCCTGAAGGATTACCCGCAGAGCCGCGCGGCGCTGCTCGGCAAGCTCAGGGTTCTCGATGCCCTCGGCAGGACCGATGAGGTGCGGGAGTTGGTGGCGAAGAGCCTATCGGCCAGCCCGGACGATCTTGCTCTCATCTATTTCGACGCCCGCCTCGACGCTCTTGCGGGCAAATGGCGCAAAGTCCGCGAAAAGCTGCAGGCGCACGAGGACGGGCTGGCGAAGCATCCGCAGGCAAACGCGCTTTATGCCAAGGCGCTGCTCGAACTCGGCCAAGGCGAACAGGCGCGAATTCGGCTCGCTTCACAGCTCCTGCGCGAACCCGGCGATCGTCAGGCCAGGCTGCTGCTGGGTGAAACAACGCTCAGGCTGGGAGACAGCGCGGGCGCAATCGAAACGTTGAAGCCTTTCGCACAGATGCCCGGAGCCACTGGCGAGGAACTTGGCCTGCTTGCCAAAGCGTATCGGGACGCCGGCAATCCGGCGGCTGATGCCATGGCGAAAAAGGCGCGCGAGGCGGTGGGTTCGCAGCTGCTTTCGCGGCTCGCGGGCGCAGACAAGGCGATCCGGAGCAAGGACTGGCAGACAGCCATCCATCAATACGAGACTATCCTCAGGCAGACCGACGGCAGGAACGTGCTGGTGCTCAATAACCTGGCCTTTGCCTACAGCCAGGCCGGCAATCCATCGAAAGCGCTGGACTATGCCGAGCGCGCGCTCAAGCTGGCACCGGGTAATCCCTCGGTGATGGACACGACGGGCTGGCTGCTTCACCAGTCGGGCAAGGACAACCGGCGCGCTCTCGCGCTTCTGCGCGAGGCCGCTCGGAAGGCGCCGAATAATGGCACCATCGCGAAACATCGGGCCCAAGCCGAACAGGGCTGAAACGGAAAACCCCTCCCACACCGGCGGGAGGGGTTTTCTTCGGGACGCCCCAGGGAGCTAAACGGGGGCGTTAGAATCAGGCTGCAGCGAGGGCGCCGGTGCGGCGGCGCGACCGCGCCACTGCAATGCCGATGAGCCCGAGGCCGAGAATGCCGATCATGCCGGGTTCGGGAACCGACGTGCCGCCCGAAGAGCTTGAACTGGTGATCGTGCCTGAACCGCTCGCCGATGTGACTTTGCCGGCGCCGGAGATCGACTGGTAGCGGTCGAAGAAGTCCGACAGTGTGATCGCATCCGGGGCCGACGCGAACGACAGCGTCAGCGTGCCGGTGCCGGTCTGGCCGTCGGCGACGCCACCGGAGTTGCCGCCGCAGGAGTTGCTGGCCCCGCCCTTGAAGCAGACGTCGACCGAGCCGATGCCGTTCGGGTAATTGCTGTCGAGAACAGCGTAGGAAAAAGCACCGGTGCTGCTGGCGCCGCTGATCGTCGGATCGACGTTGAACGCGAAGCTCGAAACGCGCGAGTCGAGGCTGCCGCTGGTGGTGTTGGCTAGGCTGTAATCGAAGACATAGCTGTTCGAAGTGATCGACGTCAGCGTGAATGTCGCCTGCGAAGTCAGGCCGCCGATCGTAATGCCGTTGGAAAAACCGTCGAAGTTGACCGAGAACGACTGGCCGATGTCGCCCGAATCCAGCGTGATCGCATCGGCCCAGGCCGGCACTGCAAGGGACAGACCAGCGGCCGCCGCCAATACTGCAAAGGTATTTCTCAGTCTCGACATTAACTATCCCCCGTAGGCATAAAGCAAGTCAGCAGGAACTTGCGGCGACAGGAGTATCAAAACCCGTCAGCCTTGGTCCGTGCCGGTCGCCAAGGTGAAAGCAAAGGTCGTGCCAAGGACCGAAAACTGCGGGTTTCGGTGAACGGGGCGCTGCCGAGGGAGTGTAGTTGTAAGCTAATTCGACATGGCAACGCCGGAAAATAAGCTAATTCAACTTATGAACAAGCGCGATATCGGGCGATCATCCTTGCTGACGCAGGGCCACATCGTTCATGAAGCGGGTGTCATCGCCTGCCGCAAGGCGTTCGGCTTCGGCGGCAATGGCGCCGAGCATTTCGGCGAGGGGGTCCAGTTCCGCCTTGGCGTAATTGCCCAGAACGTGGCCGGTGACCCGGTCCTTGTGGCCAGGATGGCCGATGCCGATGCGGACGCGGCGGAAGTCGGCGCCGAGGTGCTGATCGATGGAGCGAAGGCCATTATGCCCGGCGTGACCGCCGCCCTGCTTCACCTTGACCTTGAACGGGGCCAGATCGAGTTCGTCGTGGAATACGGTAAGATCGGCGAGGCCCAACTTGTAAAAGCGCATGGCTTCGCCGACCGAGCGGCCGCTTTCGTTCATGAAAGTGGCCGGCTTGAGCAGAAGAATCTTTTCCGCGCCGATGCGGCCTTCCTGCAGCCAGCCCTGGAACTTCTTCTGGACCGGGCCGAAGCCGTGGACTTCCGCAATCGTGTCGATCGCCATGAAGCCCACGTTGTGGCGGTGCATGGCATACTGCGGGCCCGGATTGCCGAGGCCGATCCAAAGCTGCATGGACTCCCTCCGGCGAACGGGAGGGGTCGGGGGAGGGCGTGCGTAGCGCGCCCCCGACAGGCCCTCCCCTGACCCCCTCCCTCCCAAGACGAGCTCGGTATGAGCGGGAGGGGAAACGAGGCTTACGCGCCTTCGGCTTCGCCTTCGGTCTTGGTCGTGTCGCCTTCCTCGCTCTTCAGGGCAGAGGGCGCAACGATCGTAGCGATGGTGAAGTCGCGATCAGTGATGGCGCTTTCCGATCCCGCGGGAAGCTTGACGTGGCTGATGTGGATCGATTCGCCCACGTCGAAGCCAGTGACGTCGATGACGATCTCGTCCGGAATCTTGTCGGCATCGCAGACGAGCTCGAGGTCATGACGGACCACGTTGAGCACGCCGCCACGCTTGAGGCCGGGGGCCAGTTCTTCGTTGGCGAAGGAAACCGGCACGTTCACGTTGACCGTCGCACCCTTGGCAAGGCGCAGGAAATCGGCGTGGAGCGGACGATCGGTGACGGGGTGGAAGGCAACGTCCTTGGGCAGCGTCCGGAACTTCTTGCCATTCACTTCGACCTCGACGATCGAGTTGAAGAAGTGGCCAGTCATGAGCTGACGGGTCAGCTCCTTTTCCTCGACGTGGATGGCGAGGGGTTCTTCCTTGCCGCCGTAGACTACGGCGGGGACGCGGCCATCGCGACGCAGGGCACGGGAGGCTCCCTTGCCAGCCCGTTCGCGCGTCTCGGCCGGCAGGTTAAGCGTATCGCTCATGTGGACTTGCCTTTTCGAAAACTGGATTGAGTGCGGCAACGGATCGACCATCGATCCGGGCCGTCCCGCCACGCCTCCAGGGATGACCATGACGGGAAGGGCGCGCCCTTATCCCCAAAGCCCCGCAAATGCAAGGCGGGAACCTGCGCATAAGCGGCTATTCTATCCGCGTAACCTTGTAACCGCGCTCGGCGAGCATTGCGGGAACGCCTTGCGGGCCAGCCATGTGCGCCGCGCCGACCGCAACGAACGGCAGGTGCCCCGATTTCATTTCGGCAATGATTTTGCTGGCCCATTCGCGATTGCGACGGGTGAAAAGCACCTCGCGCAGTTCCGGATCGGCGAGCAGGCCGCGGCGCGTTTCCTTCTCGATCGCGGTCATGTCGCCGGTGCGCCAGCTTGCGGCAAGGTCCGTCTCCGGCCGCGCGGCATCAGCTACGACCGCGCCGAGGAGGTCGCGCTGGTCGGCTTCGGGCAGGGCGTCGAACAGGCCGAGCTGCCGCTTGGCCCCTTCGAGTTCGATGATCGGACGCGTTCCGGCAGCCGCAACGATCGCGCGGTCGACGCCGTTGCGGACTTCGTCATCGCCGGCATCACTGCGGGCGAGCGTCAATGCGGCCGCCCAGGTGTCCATGCCTGCGAAATCGTCGTCGCCGTAGCCCGATTTGCGAAGCAGGGCGGCAAGGGCGGGCCGCTCGTCGGCCGCGACGCGCCGGGACAGCGGCGGTTGCCTCTCGTTCTTCGCCAGTCGCGCGAACGTTGCTGCGACGTCCGCCTCATCGGCGAGGTTGGCCACCTCGACCATGATCGTGTCCGACTGCCTCATGGCCTGCGCAATCGCTGGCGTCTGCCAGGCAAGCGGCCTCTTGGAACTGTGAATCGTGCCGAAGAGCCAGGCCTTCTCGCCGCCCGGCCCCTCGACTTTCCAGAGCGCCGGGTCGGCCTGCTGCGGCCCGGGCGAACAGGCAAGCAGCGCCAGCGGCGCGAGAAGGAGAGGCAACCAACGCAATCGCCGACTACTGCAGGCGCGTCGAAGCTACGCCTTCAGCCGCAAGTTGATCCTGCACGCTGTCCTCTCCGGCCAGGTGTCCGGCACCTACCGCCACGAAGATCGTCCCCGGCTGATCCAGACGCGCCTTGAGCCATTTGGCCCAGGCAGCGTTGCGGTCGGACAGGAGCACCTTTCGCACGCGTTCATCGCTCTCGTCGGCGTTGAGAATCTTCGCCAGATCATCGGGCCTTCCCGCTTTCCAGGCGGCGATCAGCCTGGCGAGATCCTCGCGCAGCGTCGGCAGTTGCCTGAGAACGTCGTCCAGGTATCTCGTCTGGGCGTCCGGCGGCAGGGAGTCGAACAGGCCGATCTGGTAGGCCGGCGTTTCCAGCGCCTCGCGCTTGAGTCCGTGCTCCTTCGCCAGTGCTTCGATTTGCGCCTCCACCCCGTTGTCGGCCTTGTAGCCTGCATTCTGCATGGGCAGGGTCGAGAGCAGGAGGGCCGCGTACCAGGGTTTGAAACGATCGAGAGCCTCCGCAGGGATCCCGAGGCCGTCTGCGGCCTTCTCCAGCGCAGCGCGTTCCTTTTCAGGAAGACTCTGGCGCAAGGTCGTGCCATCGGTGCGCACGGCTTTCGCCATGAATTCCTTCTGCAGTTCCGCGGGCGAATCGACGATCGCCTCCGTCACCAGCATCTGCGAGGAATTGAACGCCTGGGCGACCGGGCCGCTGTACCACTGGGTGGCTTCGGGCAGGATGTGGATGGTGCCGAAGAGATAGATCGTGGTGTCCGCGTCGGCGATCTTCCAGAGCGCGGGCTTTGCCGGGACCGGCACCGGCGGCGTCTGGGCGGCCGCCACGGTCGCAGCCGCCGGAGCTTCGGCCCGGGAGGGGGCAGCCTCCTTGGCGGTCAGGGGAGGGGTGCCGAGCAGCGCCAGCAGGCCGGCGGCGGCGACGAACCGGATATTCTTGGTCATGGTCATGCTTTGCGGGACAATGGCCAAACGGACGATTAACGCAAGCGTCATCAGCTTCGTCACCGGAATGGAGGCAATTGGTGGAGTTTTGTTCGGTTGATTTGGCATCTCCGATCCGCCAAAGGCCGCGCAGCCATGAAACCGACGGAAACTGCATGACCGCCGCCAAAGAGCCGCTCAGCTTCCAGGACATGATCCTCACGCTCCACAACTTCTGGAGTGCGCAGGGCTGCCTGATCCTTCAGCCCTACGACATGCGCATGGGGGCGGGCACCTTCCACCCGGCGACCACGCTGCGCGCCTTAGGGCCGGAGCCGTGGAAGGCTGCCTATGTCCAGCCCTCGCGCCGTCCCACCGACGGCCGCTATGGCGAGAACCCGAACCGGCTGCAGCATTACTACCAATACCAGGTGATCCTGAAACCGAACCCGGAGAATCTGCAGGAACTCTACCTCGCCAGCCTCGCCGAAATCGGGGTCGATCCGCTGGCGCACGACATCCGTTTCGTCGAGGACGACTGGGAAAGCCCGACGCTGGGTGCCTGGGGGCTGGGCTGGGAAGTCTGGTGCGACGGCATGGAGGTGACGCAGTTCACCTACTTCCAGCAGGTGGGCGGGTTCGACTGCAAGCCGGTTGCCGGCGAACTGACCTACGGCCTCGAGCGCCTTGCGATGTACATCCAGGGCGTGGACTGGGTCTATGACCTTCGCTTCAACAAGGAAGGCGTGACTTATGGCGACGTTTTCCTCGCGAACGAGCAGCAGCAGTCGAAATACAACTTCGAGATCGCCGACACCGATGCCCTGTTCGCCGGTTTCAGGGCGGCCGAGGCGGAATGCGTGCGCTGCATCGAGGCGGAGATCCCGCTTGCCGCCTATGACCAGGCCATCGAGGCGAGCCACCTGTTCAACCTGCTGCAGGCCCGCGGCGTGATCTCGGTGCAGGAACGCGCCAGCTACATCGGCCGCGTGCGCGATCTCGCCAAAGGATCGTGCCAGGCATGGATCGACAAGAACAAGGCCGAGTGGGAAGCGAAGTTTCCCGGGTGGACGGTATGAGGCTTCGACAAGCTCAGCCTGAGCGGGGAGGAGAGGGGCAGCTTACCCCGACCCCGCTCGTCCTGAGCCTGTCGAAGGACAATAACGCAACCTATCAACCCGCGAAACGGGCCGACTGACATGATCGACTTCCTTCTCGAACTGCGCTCCGAGGAAATCCCCGCCCGCATGCAGGCGGGCGCGCGTGCCGATCTGGAAAGGCTGTTCCGCAAGGAAATGGAAACCGCGGGCGTGGCGCTCGGCAGGATCGCCGTATGGTCCACGCCGCGCCGCCTGGCGCTGATCGCCACTGGCCTGCCTGAAACCACCGAAGCGGTGCGCGAGGAGACCAAGGGCCCCGCGATCGGCGCGCCGGAGCAGGCGCTTGAAGGTTTCCTGCGCAAGACGGGCCTCACGCGCGACCAGCTCGAAGTGCGCGACCTCAAGGGCAAGCAGACGTACTTCGCGGTGGTCGAGAAGCCGGGCCGGGCCGTCAAGGACGTGCTGGCGGAGGCGATCCCCGCTTTGGTGCGCGTGTTCCCCTGGCCCAAGTCGCAGCGCTGGGGCGCGCGCTCGATCAGCACGGAATCGCTGCGCTGGGTACGCCCGCTCTCCGGCATCGTCGCCATCTTCGGCGAGGATCTGGTCGAGTGCGAGGTCGACGGCATCCGGTCGGGCTACGCCACCAAGGGGCATCGCTTCCATCACCCGGACGAGATCACCATCGGCGGCGCGCACGACTATGCCGACAAGCTGCGGGCCTGCCATGTCATCGTCGATCACGAGGAGCGGCAGGACCTGATCCGCGCCAAGGCCCGCGAGGCGGCTGCGGCCGCCGGCCTGACGCTGGTGGAGGACGAGGGACTGGTGGTCGAGAATGCGGGCCTCACCGAATGGCCCGTGCCGCTCCTCGGCCGCTTCGACGAGGCGTTCCTGGAAGTGCCGCCCGAAGTGATCCAGCTCACCGCGCGGGTGAACCAGAAGTATTTCGTTTGCGAGATGGATGGTCCTTCGACAGGCTCAGGACTCGCCAACGCCTTCGTCTGCACGGCCAACATCGTCGCGCACGACAGCGGCGAGGCGATTGTCGACGGCAACCGCAAGGTCCTTGCCGCCCGCCTGTCCGACGCGCGCTTCTTCTGGGAGCAGGACCGCAAGACGCCGCTGGCCGACCACGCGAAGAAGCTGGAGCGGATCACCTTCCACGAGAAGCTGGGCACCGTCGCCAACAAGGTCGAGCGAGTGGCGAAGCTGGCCCGGTGGCTGGTGGAAGAGGGGATTGTGGGTTCGAGTCCCTCCTCCGCTACCAACCCCCGCCATCCCGGCGAAGGCGGGGATTCCGCTTCTTCTTCGGACGCCGCAACAAGCGGGACCCCCGCCTTCGCGGGGGCGACGAAAGAGGAGCTGGCGGGACAGGCCGCACTCGCCGCCCGCCTGTGCAAGGCCGACCTTGTCACCGAGATGGTCGGAGAGTTCCCCGAACTGCAGGGCCTGATGGGCGGCTACTATGCCCGCGCGGAGGGCCTGCCCGACGCCGTGGCCGATGCCATCCGCGATCACTACAAGCCGGTGGGGCAGGGCGACGAAGTGCCGACCGCTCCGGTGACTGTGGCGGTGTCGCTGGCGGATAAGCTTGACACTCTGATGTCATTCTTTGGAATCGACGAGAAGCCCACTGGATCGCGAGACCCCTTCGCACTGCGGCGAGCAGCAATTGGCGTCATAGCCTTGATCGTGGCGAATGGAATCAGAGCTCCGGTTTGGGGTCTGCTTACCACTGCTTCGATTGAGATAGGCGGTGATATCATTGCACGAGAAATGAATCGAAGCACTGATGAAGTTGTCATTGCTCTCCAGAATCGTTTTGGATGGAGAGCCCACCAGTTGATCGATGAGATCGAGGTGGATGAATATGACGAAGGATTCGCCCAAGGCCACTGGGCAATGGATTCCTTCGATTTTGCGCGCCACGAACTACTTGGATTTCTAATCGACCGCCTCAAAGTCCAGCAACGGGAAGCCGGCGTCCGCCACGACCTGATCGACGCGGTCTTCGCCCTCGGCGGGGAGGACGATCTCGTCCGCCTGCTCGCCCGCGTCAGGGCGCTGCAGGCTTTTGTCGAGACCGAGGACGGCACCAACCTGCTCGCCGGCTACAAGCGTGCGGCCAATATCCTCAAGAAGGAGGACTGGCGCGGCGTCGAGGGCGAGATTTCCCGCACCGGCGAGGAGGACCCGCTGGCGCTCGTCGACGACCCCGATCTCGCGCCGGTGATCGCCGCCAAAATGGCCGAGCGCCACGCGGCCGAGAAATCACTTTCCTACACGCCCGAAAATGCGGAGAAGGCTCTCATCGACGCGCTCGACAGCGCCGAGCCGATGGCTGCGGCGGCGGTCGAGCAGGAAGATTTCGCGGGTGCAATGGCTGCACTGGCGTCGCTGCGAAAGCCCATCGATTCGTTTTTTGACGAGGTGACGGTGAACGATTCCGATCGCATCAAGAGAACCGCGCGTCTTGCGCTGCTTGATCGCTTCCGTGCTGCAGTGCACAACGTGGCCGATTTCTCGCGGATCGAGGGGTAGGGCGGTGGAGTCGAGCTTCCGGGGCAAGGCAATTATCGGCCGAGGAATAGGCAATTCTCGTCGCTACCCGCTCACCCTGAGCTCGTCGAAGGGTGAACGGTGCGCGGTGCCAGCGTCGTTCGACAGGCTCAGGACGAGCGGGTGGTGCGGGGATGGCCCGAAGTGACAGGGGGCCTTCCATCCTCCTGGACTGTATAAACCGTGTAAACCGTGTAAACCTAAGCAGGAAAGTCGGCGAATAATGAACAAGCAGGTCTACACCTTCGGTGGTGGCGTCAGGCACGACGACCCTCGTGCCAAGGACAAGGTCATCACCGGCGGCAAGGGCGCGAATCTCGCGGAAATGGCGTCGATCGGGCTGCCGGTTCCTCCCGGCTTCACCATCACGACCGAGGAATGCGTCAAGTACCTCGCCGAACGCGGCCACTTTTCGGATGCCTTGCGCGCCGATGTCGCCGAAGCTTTGAGCCATATCGAAAGGACCGTCGGCAAGAAGTTCGGCGATCCCGCTGATCCGCTGCTGGTCTCGGTCCGCTCGGGCGCGCGCGTGTCGATGCCCGGCATGATGGACACGGTGCTCAACCTGGGCCTGAATGACGAGACGGTAGAGGGGCTGGCTGCGGTTTCGGGCGACGAACGTTTCGCCTGGGACTCCTACCGCCGCTTCATCCAGATGTATTCCGACGTCGTCCTCGGCCTCGAACACCATCTCTTCGAAGAGGCGCTCGAGATCGCCAAGGAAGACAATGGCTATGTCAACGATGTCGAACTGACAGCGGATAACTGGCGGTCGATCGTCAGGCAGTACAAGTCGATCGTCGAAGCCGAACTGCGCCGTCCGTTCCCGCAGGACGTGAACGAACAGCTCTGGGGCGCCATTCGCGCCGTATTCGATTCCTGGGATTCGGATCGCGCCAAGGTCTATCGCCGCCTCAACGATATTCCCGGCGACTGGGGCACCGCGGTCAACGTCCAGGCCATGGTCTTTGGCAACATGGGCGACACCTCGGCCACCGGCGTTGCCTTCACCCGCGACCCGGCGACCGGCGAAAAGGCCTACTACGGCGAATGGCTGGTCAATGCCCAGGGCGAGGACGTCGTCGCCGGCATCCGCACGCCGCAGTACCTGACCCGGGCCGCGCGAGAGAAGGCAGGGGCTAAGCCGCTGTCGATGGAAGAAGCCATGCCCGAGGCTTACACGGAGCTGGCGGCGGTCTTCGACCTGCTCGAGAAGCACTACCGCGACATGCAGGACATTGAATTCACGGTTGAACGGGGCAAGCTGTGGATGCTGCAGACCCGTTCCGGCAAGCGCACCGCCAAGGCGGCGCTCAAGATGGCTGTCGACATGGTGGGAGAAGGCCTGATCGAGGAAGCGACGGCTATCGGGCGCGTCGACCCGATGGCTCTCGACCAGCTGCTGCATCCGACACTCGATCCCAAGGCGCCGCGCGACATTCTCGGGCGCGGATTGCCGGCCTCGCCGGGCGCTGCCTCGGGCGCGATCGTGCTCGACGCCGACACGGCCGAAAAGCACGCGCAGTTGGGCGAGGCGGTGATCCTCGTGCGCGTCGAGACCTCGCCGGAGGACATCCACGGCATGCACGCCGCCAAGGGCATTCTTACTGCGCGTGGCGGCATGACGTCACACGCGGCGGTGGTTGCACGAGGCATGGGGCGCCCTTGCGTGTCGGGTGCGTCAGGCCTGTCGATCGACATGAAGACCCGCACCCTGCGCATGGGCAACCGCGATCTGAAGGAAGGCGACGTCATCACTCTCGACGGCGCCTCCGGCGACATCATGGCCGGCGAGGTGCCGACCATCGAGCCCGAACTGGCAGGCGACTTTGCGACGCTGATGGAATGGGCCGACAGGCACCGCCGCATGAAAGTTCGCACCAATGCCGAAACGCCGGCGGATTGCCGCATGGCCCGCCAGTTCGGCGCCGAGGGCATCGGCCTGTGCCGCACCGAGCATATGTTCTTCGACGCGAACCGTATCTCCGCCGTGCGCCAGATGATCCTCGCCGAGGATGAGGCCGGCCGCCGCGCCGCGCTGGAAAAGCTGCTGCCGGAACAGCGGGCGGATTTCCATGCGATCTTCGAGGTGATGGCGGGGCTGCCGGTCACCATCCGCCTGCTCGACCCGCCGCTGCACGAGTTCCTGCCGCAGGGCGACGCCGAGTTCGCGGAACTCTCGGAGGCGATCGGGATCGGAGCGGACACACTCAGGCGCCGTGCCAACGAACTGCATGAAATGAATCCGATGCTCGGCCATCGCGGCTGCAGGCTCGGGATCACGTTCCCAGAGATCTACGAGATGCAGGCGCGTGCGATCTTCGAGGCCGCCTGCGATGTCGCTCATCGCTCCGCCGAGGCGCCGGTGCCGGAAGTGATGATCCCGCTGGTCGCAACCAAGCGCGAACTGACGATCCTCAAAAAGCTGGTCGATGATACCGCTGCGAAGGTCTTTGCCGAGAAGGGCCGGACGCTCGAATACATGGTCGGGACCATGATCGAGCTCCCAAGGGCCGCACTGATGGCAGGCGAAATCGCCGAGGAGGCGAGGTTCTTCTCGTTCGGCACCAATGACCTGACCCAGACTACCCTGGGTGTCAGCCGCGACGACGCGGCGCGGTTCCTCAGCCCTTACGTGGAGAAGGGCATCTACCCGCGCGATCCGTTCGTCAGCCTGGACATCGAGGGCGTTGGCCAGCTGGTGACCATGGGCGCCGAGCGCGGCCGTGCCACCCGCTCCGATCTCAAGCTGGGCATCTGCGGCGAGCACGGGGGCGATCCGGCCTCCATCGGCTTCTGCGAAAGGGTCGGGCTGGACTACGTCAGCGCCTCACCCTTCCGCGTGCCGATCGCGCGCCTCGCGGCGGCGCAGGCGGCGCTTGCGTGAGAGGCGGCTCAGGCTGAACTTGCCAAAATCCGTTCAGCCTGAGCTTGCCGAAGCCCGTTCAGCCTGAGCTTGCCGAAGGTCTCCAGCCCGAGAGCGTCAGGATCTGGAAGGTCTCGAGCGTGCGGCCTCCGCTGCCGATCCGGGCAAAGGCTTCGCAAGCCCTCACGTAGCCTTCCTTGCCGATGACGGGTGCGGCGTCCGCCAGGACGCTGCCGAGGCCTAGGGCCCGCAAGTCGCCGACAAGGCGATCCAGGCTGCGGAACGCGACTTCGACGGCCCGCTGGTCGATCACAGGATCGGAAAACCCCATGCGCTGGAGCAACTCGCCGCCGGCGCGTACGTCAACTGCGGGGTGCAGGCGTGCCGCCGGACGTTCGCCGTCGGCGGCGAGCATGACCTGGCGCAGGGTTGGCAGGCTGCCGGCGGCGGCGAAGCTCGCGATCATCATGCCGCCGGGCGCCAGCGCGTTTCGGATGTGGATCAACGCGCCGGGCAGATCGTTCACCGAATGGAGCGTGTTCAGGCTGACGATCATGTCGAAACCACGGAATGGGTAAGGCTGCTCCTCGTCGAAATCACGTGCCGGTTCCGCCTCGGTCACATTGATGCCCCGGGCCGAGAGAGCCCCGGCCAGAGCGCCGGTCCAGTCGCCCACCACCAGTGCAGTGCGGGGTTCGAAGCGCAGGAAGGCCATTCGTTCGAGGACATCCTCGATCATGTCCTCGATGAGGTAGCGCGGCGCATCGGGAGCAAGCTGCAGTATGAGCGCCCGTCGCCTCGCCGCCAGTCGGCGCGCGGCGGAGAAGATGCGGGGAGGAGCTTTGCCGGCCATGCGCATTCCCTGCCGCGTCGGCGCCTGTCGTGCAACCGCTTGTCGGCATCAGGCGATCGGTTAGCATGCCCCCATGCTCCTGTCCGATGCCCTTGCGCCGCTTGTCGACCTCGTGTTCCCGCCGCGCTGCCCCTTGTGCGGCGAGGGTATTGCCGCCCAGACCGGGCTGTGTGCGAGGTGCTGGGCGACACTCGAGATTCCCGGCGAGCCGGCCTGCGCCAGTTGTGCCCGCCCGTTCGGCGACGGCGTTCCGGACGGCTCGGTCTGCGCGCCATGCCTGGCTGATCCCCCAAGGCACGACGGCATTGCGGCAGCGACGCTTTACAACGACCCTTCGCGCAAGCTGGTTTTGTCGCTGAAACACGGCGGGCGAATTTCTCTTGCGCCGATGATGGCGGGGCTGATCGCATCCAAGCTGCCGTTCCTGGACAGCGATTGGATCGTCGCTCCGGTGCCGCTTCACCGGTGGCGGATCTGGCGGCGCGGCTATAACCAGTCGGCCGAACTGGCGCGGGCGATCTGCAGGACGAGCCGTGCACGCCTGGTCGTCGACATGCTTGAGCGCAGGAAGGCCACGCCTTCGCTCGGCGGCCTCGGCAAGAAGGCGCGCAGGCGCGTGCTTTCCGGGGCGATCAGCGTCAGTCCGCGGCGCCAGGATCGTCCTGGTTGACGACGTTCTGACCAGCGGCGCGACGAGCGACGCTTGCGTGCGGAGCCTTAAACGCGCGGGTGCGGAAAAAGTCGTGGTCGCCTGCTTCTCTCGCGTGCTGGATGACGGATCGATCTGAAGGCGGTGAGGCGTATAACGAAAACGCCCGAAGCTCGTGGCTCCGGGCGTCCTCGTGACGAAACTCGAGGACCCTGCTAGCAGTTCGACAGCACCCCTGCGTGCTGTCTGGTCCGATCCCTCATCAGCAAATTCCCTGAACCGTGGCGCTTGTATGTCAGCGACCTGTGAGTCAGAAGCAGCCCCCCAGCTGCAAGGGCAAATTCATACGAATTGGGTAAGATGGAAAGACCAATTCCTGTACCGCGTGGATTTTGATCCTCAGCTGTGGTTATCGTGCAACATCCACGTCGCAATTTCGAAGGAAAAAGGAAATTTCCAGCATGTCAGATTCGCCAAGCGCCGAACGCGAGCTTGGAAAGGCCTTTCTTCCGAAGTTCGATGCGCAAGGTCTGCTGATCGCTGTCGCCGTTGATTCGGAGACCAACGATATCCTCATGGTCGCCTACATGGACGCGGAGGCACTGGCGAAAACGCGCGAAACAGGGCTTGCCCATTTCCATTCGCGCTCGCGCGGCAAGCTCTGGCTGAAAGGGGAGACCTCCGGCCACTTCCTGCGCGTTCAGGAATTGCGCGTTGACTGCGACCAGGACGCGTTGATCCTTCTGGTCAGGCCGGAGGGTCCCGCGTGCCACACAGGGGCGCGGAGCTGCTTCTATCGAAAACTCGACGGCGATCACCTGGAGAGGACCGAAGGCTGAGCTTTCCCGCTCAGCCCAGGACCTCATCGAAAAGACTGACCATGGCAGCCCAACTCTGGCGGTCGGCGCTGGCATCGTAAGCGATTGCCTCAAGACCGCGTTCGTCGCTTCCCGGATCGGTGAAGCCGTGCCTCACACCACTGTAGGAATGGAAATGCCAGTTCGCTCCGGCCCTATCCATCTCATCCCAGAAGGTGGTGATCTGATCGCGGGGGACGAGCGGGTCGGCGTCGCCATGGCAGACCAGGATCCGGGCCTTGATCCTACCCGGCTCAGCGGGATCTGCGGTGTTGAGCAGACCGTGAAAGCTCACCACCGCCGCCAGATCCTGGCCGTCGCGCGCCATTTCGAGCACGGCCTGGCCACCCATGCAGTAGCCGATGCCGAGCACGGCCAGCCCCTCCGCCTCCGGAACCTTTCGCAGGGCAGCGACAGCAGCGGCGCAGCGGGCACGATAATGGGCATTATCCGCGCGCAACTCGTCCGCCAGCGGACGCGACGCCTCGAAGCTCTTCACCGGCTCGCCATAGAAGTCGGCCACCATCGCCACATAACCCAACTGCGCCAACATCCTGGCGCGCCGTTCCATGGGCGCGTTGAAGTTGGCGATCGTCGGAAACACGACGACGGCGGCACGCGGCACGCCTGCGGGGCGGGCAAGCCGCCCCGTCAGGTCCGCGTCGCCATGCGAATAGGAAACGGCCTCGAGATCGCTCATTCGGGAAGGAACTCCGGTACCGAGAGGTAGCGTTCCCCGGTGTCGTAGTTGAATCCGAGAACGCGGACGCCGGCAGGCATATCCTTCAGCTTCTGTGCGATGGCTGAGAGGGTCGCGCCGGAACTGATGCCGACCAGCATGCCTTCGCGCCGGGCGCACTCGCGCGCCCATTCCTTGGCATCTGCCGGATCGACCTGAATGGCGCCGTCGATCGCCTGGGTATGCAGATTCGCCGGAATGAAGCCGGCGCCGATGCCCTGTATGGGATGCGGTCCGGGCTGGCCACCGGAAATTACCGGAGAAAGCGTCGGCTCGACGGCATAGGCCTTCAAGTCCGGCCA
Source organism: Novosphingobium sp. (assembly GCA_035278205.1). Taxonomy (GTDB): domain Bacteria; phylum Pseudomonadota; class Alphaproteobacteria; order Sphingomonadales; family Sphingomonadaceae; genus Novosphingobium. Next base: position 49,261 of record DATEJH010000071.1, on the reverse strand, counting down.
TTTCGCTTTCAGCGTTTCCGCGCAGGCGGTGAGATGGCCGCCAGTACCGACGCCGGTGATCAGAACGTCGATCGGGGTATCGGCGAAGTCTGCAAGAATCTCGTGTGCCGTCGTGCGGACGTGCACGTCGATATTGGCAGGATTGTCGAACTGTTGCGGCATCCACGCGCCAGGCGTGGTTTCGACCAATTCCCTTGCGCGTTCGATGGCGCCTTTCATGCCCTTTTCCTTGGGCGTGAGGTCGAACGTGGCGCCATAGGCGAGCATCAGACGCCGCCGTTCGACAGACATCGAATCGGGCATGACCAGGATCAGCTTATAGCCCTTGACCGCCGCGACCATGGCGAGGCCGATGCCGGTGTTGCCTGAGGTCGGCTCGATGATCGTTCCCCCGGGCTTCAGGCTTCCGTCGGCTTCGGCAGCTTCGACCATCGACAGACCTATGCGGTCCTTGATCGAACCCCCGGGATTGGCGCGCTCCGCCTTCACCCAGACTTCATGATCGGGGAACAGGCGCGAAAGGCGTATGTGCGGGGTATTGCCGATCGTCGCGAGAATGCTGTCAGCCTTCATGGACTTGCTCCCTCTGGCGGTACTGTGGTGCGAATGTGCGGGCGTGGCGAATCTCGGGAAAGAGCCAAGCCCAGAGTGCGGTAACGACTATGGCAGCGCCGCCGCCGAAAACAACTGCGCCGCTGGCGCCCAGAATCGCGGCGGCCACGCCTGACTGCATCTCTCCCAGTTCATTGGATGCGGAGACAGCGACGCCGGAAATGGCGGAAACGCGCCCGCGCACATCATCCGGCGTGTTGAGCTGGATCAGGGAGTTGCGGATGAACACCGAAAGCATGTCCGATGCGCCGAGCAGGGCGAGAAAGAGCAGTGAAAGTCCGTAGTTCGTGGACAGTCCGAACGCGATGGTCGCCGCGCCATACCCGGCCACGGCCAGGAGCATCTTGACCCCGACATTCGAATTGAAAGGCCGGAATGACAAAATCAGCGCCACAATCGCCGCGCCGAATGCTGGAGCGGCGCGCATTGGCCCCAGACCCTCGGGCCCCACGTGAAGGATATCGCGCGCAAAGACAGGAAGCAGCGCAGTCGCGCCGCCGAACAGGACGGCGAAGAGGTCGAGAGTGATGCAGCCGAGCAGGAATCGCTCGCGCCACACGAAATGAATACCCCTTACGATCTGACGTAGCGGATGAGTTTGCCTCGCTTCCGCCGGCGGCGGGGGCAGACTGCGAATTGCCATGATACTGGCTGTGGCCAGGACTATCAGCGCAAGCGACACCCAGTATGGGAGTGCGCGATCGTAGGCGAACAGGAAGCCGTAGGATGCTGGGCCGATAACGCTGCCCGCCTGCCACGCAATGGCATTGAAGGCGATCGCGCGGGGAATTGCCGATTCGGGTACGATGTTGGGTGCGATCGCACTTACTGCCGGGCCGACGAAGACACGCGCGCTTCCGTGCAGTGCGGCAAAGGTGAAAAGGAGCGGGAGACTGTGGATTTCAAGGGTAGTCGCGATACCCAGCCCCAGGGCGATGAACAGGTCGATGCACATCGCCCCGGCCGCCACTTTGCGACGGTCGAACATGTCGGCGACCACGCCCGCGACGGGGGTCAGCAGAAAGATTGGCACGAATTGGACAAGTCCCAGGATGCCCAGCTGCAGCGAGGCTTGGGGTATCGACATGCCATATTCGCTACGTGCAACGTCGTAGAGCTGATAACCGATGATGACGACCATTCCCATCGTGGCGGCGACCGACGCGAACCGGGCGAACCAGAACTTGCGGAAGTCGGCGATGCGAAGGGGCGAGGGCGAGGTACTCACGCGCGAACGCATGGCACCGCCGCCCAACCTTGCCAAGTCAGTCGTTTATTTGCCGGTCACAAGGTGAATTTTGCCGTCAGGCGTATATCGCGTCCCGCAATCGGCACGAAGTCGCGCGTTTCCGAAGCGGCCAGACGGCCAGTGACGTCGAGCAGGTTGTCGGCCGAGAGAATCAGGGTGACTGGCCCATTCTGACCGAGCGGTCGCCAGCTCGCACTGGCGTTGAGGAGAGTGAAGGCCGCGGTCGGGTTTTCGTTCTCGGCAACGCGATCCTGGCGCGCGTTCCACTCTACTTCGCCGCGCAGGGTCAGAGAAGGCGAGCCGAACTCCAGCCCACCCCGCAGGCGAAGCGGCGGAATGCGCGGCACCGGACCCGCGTCGACCAGGCGCGCGCGCGTGTAATCGATGCCGGTATCCAGCTTGAGCGACTTGTCCCCCCAGCGCGCGAAAGTCAGTTCGCCTTCCGCTTCGACGCCCCTGAAACGGGCCGGGGCCTGGATGTACTGGTAAACCGGGAAATCCTCGATGATCTCCCCGGTGGGAACGGCGGTGATGAAGTTTGCGAAATTGGTCCCGAACGCAGTGACCGACGCGTTGAAATTCCCGCCGTTGTAGCGGAGGCCGGCTTCGATGCCATCGCTGCGCTCGACAGTAAAGGCCGGGTTGCCGCGCTCGAACGATTGAGTGGCATCATGCATGCCGTCGATAAAGAGTTCCTCCGCCGAAGGAGCGCGCTCGCCATGCGAGTAGTTCACCGACAGGGTAAGGCGTTCGGCCGGATGCCAGGCGATGCCGGCGACGCCCGCATATTGCGAGAAATCCCGCCGTTCGAATGCCGGGATCGTCTGGATGCGGGTATTCTCGTAGCGCAGTGCGCCCTCCAGGTGGAAGGCTCCCGCCTCAAGGCGCTGCAACGTGAACGCTGCAAAACGATCGGTCTGGGTGTTGGGCAGCAGGGACTCCTCGCCGACGATGTCGAGCTTCTTCGACGAATATTGAATGCCGGTGCTGCCGCTCCAGGCACCGCGCCGGGCCTGGTCGGCCTGCAGGCGCACTTCCAGTGCTTTGCTGAGGAACTGCGTGCCCACCTCGCCGTCCTCGATCTCGGCGTGTTCATAGTCGCCGTAAGCGCCGCGCAGTTCTATTCGGCGCAGAAAGCCGTCGAGATTGAGCCCTGCCCGCAGGTCCACGCGGGTTTGGCGCAGCCTGATGCTGCCCGCGTCGGGATCGGTCGAGGGGCGCGGTGGAATCCCATAATCGGTGGCCAGGCGCTGCACGGAAACGCCGACATCGCCGCCTTCATCGATGAAAGCGATGCCGGAGCCCAGCGTCCAGCCTTTGGCCCAGCTGTTCGAAAGCTTGCCTCTGCGGTTAGCCTGACCCGTCAGAGCCGCTGCGCCTTCGGTGTCGCCGGCGGCGGCGAGATCGTCTGCTTGCGCCAGCGTCTGGGCGCGCAGATCGGGAGACAGTACATAGCCGCCGACATCGAGGTCATCGGAGTGGTTGTACGAAGCATCGAAATGGGCGACCAGGCGTGGTGCCAAGCGGATATCGGTCGCGATTCCACCGTTCACCGCGTTTGCTGCCGTTCCGTACGAGCCGAGTGCATCGAGCGTGAACAGCTTGTCTGGCACACGCCTGGGGATGCGCTTGTCGGCGGCATTCACCGCGCCGCCTGCAGGGTCGCTGGCATACAGCAGGACCTGGGGGCCATGAAGGACTTCGACGCGATCGATATTGAGCGTATCCAGGGAAACGGCGTGGTCCGCTGAAACCGAAGACGCGTCCAGCGATCCGATCCCATCAAGAAGCACTTGAACGCGCGGCCCGTCGAAGCCGCGCAGCACCGGGCGCGACACGCCCGGGGCGAAGCCGCTGCTGGAGACGCCGGGCAGGCTGGCCAGCATCTCGCCGATTTGCGGTTTGAGATCGCGAGTCAAGCTCTCCCCCTGCAGGACGACGGGGGCGGCGATCGGATCGCTGCCACCTGAGATCACACGGCCGGTGACGATGATCTCGGGTCCGCTTTCCTGCGAATGTCGGCTTTGTCCCGAAGAAGCTTCGGCCGCCGCAGCTGGCTGATCGGTCTGCGCCAAAGCCGGAACCGACAGCGCGGTCGTTGCGAGAGTGCTGGCACGAACCAACAGGGCGATTCGGGGGGGGAGGGTGTTCATGGGCACCGATTAGCCGTTATGATATATTGTATCAACCCTCAATTGCACGATGCAGTGAACCGCTGCATCGGTACGACTGCCGAACCAACGTGGCGACAGCGTCAGCGGCGGGGACGCAGGCGGGGATTGGGCTGGAGCGTGTCGACCAGGCTGAAAAAATCGTCGACGCGGATGATTCGCTCGAACTGGAATCCGGCACGTCCTTCATGCGACCAGATCATGTGCGCTTCTATCCGTCCGATGACCGGCAGGCGCATGACCAGGCGCTCGCCCCGCTCAAGGCCAACCTCACCCTGAGCCATGAAACCCTGGGCAGAGAGGTTGATGATGTGCAGATGGACGTCGCCAAGCTGGCGATGTTCGCCGATGACCGCATAGTCCACCGGATGCCGCGCCGCGCGACGCTTGTCCGTTACCGTGAGCTGTGCACCGGCGACCATCGTCTTCTGCCCCTGCCTGTTTCCGAGAGCGGCAGAATGGGGCCAATTGGCAAACATTCCGTAAAACCCGGCAGGAATTTGCAGGTGCAGAATGCCGCATAAGGCATTTTCCTGCAGGGTCGGCTACCGCAAAGAGCGGCCCGGTCAGATACCCCTGAGGATGCCGTGCTTTTTCTTGCCGAGGCTAAGCTTGCGGGACTCTCCGGCGGCGACCGTGATTAACAGGCCGGGATCGTCCATGATCTGATCGTCGAGTTTCACCGCGCCTTCGGCGATTTTGCGCTTGGCCTCCCCGTTGGAAGCGGCAAAGCCCAGCGCCGTGCAGGCGGAGCCCAGACGGATGCCCTCGGCGCCGACTTCTATGGCCGGCAGGTCCTCACCCAGGCCGCCTCCGGCGAAAGTAGTCTGCGCGGTGGCTTCGGCGACCCTGGAGGCTTCTTCGCCGCGGCAGAGGCGGGTTGCCTCATTGGCAAGGATGATCTTGGCGGCGTTGATCTCACCGCCTTGCAGCGCCTCCAGCCGCTCTATCTCGTCAAGCGGCAGATCCGTGAACAGACGGAGGCGCTTGCCGACATCGCGGTCATCCGTGTTGCGCCAGAACTGCCAATAATCGAAGTGTGGCAGTTGGTCCTCATTGAGCCAGACCGCCCCGCCGACAGTCTTGCCCATCTTGGTGCCGTCAGCGTTGGTGAGAAGGGGTGTGGTGAGACCGAAGACGTGCGTGCCATCGACGCGGCGCGCCAGTTCCACGCCGTTGACGATGTTGCCCCACTGGTCGGAACCTCCCATCTGCAGGCGGCAACCGGCGCGGCGCGCCAGTTCCAGAAAATCGTAAGCCTGCAGGATCATGTAGTTGAATTCCAGGAAGCTTAGCGACTGCTCTCGGTCCAGCCGCAGCTTCACGGAATCGAAGCTGAGCATGCGGTTGACGGAGAAGTGCTGGCCGATGTCCCGCAGGAATGGAATGTACTCCAGCTTGTCGAGCCATTCCGCATTGTCGACCATGATGGCGTCGCTGGGACCATCACCGAAGGTGAGAAAGCGCTCGAAGACACGGCGGATCGACGCGACGTTCTGCGCGATCATGTCCTCTGTCAGCAGCTTGCGTGCCTCGTCCTTGAAACTGGGGTCGCCGATCTTGCCGGTGCCGCCTCCCATGACGACGATTGGCCTATGGCCTGCCCGCTGAAGCTGGCGCAGCATCATGATCGATACGAGATGCCCCACGTGCAGCGAGGGCGCCGTCGGGTCAAAGCCGATATATCCCGGCACCACCTGCTTCGCGGCCAGCGTGTCCAACCCCTCGGCATCGGTGAGCTGGTGAATGTAGCCGCGCTCTTCGAGCAGGCGGAGAAGGGATGAATTGTAGGTCATTACCTTTTTCGGATCGGCTTGGATGGTTGGAGCGGCGCGCCTAGCACGCGGCGCACGCGAAACAAAGCGGCTCGCTTGCATCGCATCAACCGGGCGTATGGCCGCATGCTCTCCCGGATCGGTGTGGAATGCCATTGCCTTTTGCATTGCTATCGGTCGTAGTTGGTAACTTATGTGCAATCTGATCTGCCATCCGGCCCATCCGCCTTCGTCCGTGCGCAGCGTGGAGGCGCGCTTCATCGGCTTCGACGAGACCTGGGTCCGGGTCCGATGGAAGATCCTGGGCGCGGCAAAACTCGTTGTTCCAGCCTTTTCGGGTAAGGGACGCGCGGACGAGCTGTGGAAGACCACCTGCTTCGAGCTTTTCCTGCAACGGCCCGGCAGCGGGGGCTATGTCGAGGTCAACCTCTCTCCCTCGGAGCGCTGGAACATCTACGATTTTACCTCACGGCGCGATGGCATGAGCGAACGTCCCATGCCGCGCGAGCCCGACTGTTCGATGCGCAAGGGCACGGACATGGCCATTTTCGACGCCGCCATACCCGCCGTTGGCCTGCCTGCGAGGCCCTGGCGCTGCGGCATGACCGCCGTGATCGAGGAGGATGGCGGCGTGAGATCGTACTGGGCTCTCGCTCATGGAGACGCCGCCGCGCCGGACTTCCACGATCCGGCTTGCTTCATGCACGAGGTTGCGGCACCCAGCGCGGCATGAAATTCGGCATCGATCGCCTGCTGGCGGACCCAGAACTGCGCAAGCCCCTGGCCGGCAGGCGCGTTGCCCTTGTCGCACATCCGGCTTCGGTGACGGACCGGCTCGTCCACTCGCTCGATGCACTTGCTGCCTGCCCTGACGTCGACCTTGCTGCAGCCTTCGGCCCGCAGCACGGGCTCAAGGGAGACAAGCAGGACAACATGGTCGAGACTGCCGACGAGCTCGATCCCATTTACGGCATACCGGTTTTCAGCCTCTACGGTGAAGTCCGCCGGCCGACCCCGCTGATGATGGACACGGCCGACGTCTTTCTGTTCGACCTCCAGGACCTGGGCTGCCGCATCTACACGTTCGTCACCACGCTGCTCTACATGCTTCAGGCTGCGGCCGAACGCGGCAAGAGCGTCTGGGTGCTGGATCGTCCGAATCCCGCTGGCCGCCCTGTCGAGGGCACCACGCTGCTGGCGGGACAGGAGAGCTTCGTGGGTGCCGGCCCGATGCCCATGCGGCACGGTTTGACGCTCGGCGAGATGGGGCATTGGTTCATCCGCCACTTCGGGCTCGACGTGGACTATCGCGTGGTCGCCATGGAGGGATGGCAACTAGACAGCGCGCCGGGGTTCGGCTGGCCCGGGGACCGCATCTGGATCAATCCCAGCCCCAACGCGGCGAATCTCAACATGGCGCGCGCATATGCGGGCACCGTTATGCTGGAAGGCACGACGCTCTCCGAGGGCCGCGGCACCACGCGACCGCTTGAAGTGCTCTTCGGTGCGCCCGACGTCGATGCGAAAGGAGTTCTGGCCGAGATGGAGCGGCTTGCGCCAGACTGGCTCGGAGGCTGTGCGCTACGCGATTGCTGGTTCGAACCGACGTTCCACAAGCACCAGAAGACGCTTTGCAACGCATTGATGATCCACGCTGAAGGATCATTCTACGATCACCTTGCCTTCCGCCCCTGGCGGCTGCAGGCGCTGGCATTCAAGGCCATCCGCAGGCTCTATCCTGACTATCCGATCTGGCGCGATTTTGCCTACGAGTATGAATTCGCGCGCCTTGCGATCGACGTCATCAACGGAGGCCCGGCCCTGCGGGAATGGGTGGACGACGCGGCCGCATTGCCCGGCGATCTCGATGCTCTGGCCTTCCGGGACGAGACCGCATGGCGGGCGCACGTCGCGGATATTCTGATCTATCCTGGCTGATCGTCAGGCCTTGGCTGCCTCCACAAGAGCATTGTCACCCAGCAGATAGGAGGTCATCGAGAGGGCGCCGTCGATCGTGTCGTTGAACACGCCGATCTCGTCATCCGGAAGACGCGCGCCGACGGCATAGAGCAGCGGCAGGTAGTGCTCGCCCGAATTGACCGCCGCGCTTGCCGACTGGTCATCGGCAGCAAACCGGGTGAGGGCCTCGATGTCATCGGCGATGACCGCGGCATTGATCCGGTCACGGAATTCGACCGCCCATTGCGGCACCTTACCGGCGCTCGCCCGCCACAGGGCAAGGTTGTGAATGACATTGCCACTGGCAACGATCATCACGCCTTCGCGCCGCAGCGGCGCCAGGCTGCGCGCCAGCGCCAGGTGCCCGTCGGCGTCGAGTTCACGATTGAGGCTCATCGCCAGCACCGGCACGTCCGCCTCGGGGAACATGGGGCGCAGCACACCCCAGACGCCATGGTCGAAGCCCCAAGTCGTATCGCGCATAACACGGCTGTGGGCGAGCTCTTCCACACGCGCCAGCAGGCCAGAGGCCGGCGGTGCTGGATATTGCACCTGATAGAGTTCCGGCGGGAAGCCCCGGAAGTCGTGGATCGTACGCGGCTGCTCGCCATCGGTGACATGGGTCGCCCCGCTCGTTTCCCAATGCGCCGTCACGCAGAGGATCGCCTCGGGACGGGGCAGACGGGTGCCCAAGGCCTGGAGGTATCTGCGTTCCGGATTGTCCGTGATGGCAGTCATGGGAGAGCCATGGCCAATGAAGAGGGCAGGCATGGCGCCGGCGGAGGAGAGCATGTCCATGGCCTGAAGATGGGAAGCACTGATGACCGGTCAATGGCGCGCGGCGACAAGTTCTCCTTGCCCATCGACTGCTCTGCCTTCACCCTTTCTTGCGCGTCAGTTCCTTCATCGCCGCGTCCAGGCCTTCCAGCGTGAGCGGGAACATCATGTCGCCCATCAGCTGGCGGATCATCCGGGTCGAGCTGGAGTACTGCCACTGCCGTTCGGCAGTGGGGTTCAGCCAGACGGCCGCAGGGTAGGTCTGCACCACGCGGCTGAGCCAGACCGCGCCCGCCTCCTCGTTCATATGTTCCACCGATCCGCCGGGATGGCTGATCTCGTAAGGGCTCATCGCCGCGTCGCCGACGAAGATCACCTTGTAGTCGTGCCCGTACTTGTGGAGGATGTCCCAGGTGGGCGTACGCTGCGCCCAGCGGCGGCGGTTGTCCTTCCATACGCCTTCGTAGAGGCAATTGTGGAAGTAGAAGAACTCCAGGTTCTTGAACTCGCTGGTGGCGGCGCTGAAAAGTTCCTCCACCAAGCGGATGAACGGGTCCATGGAACCGCCGACATCAAGGAAAAGCAGCACTTTCACCGCGTTGTGCCGCTCCGGCCGCATGACCACGTCGAGCCAGCCCTGCTTGGCCGTGCCGCGGATCGTCTCCTCAAGGTCGAGTTCCTCCGCCGCTCCTTCCCGGGCAAAGCGGCGCAGGCGGCGCAACGCGACCTTGATGTTGCGCGTGCCCAGCTCCTTCGTATTGTCGAGATTGGCGAACTCGCGCTTTTCCCAGACCTTGATCGCGCGCTTGTGCTGGCTTTCACCGCCGATCCGGATCCCTTCGGGGTTGTAGCCCGAGTGCCCGAACGGCGAGGTGCCGTTGGTGCCGATCCACTTGTTGCCGCCCTGGTGCCGCTTCTGCTGTTCCTCGAGCCGCTTCTTGAGCGTCTCCATGATCTCGTCCCAAGAGCCGAGGGACTTGACTTTCTCCATCTCCTCCTCGGAGAAATAGCGTTCGGCGATCCTCTTCAGCCAGTCTTCGGGGATATCGACCGGCTGCTGTCCGTAGTCGCTGAGGATGCCCTTGAAGACTTTCTGAAAGACCTGGTCGAACCGATCCAGCAGGCCTTCGTCCTTCACGAACGTGGCGCGCGAAAGATAATAAAACGCTTCGGGCGTCTGTTCGATCACGTCCTTGCTCAGCGCCTCCAGCAGCACGAGGTGCTCCTTGAGCGAGGCCGGGATGCCGGCGGCGCGCAGTTCGTCGACGAAGTTCAGCAGCATCGCGTCAGCTCGCGGGCGGTACGGGCGGCTGGCGCGGGAACTTCTCGAGCGCCGGATCGATCACCGCCCATTCGGGTGCCTCATCGAGCCAGATCACCGTTTGCGGCCGCAGCCCATGCCCCGCATCGAGCGCGCCAAGCCGTACGGTCACCAGATGCGGGCGAGCGGAACTCTGCGCGTGGATTTGGGTCCCGCAGGACGGGCAGAAGTGGAATGTCAGGGTATTGCCGCTGTCCGCCTTCCAGGCCGAACTGGCGAGGCCGCCTTCCAGAGCGACGTCCTGCACCTTGAAAATGGCGTTGTTGGTCGCCCCCCCGGCGGCGATCTGCTGGCACTGGCGGCACCAGCACTGGCGCGTGCCGATCGGCTCGCCCGAGATCTCCAGCGTGACGGAGCCGCAGGCACAGCGGCCGGTGTAAGGCCGGGACACGTCAGCCTCCCCGCCGCGCCATGAATGCCAGCCTCTCGAACAACATCACGTCCTGCTCGTTCTTCAGCAGCGCGCCATGTAGAGGCGGGATGGCTTTGCTCGGGTCCCGCGCCTGGAGCACGTCGAGCGGCATATCCTCGTTCAGCAACAGCTTGAGCCAATCGAGCAGCTCGCTGGTGGAGGGCTTCTTCTTCAGGCCCGGCACGTCCCGCAGCTCGTAGAAGATCTCCATCGCCTTCCTCACCAGCGTTTTCTGAATGCCGGGAAAATGGACTTCGATGATCGCTTCCATGGTCTCTCGATCGGGGAACTTGATGTAGTGGAAGAAGCAGCGGCGCAGGAAGGCGTCGGGCAAGTCCTTCTCGTTGTTCGAGGTGATGACGACGATCGGGCGTTCCCTTGCCGCGATGTGCTCGCCGGTCTCGTAAACGTCGAACGCCATGCGGTCGAGCTCGGCGAGAAGGTCGTTGGGGAATTCGATGTCAGCCTTGTCGATCTCGTCGATGAGAAGGACCGGCAGGCGCTCCGAGGTGAAGGCCTCCCACAGCTTGCCCTTGCGGATGTAGTTGGAAATGTCATGGACCCGCTCGTCGCCGAGTTGACCGTCGCGCAGTCGGGCCACTGCGTCGTACTCATAAAGACCCTGGTGCGCCTTGGTCGTGGACTTGACGTTCCAGGTGATCAGCGGCGCGTCGATCGCTTGAGCGATCTCCTCGGCCAGCACCGTCTTGCCGGTGCCAGGCTCGCCCTTGACCAGCAGCGGCCGGCGCAATGTTACGGCCGCGTTGACAGCGACCTTCAGGTCATCGGTGGCGACATAGCTGCTGGTACCTTCGAAACGCTGCATCGGCTGGTCCTGTTTTCTTAACCGTCCGGTTAGGCCCTATTTAGTGCGCCGCAGCATGGCAAGGCCGATTGCACTGCGCGCGGAATGATGGACAACCGTGGACCGGCGTTGCAGAACCGGGACATGGGGGCTGATTTCCTGCGCAAGATGGCATGGCTCGGATCGGAGCGGACTCTGGGCTACCTGCGGATCGTGGCGCTGCTCAACGTGGCGATGCTGGCCGTGCTGGCGGTGACGTCGCGCGGGGGCGTGGACATCAACGGCTTTCTGCTCGGCAGCGACTTCATCAGCTTCTGGACGGCCGGGCACATGCTGCACGCCCACGCCGACGTTTACGACAGCGCCGCTCACATTGCTGCCCAGCGCGAATTCTTCGCGTCGAGTGATGGCTATACCGCGTTCTTCTATCCTCCATCGTTCCTCCCTTTCTGCTGGCCGTTGGGGCTTCTGGGCTATTTCCCGGCGCTCATTCTCTGGCTGGCCACGACCGGAGCGTTATACGCGGCGGCGGTGCGTGCATGGGGGCGCCGGGCCGGCATCGCCCTGCCGCTGTGGCTGCTGATCGCAGCCTTTCCTCCGGTGGCGATCGTCATCACGCACGGGCAGACCTCTTTCCTCGCTGCCGCATTCTTGGGACTGGGCGCACTGATGATTGCCGAGCGTCCGGTGATGGCGGGGGTGCTGTTCGGCCTTGCGACGATCAAGCCCCAGTTGGGCATCGTCGTACCGCTCGTCCTTCTATCGTCCCGCCAATGGAAAGCGTTTGCCGCTGCTGCGCTGACCGTACTGCTGCTTGCCGTGGTCTCCACGCAGGCCTTTGGCGTTGAGATCTGGACGAACTGGCTGGCGGCGAGCGGACAGGCACGCGGAGCAATGGAGGCAGGCGCAGTGCCTTTCGGCAAAATGATCACCACCTTCGCCGCGGCAAGACTCCTCGGATTGCCGATGGAAGCCGCCTACGTGCTCCAGTGGGGCAGCGGGCTCGCCGTGGCGGGCCTGCTCGTCCATGCAGCCTGGAATCGAGGCTATTCGCCCAGGCTCGGGGCCGCCATGCTGGCCGGCGCGCCGCTGGCGACGCCCTTCGCGCTCGACTACGACATGGTTCTGCTCGCCGTTCCGCTGCTCTGGTTGGCAGGCGAAGGGCTGCGCAGCGGCTTCGCTCCCTACGAGAAGCTCGCAATAGCGATCGCCTTCATAGTTCCGGTCTTTGCACGGCCAGTGGCGCTCAGTGCCGGAGTGCCGATTGCGCCGCCGATCATGGCCCTGCTTTTCGCCGTGGTTATTCGGCGGGTCTGCACGGCACCCGTGCATGCGGCTTAATGACGGCTCTTGGGATAGTGGGGCATGCGATAGCCGCTGGGCGGCGTGAAGGTTCCCTGCATCGGCCGGAAACTTCCTGTGGGTCGTGCGTCACCGCGCCGGAAATGATCGTGGTTGCCGCGATGGAAATGCCGGTCGCGATCGGTTGCACGGTAATAGAAGAACCCGTCGTCACCCCAGTAGCCGTCGTAGATCGGGCCATAGAAGCCGTCGTACCAGCCGTTATAGGGATAGGGATCGTAGTAGGCCGACTGGACGCCGGCATATCCGTCCTCGACGCAGCCGGCCAGCCCCACCAGCAGGGGAGCGGCCAGGAGGATTTTCCACGAACGCATAGCGGGACTCCTTCAAACGTCGCGCTGCGATGGCGATCTCTCGGGCGCCGCCGCGCGCGCAACCCCTGTTGAGTGGCGAACGTTCTTGCGGGGAGCATCAGCTCTTCCGCACTGTCAAACGACCGGTGGTTCCCGCCGTTCCGCAACTGGCGGAAAACTGCAGCTCAGCGACAAAATATTACAAGCTGGCGAGCTCGGCTTCTCCGCTTCCCAGAGGCGGAGCCTGCCAGCCAGGACGGCACTCATGCATCGATCAACTCCGGGTCGATCTCGCTTGCCCGGTTCTGGATGAACATGAAACGGTGTTCCGGGTTTCTCCCCATCAGCCGTTCCACCAGATCCTTCACCGCCGCGCGGCCTTCGTATTCGGGGGGCAGGGTGATGCGGATAAGCGAGCGGCTGTCAGGGCTCATCGTTGTTTCACGCAGCTGCTGCGGGTTCATTTCGCCCAGGCCCTTGAAGCGGCCGACCTCGACTTTCCTGCCTTTGAAAACCGTCGCCTCAAGCTCGGCGCGGTGGGTGTCGTCACGGGCATAAGCAGAGGTGGAGCCGCTGGTCAGGCGGTAGAGCGGCGGCTGTGCGAGGTAAAGGTGGCCGCGTCGGACCACCTCGGGCATTTCCTGGAAGAAGAAGGTCATCAGCAGCGTCGCGATGTGGGCACCGTCCACGTCCGCATCGGTCATGATGACGATGCGGTCGTAGCGCAAGTTGTCCGGATTGCAGTCCTTGCGGCTGCCGCAGCCCAGCGCGAGCAGCAGGTCGGCGATTTCCTGGTTTCCGCGGATCTTGTCCGCCGTGGCGCTGGCGACGTTGAGGATCTTGCCCCGAATGGGCAGGATCGCCTGAGTCTTGCGGTCACGCGCCTGCTTGGCTGAGCCGCCGGCGCTGTCACCTTCGACAATGAACAGTTCGGTCTCGCCGTCGCCTTCGCCCGAACAATCGGTAAGCTTGCCGGGCAGCCGCAGCTTGCGCGCGTTCGTGGCGGTCTTGCGCTTGACCTCTCGCTCCGCCTTGCGGCGCAGGCGTTCGTCCATGCGCTCCATCACGGCGCCGAGCAGCGCCTTGCCGCGATCCATGTTGTCGGCAAGGAAATGATCGAAATGGTCGCGCACCGCGTTTTCCACCAGGCGGGCTGCTTCGGGGCTGGTTAGGCGGTCCTTGGTCTGGCTCTGGAACTGCGGGTCGCGGACGAAGACCGAAAGCATGACTTCGCTGCCCGTCACCACGTCGTCAGGCGTGATGTCCTTGGCCTTCTTCTGGCCAACGAGTTCGCCGAAGGCCCTGATGCCCTTGGTCAACGCGGCACGAAGTCCCTGCTCATGCGTGCCCCCGTCCGGCGTGGGGATCGTGTTGCAGTACCAGGAATAGGCGCCGTCCGACCAGAGCGGCCAGCCGATCGCCCACTCCACGCGGCCCTGTTCGGTCCCGTCTTCGCGGGGGAAGTCCTGCGATCCGGAAAAGAATTGGGTCGTGACGCACTCGCGTGTGCCGATCTGTTCGGCCAGATGGTCGGCAAGACCGCCGGGGAACTGGAACGTTGCTTCGGCCGGAACCTCTTCACTGGCGAGCGATGAGGAGCATTTCCAACGGATTTCCACTCCCGCGAAGAGATAGGCCTTCGAGCGGACCAGCTTGAACAGTCTGGCAGGCTTGAACTTCTGCTCGCCGAAGATCTCCGGATCGGGAGTGAACGTCACCGCCGTGCCTCGCCGGTTCGGCGCGGCGCCGATTTTCTGCAGGGGGCCCAGCGTCTCGCCCCGCGAGAACTCCTGGGCGAAAAGCTCTTTGTTACGGGCCACCTCGATGCGGGTCCTCAACGAGAGCGCATTGACCACCGAGATGCCGACGCCGTGCAGGCCCCCGGAGGTGGCGTAGGCCTTCCCGGAAAACTTGCCGCCCGAATGCAGGGTCGAAAGGATCACCTCAAGGGCCGACTTGCCCGGATATTTCGGATGTTCGTCGACCGGAATGCCGCGCCCGTTGTCGATGATCGTAAGACGCCCGGCCGTGCCCGGTTCCTCCTCGAGAGTGACTTCAATGCGGTTTGCATGGCCTGCGACCGCCTCGTCCATCGCATTGTCGAGGACTTCGGCGGCGAGATGGTGCAGCGCCCGCTCATCGGTTCCGCCGATGTACATGCCGGGGCGGCGCCGGACGGGCTCCAGGCCCTCCAGAACCTCGATCGCGGAACCATCGTAGGACTCGCCGCCCGCGGACGGCAGCTTTTCGAACAGGTCATCGGCCATGGCGGTGCTATAGGGGATGGCGGAATCCCCGATCAAGCGCGGCCTTCCGCTTATCCTCAGTCCCCGAAGCGGGCAGGGGCAGGGCTTACCACTTTTATTGTCCCGCCCTGGATCTCGCGCACCTCAAGCGCTCGTTCGATCACGCCGTCGCGCGAGAAACGGAACGGTCCGTCGAGGCCAAGGAAGCCGCCGCTGCCGAACAGCTCGGAGGTCGGGAAGCTCCGCCCCACTTTCCAGTCGCGCGCGACGCGCAACGTGAGCAGCACGGCATCGTAGCCTAGCGTCGCAATCCGTGCGGGCTGGCTGCCGAACCGGTTGCGATAGCTCTTCGCGAACTGGCCGAAACGCTGATCGGATACCGTGGAGAACCAGCCGCCGTTGAGAGCCGGCGTGGAAGTAACCGAACGCTCGCCGCTCCAGAGCTCGGTACCCAGGATGCGGACCGAGCCCTTGCCGCCTCCCGCCCGGAACTGGGCCGCCGCCCTGCCAGCAAGAGTGCCGCCGTCAGCGATCAGCAATGCGCCGTAGCCGTCCTTGGCGCGAATCCGCTGGGCAGCGGCATTGATCGAACTTGTCGAGCGGTCGTACGGCTCCATGGCGATAACCGCTGCGCCGCCCGCGCGTGCGGCGGAAAGCAGGGCGCTGCTGGCGCGGTCGCCGTAGTCGCCCCTGGGGATCAGAGCGGCAAAGCCGGTGATGCCCCTGGAACGTGCATACTCGACCGTCCGCGCTACGGACTGGCCGGGAAGATTGCCCATGATGAAGACGTCCTTCGAGGCAGCTTCCTGGTCGTTGGAGAACGATATCAGCGGCACTCTGGCCGGGCGCGCCGCGGCGGCGACGGCAGAGATGTCATCGGCAAGAAGCGGGCCCAGGATCAGCTGGTTGCCGTCCGTGATCGCGCGCCGCGCAGCCTCTCCGGGATTGGCGGCGGTGTCGTAGGTGGTCACGCGCAGGTTGGTGGCGTTGGTATCGAGCAAGGCCATGTTCGCGGCATTGGCGATCGACTGGCCGACGGCGCCGTTTGCTCCCGACATCGGCACGAGCAAGGCGATGAGATGATGGCTGGTATCGGTCGGAAGGGTGCTTTCCGGGGGCGACGGGGTCGGAGCCGGAGTGGGAGCGGGGGCCTTGGGCACGATACTGCAGGCACTGAGGGCAGCCATTGCCACCGCAGCGAGAACATTGCGCCGGTTCAGGCGTTTGTCGAACATTGCTTGCCGCTCCCGTAGTGCCTGGGCCATGAGTGCCCGCGATGGAACACACTCTTTCGCCGGGCCTCTATATTGTGGCAACCCCCATTGGCAACCTGGGCGACATAACGCTGCGCGCCGTCGAAGTGTTGCAGCGGGTAAGCGCCGTCGCCTGCGAAGACACGCGGGTCACGGGAAATCTGCTCAACCGCCTGGGCGTGAAGAAACGCATGATCCGCTATGACGATCATGCGGGCGAGGGCGACCGCGAGCGGCTGCTGGCGCTAATGGAGACGGAGCCGGTGGCGCTCGTCAGCGATGCGGGCACGCCGCTGATCTCCGACCCCGGATACCGGCTCGTGCGAAGTGCGCGCGAGCGCGGCATTGCCGTAACCAGCCTGCCTGGGCCGAACGCCGCGATCGTGGCGATGACGCTTGCGGGACTTCCCAACGACCGCTTCCTTTTCGCAGGGTTCCTGCCAAGCAAGCCCAGGGCGCGCGAAGCCGTGCTGATGGAACTTGCGGCAGTGCCGGCGACGCTGATCTTCTACGAAACCGCTCCGCGTCTCGAAGCCTCGCTTCAGGCCGTGGCCGCGGCCTTGCCCCGGCGCGAAGTGGCAGTTGCGCGTGAACTCACCAAGAAATTCGAGGAATGCCGCACGGGCACCCCGGATGAACTGATCGCGCATTACGCCCAGCATCCGCCAAAAGGGGAGATCGTGCTGCTGATCGCTCCGCCCGTTGATGAACCAGCCGGCGACGTCGACGTCGATGCCCTGCTGCTTGCGGAGCTTGCCGAAGCAAAGGCTTCGCAGGCGGCCGCCAAAGTGGCGAAAGCGACCGGTCTCGACCGCAAGACGCTTTATGCGCGGGCGCTCGAACTCAAATGAGCGATCGCCGGGCACGGGCGGAACAGCGTGGTCGCCGCGGCGAGACACTTGGGGCCTGGTATCTGCGCCTGACCGGCTGGCACATCGTCGCCCGGCGTGCAAAGACGCCGCGAGGCGAAGTCGATATCGTCGCGCGGCGGGCAAGGTCCTGTGTTTCGTCGAGGTGAAGTGGCGGGCACACGCGAATGCGCGCGAATTCGCGGTCGATGCCTATCGCCTGCGCAGGGTTGCCGCCGCCGCCGAGGCGCTGGCAGCCCGCTATGGCAAGGCCGGCGATGACCTGCGAATCGATGTCCTGCTGCTTGCTCCGCGTCGCTGGCCGCGGCGAATCGTCAATGCCTGGCAGTCGGGGGCCTGATCGAAGGTGACTTTGAAACCTGTCGCGCCCGCGCCTAATTTTGACTAAGCCGCGCCCAACAGCAACTCCGCGAGGACCAGAATTCATGACTCTACGCGTCGCCGTGCAGATGGATCCGCTCGAAAGCATCAGGATCGCCGGAGATTCCTCCTTCGCGCTGATGCTCGCGGCGCAGGTGCGGGGGCATGAGCTGTTCCATTACGACGTACGCACGCTGGCCTGCGATACGTCCGACGGGCGGCTGACCTGCTGGGGAGCTCCGGTGAACGTTCAGCGCGTGGAAGGCTCACATTTTACGCGCGGCGAATATCGCCTGATCGACCTGGTCGAGGACGTGGACGTGGTGCTTATGCGCCAGGACCCGCCGTTCGATCTGGGCTACATAACGGCGACCCATCTGCTTGAACGCCTTGCGGGGCGGACGCTGGTGGTCAACGATCCGGCAGCTGTGCGCAACGCGCCCGAGAAGGTCTTCGTCCTCGACTTCGCGCGGTTCATGCCGCCGACGCTCATCGCCCGCCGGATCGAGGACGTGCGCCGGTTCCAGACGCGCATGGCGGAGAGTGGCTTCGGCGGCGACCTCGTCGTCAAGCCGCTTCACGGCAACGGCGGCAAGGCGGTGTTCCGGGTGCCGGCCGACGGCAGCAATCTCGGCGCATTGGTCGAGATGTTCCAGAACGCCTGGGTTGAACCCTTCATGGTCCAGCCCTTTCTTCCCGACGTGTCGGAGGGGGACAAGCGTATCGTCCTTGTGGACGGCGAGTTCGCTGGGGCCATCAACCGCAGGCCCGGCGAAGGAGAGTTCCGCTCCAACCTTGCTGTCGGCGGTTCGGCGGAAGCGTGCGAGCTCACTTCGGCGGAAGAGGAAATCTGCGCGGCGCTGGGTCCGGAACTCAGGGCCAGGGGGCTGGTTTTCGTCGGTATAGACGTAATCGGCGGAAAATGGCTGACGGAAATCAACGTGACTTCACCCACGGGCATCGTGGCGATCGACCGGTTCAACGGCACCGACACCGGCGCGCGCATCTGGGACGCAATAGAGGCGCGCCACGCGATGATGTGACCGGATGCGAGGCCCGCCATGGCTGACTGGATCTATGAGATAGTCCGGCAGGGCGGCTATCTTGGCATCACCTTTCTGATGGCGCTGGAAAACATCGTTCCGCCCATTCCCTCCGAGTTCATAATGGGACTGGGCGGGATCGCGGTAGCTCGCGGCGATATGAACTTCTGGCCGCTCCTGTTCTGGGGTACGGCAGGCGCGACCTTCGGCAACTACATTCTGTTTCTGATCGCTGACCGGCTCGGCTACGAACGGTTGCGGCCCATTGTCGATCGATGGGGGCGCTGGCTGACTCTCGAGTGGCATGACGTGGAGAGCGCCGGGCGCTTTCTCCGGCGCCACGGGCACTGGGTCGTGTTCTTCCTGAGATTCTCGCCCATATTCCGTTCGGTCATTTCGATCCCGGCGGGCCTTGCCCACATGCGGCATTTCAAGTTTCTCGTATTCACCGCGCTGGGCGCCGCTATCTGGAACGCCGCATTGATCCTCGGCGGACAATGGCTCGGGAACACATTGTCCAGGGCCGAGCACTGGCTCGCCTGGGCGGCGTTGGCGATGATGGGGGCGGCTGTGGCCTGGTATCTCTGGCGAGTGCTGCGCTGGAGACCGCGCGAGGGCTGAGGCGGCGTTCAGCCCTGTTCGCGCGGGTGTGCATTGCGATAGACGTCCAGCAGCGTCGCGGCATCCACCTTGGTATAGATCTGTGTCGAGCCGAGCGAGGCGTGGCCGAGCAGCTCCTGCAGCGACCGCAGGTCAGCGCCCGCGCCGAGCAGGTGCGTCGCGAAACTGTGGCGCAGTGCGTGGGGCGTAGCCGTCGAGGGGAGACCGAGCGCCACGCGCGATCGGGCAACGGCCTTCTGCACCATTCCCTGCGACAGCGGACCGCCCTTGGCACCGAGGAACAGGGCCTTGTCACGCTCGATCGGCCACGGGCATTTCGTGATGTAATCGGCAACCCCTTCCCGCACGATGGGCAGCAGGGGCACGACCCGCTGCTTGCCGCCCTTGCCGGTAACGGTGAGCGTCTGCCCCAGCGGCAGGGCGGCCCCGGTGAGCGAAAGGGCCTCGGCAATGCGCAGGCCCGCGCCGTAGAGCAGGAGCAGCACGGCCCGGTCGCGCGCGCCGATCCATGGCTCGTGCGCGTCCTCCTCCACGGCGGCGGCAAGGTTTACTGCTTCGTCCGGAGTGACGGGCCGCGGAATCCCTTTCTTGACGCGAGGCCCGCGCAGCCGGGGCGGCATGGCATCGAGGGCTCCGGCCTTGTCGCGCACAAAGGTCAGAAAGGCCTTCAACGCCGAAAGCTCGCGGGCAGCCGAGACATTGCCGATGCCATCCTGCCGCCGCGCCGCCAGCTGCCGCCGCAGCGCCGCGGCATCGAGCGTCGCGAGTTCCGGCCAGTCGGTTTCGCCTAGTGTGTCGAGCAGCCGGGCGGCGGCGGCAACGTAGGCGCGGACCGTGTGCGGGCTTCGGCGCCGGCCCTGGCTCAGATGCACGCTCCAGGCTTCGAGGATGTCGGCCCTGGCTGTCACCTTCCGCTTCCCACCGCTCGTCCCGGGCTCGTCGAAGGACTGGTTGTTACGCGATTTCGAGTCATGGCGACCAAGACGAGCCCAGGGCGAGCAAGGGCGGGAAACTCATGATGTCACAAGCTCGGATGGTACGAGTTCGCCCAGAAGTGCGTCCAACAGCGGCATTCCGGCTTCGGTAATCCCCAGCCGGCCGTCCTGCCGCCAAACCAGCCCCTGCCGCTCATAGAAATCGGCTTTGGCCTCACTGCAGAGCGCCGCCCGGTCCAGACAGAACCGAGAGGCCATCTCATCCAGATCGACGCCTTCCCGCAGGCGAAGGCCCATGAGCATGGCTTCGGATGCTTGCTCCCTGCGGCCCAGCGTGCGTTCCTCGCCGATGCCGTGGCCCTGGCCGGCGATGGCGCTGATCCAGTTTTCGGGCTTGCGATGGCGGGTCGTCGCGCTGCCTCCTCGCCGGCCGTGCGCGCCCGGGCCGATGCCGCAGTAGTCGCAATATCGCCAATAGCTCAGGTTGTGGCGGCTTTCCTCGCCAGAGCGGGCGTGGTTGCTGATCTCGTAGGCCGGCAGGCCGGCGGCGGTTGTCATCTCGCGGGTCATCGCGAACATGTCGGCGCAGGCATCGTCACAGAGGGGTTCGAACGCGTGCTGGCGGACCATGGTCGCAAACCGCGTGCCCGGCTCGATGGTGAGCTGGTAGAGCGAGAGGTGCCCGGTCCCCAGGGAGAGTGCCCGTGCCAGCTCAGCCTGCCATTGCCCCGGCGTTTGCCCCGGCCTGGCATAAATCAGGTCGAAGGATACGCGGGCGAAATGGCGCTGCGCAACGTCCAGCGCCTCAAGTCCTTCATCCGCGTCGTGGAGGCGCCCGAGAAAGCGCAGCGTTTTATCATCGAGCGCCTGCAGGCCCAACGACACGCGGTTGACGCCGGCATGGGCGAGCGCCGCGTAGTTTGCGGCTTCGACCGAAGAGGGATTGCCCTCAAGCGTGATCTCGATCCCCTGCGCAAAGCCCCATAGCTGTTCCGCTTCGTCGAGCAGCCGCCCGACGAGGGCAGGGGGCATCAGCGAGGGGGTGCCGCCGCCGAAGAAGATCGAATCCAGGGGTTCTCCCCCGGCAAGCGCATGCTCGTGCCGCATGTCGGCAAGCAGGGCCTCCTGCCAATGCGCATGATCGACGGACGCGCGCACGTGACTGTTGAAGTCGCAATAGGGGCACTTCGCCAGGCAGAACGGCCAGTGGATATAGAGCGCGCGGGCCATGGCCCCCTTTCTATCCGCCGAACTGATCCGCGACCAGCTTTGCGAAGGCGTCGGCGCGGTGGCTGATGCGGTGCTTCTCTTCCGGATCGAGTTCGGCAAAGGTCATGTCGCGGCCGTTCGGCAGGAAAACGGGATCATAGCCGAAGCCCATCGTCCCGCGCGGGGGCCAGGAGAACGTGCCGTCGGCGCGTCCTTCGTAGACCACGCTGTCACCTTCGGGCCAGGCAATGGCAAGAACGCAGGAAAACGAGCAGGAGCGATCGACGTCCGGCCCCTGTTCGCACAGCAGCCCTTCGACCTTGCCCATGGCCATGTACCAGTCGCGGCCCGGCGCGCCTTCGAACCACTGCCGCTCGGCCCAGTCGGCCGTGTAGACGCCGGGGCGGCCGCCCAGGGCTGCGACCGAAAGGCCGCTGTCGTCCGCGAGCGAGGGAAGCTGCGAGGCCTTGGCAGCTGAATGGGCCTTTATGAGCGCGTTCTCGGCAAAGGTCTTGCCGGTCTCTTCCGGCTCCGGAAGGCCGAGTTGGCCGGCGGAAAGGCACTCGATCCCGTGAGGAGCGAGAAGGGCGCCGATTTCCTTCAGTTTGCCCGCATTGTGCGTGGCGATGACGAGGCGTTTGCCATCGAGTTTGCGCATATTTGCTCCTTCGTCACGGCCTATCGTGCGGAGCGCCCACCCCAAAATCTCGCTCCCTCCCGCCTGGGAAGGGGACGGGCTTCACCGAACTTACTGCCCCACCGCCCTGGCCTGAGCGGCGAAGATGCGTTCGCAGCCGATGCGGGCCAGACGCAGGAGGCGCAGCAGGCCTTCCTCATCATAGCATGCGCCTTCGGCCGTGGCTTGCGCTTCAGCGATCTTGCCGCCCTCGATCAGCACGAAATTGGCGTCTGCACCGGCGCAGCTGTCTTCATCATAATCCAGATCGAGAACCGGCACGCCATCGCAGATGCCGCAGGACACGGCCGCGACCCGGCCTTCGATAGGATCTTCCTTGATCTTGCCCTCGGCGATCAGCTTGTCGACGGCGAGGCGCAACGCCACCCAGGCGCCGGAGATCGACGCTGTTCGAGTGCCGCCGTCGGCCTGGAGCACGTCGCAGTCGAGCACGACCTGCCTCTCGCCCAGCTTCTTCATGTCGACCACGGCACGCAGGCTGCGGCCGATCAGGCGCTGGATTTCCTGTGTGCGGCCGGACTGCTTTCCCTTGGCCGCCTCCCGCGCGCCCCGGGTGTGCGTGGCGCGCGGGAGCATGGAATATTCCGCCGTAACCCAGCCTTCGCCCTTGCCGCGCAGGAACGGCGGCACCTTTTCCTCGACCGAGGCGGTGACGAGCACGCGGGTGTCGCCGAAGGAAATCAGCACCGAGCCCTCGGCGTGCCTGGTGAAACCGGTCTCGATCTGGATGGCGCGCATTTCATCGAGCGCACGGCCGGAAGGTCTCATGAAATATCCTTGTGACAGCGTTTGCAGCGCACTAGGCGCATTGGGCTTGAGGCCGCAAGCCCAATGCCTAAATTGCACGCGATGTCCACGCCTCCCATCACCGAGTTGACGATTCGAGCGCGCGAGATCTTCCGTCTCGTGGTGGAGGGGTACATAGCCACTGGCGCGCCCGTCGGTTCGAAGGCGCTGGCCGGGAGCGGCGGCGTCAATCTTTCTTCCGCCTCGATCAGGTCGGTGCTGGCTGACCTGGAAGCGCAAGGGCTGCTTGCCGCCCCGCATACGAGCGCCGGGCGGCTGCCGACCGAAGCGGGGCTCAGGCTGTTCGTCGACGGCATTATGCAGGTAGCCGAGCCAACGCTTGAAGAGCGCGCAGCGATCGAGCGCGGCATCGCGCAGCCGGGTCCGATCGAAGCGGCGCTGGAGGCGACGAGCGCGCTTCTGTCCAACCTTTCCTCGGGCGCGGGAGTGGTCATGGTTCCCAAGCGCGAGCCGCTGCTGCGGCAGCTTCAGCTGGTGCCGCTCAGCGCCGGCCGCGCACTGGCTGTGCTGGTGGGGGAGGACGGCGCGGTGGAGAACAGGGTCGTCGAACTCCCGGCCCATCTGCCTTCAGGCGCGCTGGAGGAGGCCTCCAATTATATTTCAGCGCGGCTCTGCGGGCGTACCCTGGAGGAGGCTGCGCGCGTGATGCGGGGGGAGATCGATTCGGGCAAGTCGGCGCTGGATGCGGCGAGCCGCGATCTGGTGGAGCGGGGGCTTGCCGTCTGGAGCCAGGATGCCATGCATCGGCCGGTCCTGATCGTGCGCGGCCAGGCGAATCTTCTCGACGAAGCGGCCATGTCCGATCTCGAGAGAGTGCGATCGCTGCTCGATGACCTGGAAAACAAGCAGTCCGTGGCCGATCTGCTCGACATGGCGCGCGAGGCCAAGGCGACGCGTATCTTCATCGGATCCGAGAACCGGCTGTTCGCGCTTTCCGGGTCGTCGGTGATTGCATCGCCTTATCGTGACCGCGAAGGGCGCGTGGTGGGCGTGGTGGGGGTTATCGGCCCGACGCGGTTGAATTATGCGCGGGTCGTCCCCATGGTGGACTTCACTGCCCAGAGCCTGGGCAAGCTCATCGGATAAGCTGGAACCTTGAAATAATGACTGAAGACAAGACTCAGCCGACAGAAGATCAGGCTGCGGACACCGCCGTGGCCGAAGAACTGAAGGGCGTGCCGGAAGACATGCGGGACAAGGACAGCAAGGGCGAAGGCGCGGACGAGGCCGCCAGGCTGCGCGAGGAACTCGAGGTCGCGAAGCAGGACGTGCTTTATGCGCGCGCCGAAACCCAGAACGTGCGCCGCCGTCTCGAAAAGGACATCGCCGACGCCCGCAACTATGCGGCGACCGGCTTTGCCCGCGATATTCTGTCGGTGGCGGACAACCTTGCGCGTGCGCTCTCCTCGATTCCCGCCGAACTGCGCGAGGACGAGAAGATGAAGAGCCTCGTCGCGGGTCTCGAGGCAACCAGCCGCGAGATCGACAAGGTCTTCGGCGCGCATGGCATCACCCGCATTGCGGCTATGGGGCTGCCGCTCGATCCGAATCAGCACCAGGCGATGATCGAGCTTCCGTCCGCCGATGCCGAGCCGGGCACGATCGTGCAGGAACTGCAGCCTGGCTACATGATCAAGGATCGACTTTTGCGCCCGGCCATGGTGGCAGTCGCCCGGAAGCCGGACTGAAATCCGACCGGCTCCTGCAACGGAGGATGACCGGGCGCAGGAAATCGACAGTCCGAACACTGCCCAGGAACATTATCGGCCTCTCTCCGTTAAATCATGCACAGCGTGGCTGATTTTCGGAGAAGATTCATGCGCAAGCTTATCCTGCCCATAATTGCCGCTGCGGCCTTGGGGCTTGGCGGCTGTGCCGGTAACTATGCGGGCGAAGGCGCCCTCGCTGGCGGTGCGCTCGGCGCGGGCGTTGGCGCAGTGACTGGCGGCAATGTCGGAACCGGTGCGGCGATCGGCGCGGCCGCGGGCGCGGCGGTCGGGTCGCAGGTTGAGAAGGACAAGGATTGCTATCGCTATGACCGCAATGGCAACCGTTACTGGGACCGCGATTGCTGAAACGCACGGCAGCAGTCGCATGAAAAGGGGGCGCGAGAGAAATCTCGCGCCCCCTTTTCATGCTATCGTGAATTGAATGGCAGTATCCCGGCATAGGACGCAAGCGGCGGCGCGCCGGGCACGTGCCGGCCGCGCGACAGCAGAAAGACGTGCCGCACGATTTCCGCTTGCTGCTCGATCCCATATCGCTCGAGCGTCCATCCCGGCCGCAGCGCGTATTCGTAGCGGCAGAGCGGGTGGCGCATCAGCGGCAGGTACCATCGTCCCCGGCATTGAGTCTGCCAGACATGAGTCATCTCATGAATGAAGAGACCCTTCAGCCGATCGGAGGCGTGGGAGAAATCGTCTTCGTAGAGATGGCAGCGAGGATGGAAATGGATGTGCCCGCAAGGCGCCATGACGGTGCCGGGGAACTGGAACGGAAACCAGCGCCGGCGCCGGATTCTGACCGCCGCCAGGTCGATGGACGTGCCGAAGACTGAACCCGCGAGGGCAATCTCGCCTGGCGTCAGCGGGCGCTCTCCGCCGGGGCTGGCTCTCGTTCGCTCGGCTGTCGTCAGTGGGGCATCCCCGGCATGTTTTCGTGGTTGCCCATGGCGTCGGATTTCATTCCGCCGCTCAGCGTTTCCATGCGCAGCGGCATGGACAGCTTATCTCCGTCCGAGAAGGTCAGAGTGAGTTCGGCATTTTCACCGGCCTTCAGCGAATTATCGAGGCCGAACGCCATCACGTGCATACCGCCGGGTGCGAATTCAACCGAGGAGCCGGGGGCAATGTCGACCTTGTCGACAGCACTCATCGAACCGCCTTCGGTCTTGTGCATCTGCGCCTTGCCGGCTCCCGCCACGTGGATGGCGGAGAGCGTCGCGGTGCCGGGGCCGTCGTTCCGCAGCGTGAAATAGACGGCTGCCGGATGCCCGGCCACGACGGGCAGCACGAGCCGCCCGCGGCTGCCTGAAATTCCGGGCTTGGCGTCCGGATTGGCAGGTGCGCTGCGGGTCTCGGGTGAGGCCGGCGTCTCCGGCTTCTGGCATGCCGCCAGCGAGGCGGCGATGGCGATGGCGGCCGACAATGCCAGCGAATGATGGATTTTCACCTCAGACAAATCCTTCCTGGAAACCCTCGATAATTTCACACCGCTAATGCCATTGCGCCGGTCTTGTTCCAAGCAAAACCGCTCCTATATCGCGCTGCGACGACGTGAACGTCACAGAGCCGCCAAGCCGCCTTGCCTTTTGTCGGGGAGGCGATCCGCGCGGTGTCAACCATTGACGTGAGGAATGGGGATAATGGGAAAAGTAATCGGTATCGACCTCGGCACTACCAACAGCTGCGTCGCCGTCATGGATGGCGGCAAGCCCAAGGTCATCGAGAATTCTGAAGGCGCGCGCACAACGCCGTCGATCGTCGCCTTTACCAAGGACGGTGAGCGCCTGATCGGCCAGCCGGCGAAGCGCCAGGCGGTGACCAATCCGGACAACACGATTTTTGCGGTGAAGCGCCTCATCGGCCGCCGCTTCGACGATCCCATGACCAAGAAGGACATGGAGCTCGTCCCTTACACCATCACCAAGGGCAAGAATGGCGATGCCTGGGTCAACGCCGGCGGCACCGACTACAGCCCTTCGCAGATTTCCGCCTTCATCCTGCAGAAGATGAAGGAAACGGCGGAAAGCTATCTCGGCGAGACCGTGACGCAGGCCGTCATCACCGTTCCCGCCTACTTCAACGACGCGCAGCGCCAGGCGACCAAGGACGCCGGCCAGATCGCCGGCCTCGAAGTCCTGCGCATCATCAACGAACCGACCGCGGCCGCGCTGGCCTATGGGCTTGAGAAGGAAGAGGGCAAGACGATTGCCGTCTATGACCTCGGCGGCGGCACCTTCGACATCTCGGTGCTCGAGATCGGCGACGGCGTGTTCGAAGTGAAGTCCACCAACGGCGATACCTTCCTGGGCGGCGAGGACTTCGACTCGAAGGTCGTCGAATGGCTGGCCGACAAGTTCAAGGCCAAGGAGAACATGGACCTGCGGACCGACAAGCTCGCTCTGCAGCGCCTGAAGGAAGCGGCCGAAAAGGCCAAGATCGAGCTTTCGTCGACCGCGACGACCGAGATCAACCTGCCCTTCATCACCGCGCGCATGGAAGGGGGCACCACCACGCCGCTTCATCTGGTCGAGACGGTTACGCGTTCCGACCTCGAGAAGATGGTTGCCGACCTCATCAAGCGCACGCTCGATCCCTGCAAGAAGGCGCTGGCGGATGCGGGCATCTCGGCCGCGGACATCGATGACGTGGTCCTCGTCGGCGGCATGACCCGCATGCCCAAGGTCCGCGAGACGGTGAAGGAGTTCTTCGGCAAGGAACCGCACACGGGCGTGAACCCGGACGAAGTCGTCGCCATGGGCGCGGCGATCCAGGCCGGCGTTCTGCAGGGCGATGTCAAGGACGTGCTTCTGCTCGACGTGACCCCGCTGTCGCTGGGTATCGAGACCCTGGGCGGCATCATGACCAAGATGATCGACCGCAACACGACGATCCCGACCAAGAAGAGCCAGGTCTACTCGACTGCCGAAGACAACCAGCAGGCGGTGACGATCCGCGTCTTCCAGGGCGAGCGCGAGATGGCGGGCGACAACAAGCTGCTAGGCCAGTTCGACCTCGTCGGCATTCCGCCGGCCCGCCGCGGCGTGCCGCAGATCGAGGTGACCTTCGACATCGACGCGAACGGCATCGTCAACGTCTCCGCCAAGGACAAGGGCACCGGCAAGGAGCAGCAGATCCGCATCCAGGCATCGGGCGGTCTGTCCGACGTCGACATCGACCAGATGGTCAAGGATGCCGAGAAGTTCGCCGAAGAGGACAAGAAGCGGCGCGCGGCTGCAGAGGCCCGCAACCAGGCGGACAGCCTGGTCCACGCGACCGAGCAGCAGCTTGCCGAGAATGGCGACAAGATCGACGCGTCGCTGAAGTCGGACGTCGAGGCGGCGATTGCCGCCGCCAAGACGGCGATCGAGGGCGGTGACACTGACGAGATCAATGCCAAGGCCCAGGCGCTTACCGAGCTCGCCATGAAGATGGGTCAGGCGATCTACGAGAAGGACCAGACCGCCACCGGACAGAGCGCGGAAGCTCCGGCCGAGGGCGCCGAGGATGTGGTCGACGCCGAATTCTCGGAAGTCGACGAAAACAAGGGCTGAACGTCCTGATGAAAACCATAGGCGTCGCTGGTGCAATTCGCGCCGGTGGCGCTTAGGTTGTCTGCGGGGGTTGGAATACGTGTCAGCTACCGAACTGGATTACTACGAACTTCTCGAGATCGACCGGAACGCCGATGACAAGGCGATCAAGTCGGCCTACCGTCGTCTCGCGATGCGCTACCACCCGGACAAGAACCCGGGCTGCGGAGACTCCGAAGCGCGCTTCAAGGCGATCAGCCAGGCCTACGATTGCCTGAAGGATCCGCAGAAGCGCGCCGCCTACGACCGCTACGGCCATGCCGCGTTCCAGCAGGGCATGGGCGGGGCCGGCGCCGGCATGGGGGCCGAGTTCGGTGATATCGGTGACATCTTCGAATCGATATTCGGCAGCGCTTTCGGTGGCGGCGGGCGTCAACAGGCGCGGCGCGGCGCCGATTTGCGCTACGACATGGAAGTGACGCTGGAAGAGGCGTTCCATGGCAAGCAGACCGAGATCACCATCGAGGTGTCGCAGGCTTGCGAACCGTGCGCCGGTTCGGGTGCCGAGCCGGGCACCGGCAAGCGCGTTTGCAATATGTGCGCCGGCCACGGCAAGGTCCGCGCTCAGCAGGGTTTCTTCGTGGTCGAACGGACCTGCCCCACCTGCCACGGCCGCGGAGAGGTGATCGAATCGCCCTGCCGCGTATGTCGCGGCGAAGGGCGCGTCGACAAGCCGCAGACGCTTTCTGTGGAGGTTCCCCCCGGCGTCGATTCCGGCACACGCATCCGCTTGTCCGGCAAGGGTGAAGCCGGCCCCTTCGGCGCGCCTGCGGGCGACCTCTACATCTTCCTGCATGTCAAACGGCACCGCGTATTCGAACGCGACGGCACGACCTTGATGACGCGGGTGCCGATCACTTTCACGACGGCTGCGCTCGGCGGCTCGATAGAGATTCCGGGTGTCGACGGCGAAAAGATTGCGCTCGATATTCCGGCCGGCATCCAATCCGGCAAGCAGCTCAGGAAGCGCGGTGCGGGCATGCCCGTGCTGCAGGGCAGGGGGCGGGGCGATCTCGTCATCGAGATCTCGGTGGAGACGCCGACGAAGCTGAGCGCGCGTCAGAAGGAATTGCTGCGCGAATTGCAGGCGACGGAGACCGGGGAGGAGTGCCCCCAGTCCAAGGGCTTCTTCGATCGCATCAAGGACGCATGGAGCGACCTGACCGAGTGAGCTGGAGGGGCGTGATACTGTTATCCGCGCTTACAACCCGCTCACCCTGAGTTTGGCGAACGGTGCTGGACCCCGCGCTGGGCTGCAGCGTGCTTCGACCGGCTCAGCACGAGCGGGGAGAGGGTACTTTACGCGTGAAGCTTTCAGTCACCCATTTCCCGCCTGATCCGCTCGGCCAGCCCATGGTCGCTGCGCAGCCGGTCCTGCTCTTCGTCCAGGATTGCCAGGAATGCATCACGCTTGAAGGCATCGAGTTCGCGCGCCGGAATCTCGTGGCCGCCGGGCAATGTTGAGGCGATCAGGTCGATCATGCGCTCGGCGCCATGCAGGCGACCCCACAGATAATCGTTCTCCCGGTAGGCCCGGCTGAAGAAGGCGCCGAAGTTGTAGAACTCGGAGCCGCGCAGGACTTCGGGCGATCCGTCCTTGCGAATGGCGTGGCAGTCCTCGGGCGAGATGCGATCGACCAGGATCGGGTCGAACTCGGTCAGGCCTTCGCCGCGCAGCAACGGCAGGGTTACGGTGTCGTAAAAGGGGAATCCGAGATAGGTGAGCAGGACCCGGCGCCGCAGCGTCGGCGGCATGGCCGACAGCGTCTCGGCCAGCATGATGTCCACGCCGGCGTCGATCTCCACCAGCCCGCGCCTTTCCGCGATGTGCCGGACGACCGCCCCCGGGTCGGCGAAGAAATTTCGGGCGAGGGGCAGGAACTCGTCGCCAAGGAACGTGACCGGCTCGCGCTTGATATAGAGCGCCAGCGCCTCATAGATCGTTTCGCGCGCGCTGTCCCGATCGTGCTCGGTGACGGTTTCGTCGGCTTCCCAGTCCTGCGTCACGCGGCGGGCGAGGAGACGCAGGCGGCGAACGCGGAAGGCGAGATCGTGGACGCGGAAGAACTCGATCATTCCCGCCGATGACGCGTCGCGCAAGGCGTGCATACGGTCGATGCCATTCGCGGCGAAATGGCTCAGCAGCCGCTGGATAATGGGTTCGGTGGAGGAAAGCTGCTGTTCCGGCACGGCCTCGTGGATCATACGCGCCATCATCGCCAGGATGCCGCTGAACTTCACCTGGGCATAGCCGTGATACGCGAATCCGGCCTGTTGCCAGGCCGCCTGGTGGGCCTTGGCGCGCCAGGCGGCCAGGCGTCTTGGGGTAGGCCGGTCCAGGAACAGCGTGTGCCCAAACAGCCTGTCCACGGTTTCTTCGATCTCGGGCCGTAGCGCGCGCACGATCTCCCCCAGGGCCGCCATTTCACGCGACTCGCTTTCCAGCGCGTTCAGGTTGTCGCGGATCGGCTGCTCGCGCGGGATAGAGGACAGGGAGCCGAAGATGACGGGGAAGAACCCCGGTGTCCTCGGATCGCGCCGCGCATCAGCCGTCAGTTGCTCCGGCGTCGGATCGATATAGACGAAGCGGCGGTCGACTTCGCGCGTTGCCGGACGATCGCGCAGGGCCGACATGGCATCTCCGAACGGCGCGTTCACGAGCACCGATCCATCGATCAGCGCCACCCCGTCGATATCGCCGCGACTCACGTGTTCGGGCATGATCCGTTTGAGGAAGGAGTCGCGGCCCGGCCATGATTCTCCCTCCTCCGCGAGCAGCCGGTCTATCTCCCCGATCTGCAGCGGTGGGAATGCCCCGGGAAAGCTGGCGGTAGCGCGTGCGGCGAAGAGAAGTTCGGGGATCGCCGCGAAATCTCCCCCATGGGCCTGGCCCTTCGCATGAAAGGCGATGCTCAGGCGGTGCTCGCTTTCGAGCACGAGTTCGGGGGAATGGAGTCGCAGCGTCTCCAGATGCCCCTTGAAATCGGTGGCAGTCACGAACAGGTCCAGCGGATGCCGCTCCGGCAGGAGCGGCGGGCCGGGGACAGTCCCGGCCATCGCGCGCAAGGCGCTGTTGATAAGCCGCGAAAAGCCGATGCCGCTGAACGGCGGCTCGAACCAGCGCGAGCGGATCAGGCGCGAGAGCTTGTCGCGCACTTCCCTGCGGGTTTCCGGAGCAACCGTGGCGCTCACGGCATTACCGGGCCGGTGCAGCAGATAGGAGACGATCGGACTGGCCCAGAACTTGGCAGCGCGCGACCAGGGCCGGGCGTCGGGATCGAGCAGGACGTCGACATCGGCGCATTCCAGCCAGAGTTCGGTCAGCGGCTCCAGAGACTGGCCGGAATGAATCGCGTGGGCCAGGAAGATGCTGTTGATGCCGCCGGCACTGGCGCCCGCAAGAATGTCGGTCAGGACACGCAGCTTGAGATTGCTGCCTTGTTCGAGCCGCTGCAGCAGCCTGACGTAGACCGCCTCGCTGCCTTCGGGAACTGCCTGTTCGGCCCAGAACGCCTGGCTGGCGCGCAGAGCCTTCCACAGTTCCTTGGTCACGCCGTGCATGTAGACGGCCAAGCTGATGCCGCCATAGCAGACGAGCGTGATCCGCAGTTCTTTCTGCCGCATCGTACATGCTTGGCGCGACTGGATGAGAAAGGCAATTGCGTTCTCATTCCGTTCCGGTTAGGCGAATGCCCATGGCAAAGCCCAAACGTCGCTATGTCTGCCAGAACTGCGGCAGCGTCTCCAACCGGTGGCAGGGGCAGTGCGGCGATTGCGGCGAGTGGAATTCGCTGGCGGAGGATGCGCCGCAGACGGTATTTTCGGCCAGGCACGATCTCTCGTCGGGCGGTCGGCCGATCGAATTCGCGCCGCTGGACCGGCCGGGCGAGATTCCGGTGCGGCAGGCGAGCGGCATTGCCGAGTTCGACCGGGCGCTCGGCGGCGGCCTGGTTCCCGGTTCGGCGATCCTCATGGGCGGCGATCCGGGAATCGGCAAATCGACGCTGCTGCTGCAGGTCGCGGCTCATGTCGCCAAGGCGGGCGGCGATGCCGTCTACGTCAGCGGCGAGGAGGCGGCAGGGCAGGTGCGGCTGCGCGCAGAGCGCCTTGGCCTCTCGAAAGCGCCGATCCGCCTTGCCTCGGCTACCTCGGTGCGGGATATCCTGACGACGCTGGGCATGGGCGCTGCGCCATCCCTGGTCGTCATCGATTCGATCCAGACCATGCATTCCGACCAGATCGAAGGCGCGCCGGGCACGGTCAGCCAGGTGCGCGGCTGTGCCTTCGAACTGATCCGCTATGCCAAGGAGAACAATGTCACCCTCGTGCTAGTCGGCCATGTGACCAAGGACGGGACGATCGCCGGGCCGCGCGTGCTGGAACACATGGTGGATGTGGTGATGAGCTTCGAAGGGGAGCGCAGCCACCAGTACCGCATTCTGCGCAGCCTAAAGAACCGTTTCGGCCCGGTGGACGAAATCGGCGTCTTCGCGATGGAAGGCGATGGTCTTGCGGAAGTCGGCAATCCCTCGATGCTGTTCCTGTCGGGACGAGAGGAGCCGATCGCGGGCAGCGCCGTCTTCCCGGCGATGGAAGGCACGCGCCCGGTGCTCGTCGAGATCCAGGCACTGATCGTACGGCTGCAGAGCGGTGCCACGCCCCGACGCGCGGTTGTCGGATGGGACAATGGGCGCATGGCCATGCTGCTGGCCGTGCTCGAAGCACGGTGCGGGCTCAATTTCTCCAGCGCGGAAGTCTACCTCAATGTCGCCGGCGGCTATCGTCTTGCCGACCCGGCGGCGGACCTGGCGGTTGCGGCGGCGCTGGTTTCCGCGCTGGGCGACAGGCCGTTGCCGAGCGATACCGTCTGGTTCGGCGAGGTCTCGCTCGCCGGGGAAATCCGCCCTGTGGCTCATTCATCGATCCGACAGCGGGAATCGGCGAAGCTCGGCTTTGCACGCGCATTCGGGCCTGCGGGTTGTCCGGCGCCGGACAAGGGGGCTAAATTCTCCGGACTGGCGATGCTTCCCAATCTCGTTGACCGCATTCTGTCCCACGCTTAATTGCGGGAAACTATGACCGGCTTCGATATCGCTGTTCTCCTTTTCGTCGGGGTCGGAGCCATTGTCGGCTTCATGCGCGGCTTTGTGCAGGAAGTGCTGGCGCTGGGCGCCTGGATTTTCGCGATTTTCGCCATACGCATGCTGCATACGCCGCTGACTGCGGCGCTGGAGCCGTACATCGGCACGGGCTCGGGGCCGGCGGTTCTGGCTTTCGCCCTGCTGCTCCTGGTGCCTTATGCTGTAGTCAAGCTGGTTGCGAAGTGGGCGGGCGGCAAGAGCCGGGCCTCGGTGCTCGGTCCCATCGACCGGGTGCTCGGCTTCGGCTTCGGGGCGGTCAAGGGCGTGATCATCGTGGTGCTCGCTTTTTCGATCGTCGTCCTTGGGTATGATACGATCTGGGGCGTCAAGGGCCGGCCCGACTGGATCGTCACCGGCCGGACTTACCCGTTCATCAATGCCAGCAGCGAAGCTCTGGTAAAGATGATCAGCGACCGCCGGCGCAAGCTCAACGACAGCGACGCCGCGGTCGAAGAGAACTGAGTCAGGTCACGTGTCGGGAACCGTTCTTTATACTCCGGATGTGCTGTCGCTGGCGGTGGAACTGTCGCACTTTCCGTGGCGTGACGACTTGCCGCTGCAAGGCGAGGCGCGCTCGCGATCCTGCGGCAGCACGATCGCTCTCGGGCTCGGCATCGATGGCGAGGGCCGGGTGACCGGGGTAGGCGTGCGCAGCCACGCCTGCGCCGTCGGTCAGGCGGCTGCCTCGATCTTCGCACAGGCCGTGGTCGGCATGAGCGGCCCGGCGGTCCACGAGGCGGGCAGGGCTGTTGCCGATTGGCTCGCCGGTCACGGCGGTCTGCCGGACTGGTCTGGCCTCTCCCGAATCGCCGCCGCGCGCGACTATCCCGCCCGTCACGGCGCGGTGATGCTGCCGTGGAATGCGGCCATGCAGGTTCTTCCCTCCGCCTGAATGGCAGTCTAAACGCCGGTCGGACGAGCAGAGGGGAAGATCAACAGATGGCAGACGAGTACCAGCATCCACATGGACCCGAGCCGAGCGCTTCGGACATAAGGCTCGTCATTGCCGCTTCGTCCATGGGCACCGTGTTCGAGTGGTACGACTTCTTCATCTACGGAACGCTCGCCGCCATCATCGGTAAGACCTTCTTCCCCTCGGGCAATGCCACCCTGGAGACGCTGCTGGTCTGGGCCGGATTTGCCGTGGGTTTCGGATTCAGGCCGCTGGGCGCTGTCCTGTTCGGTTTTCTCGGCGACAAGCTCGGCCGAAAGTACACCTTTCTCGTCACGGTCACTCTCATGGGCATCGCGACGGCGGGCGTCGGGTTCATCCCCTCTGCCGCGACAATCGGCTATGCGGCACCGGCGATCGTGCTTCTGCTGCGGGTCATGCAAGGGCTCGCGCTCGGCGGGGAATACGGCGGCGCGGCGATCTATGTGTCCGAGCACTCGCCGCCGAGCCGCAGGGGCTTCTTCACCGGATTCATTCAGGCCAGTGTCGTCGGCGGCTTCGTGCTCAGCCTGATCGTTGTGCTCGGGTGCAAGGCGGTAATGAGCGCGGAGGTGTGGGAGACCTGGGGCTGGCGCGTGCCGTTCATCCTGAGCATCGCGCTGCTCGCCATTTCGCTGTGGATGCGCCTCAAGCTGTCTGAAAGCCCGGTATTCAAGGCAATGCGGGAAGAAGGCGAGATCGCCGGCAATCCGTTTGTCGAGAGCTTCACTTACCCGGGCAACAAGAAACGCATATTCATTGCCCTGTTCGGCGTGGCCGCCGGCCTGACGGTGATCTGGTACACGGCCATGTTCTCGGCGCTCAGCTTCCTCAAGAGCGCGATGCGCATGGAAGCGACGACTGCCGAAATCATCGTGGGCATCTCGGCGGCGCTCGGCATGGTCTTCTTTGTCATATTCGGGGCGCTGTCCGATCGGGTCGGCCGCAAGAAACCGATCGTCTGGGGCTATGCGCTCACGCTCGTTCTCATGTTCCCGTTGTTCTGGAACATCGGGGCGCATGCCAATCCTGGTCTCGCGCTCGCCGGGCGGGATGCGCCGGTCTTCGTCTCCGGCCCGGATTGCCTGTATAACCCCTTCAAGTCCGAACAGGAGAGCAATTGCGGCAAGCTTTTGGGCGATCTCACGGCTGCCGGCATTACCTACAACCTTTCGAGCGGGCCTGAGCTGACGCTTCGCATCGGAAGCAGGCCCGTGCCGCTCGACACCTATTCCTGGAACGACAAGAGCACGCGCGTCTCGCAGCTGGAAGGCTGGCTGACGCAGGCCGGTTACGATTTCGCGGCCGTCACTCCGACTATCGCAGACGCAGTCACGATCAGCGCCATGTTGCTCGTCTTCATGGCGCTGTCAGGCGCCACTTACGGTCCGGTCGCCGCGCTTCTGTCGGAAATGTTCCCGCCGCGCATCCGCTACAGTTCGATGTCCATTCCCTATCACATCGGAACCGGCTATTTCGGCGGCTTCCTACCGCTGATATCGAGCTACATGGTCGCGAGCAGCGGCAATCCTTACCAGGGCTTGTGGTACACTTGGGGCGTCGTTGCCTTCGCCCTGGTCGTCGCGCTCTGGGGCCTGCGGGGCGGTCCCCCGCGTGACTACGGTGAAGATGCTGCCTGACCTGCCCGAACCGCCGCTACGCCTGACGATCGACAAGGATGCCCTGAAGGCGAACTGGCAGGCGCTTGATCGCCTCTCCGGAAAGGCCCGGGCTGGCGCCGCCGTGAAGGCGGACGCCTACGGACTGGGGGCGCGGCAAGCCGTGCCCGTGCTCCACAAGGCGGGCTGCCGCGATTTCTTCGTCGCTCACTGGGGCGAGGCGGCCGAACTGCTCGATCTGGTGCCCGCATCCTCGATGGCCGTGCTGCATGGCCTGCAGTCCGAAGCTGATGCGGCATATGCGATTGCCGCCGGCGTGAGGCCCGTCATCAATTCGGCCGCACAGGCGCGCCGCTGGCTCGAGGCCGGCGGAGGCGCCTGCGACCTGATGATCGACACCGGCATGAACCGCCTGGGCGTGCCGATGAGGCAGATCGGAGACGAGGTATTTTCCCGCCTCGAAATCGACGTGCTGCACTCGCACCTCGCCTCGGCCGAGGAAGAGACCCCGCTCAACGCCCGGCAATTCGGCAAATGGCGCGAAGCCGCCGCGGCAATACCGCACAAGCGCAAGAGCCTTGCCAACAGTGCCGGGATCGCGCTCGGCAGCGATTATCACGGCGACCTCACACGGCCGGGCATTTCGCTTTACGGCGGCGTGCCGCGCGCCGACATGGCGCACCTGATCCGTCAGGTGGTGAACCCCGAAGCCACGATCATGCAGGTGCGCCAGGTCGGGCCCGGCGAAACGATCGGCTACAACGCGACCTTTACGGCCACCGCGCCGATGCGGGTGGGGACGATCTCGCTGGGCTATGCCGACGGATATCTGCGCTGCTGGTCGGGGAAGGGCCTGTTCCGCGCCGCGGGGCATGAACTGCCGGTTCTCGGCCGCGTCAGCATGGACATGACCGTCATCGACCTGAGTAACGCGCCAGATCTTGATGAAGGCGATTGGGTAACGGCGGATTACGCACTTGCCGAAGCTTCTGCAGCATCGGGGCTCTCGCAGTACGAACTCCTCACGGTGCTGGGCAGCCGTTTCCGCCGTTGAAGGAGGTTAACGCCGGCTTTTGCTGCGCAGCAAATTGTGTTGCAATGCGATAATCCGGTGGTAACGTAAGCCCCTGTCTGGACTGGGGATTGGCCATGCCTGAAGCAGCGTCTCATGACGATAATACGGTCATCATCAAGAAATACGCGAACCGGCGGCTCTACAACACGCGTTCTTCGAGCTATATCACGCTCGATCACCTTGCGAAAATGACGCGCGAGGGGGTGGATTACAAGGTGCTCGATGCGAAGACCGGCACCGACATCACGCACACCATTCTGACTCAGATCATCATGGAGGAGGAATCCAACGGCGAGCAGATGCTGCCGGTGAACTTCCTGCGCGAACTGATCAGCATGTACGGCAATTCAATGCAGTCGCTGATTCCGCATTACCTCGAAGCGTCGATGGAGAACTTCCGGGCAAACCAGGCGAAGCTTGCCAAGGCTTTCGAGGACAGCCTGGGCAACAATCCCCTCGCCAAGCTGGCCGAGCAGAACATGGCCATGTTCAAGGCGGCCGCAGCGGCCTTCATGCCTGGCGCGGAGAAGACCGAGAGCAAGCCTACTGCCTCCTCTTCGAACCACAATGACGACCTCTCGGCGCTGCGCGACCAGATGGCGGAAATTCAGAAGAGGCTTGACGCGCTGGGCAAATAAGGGCCAGCGGGTGCGCTCCCGGAGGATGCACTTCGGGGCCGCAGCAACAAGTCAGGAAGAACGCACCCGTGTCCGCCATCCGCCACGCCCTCTCGACAAGCCGCGAGGACGATTTCGCCCAGTGGTACCAGGAAGTGATATCCGAAGCCGAAATGGCCGAGGAGTCCGGCGTCCGCGGCTGCATGGTCATCAAACCCTGGGGCTACGGCATCTGGGAACGCATCCAGCGCCTCATGGACGACATGATCAAGGCGGCGGGCGTCCAGAACTGTTACTTCCCCCTGTTTATCCCGCTCTCCTACTTCGCCAAGGAAGCAGAGCACGTCGAAGGCTTCGCGAAGGAAATGGCAGTCGTCACGCATCACCGCCTCGTCGGTGACGGCAAGGGCGGGCTGGTTCCCGATCCCGAGGCGAAGCTTGAGGAGCCGCTGATCGTCCGGCCGACGTCGGAGACGGTGATCGGTGCCGCCATGGCACGCTGGATCCAATCCTGGCGCGACCTGCCGCTGCTCACCAACCAGTGGGCCAATGTCGTGCGCTGGGAAATGCGCACCCGCATGTTCCTGCGCACCAGCGAATTCCTCTGGCAGGAAGGTCATACCGCCCACGCCGACCGCGACGATGCGATGAAGGAGATGCTGCGCGCGCTCGAGATGTACCGCGCCTTCGCGGAAGGCCCGCTGGCGATGCCGGTCATCGCAGGCGAGAAGCCGGAGAACGAGCGTTTCCCCGGCGCTGTCGCAACCTATTCGATCGAGGCGATGATGCAGGACGGCAAGGCCCTGCAGGCGGGCACCTCGCACTACCTCGGTACCGGTTTTGCCGAGGCCGCGGGCATCCAGTACCAGGACCGCGAAGGCACCCAGCAGTTCGCGCACACGACGAGTTGGGGCACGTCCACCCGCATGATCGGTGGCCTCATCATGACTCACGGCGATGATGATGGTCTGCGCGTGCCGCCGATGGTCGCGCCGCACCAGATCGTGATCCTGCCGATGCTGCGTGACACGCCTGAGGACGAGGCCCTGCTCGCCTATTGCGAAGATCTGCGTAGCGCGCTTGCCGCACAGTCCGCGTTTGGCGAACCTGTCCGTGTCCTGCTCGACACGCGGCCGGGCAAGGCCACCCAGAAGCGCTGGGCCTGGGTCAAGAAGGGCGTGCCGCTCACCCTGGAGATCGGCGGGCGGGATGCTGCGGGCGGGCAGGTCTCGGTGCTTCGCCGTGACCGTCTGTGGAACGACGCGGCTAAAGCGAACTTCCAGGCCATGAACAAAGACCAGTTCGTCGCTCGCGCGGTCGCGGAGCTGGAGGACATCCAGTCATCGCTCTACGCCGAAGCCCGCTCCCGGCGCGATGCCAACATCACGCGCGTTTCCAGTTTCGATGAGATTGCGGCCTTCTTCTCCGAGGAGAGGCGCTATCCGGGCTGGGTGGAAGTGCAGTGGGCCCGCCCCACCGGCGGCGAGCTGGAAGGGGTGGTCCAGAGGCTCAAGGCGCTCAAGCTGACCATGCGCAACACGCCGCTCGACGGCGAGCCGCCAAGTGGGGATTGCATCTTCACGGGCCGGCCGGCTGTCGAAAGGATATATGTCGCAAGGGCCTACTGATCGCCTTGAGCCGACCGGCTGCGCAGCGCCATTGTAATCCCCGTTGATCGGCCCCATTGGAGGCCGATGGCTTCCAAAAAACGCCCGGCGCCGGGCCTGCCGACGCGCAAGCAGATACTCGATTTCCTGGCCGAGTCGCCCACGCCGGCGGGCAAACGGGAGATCGCGCGCGCCTTCGCTCTGCATGGGCAAGACAAGATTCAGCTCAAAGCCTTGTTGAAGGACATGGCCGAGGAAGGGCTGATCGACGGCAAGCGGACGGCATTCCACCGCAGCGGCGGCTTGCCGAAGGTCACCGTGCTGCGCGTGATCGACGTGGAGGACGGGGAGGCGATCGCGGTGCCGAATACCTGGCAGCCGGACGATGCCACGCCGCCGCCGCGTATCCGTCTGGTTGAAAAGGGCAGGGGATCGGCTCTGCGCAAGGGCGACCGGGTGCTTTCGCGCACCGAAGAGACCAATACCGGCTGGCGCGCCTGGCCGATGAAGAAACTGCCGGTGCGGTCCGAACAGTTGCTTGGTGTCATAGAGTTCGATGGCGCAGGCAAAGCCTGGCTCGCCCCGGTGGACAAGAGAGTGCGAAATTCCGCGCCGATATCCGACCTCGGCGGTGCGGAGGCCGGAGAACTGGTTCTGGCAGAGCCGGTCGGCCGTTCCGCCAGGGCCTCGGTCAAGATCACCGAGGTACTTGGCGAGCCGTTGGCGCCCAAGGCGTTCAGCCTTATCGCGATTCACAAGCACGGTATTCCGAACGTCTTTTCCGAAGAGACGCTGGACGAGGCGGAGCGAGCCGCAAGACTGCCGCTCAGCCCCGACAGGCGCGAGGACCTGAGGCATTTGCCGATCGTCGCCATAGATCCCTCGGACGCGCGCGATCACGACGATGCGATCTGGGCCGAGCCGGACGGGGAGGGCGGATTCCGGGCGCTGGTCGCCATCGCCGACGTCTCGTTCTACGTCCGCCCCGGCGGTGAGATCGACCGCGAGGCGCGCCGGCGCGGCAACTCGGTCTATTTCCCCGACCGCGTCGTGCCGATGCTGCCCGAAGTGCTCTCTGCCGATGTCTGCTCGCTGCGTGCGGGCGAGGACCGTGCCGCCATGGCCTGCCACCTGCGCGTCGATGGCGAAGGCAAGGTCACGGATTGGCGCTTCACCCGCGCCATCGTGCGCATCGACGAAGTCATCGCCTACGAGGACGCGCAGGCGCGGATCGATGACGGCAGTGCCGGAGATAACCTGAAGAATCTCTGGGCCTGCTGGAAGGCTCTGGCCGATGCCCGGCACCAGCGTGATCCCCTCGAACTGGAATTGCCCGAACGGCGGGTGAAGCTCGACGAGCAGGGGCGGATAACCGAGATAGCCATTCGGGAGCGGCTCGATGCACACCGCGTGGTGGAGGATTTCATGATCGCCGCCAACGTCGCCGCGGCCAAGGCGCTCGAGGCCAAAGTGGCGCCCGTCGTGTACCGCGTCCACGAGACGCCCAGCCGGGAAAAACTGGTCGCGCTGAAGGATTACCTCGCGACCTTCGGCCGCAAGCTGGCGCTCGGGCAGGTGATCACCCCCGGCCTGTTCAACCGCATGCTCAAGGACATTGCGGACGAATCGGAGAAGGCGCTGATCATGGAGGCCGTGCTGCGCAGTCAGACGCAGGCTTATTACGGACCGCGCAACGAAGGGCACTTCGGCCTGGCGCTCGGATCCTATGCCCACTTCACTTCGCCGATCCGGCGCTACGCCGACCTGCTGGTGCATCGCGCGCTGGTCGATGCCTATGGTCTTGAGCAGCCGAAGCCGAAAGGTGATATCCCGCCCGCCTCGGGGCTGTCGGATCGCGACCGCGATGATCTGGCCCGCATCAGCGAGGCCATTTCCGCAGCGGAG
The DNA here is from genome assembly GCA_035278205.1 of Novosphingobium sp. Classification (GTDB taxonomy): domain Bacteria; phylum Pseudomonadota; class Alphaproteobacteria; order Sphingomonadales; family Sphingomonadaceae; genus Novosphingobium. Next base: position 8,276 of record DATEJH010000071.1, on the reverse strand, counting down.
CGGCGGGCCATGGAGGCTGAGCGGGAGACGATCGACCGCTACGTCGCCGCGTGGCTTGCCTCGCGGGTTGGGGAAGTCTTCGATACGCGGATCACCGCGGTACAGAAGTTCGGTTTCTTCGCAACGATCGTGGGCCTTGGCGGCGATGGGCTGGTGCCGGTCTCCACGCTGGGGGACGAGCGCTTCGCCTACGACGAGAAATCGCAGGTCCTTGAAGGCGAGGACAGCGGCACATCCTACGCGATCGGTCAGATACTGCGCCTGCGCCTGGCCGAGGCGAACCCGCTGACCGGCGCCCTGAAGTTCGAACTGGAAGAGGGCGCCTCCGGCCGGATCGAGCCGAGGGGCAGGCCGATGCCGCTCAAGAAGCGCGGCAATCACCTGGCCGGCAAACGCGGCCGCCCGGCGAATATCCGCCACCAGGGACGGAAAAAACGGTAAGGGTTCAAGGCATCCGCGATACGGACTGGCAACCACGCGCCGCGTGGGGAGGGAGTCAGTTCGAGCAAGCCGCAAAGAGGTCGTCCTGCGCCGCAGGCCTCTTCCTGTCACTGTTTAACGGTCAACTCAGCCGTTCGATTGCCTCGGCATCGAGAGTGCCGGGCACGACGAAGACAGGACAGGGCATCTGGCCGATTCCGGCGCCGGTGAAATGCGCCACCAAAGGTCCGGGGCCGCCTTCCCTGGCGGCGCCGAGCACCAGTGCGCAGACTTCGGGGTGTTCCTTCAGGTATTCGCGGACGATCTTGATGTCCTCGCCAACGCGCACGGTGATCACCGGCATTTTCGCCCCCTGCGAGAGGAGATTGCCCGCGGCCGCGGTGACGAGTGTTTCGGCCCGTGCGCGAGCCTCTTCCTCGATGGTTGCCTGCACGCCCCCGAAGGCGTTGAATGGCTGGGGCGGTACTAGCGCGAGCAGGTGCAGCGATCCGTCCGTCTTCGCGGCGCGGCGCGCAGCGAACTGCAAGGCGACCAGCGCTTCCTCGGTTTCGTCGACGATTACCAGATAGACGCGCATGCCAGTCCCCTCGCTCGGCTTATCGGGCCAATCGAGTTGCTGCGCAAGCCATCGGAAATGCGAAAAATCAGCGCCAAGGCGCTTGTCTGGCGACCGCAACTTGTCCAAGGAAAGGCCGACCGAAAGCGCCGCCCCAGGAAAGCAAGGGACACGAACCGTTTCATGCCCATCGAGATCAAGATGCCCGCTCTGTCCCCCACCATGGAAGAGGGAAAGCTCGCAAAATGGCTGGTGAAGGAAGGCGATACCGTCAGTTCCGGCGATATCATGGCGGAGATCGAGACGGACAAGGCGACGATGGAGTTCGAAGCCGTGGACGAAGGCACGATGGGCAAGATCCTCGTGCCCGAAGGCAGTGAGGGCGTGAAAGTGGGCACAGTGATCGCCGTGCTTGCCGGCGAGGACGAAGACGCGGCTGAGATAAAGGCTGCGTCTGCTCCCGCTGCGGCCCCGGCCCCTGCTGCCGATTTGCCCAAGAAGGCTCCGCAGAAGCCGGCAAAGGCTGAAGCTGCTCCCGCCCCGGCCGCGCCGTCGGCCGCCGCAGCCACATCGTCAAGGGAGGAACGTATTCTTGCATCCCCGCTCGCCCGGCGTCTCGCCGAGGCCAGGGGCGTCGACATCGAAAGCCTGACAGGCTCGGGCCCGAACGGCCGTGTGGTCAAGGCTGACGTCGAAGCGGCGCAGCCCGGTGCCGCCAAGCCGAAGTCTGCCGCTTCCCCGCCTGCCGCTTCGGTCAAGCCGGAGACGGTGGAGATGGCGGCGGAAACCCGCGCACTGCTAGACGACCGGATTCCGCACGGCGTCGAGAAGCTCTCGAGCATGCGCAAGACCATCGCCCGTCGCCTTGCGCAATCGATGCAGGAAGCGCCGCACATCTATCTGACGGTCGATGTTCGGCTCGACAAGCTCATGGCCATGCGCGCGGAACTCAATGCCGCGCTGGAGAAGCAGGGCGTGAAAGTCTCGGTAAACGACATGCTGATCAAGGCGCTCGGCAAGGCGCTGATGGATGTGCCCGAGTGCAACGTGACTTTCGCGGGCAACGAGCTGATCAAGTACGGCCGCGCCGACGTTTCCGTCGCGGTCTCGATCCCGGGCGGACTCATCACGCCCATCGTGCAGGACGCGAACGGCAGGTCATTCTCGGAAATCGCCCGCGCGACCAAGGACCTTGGCCAGCGTGCCAGGGAAGGCAAGCTCAAGCTCGAGGAGTACCAGGGCGGTAGCGCCTCCATCTCCAACATGGGGATGATGGGCATCAAGCAGTTCACCGCAGTCATCAATCCGCCGCAGTCGACCATCCTTGCCATTGGGGCCGGTGAAAAGCGCCCCTGGGTCATGCCGGACGGTTCGCTGGGCGTGGCGACTGTGATGAGTGCAACCGGCAGCTTCGATCACCGGGCCGTGGACGGCGCGGATGGTGCGCGGCTGATGGCGGCGTTCAAAGAGTATGTGGAAAGCCCGCTAGGGATGGTGGCTTGAGGGTTTCAGCCCCTTCTCCAACTTCGGCTATCGAACTTTCGACAGCCTCACGGCTCGCAAGCCTTCGCGTCCTCTCCCGCAAGGGGAGAGGAATGGCCGCGTTGCGCATCAAAGTCACGGAGCTTGATTGTGAGTGAATCCTACGACGTCATCGTTCTCGGTTCGGGCCCCGGCGGCTACGTTTCGGCCATCCGCTGCGCGCAGCTCGGCCTGAAGACGGCGATCGTCGAGCGCGAACTTCTGGGCGGCATCTGCCTCAACTGGGGCTGCATCCCGACCAAGGCACTGTTGCGCTCGGCCGAGGTGTTCCACCAGATGAAGCACGCCAAGGACTATGGCCTCGCCGCCGAGAACATAACGGCTGACCTCGCCGCCGTGGTCAAGCGTTCACGCGGAGTTGCCTCGCAGCTCAACAAGGGCGTGACGCACCTGATGAAGAAGAACAAGATCGCGGTGCACATGGGCACCGGCAAGCTCGTCGCGCCAGGCAGGCTGGAAGTCACCGGCGAGAAAGGCACGGAGACGCTACAGGCAAAGCACATCGTCCTCGCCACCGGCGCCCGCGCCCGCGACCTGCCGAAGGCCAAGGCCGATGGCGAGCGTATCTGGACCTACCGTCATGCGATGACGCCCAAGGAAATGCCAAGCAAGCTGCTGGTCATCGGCTCTGGCGCGATCGGCATCGAATTCGCCAGCTTCTACAACGACATGGGCGCGGACGTGACGGTAGTGGAGATGCTGGACCGTATCGTGCCCGTCGAGGACGCGGATGTCTCTGCCTTCCTCGAGAAAGCACTGACCAAGCAGGGAATGAAGATCCTGACCGGCGCCAACGTGGGCGCGATCGAGACGACCAAATCCGGAGTGAAAGTCGCGATCAGGGACAGGGGCGGCAAGGACGAGACCGCCGAGTTCAGTCATGTCATCGTCGCGATCGGCATCGTGCCGAACGTTGAGAGCATCGGCCTGGAAGAGCTCGGCATCCAATCCGACAAGCGTTCCCACATCAAGGTCGATGGGCACGGGCGCACCAACGTCAAGGGCGTCTGGGCGATCGGCGATTGTGTCGAGGGCCCCTGGCTGGCGCACAAGGCGAGCCATGAAGGCGTCACCGCGGCCGAAGCCATTGCGCGCGAACTGGGCAACGAGGAGGTCCATCCGCACCCACTCGACCGCAACAATATTCCGGGCTGCACTTACTGCCACCCCCAGATCGCCTCCGTCGGAATGACCGAAGCCAAGGCCAGGGAGACCGGCTACGAGGTCAGGGTCGGCAATTTCCCCTTTATCGGTAACGGAAAGGCCATCGCGCTCGGCGAGCCCGAGGGCTTCATCAAGACCGTGTTCGATGCGAAGACCGGCGAACTGCTCGGCGCACACATGATCGGCGCGGAAGTGACCGAACTGATCCAGGGCTATGTCGTGGGCAAGACGCTGGAGACCACCGAGGCCGAGTTGATCAACTCCGTCTTCCCGCACCCGACGCTCTCGGAGATGATGCACGAATCGACGCTGGCCGCTTTCGGACGCGCGCTGCACATCTGACCCGCGCGGAAGACGCCTGTGAACCGGGAGGGAGCGGGTTTCCGGGAACCCATCCTCTCCGCAGGCGATCAGCCTTGGGCGCGGCGCACGATGTGCTCGAAAACCGCGACGTGCAGGGGTTCAACGAATTCGCAGCCGACAGTGTTGTCCTGCAGCCAGACGATCCGTGCGCTCAGAAGCTGCATCCCGGGAATGCGGATGCGGAGGGGCACTCCAGGGCGTGCGTCGGGCAGCCACGCAATCCGAAAGCCGCCGGCCGAAAGATCTTCCAGTCGGGCCATTTTCCAGGGCCGGGTCCCTTGCCGCACCTCGCACAGGATCGCGACGCCCACGCGCTGCGCGCGCTGCTTGTCCCGGCCGGTTAACCTCTCGTGACGCAACTTGACCTCCGATTGCCGGAAGCCTTTGCTGTTCAAGAGGTTACCAACACGTTAGTAGGCCGTTCACAAGCCAGGGGTGTCAAAAATTTCATCTGGCGAGAGATCGTGCAGGAACCGATCGTCACCCGGACAGGACAATGGCCGGCACCGCAGGGCAACGGCTGTCGAGCAACAACGTCCATGTCCCCGCGCATCCGCTGCTGTGCTAAAAGGCAAGAGAACGCCGCGGTTGCCCGCCAGATCCATGGAGAGGAGATCACAATCACATGGTACAGACCGTCTATCCCGTCCCCGCGGAATGGGGGGAGAATGCCCTTATTGATGAGGCGCGCTACCAGGATATGTACCGGCATTCGATCGACGATCCCGAAGGCTTCTGGCGCGAGGAGGCTCGGCGAATCGACTGGATCAGACCGTTCACGGTGGTGAAGGAGACGAGCTTCGACGAAGCCGACTTCGGTATTTCCTGGTTCACCGACGGGACGCTAAATCTTTCCGCGAATTGCCTGGACCGCCATCTCGCCGAGCGGGGCGACACCGTTGCGATTCTCTGGGAGCCGGACGATCCGAAAAACCCGGAACGCCGCATCACTTACCGTGAACTGCACGAGCAGGTCTGCAAGTTCGCCAATCTGCTCAAGGCGCATGGCGTCAAGCGCGGCGAGCGCGTCACCATATATCTGCCGATGGTGCCCGAGGCCGCTATCGCGATGCTCGCCTGCGCGCGGATCGGCGCGATCCACTCGATCGTCTTCGCCGGTTTCTCGCCCGACGCCCTGGCAGGGCGCATCATCGACTGTGACAGCCGGATCGTGCTCACGGCCGACGAGGGGTTGCGCGGGGGCAGGAAAGTCCCGCTCAAGGCCAACGTCGATGAGGCGCTGAGGCAATGCACCAGTGTCGATGCCGTGATCGTGCTCCGGCACACCGGGACCGACGTGCCCATGGTGGAGGGACGCGATTTCGATTGGCTCGCGGGCGTCGCGAGGCAGTCCGCCGAATGCGTGCCCGAGGAAATGAACGCGGAAGATCCGCTGTTTATCCTCTATACTTCAGGTTCGACCGGAAAACCCAAGGGAGTGCTCCACACTACCGGCGGCTACTCGGTCTGGGTCTCGATGACGCACCAGTACGTCTTCGATTACCGCCCCGGCCAGATCTTCTGGTGCGCCGCCGATATCGGCTGGGTGACGGGCCATTCCTATGTCGTCTACGGCCCGCTGATGAATGGCGCGACCACAGTGATGTTCGAAGGCATCCCCAATTTCCCGGACGCGAGCCGCTTCTGGCAGGTGGTCGACAAGTTCGGCGTCGAGATCTTCTACGGGGCCCCCACGGCGCTGCGCGCGCTGATGCGTGAAGGCGACGATTGGGTGAAAAAGACCAGCCGCAAGAGCCTGCGACTGCTCGGCTCGGTGGGCGAGCCGATCAATCCGGAAGCCTGGGCCTGGTATTACAACGTCGTGGGCGAGGGGCGCTGCCCGATCGTCGATACATGGTGGCAGACGGAGACCGGAGGCGCGATGATTACGCCGCTGCCGGGCGCGACGGCACTCAAGCCCGGGTCCGCCTCCAGGCCCATGTTCGGGGTCAAGCCGCTGCTGCTGGACAACGACGGGACGGTGCTGGAAGGCGCCGCTGACGGCTGCCTTGTCATCGCCGATTCCTGGCCGGGCCAGATGCGCACCGTCTGGGGCGATCACGACCGCTTCTTCCAGACCTATTTCACCACCTTCAAGGGCTACTATTTCACCGGCGATGGCTGCCGGCGTGACGAGGACGGCTATTATTGGATCACGGGACGCATTGACGACGTGATCAACGTCTCAGGCCACCGCATGGGCACGGCCGAGGTCGAATCCGCGCTTGTCGCTCACGCCAAGGTGGCCGAGGCCGCGGTCGTGGGGATGCCGCACGAGATCAAGGGACAGGGCATCTATGCTTTCGTCACCTGCAATGCCGAGGTGGAACCCGACGACGCACTACGCAAGGAACTGATCCAGTGGGTCCGCCGCGAGATCGGGCCGATCGCCACGCCGGACGTGATCCAGTTCGCTCCCGCATTGCCCAAGACCCGATCGGGCAAGATCATGCGCCGCATACTGCGCAAGATCGGGGAGAATGATTTTTCGAATCTGGGCGACACTTCGACTCTCGCGGATCCGACGGTGGTCGACAACCTGATCGCCAATCGGACGCAGCCGGCGGCGGGATGAGCGGGCGGGCATACACGGGCGGCGTGGTTAGGCACGAATCCGGACCTTGCGTTTTCGCGCTTGTCCATGTAAGCGCGCCGCTTTCCAAGGCAGGCCGGTCGGAACCGGCCACATGCGAAAGAGATTCGAAATGAAGGCCGATACGCATCCCGACTATCACATGATCACGGTGCAGATGACCGACGGCACCACTTTCCAGACCCGTTCTACCTGGGGTTCGGAAGGGGACACGCTGGTTCTCGAAGTCGACCCGATGTCGCACCCGGCCTGGACCGGCGGCACGCAGCGCGTCAATGAAGGCGGCCGCGTGGCCCAGTTCAACAAGCGTTTCGGCGGGCTCTCGCTCAAGAAGAAGTGAGCGCACGTTTCAAAGCGAACAGCGAAGAAGGGCGGTCCGAAAGGGCCGCCTTTCTTGTTTGATCGGCTCTGCCTCCGATTTTGCGCTCCATCGGTCTCGATCACGCTTGACGCGATGGAGTGTTTTGCGAAGGCAACCGTCCGGTCAATTGTCCATCAGCGCGCGCCAGTCGGTGCGGTTGCCCGGGACCTGGCGGAGGAATTCCATGCCGGCGGCGTTCCCGCGTACCCAGCGGACGATCGCGGGCATTTTCGGCTCCGCACCCAGGCCGATAGAGACGAAGGCACCCTGGCGCAGCCAGTCGGCATCCGTCCGCACACAACACCCGTGCAGCGAAACATCGGCGAGAAGGGCCGACGCGTAGCTGCCGTTGGAGAACTCCAGAGTGGCCTCGAAGCAGGTAGAATGACGCGGTTCGCGGCGGCGTTCGGCCAGGGACAACTCGTTGCTGTCTGAGAGCGTACGAAGCGGCGCGTTCACGGGTGCGGATCTCCGGCGTGGCATTGGTGTCTCCCGAGAGCATCGTTACAGAACGTTAATCGGCATTGACGGGATGTCCTTGCCGATGCGGTAACACTTTGCTCGCAATTGCCTTTCATGCCGATAAGCCTAGCCTAAGGACGGCTGCGTAGATTCCATCTCGTAAGGCGCGGTACGCAGCATTCTGCGTCGAAAACAGCCCTCATCCCCCGAATGGAGAAGAACGATGATGCATATAGTCGGTAACCTGACCATTTGTGCCGCCGTGCTGACGGCGCAGGCCGCCATGGCCGAACCGCCCAGGGAAACGGCGGGATCTGTCATTCATGCGAACGTGGTCGGACTCGATGGTGCGCCGCTGGGCATGGTCATGCTGCAGGACACGCCGACCGGCGTTCTCGTCACTACCGATCTCAAGGGCCTGCCGGCGGGAGATCATGGCTTTCATTTCCACGAGAACGGCGTGTGTGACGCCTCCACGAAGTTCGACAGTGCGGGCGGGCATTTTGCGGCCGGGGCTGCCAAGCACGGGCTGATGGTTGCCGGCGGACCTCACGGCGGCGACATGCCGAACCAGCATGTCGGTTCCGATGGCGCGCTTAAGGCGCAGATCCTCAATACCGGAGTGACGCTGGCGCCCGGGCCCAAGTCGCTCCTGGATGCGGACGGTTCGGCGCTGGTGATCCACTCCGGCGCGGATGACTACCTGAGCCAGCCTTCCGGCGCCGCCGGCAGCCGCATCGCCTGTGCGGTGATCAGGGCTCCGAAGTGAAGGGGGCGATCGGGGGGGGGGGGAT
>DATEJH010000070.1:0-10831 GCA_035278205.1 Novosphingobium sp. | reverse complement strand
ATAGCCAGTTCCGTTCGGGGGTTCGACAAGCCGGCATGCAGCCGCTAAGGGCGAATCCGATTAGAATTTTCGAGGCTTCCCTAAGGTCATGGCATCCCGCGCCGACAACATCGCCAGCTCGCTGAGCCTGGCCAATTTTTCCAAGGCGACCGAGCTCAAGAAGCGCATCTGGTTCACGATCGGTGCGTTGATCGTGTTCCGCTTTCTGAGCTTCGTACCTCTGCCGGGTGTGAACCCGCTGATCCTCGAATCGCTCTACAGTCAGACCCAGGGCGGCATCCTCGACCTGTTCAATACCTTCTCGGGCGGCTCGCTTTCGCGCATGAGCCTGATCGCGCTCGGGGTGATGCCGTACATCACCGCTTCGATCGTCGTGCAGCTCGCCGCCTCGCTCCATCCGGCACTGATCGCGCTCAAGAAGGAGGGCGAGGCCGGGCGCAAGAAGCTGAACCAGTACACCCGTTACGGCACTGTCGGTCTCTGCGCGCTCCAGGGCTATTTCCTGGCCGTGAGCCTCGAGGCATACGGTGCGTCGAGCGGCATGCAGGCGGTAGTCGATCCGGGGTACATGTTCCGCATTGGTGCGGTCATCTCGCTGGTGGGCGGCACCATGTTCCTGCTGTGGCTGGGTGAGCAGATCACCTCGCGGGGGATCGGCAACGGCGTCTCGCTCATCATCATGGCCGGCATCGTCGCGCAGATGCCGACCTTCGCCAGCAATCTCGGCCAGGCCTACAGCGCAGGTGATACCGGGTCGTTCCTCATCATCAGCCTGATCGTACTAATCGTGGCGATGATCCTGATGATCTGCTTCATGGAGCGGGCACAGCGCCGGCTGCTGATCCAGTATCCCAAGCGCGCCACGCAGCGGGGCATGATGCAGGCCGACCGCAGCCACCTGCCGCTCAAGCTCAACACCGCGGGCGTGATCCCGCCGATCTTCGCCAGTTCGCTCCTGCTGCTGCCGCTGACGATCACGCAGTTTGCCGGAAAGTCGCTGAATCCCGAATCGACGATGGGTCAGGTCGTGGTCACGCTCAACCAGTACCTCGGCCACGGCAAGCCGCTCTACATGCTTCTTTACGCGGCGGGCATCGTCTTCTTCAGCTTCTTCTACACCGCCGTCGTCTTCAATCCGGAAGAGACCGCGGAGAACCTCAAGAAGAACGGCGGTTTCATTCCCGGCATCCGCCCAGGCAAGAACACGGCGACTTACCTCGATTACGTCCTCACCCGCGTGACTGTGATCGGCGCCATCTACCTGACCATCGTCTGCACGGTGCCCGAGTACTTCCTTTCGATGACCGGCTTGCCGCTGCTGTTCATGGGCGGCACGAGTCTGCTGATCGTCGTGAACGTGACGGTCGACACGATCACCCAGATTCAATCGCACCTGCTGGCTCACCAGTACGGCGATCTGATCAAGAAGGCGAAACTGAAAGGCCGTCTCCGCTGAGACGAACGCCAGACAAGAATTGAGGGGTAAGGCGTGAATATCATTCTGCTGGGGCCGCCGGGTGCGGGCAAGGGAACCCAGGCGCAGCGTCTCGTCGAACGGCACGGGATGCGCCAGCTTTCCACCGGCGACATGCTCCGCGCAGCGGTGAAGGCGGGAACGCCGACCGGGTTGGAGGCCAAAGCCGTCATGGATAGCGGAGAGTTGGTTTCTGACGGGATCGTCTCCGCCCTCATCGGCGACGAACTGGACGCGATGGGACCCGAAGCCGGCGCCATTTTCGACGGTTATCCTCGCACGGCCGCCCAGGCCGAGGCGCTTGATGCAATCCTCGCCGAACGGGGACGCAAGCTCGACCATGTGATCGAGCTCGAGGTCGACGAGGAGGCGCTTGTCGAACGGATCACCGGCCGTTTCACTTGCGCGACTTGCGGCAAGGGCTACCACGACAAGTTCGAACAGCCGAAAGTTCCCGGTGTCTGCGACAAGTGCGGCGGCACCGAGTTTAAGCGGCGCCCTGACGACAATGCGGAGACCGTGCGCACGCGCCTTGCCGAATATCGGGCCAAGACGGCACCGATCCTGCCGATTTACGAAGCGCGCGGGATCGTCTCCAGAGTCGACGGCATGGCCGACATGAGTGAAGTGAGTGCTGCGATCGAGGCCGTTCTCGCGTCCTGATCGTCCGGTCCGGCGGCACGGGGCCTGGCAGCTTCCGTCGCCGTATTCGCACCCGCAGGAGGAAACGCCGATGAAGTCCGCCGCATTCGCGCTCGCCATGGCACTCGTTGCCGGGGCCGTTCCAGCCTCGGCCAAGGTTGCCGAAGTGTCCGAGCGCGGTTTCGTCTTGCGCTACGTGGCCGAAGTGCCGGCCGATGCGGACAAGACCTGGGACACGCTGCTGAAGCCCGCCGAGTGGTGGGATAGCCAACACACCTGGTCCGGCTCGGCGAAGAACATGTCCATCGAGCCGCGGCCGGGAGGCTGCTTCTGTGAAGTTCTTCCCGACAAGGACTCGCCCAAGGCGGCGGCTCTCGGCGGTGTCGAGCATATGCGCGTCATCTACGCAGAGCGGCCTCGCGCGCTGCGCATGGCAGGCCTCCTTGGTCCGCTGCAGGCGGACGCGGCGAACGGGACCCTGACCTTCGAGGTCAAGCCCGCAGCGGACGGCAAGGGAACGCGGATCCTGCTCGAGTATGTCGTCGGCGGCTATGCCCGCACGCCGTATGAAAAGCTTGCCCCCGCAGTCGATGGTGTCCTGGGCGAACAGGTCCGGCGACTGGCGGGGAAGCTCGGCGCCGTCTTCGATGCTGCCGCCGAGGGCGCGGCCAGTGGCAAGGAAGGCCCGCCGGATGACTCCGGCCCGAAAATGATCGGCCGGTGAGAATGCCCGGGCCTGAAGTTTTGACTGCGCGGGCGCGATGCGATAAGAACGGGGCACGGGCTGGCGCTTGCCGCCGACCGCTGGCGGCCAGGGCGCCGTTGTCACGTGCAGGCGTTGACAGGGGCTGCGAATCGTTTTAAGCGCGCCCTTCACTCGAATCTTACGGCAAGTCCGGATGGCCAAAACCACGCGTGTTTCAGGCATCGTGTGCGTCGCCTGCCGGGCTTTTTGCCGTTTCGTATCGCTCGGGTGTCAAGCGTTGAGATAGGGGGCGCGCCAGCGTCCTCTGTGGAGCAGGAGAATTAAGTGGCTCGTATTGCCGGGGTAAATATCCCCACCAACAAGCGCGTGATCATCGCGCTTACCTATATCCACGGTATCGGTCGCACCAAGGCCGTCGAAATCGCCGACAAGCTTGGCATCGATCACAGCCGTCGGGTGCAGGATCTCTCGGACGCCGAAGTGCTCCAGATCCGCGAAACCATCGACGCCGATCACCTGGTCGAAGGTGACCTTCGCCGCGAGACGGCGATGAACATCAAGCGCCTCATGGACCTCGCCTGCTATCGCGGCCTGCGCCATCGCAAGGGGCTCCCCGTCCGTGGCCAGCGTACGCACACCAATGCGCGCACCCGCAAGGGCAAGGCCAAGCCGATCGCCGGCAAGAAGAAATAAGCCGCCGAACCGGTTTTCGGTTTCCGCAGCGATTTATCGACAGGATATACGGACATGGCACGCGAACCTCAGCGCATCAAGCGCCGCGAACGCAAGAACATCACGAGCGGCATCGCGCATGTGAATGCCAGCTTCAACAACACCATGGTGACCATCACCGACGCCCAGGGCAACGCGATCTCCTGGTCCTCTGCCGGCATGATGGGCTTCAAGGGCAGCCGCAAGTCGACTCCCTACGCTGCCCAGGTTGCCGCCGATGACGCGGGCAAGAAAGCGGCCGAGCACGGCGTGCGCACTCTCGAGGTCGAGGTCAAGGGCCCCGGCTCGGGCCGTGAAAGCGCCCTGCGGGCCTTGCAGGCGGTTGGTTTCACCATTACCTCGATCCGCGACGTGACGCCGATCCCGCACAACGGCGTCCGCCCCTCAAAGCGCCGCCGCGTCTGATCGAGCTTTCCGGACGGCGAACCGGTCGTCGTCCGGCTTTCGGATCGCCCGGGCCTTTCCACCAGGCCTGTGGGCGTAACCGCCATCGAAATCCCAGGGGAAGTCCATGACTGTCAACATCAAGAACTGGCAGGAACTCAAGAAGCCCAACAGCCTTGAGGTCAAGCCGGGACCCGACCCCAAGCTGAAGGCGACTTTCGTTGCCGAACCTCTCGAGCGCGGCTTTGGCCTGACGCTTGGCAACGCGCTGCGGCGCGTGCTTCTGTCTTCGCTTCAGGGCGCGGCGATCACCTCGATCAAGATTGAGAACGTGCTGCACGAATTCAGCTCGCTTGCCGGCGTGCGCGAGGACGTCACCGACATCGTGCTTAACGTCAAGCAGATTGCGCTTAAGATGCAGGGCGAAGGGCCGAAGCGCCTCCAGCTTTCCGCCACCGGCCCGGCTGAGGTCAAGGCGGGCGACATCGCCGTGTCGGGCGATATCGAGGTCATGAACAAGGACCTCGTGATCTGTCACCTGGACGAGGGCGCGACGCTCAACATGGAGCTGACCGCGGACACCGGCAAGGGGTATGTCCCGGCCGTGTCCAACCGTCCGGTCGACGCGCCGATCGGGCTGATCCCGGTCGACTCGCTCTACTCGCCGGTGCGCCAGGTCAGCTACAAGGTCGAGAATGCCCGTATCGGCCAGGAACTCGACTTCGACAAGCTGAGCCTCACGGTCGAGACCGACGGGACAGTGACCCCGGAAGACGCCGTGGCTTATGCCGGGCGCATCCTTCAGGATCAGCTCGCGCTGTTCGTCCACTTCGAGGATATCACTCCTGTCGGCGCGCCGCAGATGATCGGCATGGCCGCCGGTGCGGCTCCGGAAGAGAGCGACACCAACCAGCTCAACCGCTACCTCCTCAAGAAGGTGGACGAGCTCGAGCTGTCGGTGCGTTCGGCGAACTGCCTGAAGAACGACAACATCATCTACATCGGTGACCTCGTGCAGAAGACCGAGGCCGAGATGCTCCGCACGCCGAACTTCGGCCGCAAGTCGCTCAACGAGATCAAGGAAGTCCTTTCCTCGATGGGCCTGCGCCTCGGCATGGACATCCCGGGCTGGCCGCCCGAGAACATCGAGGAGATGGCCAAGAAGCTCGAACAGGAGCTTCTCGGCTGACCCTGACGGAGGCGGCAGGTAGCTCCGAAAAGGCCGGCTGCCGCCACGCAACCCAACCCGTTGACGCACGGCCGCGGCGGGATGGGCGCTAACAGGGCCGGGATTTCCCCCGTCGCGGGGGACGTAAAAGGGTGAACGGTGGCGACCCGCAACTGCCACCAGGATCGGGCTACCTGACACGGGCCCCCTACGAACGGAGAATACCAGATGCGTCACAAGCTGTCCGGCCGCAAGCTGCAGCGTACGTCCGGCCACCGCGCCGCTCTCATGCGCAACATGGCCGCCGCGCTCATCAAGCACGAGCAGATCCAGACCACGACGCCCAAGGCGAAGGAACTGCGCCCCTATATCGAGAAGCTGATCACGCTGGCCAAGCGTGGTGGTCTGTCGAACCGTCGCATCGCGCACTCGCGCCTGATGGACGAGGTGCAGGAAAAGAAGCTCTTCGAGGTTCTGGCCGAGCGTTATGCCGGCCGCAACGGCGGCTACACCCGCATCATCAAGGCCGGCATCCGCGCATCGGACGCAGCGCCGATCGCCATCATCGAGCTGGTCGACCGTGACGTCGAGGCCAAGGGCAAGGACTCCGGCCCGGTGATGAGCGACGCCGAGGAATACGCCGAAGCCTGAGCTTCGCTCATTCATCGAGAGATTGCGGGAGCGGTCGCGAGCGTCGGGCTCGCGGCCGCTCTTGCGTTGGAACCGGCGAGTGTTACCGTTCAGCAAATGGCCTTGATTTCTGAATTTCGGCTGACAGCGAAGTTCAGGATACCAACATGGCGGCATCGCTAGAAACCGATCAAAGCCGGACGCCGCGTCCGGCGGAGAAAGGATGCAAGCCATGGAAAAGCTTACCAGGATCGTGGTTGGAACCGTGGCCGCGGGCGCCATGGCGGTTTCGGCCGCCGTGCCGGCAATGGCCCGCGACCGTGACGGTATCGATGCCGGTGACGTGATCGCCGGCGCGCTCGTCGTCGGCGGGATCGCGGCGGTGGCGGCGGCTGCGAGCAGCGGTCACAATCGCTACGACTATGGCTACGGCCGCGACTATCGCGACCGCTACGATTACGGCTACGGCCGCGGCATGGGACCGCGCGCGGCGGTGGAGCAGTGCGTGCGCGTCGCGGAGCAGGCGGCCAACCGCTACAGCTACGGCGGACGGGCGAAGGTAACCGACATTCGCGATGTCGACCGCAAGGACTACGGTTACCGAGTGAAGGGCCGCATTGCGATCAACATGATGGGCCGTGACTGGCGCCGCGGCGACCGCGGCTACGGGTGGGGCTGGGGCCGCGACTATCGCGGGTGGAACAACTCGCTGCGCGGCTACGACTCCGGCACCTTCGATTGCAAGGTCGATTATGGCGGCGGGATTCGCGACCTCGATTTCAACGGCATCCGCGGGCTCTGAAGGGCGCGCGCGATCGACGGCCCGTGCGCTCGTCGGATTTTCGCGCCCTGCTACCCGGCCTTGCCACGGTGGATGGGAAGGCCAAGCGACCAGTGAATCGCTGCACCGCGTAGCGCGAACCCGCCTGCGATCGCAATCGACCAGGCCAGCACGGGTGAGAGGCCGAGCCCGAGACCAAGCGCCGCCAGGGTGGCCGAGAGCGCGGCTGCGGTCACATAGAGTTCGGGACGCATGAGGATTGAGGGCTGGCCCGCCAGCACGTCGCGGATGATTCCGCCCACGCAGCCGGTTACCACGCCCATCATGATCGCGGGCGCGGGCGGCACGCCCCAGGCCAGTGCCTTCACGGTTCCGAGCACAGAATAGACGGCAAGGCCGACCGCATCGGCCCACTCCAGCATTCGGCCTTCCCACCAGTGCACCGGCGTGAACCAGGCGAGCAGGGCCACCGCCAGACAGACCGGCGCGACGAGGGGATCGTGCACCCAGAACACCGGCGCGCCGATCAGCAGGTCACGCACCGAGCCGCCGCCGACGCCGGTGACCAGCGCGAAGAAGGCGACAGTCACGAAGGTCTGCCGCAGCCGTGCCGCCGCCAGCGCGCCGCTCAGCGCGAAGACGGCGATGCCGACAAGGTCCAGCACCGGGGGCAGGGCGGGCGGGGCGGGTGGCACGATCATCGCCCGGACTTAGCTCTGATCGCCGTTTGGAAACAACCTCTCGCTTCCGTGGCGATTGGAACGCCGGAGCAGCTTCGGCCAAGACCATGGCTTGCTTCGAGGCGAGCGGGCGCTAAGTCTCTCCATATTCTCAATTTCAGACGGACATCGGCCATGCCCGCATCCAGATTCATCCGATCCGCGTTCATATCCTTGCTGCTGGCGAGCACGGCGGCCTGCGCCCAGACGCCCGGCGAAGTCGCCTCCGCCGCCCAGCCCGCCGCCGCCCGGCCCGACGCTGCGACGGCCGGGCCCGCCTACGATCTTGCCGCACAGATGGCGAAGCTCGCGACGGTCCGGATGGACGTCGAGACCGGCTTTCTCAGCCAGGAGGAGCGGGATGTCGTCAATCTCCTGATCAAGGCGTCGGACTTGATGAGCGAGATCTACCTACGCCAGCGCCATGCAGACAATCCGCAGGTGCGACAGGCGATTTCCATGAATCGCCGCGCCGACCGCGACCTGCTCGTCGAGATGTTCGACCGCAATTTCGGGCCCTGGGACAAGCTTGCCGATCTTCACCCTTTCTGGGGAGCCAAGCCGATGCCCGAAGGCGCCGGCTTCTATCCCGAAGATCTGACGCGCGAGGAGCTTGAAACCTATATCGCCGCGCATCCCGACCAGAAGGCATCGCTGCTCGGCGCTTATACGGTAGTCAAGCGTCAGGGGGACAAGCTTGTCGCCGTGCCTTATTCGGTCGAATACAGGCAATGGCTGGAACCGGCAGCCAGGCTTCTGGAGCAGGCAGGCGCGCGCACGAGCAATGCCAGCCTGAAGAAATTCCTGATGCTGCGCGCCAAGGCCTTTCGGACTGACGACTATTTCGAAAGCGAACTGGCCTGGATGGATCTTTCGGGCACCCCGATCGAAGTCGCGATCGGGCCTTACGAGGTCTATACCGATCGGCTGATGGGCGCCAAGGCCGCGTTCGAGAGCTTCGTGACGCTCAAGGACCCGGAGGAGTCCGCCGCGCTCGCCAAGTACAAGAACTACCTGCGCGACATGGAAGCCAACCTGCCGATCGAGGACCGTTACAAGAACTTCCAGCGCGGTTTTGCGAGCCCGATCGCGGTGGCCGAACAGGTCCACGGCGGCGGTGACAATGTGCCCGGCGTCCAGACCATCGCGTTCAACCTGCCCAACGACGAGCGCGTGCGCGAAGCCAAAGGTGCGAAGAAGGTGATCCTCTCCAATGTGCTGGGCGCCAAGTTCGAGCGTATCCTGAAGCCGATGAGCGCCTTGGTGCTTGTGCCCGGCCAGGCTGGTCTCGTCGACAGGAAGTACATGCAGTACGAGACGCTGTTCCACGAGCTGTCGCACAGCCTGGGCCCTGGCACGATCATCGTGAACGGAGAGAAAACCACGGTCGACAAGAGGCTGAAGGAGCAGAACGGGGCACTCGAGGAGGCCAAGGCCGACGTTGCGGGCGTCTGGAATCTGCTGCAGATGATGGACAAGGGCGAGATTTCCGCGGCGGAAAAGCCGCAGTTGTTCGCGACCTATTTAACCGGCATCTTCCGGGCGGTCCGCTTTGGCGCAATTGAGGCGCACGGCAAGGGCGCCGCACTGCAATATGCCTATCTCAGGAACAAGGGCGCATTCGGGTGGGACGCCGGAGCAGGGCGCTACGTTATTGACGACACGAGAATGCAGGCGGGACTGCGCGACCTGCTGCACGACATTCTCATGCTGCAGGCGACGGGCGATTACGAGGGCACCAAGGCTTTCATGGCAAAGTGGGTGACGCTCGATGCCGAGGCGGAAGGAGTGATTGCCGCAATGGGGCAGTTGCCGGTGGACATCTGGCCGATTTATCCCGACGCGGTGTGACGCCGCAGGCGTCGGGGAGGCGGGGTAAAAGCCCACTCCCCGCCTCGTCGGCGCGCTGATGCTGTTCGCCCGAACACACGAACGCCTTGGGAGCAATTCTTCGAACCCGCTCATTCCGCCATGCGTGCTTGTCGCCGACCTCGCACTCCGGCGCCGGTCGCCAGCCGATCCGGAGCCCGGCCGCCGCCCCCGCTACGGTTCGCCGCGTTGCCCGAATAGCTCTTTTCCTCCACCAGCAACGAGCCGAGTTTCAGGTTGATACGGCGCTTCAAGGCGGCGCGCCGGTCGTTCTGCCGGTAGACCGAGCGCGCCAGCAGGATGAAGTCCCGGCCGAAATCGCCTGCCGCCTCTCGTTCGCGGAGCGCGTCCTCGACTTGCCACAGCGCCTCGTTCACCATCCGCAGCTGCCGGATCAGCGCCTTCAGGGCTCCTGTCTCCATGACGTCGGCGGCTATGCGGTGAAGCAGGAACAGCTCCCGCGCGACGTTGCGGCGTGCCTCCGCTTCATGAAGGCGGGCCTGCTTGATCTGCAGTATGGTGATCTTGTCGATCAGCTCTCCCCATGAAACGGGCACTTCGGGACAGGCTGTCGCGCTCATCCTGGATTTTCCGCTTCGAGATCATGCAGCAACCCTTCGACGACTTCGCTCCAGGCTCCGGGAAAGGGTTGCGCATAAAGGCGCATCGACGGGTACCATTCGCTGCCGCCGCGCTGAGGAGCCCAACGCCAGTCCGGCTCGTGCTGGAGCAACAGCCAGGTCGGCTTGCCCATCGCTCCGGCGAGATGGGCGATCATCGTATCGACGGTGATTACCAGCGACGTGCCCGCCACGAGCGCGGCAGTGCGCGCGATGTCGAAAGGGCACCCCTCGGGATTGAGGACGGGGAGCGAACTCGGCAGCGGGTCCAGTGTCAGGCATTCCCGGCCTTCGCAGATCGGGGCTAACAGGCGGGGCGGGATGGACCGCTTCTCGTCCCAGTCCCCGGCCAGGCAGCAGATCCCGATCGCGCCAGGAGGCAAGGGAGCCGGGCGGATATGCAGATAAGGCGGCGGATGGTCCGCCGGATGGGCGCGCAGGGCGAAGGAAAGCTCCATCACTTCCACATCGCATTCGCCGCGCGGCTGCGGCCTTGCGGTATCGAACCCAACGATGCGGTCGGCAGGAGGATTCTCGCCCAGCAGAGGCAGCAGCCGGGGCTGGATTTCCAGCGTGACGGACCGGGCCCGGCGGCGCAGTTCAGGCAGGAATCGGAGAAACTGGATGGTGTCTCCGAGGCCGTGATAGCATCGCACAAGCACATGGCGCCCGGTGATGTCGCCGAGGTCCCAGACATGCCGCCGATGATAGGGGAGCGCCGGATCGTCCGGCTTTCCGGGCATGTCGGAACCGGCATGCCGCTCGCTCACCCACCACGCCCTTTCGTGATCGCCCGCGCGCATGGCGCTTACCCATTGTTCGAGGAGCTGGGCCATGTACGTGGAAGAATGAACGAGGGGATTGGTTCCGCGCCTACGAGACGCCGGCTGGAGCGGCGGGGCGAAAGATTTTCCTACAGCGGTTTGATCTGCCAGACTGCGCGCGGCAATTGCTTGCCCGGCTCTTTGAAACGTTCATTGCCCTGCCGAACCGGCATCCAGGCGGCGTGAAGTTTTGGTGTGCGCAACCGCTTGATAATACGTAATTTTCTAAAGACTCTACATCGTTCGCACGGGTGAAGTTCCGACTTTGGCAAAGGGCAAAGA
>DATEJH010000069.1:0-82316 GCA_035278205.1 Novosphingobium sp. | reverse complement strand
CCCCCGGACCGGGCGCCGTCGCCCACATGTCCCTTCATCAAAACATACAATGTCAAAGAACCAACCAGACAAAAGTGGCGGACAACCATCATCCCCGATTTCTATCTCGAGGAGCATGTTGCCCGTTTATGTCGGCGACCGCTTCAGAAAACCAGCCAATCAGCCAGTCCGTCGCGGTGAAGCGGCCTCTAAACCCCACCCCCGATTCGGTCAAACCCTTTTTGCAAAAAAAGTTTCATCAAACGGAGGAGGCGCGAAATCCCGAGGCCTTTCGGCACGGGCGGGACATGTGGGTACTCCAACGCGACATTCAACGTTCGATGCGCGGACAAACCCGGCTTCATCCCATGTGCTGCCGGCACCGCAAACGCCATTGACGCCACAATACAGTCATCACAGGGACTTGGATCCGTAATCGAAATTGCGCAGAGCTGTCATCAAGGCACCATAGGAAACCCCCGACCAACAACATTGGGGCGACCATGACCGATATTCTGCCTACCAACGGCTACACCGATGGCGACATCGATACGAATGACAGCCGTGCACCTTCGCTGGAAAGCCTCGCGGCCGAGCGCTTCTCCCGGCGCCAAACGCTGTTCGGCGGTGCGGGAGCGACGGCTCTCGCCTTTCTTGGCACGACCATGCTGGCAGCCTGCGATGACGACGGCAGGGACGGCCCGATCGTTACGGCGGGAGCAAACGCAGCCACCAGCGCCGGCCGGGTCGTCACGCTGACCGGCACCGCCAGCGACACGCAGGGCATCACGTCTTCAGGGTGGACCCAGACCAGCGGCCCGCAGGTCGCACTGGCGGGCAGCGGCGACACGGTGACTTTCATTTCTCCCGCAGTCGAGACCGCCACCGATCTCGTCTTTGCTTATCAGGCAACCGCCACGTTCGGCGGGCGCAGCACGGCGACGACGACGGTGCGCGTTTCCCCTGCAGTCCTGGGTTTCACGGCTGTTCCGAAGAATCTGAGCGATATCGTGACAGTACCGGCGGGCTATTCGGTCACGATCATGACACGGCTCGGCGATCCGCTCGCCGCGGGTGTCCCGGCCTATGCCAACGACGGCACCGACGCGAACTTCGCCCTGCGCATCGGCGATCACGGCGACGCGCTGCACTTTTTCGGCCTGAATGCTGCCGGTTCTCGCGACGACAGCAGCTCAACCCGTGGGCTCATGGTCCAGAATCATGAGAATCTGAATGTGCAGTACCTCCACCCCAATGGCCCGACCAACGTCAGCGCCGGCCCGCGGCCCGAGGCCGAGGCGATCAAGGAGATCGAGGCACACGGGGTCAGCGTCACCGAGTATGCCGATTCCGGTAACCGCGCCTGGAAGTACGTCCCCAACAGCGCCTTCAACCGCCGCATCACGCCGAACACGCCGATGAGCATGCACGGGCCGGCGGCGGGATCGGCGATGATGGTCACCGCCTTCTCCACCGACGGCACCGCCGGCCGCGGCACCATTAACAACTGCGCCAACGGCATCACGGGCTGGGCCACCAATCTCACCTGCGAGGAGAACTGGGCCGGCTATTTCCGCCGCGACAATTCGGGCGCGGGCAGCGACAATGCCCTGCGCACCGTGCGCGAGTTGACGGCGCTGCAGCGCTACGGCATCACCAGCTCGACCGGAAACTACGCTTGGTCCTCGGTCGCCACGACCGATACCCGATTCCTGCGCTGGGATGCGCGCGTGAAGGGCGCGGCCGCCTCGACCGACTTCCGCAACGAGCCGAACCAGTTCGGCTGGGTCCTCGAAATCGATCCGTACGATCCTGCCTCTACCCCGCGCAAGCGCACCGCGCTGGGCCGCTTCGGGCACGAAGGCGCGTTCGTGCGGATCGCGCAAAACCAGAAGATCGGCGTCTACATGGGCGACGATTCGCGGCGCGAGTACCTCTACAAGTACGTCTCGAACGCGACCTGGGACCCTGCGGACGCCAACTCGGCCAACCGCCTAGCAGTGGGCGACAAGTATCTCGACGCCGGGACGCTCTATGTCGCGAAGTTCAATGCCGACGGCACCGGCCAGTGGCTGCCGCTGGTCTTCAACTCGGTCCCCGACCGCCCGGCAAGCGGCTCTACTCCGGCGTACAAGTTTGCCGATCAGGCCGACATCATGATCAACACCCGCCTGGCAGCCGACGCTCTCGGCGCGACGCCGATGGATCGCCCGGAGTGGACCGCCGGCAATCCGGTCACGGGCGAGATCTACCTCACGCTGACCAACAACAACGCCGCCGGACGGCCGCTGAACGGGACGGATGCGGCCAATCCGCGCCACTACAACGACCCCAAGGGACCGTCCAACACGGCGCAATTCGGCAATCCCAATGGCCACATCATCCGCCTGAGGGAGACTGGCGACACTACCGCCGCGACCACCTTCAAGTGGGACATCTACCTGTTCGGCGCCGATTCGACAGACGCCGATCCGGCCAACGTGAATATTTCGGGACTGACCAACGACAACGATTTCTCCAGCCCCGACGGCCTGTACTTTTCGCGCGACAGCAACCCCGCGGGCCAGATCAGGCCCGTGCTGTGGATCGAGACTGATGATGGCGCGCTGACCGACCGGACCAACTGCATGCTGCTGGCGGCAATCCCCGGCAGCCTGGGCGACGGCGGCAACAGGACCATCACCAACAAGGACTCGACGGGCGCCACTGCCCAGCAGGCGACGATCACGGGCGCTGCGGCAACAGCCGCCAACTTGCGCCGCTTCCTGACGGGCCCAGTGCAGTGCGAGATCACCGGCATCGACATGACGCCCGACGGACGCACCCTGTTCGTGGGCGTCCAGCACCCGGGCGAGGACGGCACGCCGGCGGCGCCAAGCAGCCACTGGCCGGACAGCCAGGCCGGCTCGCCCGCTGCCACGGTGCGCCCGCGTTCGGCGATCATCGCGATCACCAAGGACGATGGCGGTGTGATCGGCCTCTGACGCCCCGCGGTCTGCGTCGAAAACATGGGGAGGAGGCAATCCACGCCTCCTCCCCTTCTTTTTCCTGATGAACGGGACGCCGCAGCGCCGACGCCACGATCAGGAATGCACGATGCCCATGTTCGGCAGCAGTTCGGGCGCGCCTGAATCGGCCGCCGCCGGGACGTGCTCGTCCGGAAGCCCGATCTCTCGATCGGGCACGCGGAAATAGCCTTTACTCACCGCCCGCGTACCAAGCGTTTCACTCGACGTCAGGCTCACCAGCCAGGGCGACGCGAGCAGACCTACCGTCAACGGCGAAAGCCACAGCGCCGTTACGGGATCGATCAGGGCAGTGCCCGCGAAGATCACGCCCAGGCCGATATGTTCGCGCAAGTCCAGGATCACTTCGCGTACCCGGATGCGCCGTGCCTCGCGCACCTGCGTGGTCCAGCCTGAAGGTACGCCAAGCAGGAGGCCCAGAATCGCCTTGGTCTGCGTCACCATCGTCACGGGAGCCATGAGCATTGCGAGCGGCACTTCCAACGCGACCGATTTAAGGATGCTCGCGATACCTCCGAACGCCTTGCGGCGCCCCGAGTCCGCCAGCATCCAGATCAGCCCCATCAGCTTTGGGCCAAACAGCAGCAGCGCCGTCAGGCCGAGCACGCTTGGCGGCGCGGCGCCGACGAAGCGGTTGTCACCCAGTGATACCGCCTGGACGATCGCCGTGACGAGCAGGAGAAACCAGCCGGGCGAGGTCAGATAGGCCGACGCGCCTATCAGCAGGTGCAGGCGGTTCGCCCAGTGCAGGCCCGACGCGTCGAGCAGGCGCAAGTGCTGGAGATTGCCCTGCATCCAGCGCCGGTCGCGGATGGCGTGGTCGACCACCGTGGGCGGGAACTCCTCATAGCTGCCGCCGATCATGACCATGTGCACGGCCCACCCGCGGCGCCGCAGCAATGCCGCTTCGACCATGTCGTGGCTGAGGATGTGCCCACCGAAAGGCGGCTTGCCCGTGAGCTCAGGCAAGCCGCAAGCTTCGGCGAAAGCGCGCGTGCGCACGATGGCGTTATGGCCCCAGAAGTTCGCCTCCGACCCTGACCACCAGAGCAGGCCCGCTGTCGCGATCGGCCCGTAGGATTCGCTGGCGAACTGCATCCAGCGCTGGAACAGCGTGCGCGCGTTGATGATCATCGGCACCGTCTGGAGGAGGCCGATCGAAGGCTTTTCCTCCATGATAGAGGCCATGCCGACAATGGCGTCGCCGCTCATCAGCGAATCGGCGTCGAGGATCAGCATATTCTCGTAAGCGCCCCCGAAGCGGCGAACCCATTCCGCCACGTTGCCGGGCTTGCGCGCGATGTTCTGTTCGCGGCGGCGGTAATAGACGCCGATCTTCGCCTCGGCCGCGACTTCCCGCCAGGCGGCAAGCTCGCGCTTGCCGTGGAAGGCGTTGGAATCGCTTAGCACGAAGAAGTCGATCCACTCGCCGCCGCCGGCGTCGTAGATCGACCGGGCCATGGCACGGACGCGTCCGAAAGTTGCCTCCACGCTTTCGTTATAGACCGGCATCAGCACCGCCGTGCGATGGCGCAGTGCCGAGGCGGGGCTGGGAATCGCCGTGAAGCCGGGGTGCTCGCCGCTGATCAGCTTGAGGAAGCCGATCGCCGAACTGACGAAGCCGAAGGCGATCCAGGCGAACAGCGGCACGAAGAACAGCAGCAGCGCGAACTCGAAGATATCGAGTCCATCGCGCGAGAAGGTGAAGCGCAGCTCGCTCGATGCGGCAAGGGCCAGCACCGCGGTCATCGCGATCAGCAGCAGCCGCTTGACCAGAAGGCCGTGAGGGCGGGTCTTGACCTCGATGGAGCCGGGCGGATTCCCGTCCAGCCGCTGAACGGGCATGTCCAGCGGCGCTTCGTCCGGAAGCTGTCGCAAGATTGGCGTCATGACTTCAGCACCTTGATCACTGTTTCGCTGAGCGCGGCATCGCCGCGCTTGAGATAGAGCCGGAATTCGGACTGCCTGAGATCCGCCATCCGCACGTCCAGCATCGCGCGCCACCGCGCCTGCTGACCAACGACCGGGTAGGCGTTGGCAGCGATGAGCGCCGGGGCGGGCAGGTTGCTGGCCACCTCGACTCCGCTGGAGCGGTCGAGCCCAGCCAGCGCGGAACCGGCGAAATCGAACACGAACTTGCGCGCGGCGTCGATGGGCGGAGCGCCGGGAATCCCCGCCGGCCCCTCGAACAGATCGACGCAGCGTGCCGCCGCATCCGCGCTCGGATCGTCGGAGGTCCACAAGAGCCGGTAAGCCAGTTCGCGGCTCTCCCCCGCGCGGGCCGGTTGGTCGCCGCACCAGAACATCGCTATGTTGTCCTGCGTCTCGGTGCTCGTCGGCATTTCCAGAAGGCGGACGGCGCCGGGCCCCCAATCGCCATGAGGTTCCACCCAGAGCGACGGCCGGCGCTCGTAGAACACGCCGTCGTCCTGGTAATGGTCGAAGGACTGGTCGCGCTGCATGAGGCCGAAGCCTTTGGGGTTGTCCGCGCGGAAGGCGCTCAGTGTCGTTCGCGAAGGATTCTCGAGCGGCCGCCAGACCCGTTCTCCATCGGCCGCAAGAATCGCGAGTCCGTCCGAATCATGAATCTCGGGCCGCCAGTCGCCTTGCTGGCCGCTCTGATCGTACCAGAACATGGTGGAAGCCGGGGCAATGCCCAGCTCCTCGATATCCCGGCGAAAGAAGAGTGCCGCCTTCACATCCTGCACCACGCCACGCCCGTCGGCCATGCAGTCGAAGGCATAGGCTCCGGTTACGCTCGGGCCGTCCAGCAGGGCATGGATGCGCTGACGCCCCGCACCGGCCTGCTCGAGCCAGAATTCGGTGAACGCCGGAAATTCCTCCGGTTTCGAAAGCCCCGTGTCGATCGCGATCCCGCGCGCGGAAAGACCATACTGGTCGCGCGAACCCGAGGCGCGGAAATAGGAGGCGCCCAGGAAGGCAAGCCAGTCGGAACGACCGTCCGGGGTCATCACGCGAAACCCGGCGGCGTCGGCGTCCTTTCCCCCGATGAACAGTCCCGCCGTGTGCTCGACAGCGCGGGCTCTGCCGCCTTCGACGATATTGATTTTCACGGCATGGCGTGCGGCGATCTTGCTCGCCGGGAACAGCCGTACGTTCCCCGCAACCGCTTCCGCCTTGCCGTAAGTCAGGCGGCCGAACGAGTCGTAGTCCTTCGCAGCGGTCGGCGAGTCGGCGGGAGCGGCATATGGCTGCCCCGCCAGACCGCGCGCGCGGGCCACGAGCCCGTCCCACGAGAATGGCTGAGGCGGCCCCAGCCGGTCAGGTGCCGCGAACAGGCGGCCCGGAGCAAGTGCGGAGCCGAGAAGCGCCATCAGCATGCCGGCGGTTCGCCGGCGCGTGAACGAAAAGCGCACAGGCAACGCCTCGCGGCCGCTGCCGCGGGTATGGGGATCGGTCGGGATCAGAACAGTCAACCTATGCCGATTTCGAACGCGTGGGGGGCAATACGCTCAAGCACCGCTATTGTTTCATGACCTTCACTGTCCCGGGCTGCCACCTCCCACCGGGGGATTACGCCAACCAGTGATCACTTGCGCCCCGGGTTCGACCCCCTTGCCGAATATCTCGGTACGCCTGCCGTCACTGGCACCGGCGGAGACGTAGACATGGCGCGGCTCGCCGTCATCGCCGAGGAGATAGATGCCATCCCGCTCGCGACCAGCCGAGCCGCTTGGCGCGAATTCGAGCGCGGAATTGGGGACAAGCAGAACTCCGCGTCGCGGCGGCAACTCGATTTCGAGGGTGGCCTGCATACCCGGCACGACGCCGACCGGGTTCTGCAGAACGAAGATCCCGGTTTGCCCGCCCTCGGCGCCGGCCAATCGTGCAAGGGTGGCGTTCCGGACCTGGTCGGGCACGTCGTCGACCCGGACCGTGGCCGATGCGCCAGGACGCAGTTCCGACGCCTGCGCCTTCGTCAGGGGCACCGCGATCGTCAATCTGTCTAGCCCTGCCGCCAGGGTGAACATCGGCAGCCCCGCCTGCACTCGACGTCCGGGCTGGACGAGGCGGGACACGACATAGCCGTCGATCGGCGAACGCACGAACGCGCTCTTCAGCCGCCGGTTCTCGTGTCTGACCCGCAGGCGCACCGCATTGACTCTCGCCAGCGCCGCCGCTTCCTGCTGCCTCGCCCTCTGGGCATCGGCACGGGCACCCTCCAATTCGTTGAGCGAGGGCACGCGCTGTCCGGATCGTCGCCAGACGCTCTCGAAGCGTGCGAGCCGCGACGTGGTCTCCTGCACGGTCACTTTCGCCGCACTCAGGGCCGCTTCCGCCGTGGCAAGCTCAGCCTGACCGAGGGTCAGATCCTCTTTGGTCGACGCAGCGTCGAGCTGCGCCAGAACCTGGCCGGACTTGACGCGCCCCCGTGCGGCCCCCGGCACCGAGGTCACTGTGGCTTCGAACGGGGCCTTGATCACGATCTCGCTGCTGGCGCGAATGAGGCCGCGCTCCGACACGAGAGGGGTGATATCGCCCACCTCGACCGGCGCGAAGTAATAGGGGCTCTGGTTGCCGGCGAGGAACCGCACGAGCAATACCACGGCCACTGCAGCGGCAACGGCCAGGAGGGCAAGGCTGACAAGGTGCCGTCTCGCGCGTTTCGGCGTTGCCCCCAGCAGGGCATCGAGCGGCGAGTGATGCTCGCTATCACTCACAGACGGTCAGCTCCGGCGCGACATCCACGCCCTCTTCGGGCAGGGTCAGATCGGCCTGGCTCCAACCGCCGCCCTCGGCTGTCCAGAGGCGGATCGTCGCCCTGGCCAGCTCCGCACGCGCCTTCACGCGGGCTTCCGCTACGGAAAGCGCAGCAGCCTCCGCGACGTAGAGCGTCGCGAAATTACCGGTCCCGCTGCGATAGGCGAGGCGTGCTTCCTTCACCGTCGCTTGCGCCGCCCGGCCGCTCTTCTCCAGTTCCGCCTGACGCGCCGCAGCGGTGGCGACCGCCTGCCGTCGTTGCTTCAGGTCCTCGTACGCCTTGCTCTGCGCCTCGCGATACTTGGCCACCGCCGGTATGGCGGGCGAGCCGGCCGGCACCGCGGCCCCGTTCCCGGCCAGCACGGCATCGAGATCCTTCTGGGTCACCTTCTGGCGGGTCATGTCGGCGACAAGGCTACTTTCCAGCGCCAGCATGTCCGCCCGGTGGGCCAGCGACAACCGCACTTCGCCGGCGACGTTCGCAGCGATGTCCGGAACCCTGCCCTTGTCACCCAGCGAAGCTTTCACGGCGTCCGGCTCGGTCCCGGTCAGCCGCGCCAGTTCCCGCACGGCAGCATCGATTTCACCCCTCAGGGCCTCAAGATCGCTGGCACTGACCGAAACCAGCGAACCGGCGAGACCCGAATCGATACCGGTAACAAGCCCGGCCTGCCGGCGAAAATCCGCGATCTCCGCGTTGTCCTTGAACTGCTCGAGCAGTTCGGACCGGGACGCATGGACTTCCTGAAGCCGGCGCACTTCCATGTATGCCGCCGCAACATCGGCCGCGACGTGCGCACGGCGGTTGGCGAATCGATAAGCGCGGGCGGAGCTGGCCGCCTCGTCCGCCTTCCGGGTGTCGGCATCGAAGATCCTCTCAATTCGCCTGCCCAGCCGCCGCGCCGCGGCGTCAGCTTCCCGCTGCCGGGCGCGAATGCTTATGGCATTGCAGATAAGGTCCGGGTTGGCGGCAAGCGCTCGCTCGATGAACTTTGCGAGCGTGGGGTCTCCGGCCGTCTGCCACCAGAGCGGATTCGATTGCGCGACCCCCTGCTGCGCCGCCGGCGGCTGGTCCTGCTGCTGTGCGGTGGACGGGTCTGGTGGCGGAGCCGCGCTGCCTGCCTGCGGGAAAGCCAATCCGAGCGCCATGACACTGGCCATCAGTCGGTATGTGAGGAAATCCGGCACGCGCCTGCGAATAGCAGCAATCGGGCGGGAGGCAATTGCATCACGTCCAGACGATCGCGCCTCTCCGATCGGCCGAGCGATGGCCGCTACGCTGCACCGGAAAGTGCGCGCCGTGTCGTTCACTTCTTTCCCGCTACGATGTTGTGGCGCATATGTGCGGCGGGCCGTCATCATTAACCGGATATCCCAACCCCACGCTCAATCAACGATATCCTAGCGCGGCAGGGGCGCGCATCAATGAAATTCAAGCACATGCTAAAACGGCGGCGCAGGGCGGTCCGGCCGCAGCTTGCCCCCGAAGCAGGTCATGCGGAACACACGCGCGCGCCGGGTTAACTATAGTTCTGCCGTTCCGTGGACCGTGCGAGATCAGGCGGAGACGAACGCTGTGGCAAAAGTCCACCACTGGTGAAGAAGTGTAACACCGATGTCAGAAATGGTTTGTATAATTCAAATCAATTCGATACGATTTGGGGCACTTATTAAACCTTTGAAACAGGCCCGGAAAATCCCAAGCGGCTGCGTTTCAAAGCTGGTGCGGCAGCGGGGGCGGTGTTATCGCGTCGCTGATTCTGAAGGCTAGGTAAGGAGCAGAAGTTTATGCGTTTGACCAATCTACTGGCCGCAGCGGCCGCGACATCGCTGATCGCCGTCCCGGCAATGGCGAAGGATGCTTCGTCGCTTTCGGTTGCCAAGGCGGTGAATGCCAAGGCCGCTACTTCGGCCAAGAAGTCGAACAAGCTTGCCGGCGATGCGGTTGTTATCGGCGTCGTGGGTCTTGCCATGGCCGCTGGCGTCGTCCTCGCGGTGACCGACGACGACGATTCCGACAGCAACTAAGCTGTCGCGTTTCAGATAAGGAAAATGGCGGCCAGAGGCCGCCATTTTTTTGTCCGGCGCAGGCAATCCGATCATAGCCGGTTAAGTTCTGGTTGAAGTACTCGTTGTGCCACGGCTGCAGGTTCAGCCGCACCCCACGGGTTTACCGCCCTGGGCGAATGCTGTCGTCGGGAAGATCATGATCGGGCAGAGCTTGTTCCCGAGATTGCCGCCGAAGAGCGACAGCGACCACTTCTCCGTGTCTTTCAGCGGCAGGCGGGCATCAAGAGCGGTGGCCGGGACGACGAAGGCGGGGGTCGGACTACAGGTACATCGACCATTTCGAACGAATCGTCACATCGAAGCCCACGGCCAGCGCGTAATTTTCCGACAGCGGGACTTCGCGCTCTAAAGACACGGTCATCTTGAACTTTCGGGGCGAAGTTCAACTGGACGCCGGAGAGATCCGTACTATCCGCGCCGCGGACGGGTACTTGGCGACGTTGAAGATGTTGGAAACGTTGACCGTCATGCCTTTGAGCGGCCGGCCGAAGCCCCTTTCGGATCCCGGCCTTTGCACACTATTAGAACTTTTAATCGGATTTTGCCGACGTCAATATCCGTGCTAGGCACCGCCCTCTCGAGCCCATGCCCGACATGCTGCAACGGCATGCGCCCTCCCCGGCAAGGCACCATTGCACCGCCCATAGACGAACCGGCCGCCCGGTCAGAGCAGGAACTGCTCCCGCGCCCCGCAAACTTTTCCGAAGATTATGCCGCTCGAACGAGCCAGCGGTTGCAGCCGACACGATCCGACGATAATAGAATTATTATTATGATTTTTGGCCACCCGCGGTGGCTGTCTCAGGAGAATCTCCAGGATGTCGGACAAGAGCAGCAACCTGCGCTGGGCCTATATGGACCACTGGCGAGTCGACACCCCTCAAGGGGTGGTATCGCAATATACCTCGCTCAGGCACTTCGACCGCTTCCTCAAGCAGATCGCGGCCGTCGGGTTCGAAGCTATCGAGACCTTCTCGTTCCACACCGAGCTGTTCAAGCAGCTCAACGGCTCGCTCAAGGACATCCGCTCGTTCATGCAGGACCGCGGGATCGATCGGGTGCTCAGCCTGTTCGCCGGCGTGATCTACGACGACAGCCAAATCCAGCCGCACCTGCCTGAAACGCATGACCGCATGGTCGGCTATGCCCGCCACATCGTCGACGGTACTGCGGACCTCGGCGTCGAGAACCTGATCGTCATGCCGGCCGCTATGTATTCGGACGTTGCGCCGGTGACAGACGACAAGATCAAGGCCATCGCAGACCAGTGGAGCAAGGTCGGCCGAATGACCATGGAGGACTACGGCATCAAGACCTGCTGCCACCACGAGTTCTTCTGCGGCATCCGCGGCACCGAGGAGGTGCTCAAGTTCTACGAATACGCCGATCCGGATTATGTCTTCTGGTACTGCGACACGGCACAGCACACGATTTGCGGAAGCGACGTGGTCGAACTCTACGACCGGTTGCACGCCCGTTGCGGCGGCTTCCACCTCAAGGACACCCACAACGTCGACCTGATCGGGGACTACAAGCGTAGTCCGGAGGCGGAAACGACCTCGCAAACCACGGACCGCTGGTTCTGGGAAATGGGCACCGAGGAAGGGCTGGTCGATTTCCCCGCCTTCTTCGAGGCTATGAAGCGCCATGGCTACAAGGGATGGGTCAGCGTCGAGCACGACAAGGCCGACATCGGCGGCAGCAACTATCCGGAAAGCACGGCCGTGGCCGCCTGGTACATCCAGAACGTCCTGGAACCGATCTACAGCTGACCCGCGGAGCATAAATTAATGAAGAACAAGGCATTTCCGACCTCGGGCAAGGTCAAATGGGGCTATGGCCTCAATCACTGGAAGACCAGCTTCCAGGGCTTCGCGCGGAAGGAGCAGCACCTGCGCGCGTTCAAGGTCAATGCGGCCTGCGGTTTCCGCGCAGTCGAAATGGTCGCCGGCTCCGGCCCGTGGGAGCCGCTGGGCCGACCGGAGGCGATCGCCCATTACTACGGCTCGGCGCGCGATTTCTTCAAGGTGATGAATGATTGCGGAATCGAGAGGATTATCAGTGTCGTCTACGATCCGGCAGCGATGAGCTTCGAGGAAGGGCACTTCGGCCTCGCTCCGACCAACCCTGACGATCACGACGCTCTGCTCCATCGCTGCACGATCCACGCGGATTTCCTCGCGGAGGTCGGCGGCGAGCTGTTGATCGTCTACCCGGTCCCTGCGTTCTGGAAATGCGGCGCCCTGGATGACGGGCAGATCCGGTCGGCGGCCGACTGCTGGAATGCGGTAGGAGCGATGGCTGCGGAGCGCGGCCTGCGGCTGGCGTTCCACATCGACGCGCTTTCGGCGCTGCGTACCGCTGATGAGATCGCGCATCTGCTCGAGCTGTGCGATGTCGCAACCGTGGGCCTCGCCATCGATACTGCCGAGCTGACCATCGCCCGCCACGATGTGGTGGCGCTCTACCGGCGCTTCGCGCCGCGCGTATGGCATTTCCAGTTCAAGGACGCGCTCGCCGTTGATGAACTGGATGAATACCGCCTGCCTCATGCGGACCGGGCGATGATGCTCGCTGGCGGCGCACGCGAGGTTCCGCGCTGGTTCGGCGAACTTGGCAGCGGTCGCGTCGATTTTGCCGCCCTGATGCAGGCGATCAAGGAGCGCGGCTTCGAAGGCTGGATCATTGTCGAGAGTGACAAGGGGCCCGAGCCGGTCGCCGGAACGATGATGTCAAACAGCTGGTACGTCCAGAACGTGCTGCTCGGGGGCGAAGCCCGAGCCTGACCACGCACACGGAAATGGGAGCACTTTCGCCGATGCGGCGGAAGTGCCCCACTTCCGGTTCAACATCAGATGCTCCAGTCCAAGCGCACCGGCACCGCCGGTGCGAGGGTGACGCTTCACCTCCCGGCGTGTTCGACGACGCGCTGGTCGATGATGCCGAAGGGCTCGACCCCGTCGGCGAGCCTGCCGGCCATCTGCACCGTATCACCGAATTTCATGAACGGCGTTGCCGAATGGCCGTCAGTGATGATCTCAATCGCGCGGCGCTCGGAAATGCAAGCCGATCCGGCCTCGGCATAGTTCGGGTTGGACACTGTCCCCGATCCGATGATCGTCCCGGCAACCAGGTTGCGCGTCCTGGCGGCATGGGCGACCAGTTGTGGAAAGGAGAAGGCCATCGCCCCGCCGTTGACCCGGCCAAACCGCTCGCCATTCCAGTCGACGTGCAGATCGCAGCAGACACGCCCCTCGCGCCATTCGCCGCCGAGTTCATCGGGCGTGACCGCGAATGGCGCCATGCTGCAGGCCGGTTTGGCCTGCACCCAACCAAAGCCGGTCTTCATCTCCACTGGAGCCAGGGTGCGCAACGACCAGTCGTTGATCTGTACCACAAGACGGATGTGCCGAGCAGCCTCGCCAGCGTCGGTGCCCATGGGCACGGCATCGACAATGACCCCGAACTCACCCTCGAAATCGATCCCC
Source organism: Novosphingobium sp. (assembly GCA_035278205.1). Taxonomy (GTDB): domain Bacteria; phylum Pseudomonadota; class Alphaproteobacteria; order Sphingomonadales; family Sphingomonadaceae; genus Novosphingobium. The sequence goes on along the minus strand of DATEJH010000069.1, from coordinate 69,031 downwards.
AAGGCTTCGTCGGGCAATTCAACGTCATCAGCCGGGCCGAGGAAACGATCGCTGAGCCCTTGATACATGAGGGGCCGATCCTCCGGGATGGGCTCCAGCCCGAAGGCGACTTGCATCAGTTGGCCGTGCGTAGTGAAGGCCGAGCCGTCGAGCCACTGCCACGACCGCGGCAGCGGCGCACGCAGGCTGGCCGGGTCGAGCGGTTCGCCCTCGCCCGAAGCGAGCTTCGCCGCGACGGCACCCAGCGCGGCCTCGGCCTCGGCCCAGCGTTCCATCGCGCCGAGCAGGTTCGGAAAGCCTGGCACCGGCATGCACCTGACGCCGTCGGCCGAGACCGCCACAAGCTCCCCGTCGGGCAGGCCGTTCCCTCGTGTGCCAAGGCGCATCGGTTCAGTCCTCGAAAATGGCGACGGCGCGGGTCCAGCCTGCCGAAGCGCCCTGGATCTTGGCCGGGAAACAGGAAACCGTGAAGCCGGCCGAGGGGAGCACTTCAAGATTGGACAGCTTCTCAAGATGGCAATAGCCGATATCGCGGCCCGCCTTGTGGCCTTCCCAGATCAGGGATGTATCACCGGTTTCTGCCACCTTCCGTGCCGTATGCGAGAATGGGGCGTCCCAGCTCCACGCGTCGGTGCCGGTCACCCGCACGCCGCGGCTGGTGAGGTACATGGTCGCCTCATAGCCCATACCGCAACCGCGCGACAGGAAGTCGGGGCTGCCCAGGGCCTTGCCCGCCGCAGTGTTGACCAGGACAATCTCAAGCGGCTTCAGCTCATGGCCGATCCGGGCGAGTTCGGCTTCGACATCCGCGGCCGTGACCACATAGCCATCGGCGAAGTGCCGGAAATCCAGCTTCACGCCAGGCTGGAAGCACCATTCGAGCGGAACCTGGTCGATCGTCAACGACGGCCGCGGCCCGCCGATCCCGGCATCCTGCGTGGGGTGAAAGTGCCAGGGGGCGTCAAGGTGGGTACCGTTATGGGTGCTGAGCGTGATCGTCTCGGCCGCCGCGAAGCCCTCGCCCCCGGGAGTCTCGTCGGCGGTGACTCCGGGGAAGAAGTGCCCGAGCTCGGCCATTGTATCGCCATGGACCTGGTATTGGATCCTGGGGCGCATGAACGGCGGGTCGCTGACCACGTCATTGCACAAGGTGATCGACAGATCGACGAACCGGCGGGTCATGCGGTCTTGCCTCCCAGCGTCTCGGCGAACCAGTCTGCGATGCAGTCGCGCCCATAAGCCATGTTGTCCGCGCCGACGTGCTCCACGCCGCCCTCCCGCGAGGTGAATATCACCTTCTCGCGGCGGGGCGAATTGACCAGCTGTTCATAAAGATCTTCGGCATAGTCGACGCTGATCTGGCGATCGTTTGCCCCGTGAGTGACGAGGAACGGCACCTTAATGCGGCCCATGTGGCCGTTGAGATTCATGTCCTCCGACTTGGTGAAGAAGTCATCCATGTCCTTGGCGCCGAACACCCACATGACATGCGCCCAATAGTGCGGCACCGGGTTCTCGCCTTCGCTCTTCAGGCGCTTGTCCTGCACCTCGCGCCAGTTGTGGTTGGCGCCCCAGACGGCGCCGCTGGCGAAGCGCGGTTCATAGGCGACGGCGCGCGGCGCGAAGTGGCCGCCCAAGCTGATGCCGGTCATGCCGATACGGCCGGGATCGACCTCGGAACGCTGCTCGAGCCAGTCCACCGCCTTGCTCGCCCAGCTTTCCGAATGCGGATCCGCCGGCAGTCCCTGGAGACGCAGCGCCTCGCCGGTACCCGGCTGGTCGACGCAGAGGGTGGAAATGCCGCGGCGCGCCAGTTCCTGAGGCAGGCGCGTCCAGAAGAGCAGTTCCTTGCAGCTGTCGAGCCCGTTGCAATAGACCACCACCGGATGCGGCCCATCGCCTGGCGCACGTGTGAAAAGCGCCGGCATCGTACCCCTGTCGAGCGGAATCTCGACCCGCTCTCGGTTGAGCTTGCCCAGTGCCGTCGACTTGTCAAAAGCGTCCCGCGCCCTGGCATAGGTCCCCTCGCGGCCGGGATGGCCATGGCCCTGCATGCGTTCCGCGGTGACCAGGTAAAGCGACGCGCGCTCGAGCTTGTTGGACGCGGAGAACAGCCGGCCCCTAGCCTCATCCTCCCCAGCCATCTCGATCAGCTTGTCGCCCATGGCCGCCCACTGCGCCATGAATTGCAGAGTGCCTGCATCGGCGCCATTCGCCGCAGCGTCCTTGATCGGCTTACACATATCGACGATCTCGCCGATCTGCCCGCCGCTTTCGAGCGCGATTGCGACCGAGAGGTTCCAAATGTAATTCGGGAAATATTCGAACAACGCCATGGATCAGGCCTCTGCAGCGACGAACAGGCCGGGGTTGGGGCTGGGATGGGGCAGGGTCTGCGGCCCGCCGATGCCGATCCCCCACTGGTCCATGACCAGCGGCGCCGGCGTGTAGATCGTGGGTTCGCGGGTTTCGAAATCCACTTCCTCCAACTCCGAGGTATATTCGGTCACGAACCCGCCGGGCGTGACAAAATAGCTGAAGGTATTGTTGCCGGCCGTATGGCGCCCCGGCCCCCACCCGATATCGATGCCCTTCAGCTTGAGCCGGTGAGCGCCTCTCATCATGTCATCGACGCTCAGCATGTCGTAGGCGACATGGTTGAGGCACGGCGGTCCGGGCAGGATGGCAACACGGTGATGGGCCGAATTGCACCGCAGGAAGCACATGAAATCGCCCAGCCAATCCGAAGGCCTGAAGCCCAGCACGTCGGTAAAGAAGCGTACGAGCGCCTGGTGGTCGGGCGAGTGAAGCACGATGTGGCTGATCTTGACCGGCACGCCTTCCCACTTTTCCAGTTCGCGCTTGCCGCCGCGCGCCACATCCGACGAGATTTCCATCTGGATGCCGTCGGGCGAGAAGAAGCGGAAGCCGTATCCGCCGCCCGGGCTGGTCAGGTCGCGCGGTTCGTGCACGATCCTGACGCCGGCGGCCTGCACCTTGGCGAAGAGGGCATCGACATCGGCCCGGCTGCCGGCGGCGAGCGCAATCACATCAACGCGGTTCTCGTCTGACTGGCGCAGGCGGACAACGTGGTGCTCGTCGTGGCCCTGCGTCTTGAACCACACCATATCGTCATCCGACGGCACCTGCTCGAGCCCGAAGGCCTCTGCGTAGTAGGTCTTCTCGGCTTCGAGGTCGGTCACGCCGTAGCCGACATAGCGAATCTCGGTAACACGGGTCATGGCTGGGTCCTTCAGATCGGTTGAGCGACGACGGCGAACATCTCGCCAGTGGCCTTGTGATTGTCGACGGGAGGAGCCTTGCTCAGCTGCCCGAGACAGATCGCAAGGCTGGAACGCACGATATAGGCACATCGATCGAACCGCCGATCGCGATATGCCCGGAGCGCAGCTTCTACGTCGTCGGTTTTCTCGAGTTCCTCGGCGAGCACGATCGCATCCTCGATCGCCATTCCGGCGCCTTGGCCGAGATGCGGTGTCGTGGCGTGTACGGCATCGCCCAGCAGCCCGACCCGGCCCTTGCTCCATGGCCCCGTGACGAGCATGCCCTCCAGCGGACGATAGACCACACCTTCGTCATCGGTGATTTGTTCCCCAAGCTCCAGAATGGCCGGCGCGCATCCGGCGAGCTTGCTGCGCATCACCTGCGCGATCCCCTCGGTCGGATAGCGCGGATTGCCCGGCTCGGGCGTGGTCACGTACATGTACATCAGCTCTTCGCTCATCGGCACGAGGCCGACGCCCGTTGGACCGTTGTAGACCTGCAGCGCATCGAGCCCCGGCGTGCGCGGGAAGTTGTAGCGCCAGACCGATTGGCCGGTGAACTCCGGTTTTTCTGCATCGGGCAGAATCAGCGAACGGGTCTGCGAAAACACGCCGTCGGCGCCGATCACCACGCCGTAGGTGCCGGTCGTCCCATCCGAGAAAGTCACGTGAACCTGCTCGCCGTCGTCCTCCAGCTTGTCCGCGGTCACGCCCAGACGCACTTCAGCGCCGAGGTCCTCCACCGTGTCGGCCAGCACCCTTTGCAGTGCCCGCCGGCCGATACCGACATTGGCGGGCTTGCCTTCCACCAGGGTCGGCGAGGGCAGGCGGGCAACCTTGGTGCCGTCAGGCGCGAAAATCTCGACCGCGTCAAAGCCGCAGGCGGCACCCAGGAATGCGTCCAGCACGCCGAGCTGGTTCATGGCCCGCACCACGTTGGATTGCTGGATGATCCCGACGCCATAAACCGACCATTCCGGGTCCCGCTCTATCAGCGTGACGGAATGACCCTTCCGGCGCAACGCAATCGCGGCAGAAAGACCGCCGATTCCCGCGCCAACGACCAGACAGGCTAGACGTTCTCGAACCTCGCCAGGCACTGATTCTTCCCTTCATCATTGAGCCTGCAGCAGGCGAGGGGCAAAAAATGACTCACCCCGCACTGCCGCCGGCCAGGCCTTAAGTGCTCCCGAGCGGCCCAATTGGCAACTGAATTATCGTTCTAGTTTGTAATCTATGGCAGAAATCTGTATTGGCTTTAACCCAAGGTATGCGAGGAGTTATCCCGGAGACCCGAGGGAGCACGCCGCGCCGCATCCATGATAAATTAGAGCATATAGTCTGATTATTCCAGCGACGCTCCGCTCGACCTCAACCCTGCGGGATACCTCGCGCAGGCCCGCACCAACTGGAGATGGAAATGTCCTTCGAGCTTTCAGTCAACCTTGAGTATATGTTCAACGAGGCCGGTGAGCGGATCGAAGATCGCATTGCTGCCGCCAGCGCGGCCGGGTTTGACAAGGTCGAAATCTTTTCGACTGAGAACCGCGACCTCGACTCCATCGCCAGGGCCCTCGCGAACAACGGCGTGAGCCTGTGGACGGTGGTCGCCGACCCGCGCATCCGGATCATCGATCCGCAGACCCACGAGACCTTCCGCCAAACGATTGAGCAAGCCAGGCCACGACCGCCAGCATGGCGATCAGGACAATATTCTGCGGCAGAGCGGCCACTTCGTCGTGCACCGCATGGACCACCGCCGCGACGAGCTGATTGACGATGAGGACGAGGGCACTGGCGCGCACGAAAGGGATCAGATGGCGGTTGACGACGCCCAGCAGCAGAATGGCGCAGGCCAGCTCCGACCAGCCGACCGCTCTGCCGAGCGGAAGCGGCAGCCAGACGGTCCACGCATGATAGGCGGCGAGCGAGGCCATGGAGGCAAAGGCCTTGTACCAGCCGACGAAGGCGAAAAACGCCGCGAGCGGCAGCGCCGCCAAGGCCAGGGCCACCCGGCGCCACAACATGCCCCCGCCATCGCGGCTAAGGTGCTGGCCGTCCGGCGATACCCGTCGCATAGATCCTCCCAAAGGCGCGACATTGCCCCGCGGCATCGCTGTATATAGAAATATTATGATGATTCGTGTTTTGGTCAAGGGTTTGGGCTTCCGATTTTCGTCCAGCGTTTTCGTTCAAAATGCGGCGCGTTTTCCCACCGCATGGATTCGCCTTCATCCACTCAGCATCGGCCTCCTTTTGGCAGCGGGCGATTTCCATGGTTTGCACCGGACCATCCCGTTTTTAGCCATTGCCACGGCGAGAAATGTTATATAATATGAATGATAATTCTATTATAACAGCCCGGCAACGCCGCTGCGAACCGGCGCATTCGCGAGAGGACTCCATGCTTTCAGCCTGTATCGAGTGGCAATTTGTTGAAGCCGGGGATCTTGCCGCCCGCATCCGTGCCGCCAAGGCTGGCGGCATTGAGGCCGTGGAGTTTCATCTCTGGCGGGACAAGCCGCTGGAAGCCATCGCCGCCGCCATTACGGAAACAGGTGTTTCTGTGACCGGCGTATGCGTCGATCCCCGCCGCTCGATCGTGGATCCTGCCGAACGTGAGGACATGGTGGCTGCCGTCCGCGAGACGATCGCGGCAACCGGCAGCCTCGGCAAGCCCCCGCTCATCGTGGCTTCCGGCTTCCGGGTGGAAGGACTGAGCGACGAAGATCACTTCGCCAACGCTGTCGCCGCGCTCAAGGAAGCGGCCGCACTGGCCGAGGCGGCAGGGGTCACCCTGCTGCTCGAGCCGCTCAACACGCGCTTGTTTTCGTCGATGTACCTCGTCAGCACTACCCTCGGCCTCGATCTGATCGAAGCGGTCGGCAGTCCCAACCTGCGCCTGCTCTACGATGTCTGGCACAGCGCCGTCATGGGCGAGGACATCGCGCAGGTGCTCGCGGGCCGCATCCACCTGGTGGCCCACGTCCAGGTCGCCGACATGGACGACCGCAACGAGCCGGGCACGGGAACGGTCGATTGGGCGCATGTGATGAATACGCTGGACCACCTCGGCTACAAGGGCGCGATCGGACTGGAATATTTCCCGACGCTGCCGATGGAACAGTCGCTGAAGCTGACCCGCGAAACGCTGGGCGTCTGAAGCAGGATACACTGCTGCGATCCGGGAGAGGGATGTGGCCGAACAACGACTGAACTTCGTCGAGCGTCTCAGCTACGGTTTCGGCGACCTGGGCACGAGCCTTGCCTACAACACGGCGAGCGGTTTCCTGCTCTACTACTATACCGACGTGGTCCGGCTGCCGGCGGCGGCGGTCGGCACCGTGTTCCTGGTCGCCCGGCTGCTAGACGCGATCATCGACATGGCGGTCGGCGTGGCCATCGACAAGACCCGCAGCCGGTGGGGCCGGACCAGGGGCTATTTCCTGTGGACCGCCCTGCCCTATGCGGTCGTCACGGCACTGCTGTTCAATGTCCCGGCCTGGTCGCAGACCGCCCAGCTGATCTACGCCTTCCTCACCTTCAAGGCACTCGGCCTGCTGATGTCGCTTCAGGCCATTCCCTACACGGCGCTCATGCCGATGATGACCAACGACACCGGCGAACGCCTGAAGCTCAGCGGGATGCGCTCGATCGGCACCTCGGTCTCGGTCGTCCTCGGCACGGCCGCCACCATGCCGCTGGTCGGCCTGTTCGGCAGCGGGGACCAGCAGCGCGGCTTCTCGATGGTGGCGCTGCTCTTCGCCCTGATCGGCCTGGTCGCCACCCTGGCCCTGTCCCGCAATTGCCGCGAGCGGCACCACGACGAGACGAGCGCCCGCTTCGCCATCCTGCCGGCCATCCGGCAGATGCTGCGTAACCGCGCCTGGCTCGTCTGCTTCGTGTTCTGCCTGGTCTATTTCATACGCTTCGGCGCCCTCATGGCCTCAACCGCCTATTTCGCGATCGAGGTGCTGCACAAACCGTGGATGATCTCCGTCATGCTGCCCGCCGTGGCCGGCACCCTGCTGCTGTCGTCCTTCGTCGCCCCGCCGATCCTGGCCCGCACAGGACTGCGCCGCGGCTGCATGGCGGTCCTCACCATCGCCGCCCTCCTTTTCACCCTCCTGCCCCTGTGCGAGGACAGCACACCTCTGTTCCTCCTCGTCTATTTCCTCGCATGCCTGTCGACCTCGTTCACCATCACCGCGGCCTTCGCGATGATCGCCGAGACAGTCGACTACCATGAATGGATTTTCGGCACCCGCCGCGAAGGACTCCTCTCCTCGGGCGTGAGCCTGGCGACAAAGGTCGGGATGGCTCTGGGCACCGCCGGCTTCGCGTATCTGCTGGGCGAGGTAAATTATGCGCCCGGCGCGGTTTCGGAAACCGCGAGGGAGGCGATCCGCTGGGCCTACTACGGCTGCGGTGTGGGCCTGCTCATCCTCCAGATTTCGGTGGTCAGCTTATGGCCGATGGACGGCCTGCACGCCCGAATCAGGAACGAGATCTCGGCCCGGCTCGCGGCGGCGCAGTGATCGACGACAAACCTGCATGAACCAGGGGCAAGGGAGAAAATGCCGATGAAGAAACACATTGCCGCGCTTCTGCTGGCGGCGACTGCCGCCCCGGCGGCCGCCCAGGTCATCGTGACGATCGACTATCGCCCGCCGGAGACGGTGCAGCGCGTGGCGATCCCGGTCAATCCCAAGGAAAAGCGCCTGAAGGTCCTGATCATCTCCGGCCATAACAGCTATGAGCATGACTGGACCGGTGTAAACAACATGCTGCGCAACCTGATGCAGGACAGCAAGCGCTTCGACGTGCGGGTCATCGAGGATTTTGACAATGGCACGTTGGAAACCCTCAGGGGCTATGACGTTGTACTGCTGAACTACTCGAGCCGGTGGAACTATGCCGACGAGCAACAGCACTTGTGGTCGGCCGGCGCATTCAAAGCACTCTACGACTACGTGCGCGAGGGCGGCGGGCTTGTGGCCTACCACTCGAGCTTCACCTGGGGCCGCGACATTCCCGAGTACAAGCGGCTGATCGGCGGCACCATGGTCCCCGGCTCATCGCGCCGCGCCCCTCCGGGCGCATTCCCCGTGCACATCGTCGATCGCGACCATCCCATCACCAAGGGCATGCGCGAGTTCTTCTGGACCTACAACGACGACATGTACGTGAACATGGCGATGGACCCGGAAGCCAGGATCCACGTCCTCGCCACCGCGCACGAGACTTCGGCCAGCTACGATCCGAAGCTGACCGGCCCGAAGTACCCGGCCGCCGCCTACACGCCCGACAAGCTCAAGGCGATGAAGGGCATGGACGGCGATCACCCGCAGGTGTGGACCGCCGAATACGGCAAGGGTCGCGTCTTCTCGGTCACGCTCGGCCATGACGAGGTCACCCTGCACTTCCAGCCGCTGCAGACCCTGCTCCTGCGCGGTACCGAATGGGCCGCCACCGGCGCAGTCACCCTGCCGGTGCTGGAAGAGGCGAGGGACTATCCGACGAAATAGGGCCGCGCGGGCCCGGGGCGATCTCGGCTGGAGATCGGAAGGGTTCCAGGCAAGCTTTGCGAGAGCGGCAGATGCCGGCTTTCCTCTGAAATTTGGAGGTGTGAAATGACGAGTTCGATCAAGCGGGGCGTAAGCCTCTATTCCTACCAGAACGAGACCTTCCAGGGTAAGATGACCCTGGAGGACTGCATCCGCACCAGCGCCGAGTTGGGTGCGCGCGGCATCGAGGTCGTCGGTGAGCAGACTTTCTGGGGCTGGCCCGAAATGGGCTTCGTCCAGGCCGAAGTCGACAACTGGCATGCGCTGATCAGGAAGTACGACTGCGTGCCCGTCAGCCATGACTACATGCTCGACTACAAGCGCTACAAGGACCGCCCGATGCCCTTCGACGAGCAGGTCGCCAGCGTGAAGAAGGACATCGACTTCGGCGTCGCCCTGGGCGTGCCCTACCTGCGCTCGCTGGTCTCGATCAATCCCGATGTCCTCGTCGCCGCAGCGCCCTATGCCGAGGAAAAGGGCATCAAGCTGCTGACCGAGGTGCATGCTCCGCTGCACTTCGACCACCCCTGGATCATCCGCATCGCCGAGGCCTTCCAGAAGTCGGGCTCGCCGGCCCTGGGGTTCCTCCCCGACATGGGCATGTTCCTCAAGCACTACCCGCGCGTGTGGTCGGCCAAGTTCCGCCGCATGGGCGTGTCCGACAAGATCGCCGACTATATCGAGAAGGCATATGAAGACCGGGTTCTTGCCGACTATGTCGTTCTGGAAGTTCAGCAGATGGGCGGCAGCGGACCCGCGCTCGGCATGGTCGAAGGACTGCGCCACAACGCCGCCTTTGAACCGAAGCGAATGCTCGACTTCATGCCGATGATCCACAACATCCACGGGAAGTTCTATGAGATGACCGAGGACTACATCGAACCCAGCATCCCTTACGACGAGATCATCGCGGTGCTTAAGCAGGGAGGCTACAACGGCTACGTTTGTTCCGAATACGAAGGCAACCGCTGGATCGAGGACCTGGAAGAGCCGAATTCGGTCGAGCAGGTCCGCCGTCACCACGTCATGCTCGCCAAGCTGATTGGCGAGGAAACCGTCCCCACCCTCAAGACTCCGGTCGCCGCATAAAGGAGCGCGTTGCCATGATGGACAAATTGATGATCGTCGATGACAGCCTCGAAAGCGTCGATGGCGGCGTGGCCTTCCTCGGCCGCCTGCCTTATTACCGCGGCCTCGGCCTCTCGATGATCGAGGATATCCAGGTCAGCGTGGACGGCGAGGCCATCGCGCGGGGGGACGTTCGCCTCACCGTGCACGGCAACACATACACGCTGGACGAGATGGAGACCTGCTACAACGATCGCTGGAACTTCGGCGAAAAGGCGAAGATCACCGCGCTCAGGGCTGGAATCGCGCCTGGCAAGCACAAGGTCGAGTTCGCCGTGCGCATGCGCGTCTCCTACCTGCCCTTCGTGCCCACCACCAAGGACACGAAGGAAATGCAGCTCGCCGCCTGATCCGATGAAGGCTGAGGCAAGCAGATGGCGCGGTTGGAACATGGCCGCGCCATCCGCATTCGAAGAGCCGGCATTTGCGCGCCGCTTGCAGCTCTCGCCCGGCGCTGATGCCGGGCTCTCAAACGATCGCTTGATCCGACGCTCCCGCAGCCATGCGGGGCGTCATGCTATCTGACCGTCGGAAAGGCGGCACCGGGAGATGACAGTGGAACCCTTGCGCAAGTTCTTTTCCGACCTCACTCTGCGCCCACAGGGCTTCACGATCGTGATCGCAGCCTTCCTGCCGATCATCGCCATCGTCGCGATGGGCCCCGCGGTGCCGACCATGATCGCCCATTTCGCTGCCGAGCCCGACGCCCGCGGCAAGGTCCCTGCGATGATCGGCGCGCCGGGGCTGGCCATGGCTATCCTCGCGCCCTTCGCCGGCCTGCTCGTCGACCGGTTCGGCCGCCGCCGGCTGCTGCTGGTCTCGACCGCCGCCTACGGCGTCTGCGGCTCTGCGCCGCTGTTTCTCGACGACCTTGATCACATCTACCTTTCACGGCTTGCCCTGGGCGTGTGCGAGGCGGGTATCCTGACGGTGGTCACCACGCTGATCGGTGATTACTGGGACGACAAGGGGCGCAAGAACTGGCTTTTCCTGCAGGGGCTGCTCGGACCGTTCATCGCCGGAATCATCGCCCTGATCGTCGGCTTCGCAACCAAGCTCCAGTGGAACGGCGTGTTCTACGTCTACCTGATCGCCTTCCCGATCTGGCTGGCCATGCTGGTCTGGCTGTTCGAACCACGCGCCGACCAGCAGCCGGCCCCGCCGGTGGAAACCACGATCGAGGACAAGGGGGGCTTTCCCTGGGTCAGCGGCGGGCTGATCGTGGCGGTGACCCTGTTCGCCTCGATCCTGTACTATGTGTTCATCATCAATGGCTCGCTGGCCTTCGAGGAAGTGGGAGTGACCGAACCGGAACGCTACGCCAGCCTTATCTTCGTCCCTCAGCTGTTCATCCTGGCCGGCGCCGGCCTCTTCCGCCTGCTGGCCAACCGCAGCCACGTCTTCCAGCTCGGCACTTTCTTCGCGCTGCTCGGCGCGGGCCTTGCCGGGATTGGTCTGGCCCGATCGCCGGGCACGATGGCCTGGGCCCTGGTCGTTCAGCAAACCGCCGCCGGCATGGCCGTGCCCGCCCTGATCGCCTGGACGCAGACCAAGTTCACCTTCGCACACCGCGGGGCCGGCATGGGCCTGTGGACGGCGGCCTTCTTCCTTGGCCAGTCGCAGTCGCCGCGCCTGGTCCATGCGGTCGAGGGCATGGTCGGCTCGATGCAGGGCGCCTTCCTCACCGCCGGGCTGCTCGCGCTCTCCGCCGCAGTGGTGGGCTTGATGATGGCCGCCGCGGGATCGCGCAAACCGCTGCCCGCCCACTCCTGATCGTCGCCACTGGAGTTGCCCAAGGGCTCTCGGCCCCTGCCGGCAGCCGGTACCGCTCCGATATAAACAAGATGCCCGCCCCCTCGGGCGGGCATTCTCAGTTTCCGCCCGGAGATGCCCGGCCGGCACCATCCGACAAGCGCGTCAGCTGATGCCCATCAGTCGTTTGTTGAGTTCGCGGTCAGCCCCGCCGGCGGCGAAGTCGTCAAAGGCGTGCTCGGTCACGCGGATGATGTGGCGGGCAATGAACGGCGCGCCTTCCGCGGCCCCCTGCTCAGGGTGCTTCAAGGCGCATTCCCATTCCAGCACGGCCCAGCCCGGGAAATCGTAGGCCGCCATCTTGGAGAAGATCGCCGGGAAATCGACCTGCCCGTCTCCAAGCGAACGGAACCGGCCGGGCCGGTCCACCCACGACTGGTAGCCGCCATAGACCCCCGAACGCCCGCTGGGGCGGAATTCGGCGTCCTTCACGTGGAAGCACTTGATCCGTTCATGGTAGAAATCGATGAACGACAGGTAGTCCAACTGCTGCAGGACGAAGTGGCTGGGGTCGTAGAGGATGTTCGCACGGGGGTGATTGGCGACGCGCTCGAGAAACATCTCGAAGGTCACCCCGTCATGAAGGTCCTCGCCGGGGTGAATCTCGAAGGCCGCGTCTACACCGTTCTCGTCGAACACGTCGAGAATCGGCTTCCAGCGCCGCGCCAGTTCGTCGAAGGCGTCCTCGACCAGTCCCGCTGGACGCGCCGGCCAGGGATAGAAATAGGGCCAGGCCAGCGCGCCCGAGAAGGTTGCGTGGGCGGTGAGGCCGAGATTGCGGCTGGCCCTGGCCGCCTTGCACACCTGATCGACCGCCCATTCCTGCCGCCCCTGGGCATTGCCGTGAACCTCAGCCGGCGCGAAGCCGTCGAATTGCGCGTCATAGGCCGGATGGACGGCGACAAGCTGGCCCTGGAGGTGGGTCGACAGTTCGGTGATCGCCAGCCCCTTGTCGGCGAGCATCCCTTTGATCTCGTCGCAGTAGGTTTGACATTCGGCCGCCTTGGCGAGGTCGAACAGGCGCGCGTCCCAGCTGGGAATCTGGATGCCCTTGTAGCCCAGCCCGGACGCCCAGTCCGCAATGGATTCCAGGCTGTTGTAGGGCGTCTCGTCACCGGCGAACTGGGCGAGGAAGATTGCGGGTCCCTTGATCGTCTTCATGTCGTGTCCTCTCAAACGCTCAGCGGCACCCAGCCGGAACGGTCGCGGCTGGCCGAAACGGCCGTGTCAATGAAAGTCATGCCGCGCAGGGCCGTGTCTATGCCCGGCAGCAGCGGCGCCGCTTCGCCGCGCAGCACGGCGGCGAAATCGCGGTAGATGTTGGCGAAAGCCTCGAGATAGCCTTCCGGGTGGCCGGTCGGGGTGCGGGTACGCCCCGCCGCGTCAGGACCCAGCTGGGAACCGCCGGCGTGAACAATCTCGGTGCGCCCCTCGATCGTATGGATGGTCAGGGTGTTGGGCGTTTCCTGCTGCCATAACAGACCGCCCTTCTCCCCATAAATCCGTATCCTGAGCCCGTTCATCTCACCGACCTCGATCTGGCTGGCAAGGAGGACGCCGCGCGCGCCGTTCCCGAAGCGCAGCAACACCGTGCAATCGTCATCGACCAGCCGCCCGGGCACCACCGCGCCCAGATCGGCGAGGATCTCGGTGACCTGGAGACAGGAAACGAACTCGGCCAACTGGAAGGCATGAGTGCCAATGTCGCCGATGCAGCCGCCGGGACCGGATCGGGCAGGATCGACCCGCCATTCTGCCTGCTTGCCCTCAGCCGCGCCGGCCAGCCAGCCTTGCGGATATTCGACCACGACCTTGCGGATTGTGCCCAGCCCACCGGCGGCCACCCGGGCGCGGGCCTCGCGCACCAGCGGATAACCGGAATAGGTGTGCGTAAGTGCATAGGGGAGGCCAGCCGCCTCAACGCAGCCCGCCAGTTCGCGCGCCTCGGCGAGGGTTGAGGTGGCCGGCTTGTCGCTGATCACCGGCAGCCCCGCCGCCAGCGCCGCCCGCGCGGCCGGCAGGTGATGATGGTTCGGACTGACGATGGCAACGAAGTCGATGCCGTCGGGTCGGCCCCGTTCCGCCACGAACATCGTCTCAAGATCGGGATAGGCACGATCCGGATCGATACGATAGGATTCGCCCGCCTGGCGGCTGCGCTGCGGGTCGCCGGAAAATACGCCAGCGGCCAGTTCGATCTCGCGATCCATTTCCGCCGCGATCCTGTGTATCGGACCGATAAAGGCTCCTGGCCCGCCGCCTATCATTCCCATCCGCAAGCGCCGCATATGCATCCTGCCCTTTTTATAAAATCAGAGTTCTAGTTTCAGGCAAAACGGAGGTCAAGGCCACGCCCCGACGCCGCCCGCTCCGGATCAGCTTCCAAACCCAAGTCAGACCGGCCTAACGACAAATATCTGCGACGGCAGACGGCCTGCGAGCAATGCAGTCGTGACGAGACACATGGCGATCGCGGTCGCAGCCAGCAGAGACGGCGCAAGAACATGGCTTTCGGCTGCCGAGAAATAAGCACTGCCGATAAGGGCAATCCCGCCCGCGCTGCCGAACTGCTGGCAGGTCTTGACCAGACTGCTGGCCGCCCCCGCATGCGCGCGATCAACCTGGGCGAGTGTCACCGTGTTGCCGGACCCCGTGACCATGCCCATCCCTGTACCGGCCAGCATGGTGAACGGCACATATGCGATCCAGTTCAACTTCAGTGTGCCGATGAAGGTCAGCACGACAAAGGCGTTCGCAGCCATGATCAGCGCGCCCCAAAAGATGACCCACCGCCCATATTTCATAAGGAGCTTGCGTCCGATTACCGAAATCCCCAGCATCGCCCCGATGCCATATGGCATGTGCAGCATACCAGTCACGAATGGCGAGAATCCTTGTTCGGTCTGGAGTGAAAAGGCAAAGACCAACAGGAACCCCGCACTGGCGGCAGAAAAGATTACCGAAATGCACACGCCGATCCTGAAGCTTTGAACCGAGAACACCTCCGGATCAAACAGCGCCGGCCGCCCTGCCCGCTCGCGCTTGCCCACATGGCGCCAACCGGCCGAGGCCAATGGGGCAGAGAGCAGACAGAGGCCCGCTGAAGCATAGGTCCAGCCGGATTCGGCCGCCCGGATCAGCGGCCAAAGCACCGCCCCGACGGCGGCTGCAAACAGGCCCATGCCGCGCAGATCGTAACCCGGCGCGCGGGTCGAGCGCGCGTCCGGCAGGAAGATCAGCCCGCATACAATCGCCGTGACGCTGACTGGAAGATTGATCAGAAACACGCTCCGCCAGCCGAGGTCCATGATGTCGGCCTCGACCAGCATACCGCCAAGGATCGGGCCCGCAATACTCGCAAGTCCGCCCACAAGGCCGAAGAATGCCAGCTTGCCGATCCGCTCGATCGGATCGAACATCACCTGGATCAACGCCATGAACTGCGGCGCCATCAGCGCGCCAGTGGCTCCCTGGAGCATGCGCGCCCAGACGAGCTGGTCGGCGGTCTGCGCAAGACCGCAGCAGAGCGACGCAATGCCAAAGCCGGCAACGCCCCACAGGAAGACACGCCTGTATCCGAAGGAATCGCCGAGCCGTCCTCCTGCCATCAACAGGATGGCGAAGCTCAGCGAATATCCGGCGACAACCCACTGCGACTGCTCGGCGTTGGAGTGCAGGCTAAGCTTGATCGCCGGCAGCGCCGTGTTGACGATGGTGAGATCGACAATTTCCAGTACCAGGGCGGTCAGAAGGGTGAACAGGGCGAACGTCTTTTGCCGCTGGGTCATTTAGATAGTGCGCCCTAGATCCTGTTTTCGCGAAGCATGGAGACGGCCGCATCGCAGGCGCGTACGGTAAGCGCCATGTAGGTCAGCGACGGATTTTGGCAGGCGGTCGAATTCATCTGCGCCCCGTCGGTCACGAACAGGTTCACCGCGTCATGGGCCTGGCTCCACTTGTTGAGCACCGAATTGGCCGGATCGTCGCCCATCCGGGCGCCACCCATCTCGTGGATCGCCGTGCCGCCCGGGCCCGGCCGGTCGAAGCCCATGATGACCTGGCCGCCTGCGGCAGTGAGCATCTCGGTCGCATCGGCCTTGGCTTGTGCCAAGGCTGCGAGCTCCTCCTTGCCGAAGGCGAAATCGATGTTGAGCACCGGCAGGCCGTTGGCGTCGGTACGCGCCCTGTTGAGCGTAAGCTTGTTGGTGGCGCGCGGCATGCAGTCGGCAAAGCCGACCAGCACCATTCGCCACATGCCCGGATGCCGCAGCTTTTCCTTGTAGGCTTCGCCTATCCCGGCATCGCGCTTCCCTCGGGTCCAGGTGCTCTGCAGGGCGCCGCCCTGGAAAGAAAATCCGCGCGTGTGCCCGGTGCCGTCCATGGTTTCCATGTTGCGGTAGCGGGCAAGGATGATCCCCGTCGGGCGGTTGCCGAAACTCGTATGGCTCTCGAACCCCGGCATCAAAGCCGCGGCCGACAGCGTGTTGGCGTGATCCATGATGTGGGTGCCAAGCACGCCGCTGGAATTCGCCAGCCCATGCGGCATGACCTCGTTGGCCGAGTTGAGCATGATGTGGACCGAGTTGAACGCGCCGGCATTGAGGAAGATGATCCGCGACGCGGCCTTGCGCCTTTGCTTGGTCTTTGTGTCAAGGTAGCGCACCGCCGTGACCCGGCGGGTCGCGGGATCGAAATCCAGCCCTTCCACCACCGCATCGGTAATCACCGTGAGCCGACCGGTTTTCTGGGCTGCGGGAAGAGTGCTCGACTGGGTCGAGAAGTAGGCCCCGTAGGAGCAACCGCGGGCGCAAATGGAGCGGTACTGGCAAGGAGCCCGGCCCTCCGCCTCCTTGGCCTGCGTGAGATTCGCCGTGCGGCCCACGGTCAGGCAGCGGTCCGGCCACCGTTCCCGAACCACCTTGCGCACGTGAAGTTCCACAGCGTTCAGCGGCATGGGCGGCTGGAAATGCCCGTCGGGCAACTGCACCAATCCTTCCGACTGGCCGGACACGCCAATGAATTGTTCGACCTTGTCATACCAGGGCGCGAGGTCATCGTAGCGGATCGGCCAGTCGATGCCGTGGCCGTCGCGCTTGTTGGCGCCGAAGTCGTAATCGGACCAGCGGTAAGCCTGGCGTCCCCACGTCAGCGAGCGGCCGCCCAGCTGGTACGAGCGGAACCACGTGAAATCCGTATCCGATCCTGTCGTGTACGGGTTCTGCGCGTCGTTGACGAAATGGTGCTGGGTGAACTCGGTGAAATGCCGGTTCAGCATCTGGACCGCATACTCCCGATGGTAGAGCTCAGCGTCGCCGTATCCCCGGAAAGGCATCTCCCAAGGGGCCTTGGTCTCGGTCTCATAGTCTTGCTGGTGGCGAATTTCTCGCCCCCGCTCAATCATCAGAACCTTGAGCCCGGCCTCGGTCAGCTCCTTGGCCGCCCACCCGCCGGTGATGCCGGAGCCGACTACAATCGCATCGAATTCCATCTCGGTTACCTCAACCAAAGTCCACGGCCGTCCAGTCGTTCGAGATCGCCCGGAAGTCGGGCGTCAGCGGCAAGTCGGGATCCCAACGGCCTGGAACCGGCTCGTAGCGCAGCTCCTGTGAGCCGCCGGCCTCGCTGGTGTAGTAGCCTGTAAGAATCAGAGCCTTGAGCGTGCGCCATGGATGAGGACCGTCCTTCGCGTAGGCAGCGGCATCCAACGCTGATAGCGCGGTCTGGCGTTGCGCGACGGGCGAGCGCAGGAAATCGCCCTTCGCGCTCTCGTCAAGCTCGTGCTCGAGCCAGCCGATATGATCTATCGTTCCGTCTGCGCGGATGAAGTGCTGCCACCCGGAGGTGACGATGCCGCCGGCCGGCTCACGCGACTTCTCGAGACCGTGCGCCAGGGCCAGGATGACGAAATCGCCTGCGCCCACGTCGCCAGCGCCGGGCGTTTGGGTACGAGGTATGACCAGCTGGGACACTTCCTTCATCAGCGCCCGCTGGCGGTCGGTGACCTCCGTATCGCGCGGGATATCCGTTAGGGTGACCGCAGCAAAGGGAATGCCGAAGGCCAGGGCCGCGAAGGCGATGCCCCCGAAAATCTGGCGTCGGCTCCACCCGGCCTGCCCATCTGGCTCCATTGCGTCCATCTCCCGTACGATGCCCCCTTGCGGCGGGGTTGGAAGACCTCTATCAGAATTCAAATTCTGTTTCTAGAGAGGATATCGCCAATGCTCAGATTGTCCCGGCAACTCGATCACGGAAAGCCCGCGCCGGCGTTCCTCCTGCCCGGCACCGACGGGCGGGACTACAGCCTCGCCGACTTCTCGGACAGTCCGGCGCTACTGGTAGCCTTCATCTGCAATCACTGCCCGTTTGTGCTGCACCTGATCGATCATCTGGCGGAATTTGCCCGTGAGTTCCAGCCCAGGGGTCTGCAGGTCGTCGCCATCTCCTCGAATTATCCGGACGAGTTCCCCGAGGACGACTTCGAGCACATGAAGCTGTTCGCCGCGGAGCACAAGCTTCCGTTCCCTTACCTCCACGACGATGCCCAGGACGTCGCCCTGGCCTACAATGCGATCTGCACCCCCGACTTCTTTCTCTATGACCGCGAGCGCCTGCTCTACTATACCGGTCAGTACGACGAGAGCCGTCCGTCGATCAATCGGCCGCCGGTTCCCGGGCTGCCCCCCCTTCGCACCGACCTGCCGGTTACGGGCGATCACATGCGCGCAGCAGTCGAAGCCTTGCTGGCCGGTCAGCCTGCACCTGAGCCGCAGAAGCCGAGCGCCGGCTGCAGCATAAAGTGGCGGGCCGAGAAAGACCCTTCGTGGAGCTGACCGGGGTGAACCTTCTCCATCGCCAATGGCTGGCCTCCGCCGCCGTGGTCCCACAGGAGCGCGGCCCCGAATTCCTGGGCATCATCGATGACGCTCCATGGTCGGAGGGCTTGGGGTTCAACCGCGGCTTCTTCTCGGCGTTCCGGGTCCGGGCAGGCAAGGACGTGTGGTTCCACTGGCCCTTCCCCACACCGGTCCTGGCCGATGGCCGTCAGCTCTACCTAACCGGCATGAATCTGCTGTGGGAGGTGGCCGACGGTGCGCGGATCGGCTGGATCACCCTTCAGCACGGCGGGATGGACCGGATGGAACTGAGCCCGCGCCAGGCCGCCCCGGATTCGATCGAAGTCCCCTTCGATTGCCCGCCCGAGCTCCGCAAATGGTATCCCGCCGTCAATCGCCGGCTGACCCGATTGGCCCTGCCCGAACCACTGCCGCTCACCTATGGGGTCCAGCTTTCGGTTCTCGTCTCGGCCGGTGAGCAGGACGGGACCGTGCGCTTCTACGGCGCCGGGGCGGATTTCGGCGCGGCCTGACGGGTTCGCGTCGGGACACCGGGGTCCGGTCTCGCCGGGTTCAACAAAAATGGGTGAGGGCGCGTGATGCGCTCTCACCCATTTTTCGTGCCCCGGGGAAGATGCGTCAGTTTGCCAGGATGCGCTTGCACATCGCCTGATGGCGGCGCACCTGCTCGAAGGCATCGCGCATGTCGTAGGCGTGGCCTTCCCACTCGCTTACGATGGTCCCGGTAAAGCCGCCGTCGCGGAATAGCGGCAGGATCGTTGCATAGTCGATCGCTTCCTCGACGCCATTGTCATCCACTCCGTAGAACTTGCCGTGGATGTGGATCGTGCGGTCGACCAGCGGAGCCCAGCTCTTCGGATCGTTGTTCGACAGGATGAAGAACGCCAGGCTGGCGGCCTGGATGTGCTCTGGAGCATGACCGTCAGCCAGCGCCTTTTCGCGCAGCTTGCCGGCCTTCACGTAGTTGACGCCGGGCTCAAGCCAGATTTCCTGGAGCATCTCCAGGAGGCTTTCCTTGGCCCCGGCCGCTCGGGCCGCGTCGAGCATCGAAGCCGGGATCCGGCTGGCCGTACCGCCGAAGTCCGGAATCCAGCCCAGGTACGGCGTGTTGAGCTTGTCGTACATCTCGCCATAGGCCTGCACTTCGGGGTGGCCGGACCACATCGGCGCATGCACCTCCACGCCCATGCGGATGTCGAGTTCCTCGGCATAAGGGGCGATCTCCGGAAGCAGGTGGACCGGCAGGGCGAACTGGTAACGCACGAGTTCGAAGCCCAGCTTCTTCGCGGAACGAAGCTGGCGCTTGTGGTACTCTACCAGTGCGGCATCGTCGATCGGCTGCTGGCCCGGACGCAGGAAGCGGTCGGAGTTGATCGCGCAGGACACGGGGTTGAGGCCAGTCTCGGCGACCAGTTCCGTGAACTGCCCGGCAAACGCGTCGGAGACGTCCGGGAACTCGCGAAAGCTCTGGAACCCGATGATCTCGATGTTGGGGCCCATGTTCTGCTTGGCGACTTCGCGCATCAGGCTGTCGAGGTCGAATTTGCGCTGAAGCCATTCACTGGTGAACGAATAAAGCGTGACGCCAACCTGCGGACCGGTTGAGGGGGTCATTTCAAGAGTCCTTTCGTTCAGGCTTGGACGCGCAGGGTTTCGGTCTGCGGGTTCACCCGCTTCATGCCGGGGATGTAGGGCGGGTTGACGTTCACCGTCAGCGCCACCTGGTGATCCGATCCCGGCTCCAGCGCCAGCGCCGGTAGCTTGAGGAACGCGCTGTCGCGCACGAACCAGAAGCTGTCGACTTTCTCGCCGATATCGGCCAACGGCCAGCGCTCGCCATCGTATTCAACTTCGGCACCGGTCAAGTCGACGGCCTCGCCGTCGATGGCGAGGCTGGCGACCTCCACGGTCGAGAAGGGCAGAGAACGGTACCAGGGCAGCCGCATAGCCAGCGTGACTCCATCGTTGCCCGCCCGCAGGCCCTCTTCACCGATCACCGTTTCCACTGGCAGCAGCATCACGCTCTCCCGTTTAATAAATAGAACTATACTTCTAATTGCTGCTTGACAGGCGGTCAAGGCCTGTGCAGACAAAATCGAACAAATGTTCTACTTCCCCGCTGTGCGGGTGCGAGAGGCTAATGGACCATTTTGACTACATCATCGTCGGCGCGGGATCGGCCGGCTGCGTCCTGGCTAACCGGCTGAGCGCCAACCCGGCGGCCCGGGTGCTCCTGATCGAGGAGGGCGGCACCAACAACCATCCCTTCATCAGGATGGCTGGCGGGTTCGTCAAGGTCATGGGCAATCCGACTTATTTCCGCATCTTCCCTCTCCGTAGTGAAACCGGCGGCAGGGGCGGCATCCACACTTATGGGCGGGGCCTGGGCGGCTCGTCCGCGATCAACGGCACCTGGTATCTGCACGGCATGCCCGCCGACTATGACGGCTGGGTCGATCGGGGCCTCGCTGGTTGGGGTTGGGACGAGATTGCCCGCTGCTACAAGCAGATCGAGGATTATCGGGAGCCGGGCGCCCACCCGGGCCGCGGCAAGGGCGGCGAACTCCAGGTCACGCAGTCAACCTTTGCCTCACCGGTGTTCGACGCCCTGGCAGCGGCCTTCGAAGAGGCCGGGATGCCCTGGCTCGACGATATCACCACGCCGGGCGTCACCGGCGTCGGCCGCACCCAGTATACGGTGGACCGCAAGGGCGAGCGGGAATCGAGCAGCAAAGCTTTCCTGAAACCGGTCCGCAACCGCGCAAACCTGACCGTCGTCACCCGCACGGCGGTCAAACGCGTGGCGATCGAACAGGGCCGCGCCACCGGCGTTGTCTGCGATCGCGACGGCGCCGAGATAACCTACCAGGCTGGAGGCGAGGTCATCCTCGCGGCCGGCGTCTACGGTTCGCCTCAGCTGCTCCAGCTTTCCGGCGTGGGCCCCGGCGCGGCGCTTGCCGCGCTTGGCATCCCGGTGCAGCGCGATCTCGCCGCAGTCGGTCAGAACCTCGCCGACCACCAGAAGTTCGGGCTGTCCTTCGACCTTCACAACCATCCGGGCATCAACCGCGAATATGTCGGCTGGCGGCTTTACGCCAACGCCATCCGCTATTTCCTCACGGGAACCGGCCCCCTCGCCCGCGTGGGCCTGCCGCTGACCGGGCTCATTTCCAGCGAGGGCCGGACCGACTGGCCGGACTTCCAGGTGGCGGCCGCCCCCTTCGCGATGCGTACGGTCAGCGAAATGGCGGCCGAGCCAGGCAGCCCGATCACCGCCAAGCCCGGCCTGACCTTCTCGGGCTACCACCTGCGTCCACGCAGCCGCGGCAGCGTTGCCCTGACCTCGCCCGACTTTCGCGTGGCGCCGATGATCGATGCCGCCATCTGGCGCGACTCCTATGATCGCGACAAGGCCCTTCAGCTTTTCCACTTGTTCCGCCGCATCGCCCGGACCCCCGCGCTCCAGGGCTTCATCGGCAACGAACGGATGCCCGGCAGCGAAGTCCAGGGGGACGAGGCCATCCTGCCGCAACTGCGCGAGATGATTGAGGCCGGTCTCCACGGCACCGGCACTTGCTCCATGGGCACGGATCCCGCGGATTCCGTGGTCGATGCCCGTTGCCGGGTACACGGCATCGCCGGGCTCCGCGTGGTCGATTGCTCGATCATGCCCACGCCGGTTTCCGGCAACACCAACGGACCTGCGATGGCTGTTGCGCAGCGCGCCTCCGAACTGATCCTCGCTGATGCGCGGGACTGAGAGCCATGTTCCTCGGCGTTGATATCGGGACATCGGGCGTGAAGGTGGCAGCCGTCACGCCCGAGAACACGGTTGCCGCCCAGGCTCAGGCGCCCCTCCCGGTATCCCGCCCCCATGCGCTGTGGTCGGAGCAGGACCCGGAGGACTGGTGGACTGCGACCGACGCAGCCGTACGCGCCCTTCCGGCCGAGGTTCGCGCGGCCGCCAGCGCGATCGGCCTGTCAGGCCAGATGCACGGCGCGACTCTGCTGGGCGCCGACGACCGGCCGTTGCGCCCGGCGATCCTGTGGAACGACGGCCGCAGCTTTGCCGAATGCGTGGAGATCGAACGGCGCGAGCCCCGCTCACGGGAAATCACCGGGAACATCGCCATGCCCGGGTTCACCGCGCCCAAACTGCTGTGGGTGGCCACCCACGAGCCCGAGGTGTTCGCCGCAGTGCGTACGGTCCTGCTGCCCAAGGACTATGTCCGCATGTCAATGACGGGCGATCAGGCCAGCGACATGTCGGACAGTGCCGGTACACTGTGGCTCGATGTCGGCGCACGCCGCTGGAGCGGCGAGATGCTCGCGGCCACCGGGCTGTCGGAAAGCCAGATGCCCCGCCTGCATGAAGGTTCCGAGGCCACGGGCAGACTCCGCCCCGAGGTGGCCGCTGCCTGGGGCATGACACCGGTGCCGGTGGCGGCAGGCGCCGGCGACAATGCCGCCGGCGCTGTCGGCGTGGGCGTGATTGGGGATGGCGACGCCCTGCTGTCGCTGGGCACCTCGGGCGTCAGCTTCGTCGCTACCAGGGACTTCCGCCCCAACCCGGAACGCGCGGTCCATGCCTTCTGCCACTGCCTTCCCGGCCTGTGGCACCAGATGAGCGTACACCTTTCGGCGGCGAGCTGCCTGGATTGGGCGGCCGCAAACGCCGGCGTCGACGTGCCGCAGTTCCTGGCCCTTGCCGAGAAGGCAGGTGCTGCCGCGGGCTCCGAACTGTTCCTGCCCTATCTCTCGGGTGAGCGGACCCCTCACAATGATCCCCACGTGCGCGCAGCCTTCCTCGGCCTTGGCAACGACAGCGATGCCGGGCGGCTCGCAGCCGCGGTGCTGGAGGGCGTGGCCTTCGCGCATGCCGATGGCCTGGCCGCCCTGCGCGAAGCCGGCACGCGGGTGGACAACCTCTTCGTCATCGGCGGGGGTGCGCGGTCGCGCTACTGGGGGCGGATCCTCGCCGCCGCGCTCCAGGTTCGCCTCACCTATCTTGACAGCGCGGAAGTCGGCCCGGCTCTCGGCGCGGCCCACCTCGCCCGCATGGCGGCGACGGGCGAGGCCCCGGCCGCGGTCGCGGTCCGCCCGCCGGTTGCCGACGTGATCGAACCCGATGCCCGTCTAATCGAACAACTCGCCCCCAAGTTGGCGCGGTTCCGCGCCGCCTATCCGGCGCTCAAGAATCTCTGAAAGGAACGCCCATGTCTGCCGACTATTTCGCTCCCTTCGCGACTGTCCGCTACGAAGGCCCCGATGCCGCCAACGACCTTGCCTACCGCTGGTACGACAAGGACCGGGTGGTCATGGGCAAGCGCATGGAGGACCACCTGCGCTTCGCGGTCTGCATGTGGCATACTTTCTGCTGGCCGGGCAGCGACGTGTTCGGCGCGGGCACGTTCCGTCGTCCTTGGCATGCCGGCCCCAACGATGGCGTCAATGCACGCGCCAAGCGCGAGGCGGCCCTGGCCTTCGTGGAAAAGCTGGACCTGCCGTTCTATTGCTTCCACGACGTCGACGTGATGGCCGACGCGGATGACATCGTTTCATTCCGCAGCTCGTTTGCCGAGGCGGTCGACCATCTCGAAGAACTGCAGGCCCGTCATGGCCGCAAGCTGCTGTGGGGCACGGCCAACCTGTTCAGCCATCCACGCTACATGGCTGGTGCCGCGACCAATCCGGACCCGGAAGTCTATGCGTGGGCGGCAAGCCAGGTTCGCGACGCGCTTGACGCGACCCATCGCCTGGGCGGTGCCAATTATGTCCTGTGGGGCGGCCGCGAAGGCTACGACACGATCCTCAACACCGAGATCGGCATCGAGCAGGAAAACTTCGGCCGATTCCTCAGCCTGGTGGTGGACCACAAGCACCGTATCGGCTTCACCGGCACGATCCTGATCGAACCGAAACCGCACGAGCCGACCAAGCATCAGTACGATTTCGATACCCAGTCGGTCTATGCCTTCCTCAAGCGCTTCCGCCTCGAGAACGAGGTCCGGGTCAACATCGAGGCGAACCACGCAACGCTCTCCGGCCACACGTTCGAGCATGAGCTGGCCATGGCCCGGTCGCTCGGAATCCTCGGCTCGGTCGACGCCAACCGCGGCGATCCGCAAAACGGATGGGACACCGACCAATTCCCCAACTCGGTCGAAGAACTGACCCTGGCCATGCTCGAGGTTCTGCGTGCCGGGGGCCTTGGCAACGGCGGCTTCAACTTCGACGCCAAAGTCCGCCGCCAGTCGATCGACGCGGCGGACCTGTTCCACGGCCACATAGGCGGGGTCGACACCATCGCCCGCGCCCTCTTGCGTGCAGCCGCCATCATTGAGGACGGGCGCCTCGAAGACTTCCGCAAGGATCGCTATGCGGGTTGGCAGGGCGAGTTCGGCCAGACGATCCATGCCGCATCGACCACCCTGGCCGACATTGCCGACCATGCGGTCCGCTCCAACCATGCGCCGGAACCGCGTTCAGGCCGGCAGGAGTGGCTTGAGAATCTCGTCAATGCGTTCTGACACCTCGCCGGTCGCAGGGCATCAGCCGCCCGAGATCTGATTATCGCCGAAGGCGGAGACGATTTCACCCTCCAGGACATCAGCGCCGCCGGCAAGGTGTCGATCGGCTCCATCCACGGTGCTTTAATAGCTTCCGTGCTTGGTATCGCCATGATGCCGGCTATCCGTGACGCAGTGATTGCCGCATTCGGCCGCCGGTCCGGCGATCAGTCGGCCGGGCGGGGAAAGCGGCCATGCTCCGCCACGCTGACGAGTTCGGCGGCACCGGCTGCGAGCAGAAGGCCGAAGCCCGCAAGTTCGCGGACCGAGGTTCGATCCAACGGTGAACACGCTGCCCCGGCCCGGGCCCTGCCCGGCATCCTTTTCCCTTGCCCCGGTCGCCTCCTCGTATAAGAACGGCATTTCGGTTATCGGCCCAAACAGCACCCATCGTACGCTGCCAAGCGAGACACAGACATTATGGTAGAAACAGCAACCGCAACCAATGCGGGAGGTCCTAAGCGGGCACCGCAGCAGGATCGAAGCCGCGCCTCTTTCGAGCGGATGATGGTCGCTGCCGAGCGGCTGCTGCGAGAGAGGACGAACGACGACTTCACTCTGAACGAAGTCAGCAAACTGGCAAAAGTTTCGATCGGCTCGATTTACGGGCGGTTCAACAGCAAGGACGATCTGCTGCGTACGGTTCAGGCCCGTGTCCTGGAGCGGTTTGCCGTGGACCAGGCTGCGGCAATCGAGAAGGCACGCGCAGAATCTGCATCGTTGTCCGACATTATTTTCAACCTCATTGAACATGTTGCCGAGACGCTGAAGGACCATGCACCGGTTCTTCGGCCGTTAATGCTGCGTGCTACAGCCGATCCAAAGCTCGCGAAAGCAGGTTCCGCGGGATACCACACAAGCATGGATCTGTTCGCGTCCTGTGTGCTGGAATATCGCGACGAAATCATCCACACGGACCCAGAGCATGCTGCCCGGGCGGTATTCGACATTTTCTACTCCGCGGTGGGGCGATCGCTCGGATTCGGATCTCCTGAACACTACCGCCAGGACGTCATGGACTGGCATCAATTGAAGGAAGATCTCGGCTCGATGTCAGCCGCGTTCCTGATGACGGACCTGAAGTCATTTCGATCGGGTTCAAGCTGACCCGCGGCGGATTGCTTCCCGCCGCTACGTTCCGCGCTGACCCCGGCCATGGCCCTGGGCCCGATCAGCCGCCAAGCTTTCCCGCCACGTCGGCCAGCGCCGCGGCAGCACAACGCTCGTCCGCCTCGGGTCCGGGCGCACCGCCCACGCCAATGGCGCCCACCAGTTCGCCCATGGCCATCACCGGCACACCGCCGCCGATCAGCACGAAGCGGGGATCGCGGGTCATGACGAACTTCTCGAAGGCCGGCGCGGCCTGGGCAGTGCGCGCGACTTCCGCTGTCGGGCGGCGCAACAGAGCGGCGGTGCGGGCCTTGCCGATAGCCGCCTCTATCGAAAGAGCGGGCGTGTCATCGCCTGCCTTCAGCAGCCTGAGCGTGCCCGCGGTGTCGACGGCCGCCACAGCGACATCATGGCCCTCTGCCGCGCACGCCTTGCGCGCCGCCGCGACGAGGTCCTCGCGCAAGGACGCAGACATCTCACGGCGTTCGATCAGGTGGACTCCAGCCATGCCGGACGTCAGTCCGGCGGCCGCAACCGCCAGCCAGCCAAGAGGAAGCATGTGCATCCACCCCCGTTGTTTGCTTGAGTCGAAATAATATCCTAATTCACTCTTTCGTCAACGTGCCCGCCCTTGGCGGCGGGTGTGCCGTTCGAGAGGGGCGTGATTTGCCCGAGGAATCCATTGGAAAATGGCAGGCTAGCGCAACCGAAGAGGAAGGCTGTTGACAGCCGCAGACCTTCAGTTACGAATATACATTCTATAAAAAAGGCGCTCCGGCGCTATTGCGAGAGGAATCCCTTGGCCACCGTCCCCGTCTATGCCGCGGCTGAATCGCCCGTGCACCGCCTATCCTGGCGCGAACGGATCGCCTGGATGATCTGCGCGATGCCGGAACTGGTGAAGTCCTTCGCCTGGGACGCCTTCGTACTGTTCTACTATGCGCAGGTCGTCGGCCTGCGCGGGTGGCTGATCAGTGTCGCGATCACCGTCATCATCATCTTCGACACTTTGGTCGATCCCTGGATCGGCGCCCTTTCCGACCGCTTGCGCGGCGCACGCTTCGGCCGGCGCCACAGCCTGATGTTCGCGGCAATCGTGCCGTTCATGATCGGCATCTGGGCGGTGTTCTCGCCGCCGGCGCACATGCCGCAGATCGGCATCCTGGCGTGGTTGCTGGCGTGGGGGCTGCTGGCACGATGCGGCATCTCGCTCTGGACCGTCCCGGCCTATGCGCTCGGCGGCGAACTCACCACCGACGTCACCGAACGTCGCCTTGTCGCGGTGTTGCGCAATCTCGGCAACCAGGTCGTCATCCTGATTGTCCCGGCCATCGCCTTCGGTGTGTTCTTCGTCCACAACGCTGCCTTCTCCAAGCCGCAGCTCAATCCGGCCCCGTACCCCGACTTCGGCCTGTTCGTCGCGCTGCTTGGCGGCTCGCTGATGCTGCTGGGCGGCCTTGGCACTTACGCCCGCGCCAAACGGATCGAGGCGGTCGACGCTCAGGCAGCGGGGCCCGCCGGGAGAGCCGAGGACACCAGCCCGCTCGCGATCCTCGCCGCGTTCGCCCGCGCCGTGCGCATCACGCCTAACGTAGGACGGCTGATGTGCGTCGCCTTCCTGGTCCTGTTCGTCAATTCGGTGATAAACCAGCTGTCGCTGCACCTTTCGACCTATTTCTGGCAACTCGATGAATCCTGGACCCCCCGCCAGTTAATGGCGGCCACGGTCGGGTCTGTGATCGCGATGTTCCTCGCCCCGCTATTCCTGCGCATGTTCCCCACCCGCATCGCCATGATCCTCGGGCTGACTTTCTTCTTCTCGGCCCAGGCACTTGCCGTGATCATCCCGCTGGGCGGGCTCGCGCCGCCGCCGGGCAGCCCTGGCATGGGCTGGCTGGTCTCGACACTGCGCTTCGTCGGCGGCATGGCCTATGGGCTCTACGTCGTTCCCTTCAACGTGGTGACTTACGACATCGGCGACGAGCACGAGGCCAATACCGGCCGCCCGGCCCAGGGTATGGTCGCCAGCTTCATGTTCATCGGACTGCAACTCGGCAGCGGAGCGGTTGCGCTGCTCGCCGGCTCTTTCCTCAGCATGATCGCCTTCCCCACCGGCCTGCCCGTGGCGCAGATGCCGCCGGAAAAGGTCACTGCCCTCGCATGGTTCGTACTGGCGCTCATTGCCGTGGCGGGCGGAGCCATGGCCTGGCTCGTGGGGACCTTCCGCATCGACCAGGACAAGATCGCCCGCGTGCGCGCAGCCCATGCGCCGGGCAGCTGATGGCCATGGCGGTTACGAGCGCTGAGGCGCAGCGCGATGGGCGCACTTTCCTCGCCGCAAGACCTGTCTGACCAGGCCGAGAATGGAGCAGAATGACATGACCGCCAACTTCCCTATCGACCGGCGATCGCTCCTTGCGGCATCCGTCGTCGGCGGAGCGGCATCAGCCCTTCCGGCGGGTGCGGCCGGGACGAGCGCAGCCGGTCTCGCGGCGGCGGCCGGAACACTGACAACCCCGACCAGCACCATCGTCGACACGACAGCCGGCCGCGTTCGCGGGTTCGTGCGCAACGGGATCACCATCTACCGCGGCCTTCCCTATGCCGGGAAAGTGAGCGGCGAAGGCCGGTTCCTCCCCGCCGTCCCCGCCAAAGGCTGGACCGGCATCCGCTCGACCCTGTCCTACGGGCCGGTCTGCCCGCAGCCCGAGCGGGACTGGTCGAACGACGAGATGGCCTTCTATGCCGACTGGAACGACGGACATCCGGGCGAAGACTGCCTCACCCTCAACATCTGGACCGGATCCACGCAGAAGACCTTCCGTCGGCCAGTCATGGTCTGGCTCCATGGCGGCGGCTTTGTCGCCGGCTCGTCCCACGAGCAACCGTCCTATGACGGCGCCCGGCTGGCAGGCAGGGGCGTGGTGGTCGTCTCGGTCAACCACCGGCTGGGCGCCTTCGGCTTCATGGACCTGAGCGCCGTCGGCGGCAGCGACTATGCCGCATCCGGTAACCTCGGTATGACTGATATCGTTCTTGCGCTCCGGTGGGTTCGCGACAATATCGCCCAGTTCGGCGGCGATCCTGATCGGGTGACGATCTTCGGCCAGTCCGGCGGCGGCGGCAAGGTGGCCTCGCTGATGGCGATGCCTGCGGCCAAGGGCCTGTTTCACCGGGCGATCGTGATGAGCGGCTCGTTTCGGCCCATGCAGTCGCAGGACCAGGCCCGCGAATTCACGGAAGCCATGATGCGCGAACTGGGCACCGGTGACATCGCCGCCCTGCGCCGGGTCGAGGCCCGCCGGCTGGTCGCCGCAGGTGAGGCCGTCCAGCGCAGGCTCTCGGGCCGATCGTTGCCGCCCGGCTTCGGCAAGGGCAGGATCAGCCTCGGCCGCATGTGGTCCCCGGTCGATGACGGGATCACCTTCGAACCAGGGGCCTGGGCCAACGCCGCGCCGGCGGTGTCCCGCGATGTCCCGCTGATGGTCGGCACCGTCCGCGACGAATTCCGTCTCTCCACGATCGTGGCCAACGAAGCCGCCCTGCGCGGACGCCTCGATGCGGCCTATAAGGCCGATGGCCCGGCCATGCTCGAGGCTCTCCACGCCGACTTCCCGGGCATGTCCTCAAACGACCTCAACGGCGTTCTCAGCGGAGTTGGATGGCGCCTGTCCGCGCTCGACCAGTTGAACCTGAAGGCGGCCCAGGGCGGCGCCCCGGCCTACGGCTATTGGTTCACATACAGCCCGCCGCTCCTCGACGGCCGCATGGGCGTTCCGCACTGCGCCGACATTGCCTACGCCTTTGACAACACCCGCCTCGCCGATCAGTTGACCGGCAATTCGCCTGAGGCGCAGGCGGTTGCCGATGCTTTGTCGGGCGCTTTCCTCAGCTTTGCCAAGGACGGCGCGCCCATCGTGAAGGGCCAGACCTGGCGGCCCCACGATGCATCCACTCCGACGATGGTCTTTGAGAGAACTGCCAGCCTGGTTCATTCTCCCGCTCCACGAACTTTCGCGCTGGCGCAAAAGCTCGCCTGACCAACCTGCCGAAACCGGGAAAGAACAATACGCTCTCACCCGGTCGCCGGGGTGCCTTGCTGGAGGCGGAAATCGGCGATATTTTCGCCGGCGTTCGACGCCGGTAGAGCGTTGCTGCCCGAGGCTGGGAGCGAAAGGGCCTTCAGCACGTCTGTCACGGACTGACACCGGAGCAAGAACGGCCGCTGCTCAAGGAACGGCGAAACATGGCGCACCCGACAGGATTCGAACCTGTGACCTCTGCCTTCGGAGCTAGAACTACAACGCTACCCTAGGCTTTTCAATCCAACGCTAGAGCACGCTAAGTAACTGTTTATACAGTTCTTTATTGACAAAGAGGGTATTCCAGACTACGCAAAAACACCCCACACTTTTCGATCTGCTGGTGAGTTTTCTGGACCCGCTCCAGCGAGGTGCATATGCCGAAACTGACGAAAACCGTCGTCGACAAGGCCGAGCCGCGTAACCGGCAATATACCGTCTGGTGCAGCGACCTAAAGGGCTTTGGCGTGTTCGTGCTGCCTTCGGGCACGCGCACTTACTTCGTCGACTATCGCAACACCAATAATGTCCGGCGCCGGATGAAGCTCGGCCGGCATGGCACCATCACCGCAGAACAGGCGCGGACGCTGGCGATTCAGGCTCTGGCCGAAGTCGCCAAGGGCAACGATCCGCTCGAAGATCGGAACAGCGCCCGCAAAGCGATCTCGGTCACGGAACTGTGCGAGCTGTATATCGCAGAACTGGAAGCCGGCCGGATTCTCGGCAAGGGCGGCCGGCCCAAGAAGGCCAGCACCTCCATCCGCGCAGCGACGATGGGAAGGTTCCCGATCCGCGAGGTTAGGCGGTCGATCATGGCTTGCGAGAAATCGATCGCCGTCACGATCGCGCCGGCACCGGCCGCCGCTAACGCCAGCGCGCCTGGCCCCGTTGCCACATCGAGCAGGCGCATGCCGGGCTTGATCTCTGCCAGAACGACCGCATCTTCGCAGAACTGCGCCGTGAATGGCTCGGCCGAGGCGATATAGGCGTCGACCGTGCCGTCCCAATATTCCTGTGTCTGGATTGCCTCGCTCATGATCAGAAATCCACCGCGAGGAAGGCGCTGAACCGCCGTTTGTCCATCAGGGCGTAGCTGTTGCTGCCGACGATGCTCCAGGCGAAGGTGTCGGTCACATTCTGCATCTGGACGCGGAACGTCGCAGGCGACCTGCCAAGCTTGAAGCGGTAGCGCGCCCCGATGTCGATTAGCGCATAGGGATCGACCGAGACCAGATTGTCGCGCGAAGCCGGGCGCTTGCCATACCAGGACAATGCGAGATCAATCGAGAGTCCGGGCAGGAAGGGAATACGATAGTCGGCATTGCCGCGCAGGATGGTGGCGGACTGTCCCAAGGGCTTGCGTCCGACCCGGCCCAGTTCCACGGCCTCGCCGGTGACGCGCGGTTCCATGAGCACGGCGCCGGCGACAATGCTCAGATCGTCGGTCGGGTTGCCCGAGAGGCTGAGCTCCATTCCGCGATGTCGGACATCGCCCAAGATCGCATAGACATTGACCTCATCGGTGTTGAAATAGGGCTTGCGGACATCAAACACGCCCGCAACCAGCTTCATGCGTGGCGAGATCGCCCAGCGTATGCCGGCATCGGCCTGACGGGTGCGGATCGCGGGCAACGCCTCGTTGCGGTTGGCCGCATTGTTGGGCGCCAGCCCGCTTTCCTCAAGGCCGCGAGTGTAACCGGCATAAAGCGCGATGCTGTCCGTCAGATGGCCTCCACGACAAACGCGGCCGCGAAGCCGGCTTCGAACTTCTTCTCGAAGCGAAAGTCCGCCTTGGACTTGCGATTTCCATGGCGTTCGTCGCCTGGCGTGGGGCTTTCGTAGCTGACCTGGATTCGATCGCGATTGCTGTCGATCGGCGCTTCGTTTCGCAGACGACGCATACGATCGCCCAGACCCGAGGTTATTTCAGGTTCGGTCGGAATGGATTTCACGCAGCCGCCAAGGAACGAGTTCCATTCGGAGGCTTCGCGCAACAGGGCATGTCCGTCATCGATCAAATCCAAGGCGTCGGCGATGAAATCTGCCCAAAGATCGGCTTCCTGCGGGGTGAGACCGCGGTCGACCAGCCACTCCTCCAGGGAAATCGTGGCCGTCACATCGCCTCTTTGCTGTTGTAGCCGGCCATGGCGGCGGCTGTGACGAGATCCGCGTCTGCAAAGGCACGGTCGAGCGTCCAGTGCATGCGCTCGCGCGGCTTAAGCAAAACGCTCGCCATCATCTGCCGCGAATGCCAGAGGTAGCGGCTCTGCGTCAGCGTGCTCGCGCCCTGCTTGGCATAAGCTTCCGCCGCCGCGCGGGCGAGTTGCTCGGAGTGATCCGCAGCCGACATGGCCTTGGTCTTATATTCCACCACTGCGGCGACGAGATGGCAGGCTGTCGCGTTCAGCTCTACGCCGAAGATGTTTTCGGTCATCAGCTTATGGAGGTGGTCGAGCGGCAGGCGCGTCTCGCCGCTGGACAGTGAAGCTTCCACGATCCGCCGGTATGCACCAACGAGAAACACGCCTGAGCCCGTGGCCGGATCGAGCACGCGCGTGGCGGCGCTCAAAGGCGTCTGATCCTCGAGGCGATCTAGGGTGTAGTCCGCAAGAAACGGCGCCGCTAACCGAAGGGCATGGCGATGGTTCGGCTGATGGGCGAAGGCATCCGCGCAGACGTAGCCGGAATCGCCGGCATATCCGAGCAGGCGAGCAAGGGCCTCGAGCAGAGCGTTCATCGCGATGCTCCGCCGACGGCTTGAGGTGCAAAGGGGAGAGGCGCTTGCGCCTGATCCGTGACGCCCGAAAATGCGGCGGTCCAGAGGCGGTCGACGATCGGCTCGCAAGGAATAACGATTGCCGGTTTGTCGCGACCCAAACGATCGGCGTCGACCAGCTCCACCTTCTCAACCGTCACGACAACGAAGGCCGAGCGCAAGTTGCTTGGGCGCTGCTGAGCACATAATCCGAACAGCTCATCCCAGCGCTCAGCAAAGCCCGCGACGCCCACGTTGAGCGTGCCAACCGCAGACGCAACAACCGCAAGCGCGATCAACTCGCCTGCTGAAAAGCGGGCCTTCTTGCCGGTCTTTGCCGATAGCCGCGGCACCACCTTCCGCCAATGGCGCCAGGCTTCGGGTGAAACTCCCGCGAAGCTCCGGGCTTGCTCCCCGGTATATTGGATGGTGTTGGGCGCCATTTTTTCTTGGGGTTAACAACAGGGAATTTTGTTATATCGAACCTGTTTGCTGCTGCCAACCATCTTGCCGCTCAAACGACAGGGGTTCGATGGCACGGCCGCGTGCCGCGAAGTGCCAGCCCGACCGAGCTTCGAGCACGGCAGGCAGCGCATCTATTGCCGGAGCGAGAAGGCAGTGTGCTGCAAAATCAGGCCGCGCTTGGGGCCGATGCGGCGGCAGCCAGTCAACTCGCAACCGCCTCTAGGCATGCCGAATGGGGCGTGACCTACACTGCTAAGCCAGTCTGCCGGTTTGTCATCGCTGGTGAGTTTTGCTCGGCGCGTTTTCGGCTCAAATCCGAGGGTTTTGCTGATCTCGCGGCCTAAGCTGGTGAGTTTTAGGATCAGCGAGAGCGCGAATGGGAGAGGGTCATTTCCTCTCAACCTTCTGGTTTTATTGGGAGATTTTGGCGCACCCAAGAGGATTCGAACCTCTGACCTCTGCCTTCGGAGGGCAGCGCTCTATCCAGCTGAGCTATGGGTGCGTATGGCATGAAGCCGTATGATTTGCGCCGATAAACGTCAATCCGCGATCAAATTCGGCTGTCCGATCACGGTGAGAACTTGGTGAGTTTTTTCGTCCGTCCTTTCTTCGAGCTTCCTAAACGCCCGTAAAACCCGTATAAAATCGCTGCTCTCACGTTGGACGTGAGCCTTCGGAGGGCAGCGCTCTATCCAGCTGAGCTACGGGTGCAGCGGAGGGCCGGTTAGCAGAGCCGGTGAGCGGTTTCCAGCGCCAATCGCGAAAGAGTTGTTGAAGGACATCCAGTCCCCGTGCGGTTCATGGTCGCCATCGGGCGGCGTGGTTGAAGCTTCCTGATGGATCTCCGCTTGTCAGTTCCCTTTATGTTCCTATGATGGCGAGATGATCGAGACCGAATCATCTGGGACCCCGCTCGGGCAGTTCCCGAATCTCCTGGCTCCCGACGTCGTGCGCGGCATCTGCCGGCTGTTTGCCCGAAACGATGTCTGGTGCCTGACGGAGATGCCGTTGAGATGCGGCCGGCGCGCCGACCTCATGGGCATCGACGGCAAGGGCCACATCATCATCGTCGAGATCAAGGTCAGCCGCGCCGATCTTCTGGGCGACGGCAAGTGGACCGACTATCTCGACTATTGCGACCGCTTCTACTGGGGCCTGCCGCCCTCGCTCGATCGCGCGCCGCTGGAGAGCGAGGCCTTCCTGCCCGCCAACTGCGGCGTGATTGTCGCCGATGGCTATGACGCGGAGATCCTGCGTCCCGCTCCCCTGCGCCAACTCGCCTCTGTCCGGCGCAAGGTCGAAGTCGAACGCCTTGCCCGTGCATCGCTGAGGCGGCTGGTCAATTCCCTGGATTCGCACATTTTGCAGTGGGGCGGCATTGCCTGATGCGCCTCGCCGGGGAAACGGCGCCCGCTTCACCCGGAGCGGTGATAGGGGTGTCCTGCAAGGATGGCGGTAGCGCGCCAGAGCTGTTCGGCCAGCATTGCCCGCGCCATGAGGTGGGGCCAGGTCATCCTGCCGAAGGACAGCAGGCGATCGGCCTCGCGGCGCGCTTTGTCGCCGTGGCCGTCGGCAGCGCCGATCAGGAAACGGCATTCCCGTATCCCTTCGTCGCGCCAGCGGCCGAGCAGAGCGGCGAATTCCTCCGAGGTCATGACCCTGCCGCGCTCGTCGAGCAGGACGTCGCGTGCCGGCGTCTGCGCCGGAGGCGGAATCCTGCCGCCGGCCTCGGGCAGTTCGGTATGCCTGAAAGGCCAGGTAAGGCGTCTCGCATAGCGCTCCATAAGCTCGGCCTCAGGCGAGCGGGCGATTTTTCCACGGGCGATGATGTGCAAAAGCATGATGCCGCCGCGCAACGGGAGCCGTCTTGCGCGCCCGAATCCTTCCCATGGCCCGGCCTTTTCAAGAGCCGGGCAGTCGTCTCAGCTCAGGCCGCGCCCGAGGGTCCGTCGAAAGCCCACATGCGCTCGAGGTTGTAGAAGCTGCGCACTTCCGGGCGGAAGATGTGGACTATCACCCCGCCCGCGTCCACCAACACCCAGTCCGCAGCCGGCAAGCCTTCGATGCGGGGAGTACCGAAGCCGCCCTGTTTGAGGCGTTCGGCAAGTTTCTGGGCCATCGCCGCCACCTGGCGGGTCGAACGGCCCGAAGCGATCACCATGTAATCGGCGATGCTCGACTTGCCTTCGAGATCGATGGTTACAACGTCCTGAGCCTGATCATCGTCCAGAGACTGCAGGACAAGGGCCAATTGAGGGTCGTCGCTGTCGACCATGGCCGGGGGCTTAGCGCCGGCGGAAACCGGCTGTATCTGTGCCTGTGGCATCTAGTTTGAGTCTGCTCCTTTCAGGGATCGTCCGTAGAAGATGGGAACCATCCTGCCACGTTCAATCATATTCTGGGATGTCCGGACGCGCAGGGAAGAGGGTCGCTGCCCGCTCACGCTGCATCAACGGGGATTAAGTGGTGCGTGACACCATCCCGATACATGCCGGTACGCGAAAGCCTGTCTGCCGGCTTTCGGGCCCAGTCCGGATCGGCCCGGCGCAATGCCGTTGCCGACCGCGTATCGGGGTCGAATCGCAATGTCACCAGCGCGGGCGCGCTCCACTTTTCCGGACCTCGAACACTGGACAGGGGCTGCCGGAATCTCCCCAACCAGGCCATCGCGGGGCTCGCGAGAGCGGCCTCATCATAACCCGGGCGGCCGATAATCGCAATCGGGATGAGACGAGCGATCCTCCGCCAGTCCTTCCAGCGGTGGAACTGGGCAAGATTGTCGGCCCCCATCAGCCACACGAAGCGCCGCCTTGGATAGCGCCCCAGGAGCCGCTGCAGGGTATCGACGGTGTAGCGGGTATGCAGTTCGCGCTCGATCGCGGTGACGCGGATGCGGGAGCGTCGGGCCAGGCGCCTGGCCGAAGCGGCGCGCACGGCCAGCGGTGCCATGCCTTGCTGCGGCTTCAACGGGTTTCCCGGAGAGACCAGCCACCAGACCTCGCCGAGCGCCAACGCTTCCATGGCAGAAAGGCTGATACGCCGATGACCGCCGTGCGCCGGATTGAAACTGCCGCCGAGCAGCCCGGTGGCCGGGCCGCCGCGCCTCGTTCGCCCCGCCGTCATGCTGAGAATGCCGTCCTTCAGGGCCGCGCCTGCCCGGTCCCGCGCACCTGCCACTTGTAGGTCGTCAATCCTTCCAGCGCGACGGGTCCGCGGGCATGGAGGCGGCCAGTGGCGATGCCGATCTCGGCCCCCAGGCCGAACTCGCCGCCGTCGGCAAACTGGCTCGAGGCATTGACCATGACAATGGCGCTGTCGACCTCGGCAAGGAAACGCTCGGCCGCCGCTTCGTCGGAAGTGATGATGGCATCGGTATGGTGCGAGGAATGCGCGGCGATATGCTCGAGCGCCGCGTCGAGACCATCGACCACGGCCACGGAGAGCACGGCGTCGAGATACTCGGTGTCCCAGTCCTCCTCACTCGCGGGCAGGATCCGCGGATCGAGCGCGCATGCGCGGGCGTCGCCTCGCAGTTCGCAGCCTGCCTCGACAAGTGACGTCACGACGTCGACCGAGCCGGGAAACTGCGTGTCGAGCAGCAGCGTTTCCATCGCGCCGCAGATGCCGGTGCGGCGCATCTTGGCGTTGAGCGTCACCGCCCGCGCCATTTCGGGATCGGCGGCGGCATGGACGTAAGTGTGGCAGATGCCGTCGAGATGGGCGAGCACCGGTACGCGGGCATCGGCCTGGACGCGCGCGACGAGGCTCTTGCCGCCACGCGGTACGATCATGTCGATGAGCCCGGCCGCGGTCAGCATGGCGCCCACTACGGCGCGGTCCTGCGTCGGCACGAGCTGGATGGCGGCCGCCGGTATGCCGACGTGCTCCAGTCCCTCGGCCAAGGCCGCCTGGATCGCGCGGTTGGAATGGAGCGCCTCGCTGCCGCCGCGCAGCAGCACGGCATTGCCGGAGCGCAGGCACAGCGCGGCTGCGTCCGCCGTCACGTTGGGACGGCTTTCATAGATGATGCCGATCAGGCCGATGGGTATGCGCACGCGGCTGAGCCGCAGGCCATTGGGCCGCACGGCGGCGTCGATCACCTGGCCGACGGGGTCGGGAAGCGAGGCTACCTGCTCCACGGCATCGGCGATGCCGGCCAGCCGCGCGGAATCAAGCCGCAGGCGATCGAGCATGGCGCCGGTCAGCCCCTTCGCCTCCCCGGCCGCGATATCGCGCGCGTTGGCGTCAAGGATCGTAGCTTGCGCCGCACGGAGCGCGGCAGCGGCGGCACGCAGCGCGTCCGCCTTCTGCGCGTCGGTAAGCCGGGCGAGAACGCGCTGGGCGGCGCGCCCTTCGCGGGCAAGGCGCGCGACCAGTGCTGCGGGCGACTCGGCAGGATCGGGAGCGGCGGATGCGGACTGTGCGTTCATGCGCGCCGCCTAGCACTGAAGAGACGCAATGTCACCGATCCGCCATATCGCAACGAGTGCCGGCAGACGCGTTATCTTACAGCGAATCTCCGCCAGGCGACGCTGGCGAGCCCGCCGCTGGAGCCGCCAGGCATATGATAAATAGGTTCCCTCCGGTCATCGTGCCGCAGGCTCGCCTCACCCCGATTCGACAGGGGTTTACGGCCAGTCGATTCGCTATAATCCTCCGCGCCTGCTAGCTGCCCCACCGGGTTTGGGACATATAACCGTCGAGCGGGGTCGTCTTGCAATTCACATCAGCCGGGGCGCTGCTTTCGCGCCTCAGGGCCAGATTTCCGGATCGCGAGTTCATCATGCGATCCCAGGGGCAGGTCCGTTTCATCCGTCTGTCGTCAGGGCTGCAGCTTGCGGTCGCCGGCGTGGCGGCATTGCTCCTGACCGTCTGGTGCGGTTCGATGGGGGCGATGGCTTTCGACCGCTGGTCCTCCAGGAGCGAGCAGGCCGCGCTCCTCGACCGCGAGGCCGAGGTCGCAAGGGCCGAGAGCCAGGTGGACCAGTATCGAGGCGGGCTGCAGGACGTGACCGCCGACCTTCGCCGCCGGCAGGAATTCATCGAGAAGATGGTCGAAGCCCACATCGGCGACCTTCCCGCCGACAAGCCGGAAGGTAAAGCCCTGTCGGACGGCAAGGGCGAGGCGGCAAAGGCCGTCGACAAAGTCAGTGCCCTGCTTCCCGAAGCCGCCGGCCTGGCGGGCATCGAGGCGGAGCAGCTTGCCTTCGTGGAGCGCCTGACCCGCTATGCCGACCGCCGCGCCGCCGCCGCTTCCGACGCGATCAGCAAGCTGGGACTCAATCCGAACGCGATGACAAGCAGTGCCGGACGCGGCGAAGGCGGTCCGCTGCTGCGGCTCGCCACGGCGAAGGACGGCTCGCTCGATCCGCGCTTCCGCCGGCTGGGCGTCAGCCTTGCCCGCATGGACGCGCTCGAAAACGGCCTCGCCTCGATCCCGCAGGTCAAGCCCGCCAGAGTGGCTTACGTCTCCTCGAGCTATGGCTATCGTTCGGACCCCTTCACCGGCGGTGCCGCTTTCCACGCCGGCCTCGACTTTCCGGGGCCGATGGGCTCGCCGATCTTCGCCGCTGCCAAGGGCAGGGTCACATTCGTGGGCCAACGGCAGGGCTATGGCAACTGCATCGAGATCAGCCATGGCAATGGGCTGATGACGCGCTACGGCCACCTCTCGGCCTTCAAGACCAGGATCGGCCAGCAGGTCGATGCAGGCACCCCGATCGCGGCGATGGGCAGCACCGGCCGCTCGACCGGTCCTCACCTCCACTTCGAAGTCCGCGTCAACGGCCAGCCGGTCAATCCGCGCCCGTTCCTCGAGGCTGCCAACAATGTTCAGCAAGAAGCCCGGTAGCATGGCCAAGACCCTCGCAAGCCACCGCCCGATCAACAGCGCAAGCTTCTCGATGCTGGGTGCCGACACAAACGTCGTCGGCAATATCGACGCGTCGGCGGACCTTCACGTCGACGGGCGGATAGAGGGCGACATCACCTGCAACGCCCTCGTTCAGGGCGAAGGCAGCGAAATCGCCGGCATGGTGAAGGCCGAGACGGTGCGGATCGCCGGAACCGTTCGCGGGGCGGTTTTCGCGCGCGAGGTCGTGATTCTCAAGACGGCGAAGATCGAAGGCGATGTCGCCTACGACGCGCTCACCATCGAGCAGGGAGCGCGGCTGGAGGGGCGGCTGACGCCCAACGGCGGTCATCTGCCGCCGGCGCTGGGCAAGCCCCGCGAAACGGCCGACAATCAACTGGTCCTTACGGCGGCGGGATAACGGCAGGCCGTCAGCTTCGCAGCACTTCGCCCCGCAACGCCTTGCGATCGAGCTTGCCGACCATGGTCTTCGGCAACGAAGTACGCAGGACCACCTGGTCCACTTTCTCGTGCTTGCCGACGCGGGCGTTCAGCCATTCGGCGATCTCCCGCGCATCCGCTGCCTGATCCGGCTGAACAACCACGAAGGCGCGGGGCATTTCGCCATGGTAGGCATCCGGCAGGCCAAGGATCATCGCCTCGCGCACGGCCGGGTGGCCGAGCAGCACTTCCTCGACCTGGCTTGGGAAGACCTTGAAGCCGCCGACC
Source organism: Novosphingobium sp. (assembly GCA_035278205.1). GTDB lineage: Bacteria > Pseudomonadota > Alphaproteobacteria > Sphingomonadales > Sphingomonadaceae > Novosphingobium. The sequence goes on along the minus strand of DATEJH010000069.1, from coordinate 28,825 downwards.
GCGATCATGTCCTTGCTGCGGTCGACGATGCGGACATAGCCGTCCTCGTCGATGATCGCGATGTCCCCGGTGCGCAGCCAGCGCTTCCCGTCCCGCTCGACGAAGACCTGCGCCTCGGCGTCCGGACGATTCCAGTAGCCGAGCATGACCTGCGGTCCGGACAGCGCAAGCTCTCCGGGTTCGCCAGGCGCGGCGTCGAGCAAGGGATCGTCCTTGTCGAGCAGGCGCAAGTCGGTGCCGGGCAGGGGATGGCCGATCGTTCCCGGCCGTCCGGTCCCGGCGAAGGGATTGGTCGCGACCACGCCCGCAGCTTCCGTCAAGCCGTAGCCCTCGACCAGCGCGGCGCCGCTCGCTTTCTCGAACCGCGTCTTGACCGGCCCGGGCAAGGGCGCCCCGCCGGAAATGCAGGTGTGCAGGCTGGAAAAGTCGGTGCGTGCCATTCTGGGGTGATTGAGCAGGGCCTGATACATTGTCGGCACCCCCGGCATTGCAGTGGCATTCACGCGCTGCAGCGTGGCAAGGGTCTGGCCGGGCTGAAAGCGCGGCAGCATGGCGATCATGCCGCCGTCGCATACCGTGCGATTGAGCACGCTGGCATTGGCGAAGACGTGAAAGAAAGGCAGTACGCCCAGGATGACGTCACGCATGTGGGCATGGGGGTCGATCGCCTCGATCTGCCGGGCATTGGCCGTCAGGTTCTGGTGCGTGAGCATCGCTCCCTTGGGCGTGCCGGTGGTGCCGCCGGTATATTGCAGGAGGGCAAGGTCCTTCAGCGGGTCGATCCGGGCCGGCGAAGGCGAGCCTTCCAGCAGGAGTTCGCTCCACTCCAGCACCTTGGCTGTTGACGGGAACGGCACGATGTCCTTGCGCCGGAACAGGCGAAGGCCGACGCCCTGCCAGAACGGCAGCATCTCCGAGAGCTTGCAGACGACGAGCCATTCGAGGTCCGATTCGCGGTGGACCTGCGCAGCGGTGGGCAACAGGGCGGGCACGTCCAGCGTGACCAGCAGCCGGGTTTGCGAATCGGCGACCTGTCTTTCCAGCTCCTCGGCGGTGTAGAGCGGCGAGAAGTTCACAACCGTCGCGCCGATCATCAGTATGCCGAAGTAGGCGGAGAGATAGGCCGGGACATTCGGCAGGTAGAGCCCGATCCGATCACTCTTTCCCAGCCCGAGCGACTGCAGGCCGCGGGCGAAGCTCCGGGCCTGCGCATCGACCTCGCTGTAAGTGTAACGTCGCCCGAGGAAATCGGCGAGCGGCCGGCTGCCGAATTGCGCCACGGTTGCGGCGAACATGTCCGTCATCGTCAGCGGGGCGAACTCCTGCTGCCAATCACAGGGATGCGCATAGCGGTCCCGCCAGGCGCGGGGCCCCTTCCTCTCTTCCATCACAGCAATGTGGCGCCCCGTCCGTCTCAGGACAAGGGCAATTCACCGCAGGTCCACAGGCAGTGCGAGAGGCGGACGAGGAACCTGACGCAGTGCCGGCGTGCTCCGACATGCTCGGGACGAGCGGCTCCCCGGTTCAAATTCCCGCAATATTTCCGAAGGGCCTCCGCCCTTACTCGCCGCCTTCACCCGCTGCTTCGGCGGCGCGCTTGGCTTCGAGCCAGGCGGCGGCTTCGGCCTCCTGCGCGGCTTCGCTGGCGGCCTTGGCGGCAGCTTCGCGCTCGGCACGCAGTTCCTCGATCAGGGCCTCGCGGTCATCGACCAGACGCTCGTCACCGGCAGCCTCTTCCTCGATCCCGGCCTTCTTGGCGGCCTTGGCGACGATGGCATCAAGCTCGCGCTGCGAACACAGGCCCAGCGTTACCGGATCCTTCGGCGTGATATTGGCGATGTTCCAGTGCGACCGGTCGCGGATCGCGGCGATGGTGTTGCGGGTCGTGCCGATCAGCTTGCCGATCTGCGCGTCCGAGACCTCGGGATGATTGCGCAGGATCCAGGCGATGCCGTCCGGCTTGTCCTGGCGCTTCGACACCGGAGTGTAGCGCGGGCCCTTGGTGCGGCTGACCGTCACCGGCGCCTTGTGCATCCGCAGGCTGTAGTCGGGGTCCTGCTGCCCCTTTTCGATCTCCTCCATGGTCAGCTCGCCGGCGCGCACGGGATCGCGGCCGGTGTACTTGCTTGAGGCGAGATCGTCCGCCATGGCCTGGACCTCGAGAATGTGCAGTCCGCAGAACTCGGCAATCTGCTCGAAAGTCAGGGCAGTGTTGTCGACCAGCCAGGAAGCGGTCGCATGCGGCATGAGCGGCGTCGGCTGGCTCATTATTTCTGGATCTCCGACATATTCAGCGCGTGGCGCAAACAATAAGGGCCGCCCCTTCGCGGAGCGGCCGTTCCCGACCGATTTAGGTGAAAGTTCCGGATTCGGCAAGCGCGATGGCCTCGGGCAAGGCCAAATCGTTCCGGCGCACAGCCGCGCCGGCGCCTCAAGCCTGCGTACCGGCCGCAGCAATCATGCTTCCAGAACGATCTTCCCGATGTGATCGCCCGCTTCCATGCGGGCATGGGCGGCGGCGGCTTCGGCAAGCGGGAAGCGCCTGTCCATGACCGGCCGAAGCTTGCCCTGCTGCACCAGAGGCCAGGCGTTGGCGCGGATTTCCTGAGCCAGCAGCGCCTTGAACTCGTCCGAGCGCGGCCGCAGCGTCGATCCCGTGAGAGTGTAGCGGTTGCGCATGACGAAACCCATGTTGACCTCGGCCTTGAGGCCGCCCTGCACCGCGATGGTCACGTGCCTGCCGTCGGGAGCAAGGCACCTGAGATTGCGCGCGACATAATCGCCCGCGACCATGTCGAGCACGAGGTTCACGCCCTTCCCGCCGGTCAGACGCGCCACTTCCTCGACGAAATCCGCCGTCTTGTAGTCAATTGCGCCGTCCGCGCCGATCTCCAGCGCCTTCGCGCACTTTTCCGGCGAGCCGCAAGTGACGATCACGGTCAGGCCGAACAACTTGCCCAGCATGACCGCCATGGTGCCGATCCCGCTGGTGCCGCCGTGGACCAGCATGCTCTCGCCCTCGCGCGCATAGCCGCGCTCGAACACGTTGTGCCAGACGGTGAAGAGCGTCTCGGGCAGGGCAGCGGCCTGGTCGAGCGGCAGATTCGCAGGCACCGGCAGGCAGTGCGCCGCCTTGGCGAGGCAGAACTCGGCATAGCCGCCGCCCGAGACCAGCGCGCAGACGCGGTCGCCCTCCTCGATCGTGTCGACGCCTTTTCCCCGCGCGACGACCGTGCCGGAGATCTCGAGGCCCGGAATCGGCGATGCGCCGGACGGCGGCGGGTATTGACCCATGCGCTGTACCACGTCCGGGCGATTCACCCCGGCAAAGGCCACCTTGACGAGCACCTCCCCATCGCCCGGCGTGGGTAGGGAAAGCGCCTGAGGCTGCAGGACTTCCGGGCCGCCGGGCTCCAGGAAACCCATGGCGTTCATGATCTGGGGCAAGTGAGCTGACATGGGCGTTAGTTGCCACAGCGAACAGCCTGAGGGAAACCACTTTCGCGCCATTGACAACCATTGGCCGCCATCCGATGTTGCCTCGCGATGGACGACGACGATCGACCGCGGCGGCGGTCGCCGGAGGACGACTTCGGAGCCGCCAGCCTGCTCGCCAGCGAAAGCCTGGACAGCTATTCGCTTGAAGAACTCGATGCGCGCGTCGCGCTGCTCGAAGCAGAGTTGACCCGGATCAGAGCCCACCGACAGAAATCGGCCGCGCACATGCAGGCGGCCGATGCGCTGTTCAGGCCGAAGACATCGTGATGCGGGCAAGGTTCGATCCGACCTCGCAAGCACACTGAGCGTTCCTATATGGAACTTGAAAACCTCTTTCGGTTAAAGCTCCCCGGCAAGGAGAGTTCATTTCTCCCAATGAAAGTATCCTAGAATGCCAAGTTTTGCACAAAGCCTGGAAAAGACCCTGCATTCCGCCCTGTCTCACGCGTCCGAGCGGAGCCATGAATACGCGACGCTCGAGCACCTGCTGCTTGCGCTGATCGACGATCCGGACGCGGCGCAGGTCATGCAGGCGTGCGGCGTCGATCTTGGCGATCTCGGCGATGTCGTGCGCCAGTACCTCGACCAGGAGTACCAGTCGCTCAAGACCCAGGACAAGGGCGATCCCGCCCCTACGGCCGGGTTCCAGCGGGTGATCCAGCGGGCGATCCTGCACGTGCAGTCCTCGGGCAAGGACACGGTGACCGGTGCGAATGTGCTTGTCGCCCTGTTCTCCGAACGCGACTCCTATGCCGTCTATTTCCTGCAGCAGCAGGACATGAGCCGCCTCGATGCGGTGAGCTATATCAGCCACGGCATCGGCAAGGGCGGCAAGCGGATCGAGGACCGCACGCCCAAGGGTGTGGAGGATCAGACGCCGACGCCGGAGGAGAAGGCCGACGCCAAGGCTTCCAACAAGAAGGATTCGGCGCTCGACCAGTTCTGCGTCAATCTCAACGACAAGGCGCTGGCCGGCAAGGTCGATCCCCTGATCGGCCGCGGTCCGGAAGTGGACCGCACGATCCAGATCCTCTGCCGCCGCTCCAAGAACAACCCGCTCTACGTGGGCGATCCCGGCGTGGGCAAGACCGCCATCGCCGAAGGCCTCGCGCGCAAGATCGTTGAGGGCGAAGTTCCCGAAGTTCTGTCCGAAGCAGTGATCTACTCGCTCGACATGGGCGCGCTGCTCGCCGGCACGCGTTATCGCGGCGACTTCGAGGAACGGTTGAAGCAGGTCGTCTCCGAGCTGGAGAAGATGCCGCACGCGATCCTCTTCATCGACGAGATCCATACCGTGATCGGCGCCGGCGCCACCAGCGGCGGCGCGATGGACGCCTCGAACCTGCTCAAGCCGGCTCTGTCGGGCGGCACGATCCGCTGCATCGGCTCGACCACCTACAAGGAGTTCCGCAATCACTTCGAGAAAGACCGCGCGCTGCTGCGCCGGTTCCAGAAGATCGACGTGAACGAGCCCACGGTGGAAGACACGATCAAGATCCTGCGGGGCCTTCGCTCGGCCTTCGAGGAGCACCACGGCGTCAAGTACACGCCCGATGCGATCAAGACCGCGGTCGAGCTTTCGGCGCGCTACATCAATGATCGCAAGCTGCCCGACAAGGCGATCGACGTGATCGACGAGGTCGGCGCCATGCAGATGCTGGTCCCGCCCAGCCGCCGCAAGAAGACGATCACGGCAAAGGAGATCGAGGCCGTCATCGCGACCATGGCTCGCATTCCGCCCAAGTCGGTCAGCAGCGACGACAAGAAGGCACTCGAGAATCTCGAGCGTGACCTGAAGCGCGTCGTCTTCGGCCAGGACAAGGCGATCGAGGTGCTCTCGACCGCGATGAAGCTGAGCCGCGCGGGCCTTCGCGATCCGGACAAGCCGATCGGCTCGTTCCTGTTCTCCGGCCCCACCGGCGTCGGCAAGACCGAAGTCGCACGGCAGCTTGCCTCGATCATGGGAATAGACCTCAAGCGCTTCGACATGTCCGAGTACATGGAGCGCCATTCGGTCAGCCGCCTGATCGGCGCGCCTCCGGGCTATGTCGGCTTCGACCAGGGCGGTCTGCTCACCGATGCCATCGATCAACAGCCGCATTGCGTGCTGCTGCTCGACGAGATCGAGAAGGCGCACCCGGACCTGTTCAACATCCTGCTGCAGGTGATGGACAATGGCCGTCTGACCGATCACCACGGCAAGACCGTCGATTTCCGCAACGTGGTCCTGATCATGACCACCAACGCGGGCGCTTCGGACATGGCGCGCCAGGGTATCGGCTTCGGCGACATCTCAAAGGAGGACGCGGGCGACGAGGCCGTGAAGCTGATGTTCACGCCCGAATTCCGCAACCGCCTGGATGCCATCGTGCCCTTTGCCTACCTCGGCAAGGAGACGATCAGCCGGGTCGTGGACAAGTTCATCCTCCAGCTCGAACTGCAGCTGGCCGACCAGAACGTCCACATCCAGTTCGACTCCGACGCGCGCGAGTGGCTGGGCAATCGCGGCTATGACCGGCTCTACGGCGCCCGTCCGATGGCGCGGGTCATTCAGGAGAAGGTCAAGCAGCCGCTCGCCGAGGAGCTGCTGTTCGGCAAGCTGGCCCAGGGCGGTGAAGTGCATGTTTCAGTCAAGGAGGACGCGCTCAATTTCGAGCTGACGCCCGCCGCGCCGAAGCTCACGAAGTCCGGAAAGAAGAAGGCGCCGGCGCGCAAGGCGGCTAGGAACGGCTCCCTCCCGGAGGAAAGCGCCGACGACTGAGCGCGTGCCCACCCACGACCCTACCCGCCCGCGGGAGGGGAGCGAGACTTGCCGAACCGCACGATTCGGGTAGTCGCAGCAGGGAGGGCCGGAGCTTCGATCCCCGATGGGGTGGGAACCGCATGGTTCCCGCCTCATTTTGCTATCCATGACCCGCGCCTCCCCTCCCGCAGCCGGCTGGATCCGTCCCGAGCCGTGGGGCATTCACGTCGTCCCCGCCGGCTGCTGGATCGACCCCGCGAGACCGGTTGAACATGCACTCGTAACGCACGGCCACGGCGACCATGCGCGCGGCGGGCATGGCTGCACTTATGCCACGCCCGAGACGCTGGCGATCATGCGGCTGCGCTATGGCGGCGATCATCGCGAAATGCCGGTCGCATATGGTGAAACGGTGCGGCTGAGGGGCGATGTCTCCGCCACCTATGTTCCCGCCGGCCACGTGCTCGGGTCGGCACAGATCCTCCTCGAACACGCCGGCGAGCGGGTGGTTGTCACGGGCGATTTCAAGCGCTGCCCTGACCCGACCTGCGCGCCCTTCGCGATCACACACTGTGACGTGCTCATCACCGAAGCCACTTTCGGGCTGCCGGTGTTCCGACATCCGCCGGTGGAGCGGGAGATCGCAAAGCTGCTCTCCACACTCGCGGCCAATCCGGCGCGTAGCGTCCTGGTCGGAGCCTATGCGCTCGGCAAGGCGCAGCGGCTGATCGCCGAGCTGCGGCTTGCGGGCCACAGCGAGCCGATCTGGCTGCACGGGGCGATGGAGAAGATGTGCCGGCTCTATCAGGACTTCGGCGTCGATCTGGGCGAATTGAGGCTGGTGAGCGATGCCAGGCCCCCAGACCTCGCCGGCACCATAGTGATCGCTCCTCCTTCCGCGCTGAACGACCGCTGGAGCCGGCGCCTGCCCGACCCGATCACCGCCATGGCCTCCGGCTGGATGCGCGTGCGGCAGCGTGCCCGACAGCGCATGGTCGAACTGCCGCTGGTCATTTCCGACCACGCGGACTGGGACGAGCTGACCCGGACAGTGACCGAGGTGAACCCGCAGGAGACCTGGATCACTCATGGACGAGAAGAGGCCATGCTGCGCTGGTGCCAGCTCAACCAGCGCCGCGCCCAAGCGCTGGCGCTGGTGGGCTACGAGGACGAGGATGACTGAGCGCTCGGCCAACCTGAGAGGAGCCCTTCGACAGGCTCAGGGCGAGCGGATTCGGTGGGGCCACGTTCCATCCCCGCTCGTGCTGAGCTTGTCGAAGCACGCTCGTGCGACGGCCGCGGCACACCGCTCCCGGTGCCGGGTCAAGCCACGGACCACCTAGTTGGAACGGTTCGCTGCCCTTCTCGATGCGCTGGTCTATACCCGCAGCCGCAATGCCAAGCTCAAGCTTCTGGCCGACTACCTGCGCGATACGCCCGATCCCGACCGCGGCTGGGCGCTGGCGGCGCTGACGGACGGGCTCGATTTCCCGGCGGTCAAGAGCGCCACCATCCGCCGCAACCTGATGAGCGAACGGGTCGATCCGGTGCTCTGGGCCCTGAGCCGCGACTACGTCGGCGATTCCGCCGAGACCGCCAGCCTGCTCTGGCCCGAGCCGGAGGCAGCGGCGGCGCCCTCCCCGCCCACAGTCGCCGAGGCGGTCGAACTGCTCTCGCGCATGACTCGCGCCAATGTCATGTTCGAACTGCCGAAAGTGCTGGACCGGCTTGACGCCAATGGCCGCTACGCCCTGCTCAAGCTGGCGACCGGGGCGATGCGCATCGGCATCTCGGCGCGGCTCGCCAAGACCGCTTTCGCGCAGGCGTTTGGCGTGCCGCTCGAGGATGTCGAGGAGCACTGGCACGGTCAGCACCCGCCGTACACCGCGCTGTTCGACTGGGCCGCACACGGGGCCGAGCCGCCCTCGCTCGAGGACTTGCCGCTGTTCCGGCCCTTCATGCTCGCGCATCCGCTCGAGCATGGGCGCGTGGACCTCTCCGAATATGTCGCCGAATGGAAATGGGACGGCATTCGCGTGCAGGTCGTGCAGACAGGCGGGGAGACGCGCGTCTATTCCCGCTCGGGAGACGACATCTCGGGCACTTTCCCGGAAATCGCACAGGGCCTCGACACGGATGCCGTGCTCGACGGCGAGCTGCTGGTGCGCGGCGCGCACCAGGGCGGCAGCCAAGGCGGAGCTGCGAGCTTCAATGCCCTGCAGCAGCGGCTCGGGCGAAAGACCGTGAGCCGCAGGATGCTTGCCGACTATCCGGCCTTCGTGCGGCTCTATGACGTGCTGATCCTGCGGGGCGAGGACCTGCGCCCCCTGCCCTGGCGTCGCCGCCGCCAGCGGCTGGAAGCGCTGGTGCGGGAGCTCGATCCGGACCGCTTCGACCTTAGCCCCGTCATTCCCGCCGAGGATTTCGACGCGCTTGCGGCAATCCGCGAAGGCGCGCGCGATCAGGCGATCGAGGGCGTCATGCTCAAGCACCGCGACAGCCCTTATGTAGCCGGGCGCAAGACCGGCCTGTGGTACAAGTGGAAGCGCGATCCGCTTACCATCGACTGCGTGCTGATGTACGCGCAACGCGGTTCGGGCAAGCGCAGCTCGTTCTATTCGGATTATACTTTCGGCTGCTGGGACGGCGATCCCGATGCCGGCGCGGATCTGCTGCCTGTCGGCAAGGCGTACTTCGGGTTCACCGACGAGGAGCTGAAGTGGCTTGACCGGTACGTGCGCAACCACACCGTCAACCGCTTCGGCCCGGTGCGGGAGACGGACAGGTCGCTGGTGCTCGAAGTGGCTTTCGATTCGGTCCACGCCAGCAAGCGCCATAAGTCCGGCCTTGCAATGCGCTTCCCGCGGATATCGCGCATCCGCACCGACAAGCGGGCGCACGAAGCGGACCGGATCGAGACCCTGCGCGCATTGATCGCCGATTGATCGCGATCAAGGCCGCGACGCTGCCGCGGTTCTATGGAACGATCCACCCCCGTTCCGGAGAAAATCTGCCCGTGCCGACGCAAGCCCCTGTCCAACAAGCCCGCACTCCCGACACGCCGTATTATCGGCTCGGCGGCGCCCCTGTGTTCGAAGCGATCTGCAACCGCTTCTACGACCTTATGGAGCAGGACCCGCAATATGCCGAACTGCGCGCCATGCATGCGCCTGACCTGGGCTTCATGCGCAAAGCGCTACCGCAGTTCCTTGCCGGATGGGCGGGTGGCCCGCGCGACTGGTTCGCGGCGAACCCCGACCGCTGCATGATGAGTGTCCACAAGCCCTTCGTCATCGATCGGGCCACTGCCGGGCAATGGGCCGAAGCGATGAAGCGCGCCATCGCCGACGTTGCGCCTCAGCCGGCCGACATGGCCGAAGCCATGGGAGAAGTGCTCGCCGAACTCGCCAGGAACATGGCCAGAGCTTGACTCGGCAGGGCCCGGAATACACTTTCCCGTCGCAGTATCTTCAACATCGCTGCCAGGCGTGTACGGCTCACGGCTGACCCCGGCCAGCGCGTTCGCCACCGAGACGATCATGGACGCTTTGCCTACGTCGCTCATGCGGCCCAAGCTGCTGACGACCCTGAAAACCTATACGCCGGCGCAGTTGCGCGCGGATGCCGTGGCGGGACTGACCGTGGCGGTCGTCGCGCTGCCGCTTTCGATGGCTCTTGCCATCGCCAGCAGCGCCTCGCCGGACAAGGGGCTGGTCACTGCCGTGGTCGCCGGTCTCCTGATATCCGCGCTCGGCGGATCGCGCGTGCAGGTCGGCGGGCCGACCGGCGCCTTCGTGGTCGTCATCTCGGGCGTCATTGCCGCCCACGGCTACGCGGGCCTTCTCGCGGCCACGGTGATGGCGGGACTGATCCTGATCGCCGCAGGCTATGCCGGGGTCGGCCGCTTGATGAAATTCGTGCCGATGCCGGTCATCACAGGGTTCACGGCGGGCATTGCCGTAATCATCGCCTCAAGCCAGGTCGGTGACTTCCTGGGGCTGCACGCCGGAAAAATCCCCGCGGAGTTCCTGGCGAAGTGGGAGGCCTACCTGGCAGCGATCGGCACGCTTTCACCAGCGACTGCAGCGGTCGGCGCGGGCACGCTGGCGCTGATACTGTTCCTGAAGAAAACGAACCCGAAGCTTCCCGGCTATCTCATCGGCGTGGTTGCCGCATCCGTTGCGGTTTCCTTGCTGGCCCTTCCCGTCGAGACGGTCGGCCAGCGGTTTCCCGCCATGCCGACAAGCCTGCCGGCGCCGCATCTTCCGGCAATCTCTTTCGCGATGGTCCGGGAGGTCCTGCCTTCGGCCTTCACCATCGCTTTCCTGGCGGGCATAGAAGCACTGCTTTCCGCCGTCGTCGCCGACGGGATGACCGGCTACAAGCACCGGCCGGGACAGGAACTGGTCGGCCAGGGCGCGGCCAATCTCGTCTCGGCACTGTTCGGCGGGCTGCCTGCCACCGGCGCCATCGCGCGGACCGCCACCAATATCCGGGCCGGTGCGAAGACGCCGATGGCGGGAATTTTCCATGCGCTGTGCCTGCTGGCGGCGCTGCTGCTCGCCGGCCGGCTGGTGGCCTACGTGCCCATGGCCGCGCTGGCGGCGATCCTGCTCATCGTCGCCTGGGGGATGAGCGAGGCGGAGCGCTTCAAGACGCTGCTGCGGATGGAGCCGGGCGAGCGCGCGCTGCTGCTCCTTACCTTCGGCCTCACCGTGCTTGTCGATCTGACCGTGGCGATCGGCGTCGGTGTGACGCTGGCATCCCTCCTGTTCATGGCGCGAATGAGCGAGACGACCGGATTGCTGGGCGACGACCAGAGCGTCGAGGATCCAGAGCAACGCGCCGCGCTGTCCGAAGGCACCGAGGTGTTCCGCATCGCCGGCCCCATGTTCTTCGGGGTCGCCGGGGAAATGCTCGATGCGCTCCACCGCATCGGCAGGACGCCGCGCGCGATCATCCTCAGGCTCGACCGCGTCCCCTACATCGATTCATCGGGCGTCAACGTGCTGGAGACCTTCGTTCGTCAGGCGAAGGGAAGCGGGACCCGCGTGATCCTCTGCGACATGCCCGCCGCTGTCTGGGACACGCTCGTACGCTCCTCCCCGCGCTTTGCCGGGGCCGAACGGGTCAGAACGCTTGCATCGGCCATCCAGCGCCTGGAACGGAACAGCAGGCCCGAATGATCTGAAGACCGGCCCAATCGCCGCTCACCCTGAGCTTGTCGAAGGGCATGCGGGGATGTCCGGCAGGAGACTCTACCGGCTGACCCTGAACTGCTTTTCCCGGGAAGTTGCGCCGCGCAACAATTCGAGCCGCGAAGGCGCCAGATCGAGCGCAGCGGCCAGCAGCGCGCGGACGGCGTCGTTGGCCTTGCCATCTTCAGGCTTGGCACGGACCCTGGCGAGCAGGCTACCGTGCTTGATCTCCAGCGCCTCGACTTTCGCGCCGGGCGTGACCCGGATAGCCAACCGCCCTTCGTCGTCGATCAGCGCCCGTAGCGCCTCGGCGGCGGGAAGTTCTGCCTTGGGTCTCGCCATCAGTCCTTCAGGCCAAGCGCCTCGGCGTGCAGGCGCCCGTTTTCCACGTACATCTTCACCCCAGCCTGGTTGGAGCCGATGGCCTCCTCGTCGAGATCGCGCACGTACTTGGCCGGGCGCCCGATCCAGAGCTGTCGCGCGCCGATGCGCTTGCCGGTGAGCATCGCGCCGGCCGCGAGCATGCCGTCCGATTCGATATAGCTGCCGTCCATCACGATCGAGCCAAGGCCGACGAAGGCGCGGTCCTCCAGCGTGCAGCCATGCACCATCGCCATGTGGCCGATCAGCACATCCTCGCCGATGATCGTCGGATAGCCGGCGGGATTGTGCGGTCTGGGGCTGTCGCAATGGACGACGCTGCAATCCTGGATATTGCTGCGCGCGCCAATAACGATCCGGTTCACATCGGCGCGGATCACGCAGTTGTACCAGATGCTCACATCCGGGCCGATCTCGACATCGCCGACGATGCGGCATCCCGGCGCGATGAAAGCGCTCGAATGGATTTTCGGCGCCTTTCCATGAAGGGGGGCAATCGTGATATCGGTGCGTTCCGTCATATGTCCTCTTTCAGTTCGGAGCCTCATGGGCATGCCCGCCGGAGCGGACAATCCGGCCATGGGAAAGGCCGGCCGCGTCAGCCGTTGAGCAGCCGGGCAGCGTGAGCAGCGTGATAAGTCAGCACGCCCGAGCAGCCGGCCCGCTTGAATGCCAGCAAGGTCTCAAGCACCAGCGCGTCGCGCTCGCCCGCACCGGCGGCAACCGCCGCCTCGATCATCGCGTATTCGCCCGAGACCTGGTAGGCGAAGACCGGAACCTCGAAAGTTTCCTTCACCAGCCGGACTATGTCCAGATAAGGCAGGCCGGGCTTGACCATGACGCTATCGGCGCCCTCGGCAAGGTCCATCTCGACCTCGCGCAGCGCTTCCTCGCTGTTGGCCGGGTCCATCTGGTAGGTCTTCTTGTCGCCTTTGAGCAGCCCGCGCGAACCGACCGCGTCGCGAAACGGCTCATAGAAGGCAGAGGCGTACTTGGCGGCGTAGGACATGATCTGGACGTTGAGGTGGCCCTCATCCTCGAGCGCGTCCCGGATCGCGCCGACGCGGCCGTCCATCATGTCCGAAGGCGCAATGATGTCTGCACCCGCTGCGGCCTGGTTGAGCGACTGCCCGACCAGCACCTCCACCGTCTGGTCATTGAGCACATAGCCGGCCTCGTCCAGCAGGCCATCCTGCCCGTGGCTGGTGTAGGGATCGAGCGCCACGTCGGTCAGCACGCCGATCGCATCGCCCAGGGCGTCGCGAATGGCGCGAATCGAACGGCACATGAGATTATCGGGGTTGAGCGCCTCCCCGCCATCCTCGCTGCGGCGGTCCGGCTGGGTGTTCGGGAACAGCGCCACGCAGGGAATACCAAGATCCGCCGCCTCCTTCGCCCGGGCAACGATGCCATCGACCGACCAGCGGGAAACGCCCGGCAGAGAAGGGATGGGCTCCTCGATGCCCTGCCCTTCGGTGACGAAGAGCGGCCAGATCAGGTCGGCGGGGGTGAGCATGTTCTCGCGGTGCATGGCACGGCTCCAGGCCGTGGCCCGCGTGCGGCGGAGGCGGGTGTGGGGGTAGGAACCAGTCATGACGCGGTGCTTGCCGGAAAAAGCTCGCGCGTTCAATCAGAGGCTCAACGGCGAAGGCGGCTCAGCCCGCCTTCCTGGGCGCCGGCCGCTCGATCCCTCGCTGCGCTTCGGTCTTCCCGCCTTCGGTCCGAGCGAAATCCTGCAGCGCAGCGCCCGGTTCAATAGCCAGCAGCGCATTCATTCGCTGTTGGAAATCGTCGCGCTCCCTGCCGTCGATCTGCGGGCGAGAGACGAAGCGGACGCTCATAGGATTGACGGTCCTGCCATCGCGATAGGCCTCGAAGTGAAGATGCGGCCCGGTGGAAAGGCCGGTCGAGCCGACGTAGCCGATCACCTGCCCCGCACGGACGCGGGTGCCGTCGCTCACTGCGATTCGGCTCATGTGCCCGTAGCCGGTGCCGACGCCGCCGCCGTGATCGATCCGCACGTAATTGCCGTGGCCGCCGTGTCGGCCGGCGAATGTCACCAGGCCGTCGCCCGCGGCGTAGATCGGGGAACCGTAAGGCGCACCGAAGTCGATCCCGGCATGCATCCGCAAATAACCGAGGATCGGATGACGGCGCATGCCGTAGCCTGACGTCATGCGCCCGGCAACGGGCATGCCAATCGACGCGCTGCTCGTCTCGGCAAGGCCGGAGGCGGCGAACATCTGGCCGTCGCTGCCCCAGCGCATGAGCTGCAGGCGCGGCTTTCCATCTTGCTCGACACCGGCATAGAGCAGGTTGCCAAGCTGGCGCTCACCCTGGGCGGAACGCTTGTACGAGACGATGATATCGAACTGGTCGCCCGGCGAGATGTCGCTTTCGAGCGAGAGGTACTTGTCGATCGCGCGCAGGTAGTCCTGGATCGCCCCGATGGGGGCGCCGGCGTTGCGGGCCGAACGGTAGAGGCTGGAACCGACGGTGCCGCGAATACGCAGGGGAGTTTGATTGACGGCGATCGGATGGCGTACCGCGGTCAATCGCCCGCCCGTGCGCTCGATCGACAGGTCGAGATCGAACCGGGCGCGGAAGCCGATCCGATCGAGCGCGCGCGGCGCGCCTTCGGCCGGCCGTTTGCCGAGAGTAATGACGAACCGGGTCCCCGATTCGATGTTGCCGAGCGGAACGGCCTGGGCGACGAGGTTGGATACCTCCGAGATGTCGGCAGAGCCCACGCCGGCGCGCTCGAGGATGCGTTGCAAACTGTCGCCCTGCCCCAGCGTGGAGACGAGCTGCATCGTCGGCCTTTCGGGAACACTGCCGAGCGGACGAACGAGCGGGCCCGCACCCATGTGCCGCCCGCTATCGGCGCCAAGCGCCAGCGGGCCGATCGCCTGGCTGCGGAATTCATCCCGGATCTGCTGGTTGACCGCCATCGGCGTCGCCGCCTCGACAGCGGAAAAGGTCGGCCAGAAGGCGATGGCTGCGGCGCTGAGGCCGAAGAGTGTCGCGAGGCCGCGGTACCACCGCGGGCTGCCTATGTCGGCGGCAAGATCGGGTGCGAGCTCCACGCGGTGGCACCAGACCTCGAGATCCTGTTTCCACTTGTCGAAGCGCGCCCGGAGCGATGGCCCGGCTTCACCCGCGCCAGGGAGCGGATCGCACGTGACGGCCTGGTCAAGCGAAAGGCCTACGCCATCCGCCGCCCCTCCCCAATACCCGCCGCCGGCGTTGCCGCCGCCGCTCTCGTCAAGTGCCTTGAACAAAGGCCCCTTCCTCGCCGCAACCTTTCAGGCTCGTCCATGAGCCTGCGCCCACCCCGGGCACTTCCAGTTATTTCCTGGCACGTTCAGGGTTAAGGCGCCCCTAACGCTGTGGATTCCCCGCTCTATTTCGGTGAGCCGGCCCTTGCGGGCAGCGGTCGGCAATGCCACATTCGCAGGCAATGGTTCACGACCGGAATGTTTCGGCGCGCGGCGAGGCTCCTTCGGGAGTGAAGGCCGTGCTCGGGCCCACGAATACCGGCAAGACCCACCTCGCCATCGAACGCATGTGCGCCCATTCGAGCGGCGCCATCGGCTTTCCGCTGCGGCTGCTGGCGCGGGAGGTCTACGACCGTGTCTGCACGATCAAGGGCGAGAAGAACGTCGCTCTGATCACCGGCGAGGAGCGGATAGAGCCGCCCCACGCCCGTTACCTCCTGTGCACGGCGGAAGCCATGCCTGTCCTGAGCGGCGGGCCCGTCCGGGCAGCCGACGGGTCTGTCGTCGACAGGAGCCTCGCCTTCGTCGCCATCGACGAGGCTCAGCTTGCCGCCGACCGAGAGCGCGGCCATGTTTTCACGGACCGCCTGCTACACGCCCGCGGCCGGGAGGAGACGATGATCCTCGGATCCTCGACGCTCGAACCGATGGTCAAGGCGCTCGTGCCCGAAGCGGAGATCGTTACCCGGCCGCGCTTCTCGACGCTCCGCCACGCCGGCGCGAAGAAACTCAGCCGCATTCCCCCGCGTAGCGCCATCGTCGCCTTCTCGGCCGAGCAGGTCTACGCCATTGCCGAAATGCTGCGCCGCTTCCGTGGAGGCTCGGCCGTGGTCATGGGCGCGCTCAGCCCGCAGACGCGCAACGCCCAGGTCCAGCTTTACCAGTCGGGCGAGGTCGACTACCTCGTCGCCACCGATGCGATCGGCATGGGCCTTAATCTCGATGTCGAGCATGTCGCCTTCGCCGGACTCTCGAAGTTCGACGGCGTGCGCCAGCGCCGTCTGACCACCGCCGAGATGGCGCAGATCGCCGGACGGGCCGGCCGGCACCAGAAGGACGGCACTTTCGGCACGCTCACGGGTTCGGGCAGCCACGATTCCGAATTCGACGCCGAAGAGATCTACGCGATCGAAGAGCACCGCTTCCCGCCGCTGACGCGGCTGTTCTGGCGCGAGCCGGAACCGCGCTTCGATACCATCGCCGCCCTGATCGATGATCTCGAGACGCCGCCAGACCGCTCCGAACTCGCCGCCGCGCCGGAGGCGATCGACCTCGCGGTGCTCAAGCGGCTTGCCGACGACCCGCAGGTGGGGGATCCGGTGCGCGGCGCGGCCATGGTCGAGCGGTTCTGGGAAGTCTGCCGCCTGCCCGACTTTCGCCAACAGGGCGTGGAAACCCATTCCCGCTTCGTGGCCCGCCTATGGCAGGACCTGCGCCAGGGGGAGCTTGGCGCGGACTACGGCGCCAACGCGATTTCACAGCTCGACAGGACCGGCGGCGACATCGACACGCTGCAGGGTCGCATAGCCGCCATCCGCTCGTGGGCCTATATCGCCCAGCGGCCCGACTGGGTTCTGGCCCGCGATGAGATGGCCGCGCGCGCCCGCGCTGTGGAAGCACGGCTTTCGGACGCGCTCCACGGCAAGCTCACCGAACGCTTCATCAACCGACGGACCGCCGTACTCATGAAGAAACTCGGGCCCGACACCGGACTGCTTTCGGTGCGCATGGAGGACGAGGAAGTGCTGGTCGAAGGCGAGCATATCGGCAGCCTGCGGGGCTTCGCTTTCCACGTCGATCCAGGCGCGCGCCTCAGCGACCACAAGCTGCTGCTCGCCGCGGCCGAGAAACACTTGTCCTCGCTCCTGCAGAAGCGGGCGGACACGCTTGTCGACGCGATACATGCAGGGACGGCCGAAATCGTGCTGGAGCGCGGCCGGCTTACCTGGGAGGGCGAGCGGCTGGCGTCGCTCAAGCCCGGTCGTTCGTTGCTATCGCCGGTACTGGTGCCGGACCGGACGCTCGATGCCATCCCCGGGCCATCGCGCAAGGCGCTGGTCGCCGCACTGGAAGCCTGGCTCGACACCGCGCTCCAGCCGCTCGCCTCCCTGCGCAAGCTAGACGAGGCGAGCCGCGCCGAGGACGCCGGGCCCGATCTGCGCGCCCTGCTCATTGCGCTGGTCGAGCAAGGCGGCATGACGTCACGCGACGGTTCGGGCGTCGACCGGCTCGACAAGCAGCGCCGCGCCATGCTGGCGCGGCTGGGTGTGCGCGTCGGCGCGCTCGATGTCTTCGTGCCGGCCATGCTGCGTCCCGGGCCGATCGCGCTCTGGCGCGAACTCGCGCGCGTGGCCGGAAAAAAGCCGCACGGAGGCGCGCCGGAAACGGAGATGCCTCCCGCGCTGCCAGCCGCCCGCCGCCAGCGCGCGCCGGGCTACCGCAGCCTCGGCAAGCAGCTGGTCCGGCTGGACATGGCCGAAAAGCTCCTGCGCGAAGCCCACGAGGCGCGCGGGTCGAACGGCAGGAGCGGTTTCGCGCTCGACCCTTCGCGCGCGGTTTCGATGGGACTGACGACGGAGAGCTATTCGCGCCTGCTGCGCCTTGCCGGGTTTCACCCGATAGTGCCGCGCCCGCTGGGGCATGAGGCCCACGGCCCGCCGGCTCCGGTGCGCTGGCGCTGGCGCCCGCCGCGCCAACAGGCGGAAGAGGTCCGGCCAGCGCCGATTCGCAAGGACAGCGCCTTTGCCGCCCTTGCCGAGATGATGCGCGGCTGAAGGCCCGTCATGCGGATCGACAAGCTGCTCTGGTTCCTGCGCCTGGCAAGAACCCGCACCGTAGCCCAGGACATGGCCGCCGCCGGGCACATGCGTCTGAACGGGCGCCGCATCGACCGGGCACATCAGAAGGTCAGTCCCGGCGACGTCCTGACCGTTCCCGCCCATGGCGGGGTACGCGTGATCGAGATCGTCGCCTTGCCCAGCCGCCGCGGTCCGGCGCCGGAAGCGCAGGCCTGTTACAGAGTGCTTGACGCCGGGGCAGATAATCCCATAGCAGCGGCCATCCGTAACGAGGCCTGATGAAGAGGATACCGCATCCATGACCTATGTCGTCACCGACGCCTGCATCCGGTGCAAGTACATGGACTGCGTCGAAGTATGCCCGGTGGACTGCTTCTACGAAGGCGAGAACATGCTCGTCATCAACCCCAGCGAATGCATCGACTGCGGCGTGTGCGAGCCCGAGTGCCCGGCCGAAGCCATCCTGCCCGATACCGAAAGCGGCCTGGAGCAGTGGCTGGAACTGAACGCGCAGTACTCGGCCGAGTGGCCGAATCTCACCTCGAAGAAGGATTCTCCGCCCGACGCCGACGAGTTCAAGGCCGTGGAAGGCAAGTTCGAGAAGTACTTCTCGGCCGAGCCTGGCGAAGGCGACTGATTCCCGCCGCTCCGGGGCCATCCCCCGATCGGACGCTCGCTGGCGGGTTTTCCACCGTCGGGTACTTAAGGCGATGGAACCTAAGGGTTCTCTCGCCTCTGGTAATTTTGTCACATCGATGCTATATAATGGATCAACTGCCCAGGCGGATGCCTGTTTGGCAGGCGTTTTCATTACGAGGCAGGGTTCGAAAGCAAACGGTTGGGGGAGTGATCTGACCGGGCGGCGGAAGGTTGCATCCCTCCAAGTCGCACCCGCCGGGTCATCTCCCAGACGTGCATGCCGGGCGAACCTGCAGGTGAAAGGACGATACATGGCAACCAAGGCCGATGCCTTCGATGTTGGAGATTACGTCGTTTATCCCAAGCATGGGGTGGGTCGTGTGGTCGAGTTGCAGAAGCAGGAAATTGCCGGGATGCAGCTCGAACTCTACGTGCTGCGCTTCGAGAAGGAGCGCATGACGTTGCGCGTTCCGGTGAACAAGGTTGAATCGATCGGCATGCGCAAGCTGTCTTCGGACAAGACCTTGCGCGAGGCACTCGACACGCTCAAGGGCAAGCCCAAGGTAAAGCGCACCATGTGGTCGCGCCGCGCCCAGGAGTATGAAGCCAAGATCAATTCGGGCGATCTTGTCTCGATCGCCGAAGTGACCCGCGACCTGTTCCGCGCCGACGACCAGCCGGAGCAGAGCTATTCGGAACGTCAGATCTTCGAAGCGGCCTCGTCGCGCCTGGCCCGCGAACTCGCGGCGATGGAAAAGACCGACGAGCCGGCCGCGCTCCAGAAGATCCTGGCGATCCTCAACGAGCATGCGCCGAAGTACTACGAAAGCACTGAAACCGCCTGATCGGGCATTCCGCTGGTTCGAAAGGGGCCGCTTCCGACAGGGACGCGGCCCTCTTCGCATTCGCGCCAATCGTTCATTGCCATGAAAGACGTGTCGTGACAGGTTCCGGCGCGATGATGATGCTACGCCCCCTTACCCTCGCCGCTTTCGCTCTGGCCGCAGCGCCCGCACTCTCCGGCTGTGTCTCCACCGTCGCCAAAGTCGCGACCGCCCCGGTCCGCGTCGCCGGCAAGGGCGTCGACATGATGACGACAAGTCAGTCTGAAGCAGACGAGAAACGCGGACGGGAAATCCGTCGGCGAGAGGAACGGCTCGGCCAGCTGCAGCGCCAGTACGATCGCCACATGCGTGAGTGCAGTGATGGCAACGATCGCTCCTGCCTCAAGGCGCGGGACAACTACGCCGAAATCCAGCAGCTCCTGCCCACGGTGCCTCGCGAACCTCGCTGAGGTTACGCCCCGCATGTTATGGATTGGTTCGCGCGAAGGCGCCGAGGCGCAAAGAGCTGGGGACCACGCGTGGGGCGCGCGATGTTCTTGGCGTGCCCCATGCTTCTTTCCGTGCTTCGTCCAGCTTAAGCCGCAGCCCGGCGCAGGCGATCGTTGATGGCGGCCCCGATGCCCTCCTCGGGAACCGGTGCCACGGCGATCCGCGGCCTCGCATCAGCCGCGCCTTCGTGAAGCAAGGCGTAGAGCCGCGCTGCCGCTTCCGTAAGATCGCCTCTGGCGGACAAGGTCCTGTCCCCGGCGACCTCACCGAAGCCAATGTGGAATTCGTCAGCTTCGGCCGAGAAGGCATCGAGCCGCACCGGCTTGCCCGGCGCATAATGGCTTGCGAGCTGGCCCGGCGCTTCGATTGCCGGTGACGTCAAGCTGTCACTTTCGCATCCCAGCACTTCAGCGATCTTTGCTTGCGGAATCGGTCCGGGCCGCAGCAGTTGCCAGCGCCCGTGGCCGCGCAAGGCGATTATCGTGGACTCCACACCGGCCTCGCAGATGCCGCCGTCGAGCACCGCATCGACATTCCCGTCCAGCGATGCGACGACGTGCGCGGCGCTCGTCGGACTGACGCCGCCGCTGCGGTTGGCCGAAGGCGCGGCAAGCGGCAGGGCAGCCTCTGCGATTACCGCACGCATGACAGGGTGCGCCGGACAGCGCAGAGCGATGGTCGGCAGGCCGGCGGTAACCGCGGCGGCTATGGGAGCGCCGGTACGCAAGGGCAGAACCATTGTCAGCGCGCCCGGCCAGAATCGTTCTGCCAGGCGCAGGCCCCGGTCGTCGAGATCGGCAAGATGCGAAGCCGCTTCCACGTCGGCAATATGGACTATCAGCGGATTGAAGCTCGGCCGCCCCTTTGCGCGATAGATCGCGGCGACTGCCTCGTCCCGATCCGCGCGTGCGGCGAGGCCGTAGACCGTCTCGGTGGGCACCGCTACCAGCCTCCCGGCGCGCAGCAGACGCGCAGCCTCGCCGATACCACTCGAGTTGGCGGGAAGCACCGGCGGGCGGGATGCGGGGCCATGCTCGCTGGATTGGTCCATAAAGCGCGGCTATAGCCGCAAACGAAAAATGCCAAGGAAAAGCGTGCACCCGACGTCATGATGGACCCCGACCTGCTTTCCCGCATCGCCGACGCCCTCGACCGGCTCGCCCCGCCATCTCCCCCGGAAACGGACTGGCTGGCTCATCCGGCCTACGTGTGGAGCGGCAATATGGCGCGGCCGGTGCCGCAACTCGAAGCGCCGGCACTCGACTTGCTGCGCGGGATCGATGACCAGAAGGCGCGGGTAGTGACCAACGTCTCCCGACTGGCCGCCGGCTATGCCGCGCACGATATGCTGCTGTGGGGATCGCGGGGCATGGGCAAGTCGGCGGTGCTGCGCGCCTCCGTCCGCGCCGCCCAGGCAGAGCACCCAGGCTGTATAGCGCTCGTCCAGGTCGCGCAGGAGGCGCTTTCCGGCGTGACGGGGCTTTTCGCCACGCTGGGAGGGATCGACCGCCGCTTCCTCGTCTTCGTTGACGACCTGGGCTTCGAGGAAAGCGAGAGCAGCGGCCCTCGCCTGCTGCGCTCCTGGCTGGAGGGCGGGGTCGAGGCGCGCCCCGCGAATGTGCGGCTCGCCGTCACGTCTAACCGCCGCGCCATTGTCGCCCGCTCAATGTCGGAACAGGACGATCCGATCAACCCGCGGGACGTGGTCGACGACCGGCTCGCCCTTGCCGACCGCTTCGGCCTGTCGATCGGGTTCCACAACTGCGACCAGGATTCCTACCTTGCCATCATCGCCGGCTATGCCGAGGAGTTCGGACTGGCGTGGGAAGTCGGCGACGCGCTCGAATGGTCGCGCCGCCGCGGCGCCCGCTCCGGGCGCGTAGCGTGGCAATATGTCAACGAAGTTGCCGGGCGCGTCGGCAGGGCGCTCTGACGGGGCGGATCAGTCCTTCATCATCGCACGAAGCAGGTCCTCGGGGCGAAGCTGCGCCGGGTCCTTGATCTCGGTCAGCGGCTTGAGGTGCTCGGTCTCGACTTTCGAGGGAGCCCGCGAGGGCGTGGCACCCGGCGCCCATACGCGCCAAATCACGCCGGCGGTATCGTCGCTGACGAGCAGCGCGCCGCTCTTGTCCCAGGCCAGCCAGGTCGGCCGCCCGTGGGTCGAGCCGTCTCCGGTCAGGAAGCCGGTGAGCACAGGCACCGGCTTGACGTCGATGGGATTGCCGTTGGCATCGAAAGGCACGAAGACGACATCGTAGCCGACCGCCGGACGGCGGTTCCATGAACCGTGGCGGGCGACGAAGGCGCCGTTGGCGAACTTCGGCCCCATGCGGTTGCCGCCATTCGCGAAGCGCATGCCGAGCACGGCCGTATGAGCACCCATCGCATACTCGGGCTTACGTGTATAATCGCCCATGCCGTACTGCATAGGCCAGTCGACGCGGTCGTCGTAGATGTTCTTCCAGTAGATCCACGGCCAGCCGTACTGCACGCCCACCGGCACGTTGGTGAGATAATCGGGCACGAGGTCGGGCCCGATCATGTCCCGCTCCTGCACTACCGCCCACAGTTCCCCCGTCGACGGATTCCAGTCCATGCCATTGGGATTGCGCATGCCGGCGGCGAACTGCCGGCGATGCCCGGTATCAGTGTCGATCTCCCAGATCGCGGCGCGGCCGGTCTCTGCCTTCATGCCGTCGTCCGCGATATTCGTGGCCGAACCGACGGCAACGTAGAGTTCCTTGCCATCAGGGCTCAGCAGCAGATTGCGCATCCAGTGATTGCCCGCTGGCGGCAGATCCATCAGCTTCTTCGGCTTGCCCTCCAGCTTCGCCGCGCCGGGCCGGAACGTGAACTCGAGCACGGCGTCGTGGTTGGCGATGTAGAGCTTGCCATCGCCGTAAGCCATGCCCGAGGGCGAGTGCATGTCGGCGGTGCGGAAATCGAACCGCTGCTCGGCCTTGCCGTCGCCATCGCCGTCGCGCAGCAGGATTATCTTGTCCGGCGAGGGCACTCCGGCCCCCACCCGGTTCATCATCCAGACCATCACCCTGCCGGTGATGTCGCGGGGCTTGCCGCCTGCGGGAGCATTGGTTTCGGCCACCAGCACATCCCCGTTGGGCAGGGTCAGCATGGTGCGTGGGTGATCCAGATCGGCCGCGAAGCGGGCGACCCTCATCCCCTTTGCGGGAACCGGTGTACTGTTCGCCGCCCATCCCACGGTCCTGGGCAGGCTGACGCTCGGAATCCACTGCGCATCGGGATCGGGAAGTGTCGGATTCTTGCCGGCCGTGGCATCGCTCGGCAGATCCGAACTGTTCGAGAACTGCGCCCAGGCGATCGCTCCCGCGACGAGCAGGACGATGACGACAAGGACCGCAAGGGCCTTGAGAAGGATCGATCTCATGCGTGACGAGATAAAGCCATGCCGCCTATGCGGCAACCTCGTCTTCGGCTAACGCCGGGGCATGTTCGATTTCGCCGCGGCCCCGGACCTCGACAAGCCTGCGCTCTACAGTGCGCTGGCCGATGCCGGCCGGGCGCTGGTGGCGGGCGAGAGCGACGCGGTGGCCAACATGGCGAATCTGGCAGCGGCGATCTGGCAATTCGTGCCCGACCTCAATTGGGCGGGTTTCTACCGCGTGATCGGCGAAGAACTGGTGCTCGGCCCCTTCATCGGCAAGCCGGCCTGCATCCGCATACCTTTGGGGCGAGGAGTCTGCGGCACGGCGGCGGCGAGCGGCGCCGTGCAGGTGGTGCCTGATGTCCAGCTCTTTCCGGGCCACATTGCCTGCGATGCTGCGAGCCGGTCCGAACTGGTTGTGCCGGTGCTGTCAGTGGGAAGAGTGGTCGCCGTGATCGACCTCGACAGTCCGACCCCCGGCAGGTTCGACGGTGAAGACGCCGCCGGCATGCAACTGGTGGCACAAGTCGCGGCCTCGGCGATCTGACGTTCCGCAGCGCCGGCCGCACTGCGTCGAAACGGGACACTCTCGCGCATCGCCGCATGCCCTTGGTTTTTCGAGCATCGCGATGCTAAATTTTGCGTTAACTTACCCGAATAACGCTCCGTATTCCGCGAAAGGGTGCTCCGATGCGTCTCGATCTCTTCGCAGCCGCCGCAATCACGATCGTTCCGACGGCCGCTCCGGCACTTGCGCATGACGATAATGCAGCAGCGGCTATATCTGAGGAGCGCCCGGCCCCATACATGCCTTACGAGGACACCGTCCCCTACGGGTATGACTCTTCGGCTCGCGAGGCATGGCTTGCAGACTGCCGTCGGCGCCTCTCCGCTGGCTACGCTGGCGCGGGCGGCGTCTCAGTCGACCGGCGCGAGGGTTGGCCACGCGGCCGCGATGAGTGCGAAACCTATCTCGACGATTACTACCGGCGATATGCGCGGGACGGCTACTACCAGCCTCGTGGCCATGGAGCGGAATATGGCTATCCGGTTCCGGCCGTCTCCTACAGCTATCCCGCCGCGGAATGTTGCATGGCGGGGCCGATGACGATGATGCCCGTGGCAAAGCCGCAGTGCACGGAAACAGTCGAATACGTTTATGAGGACGTACCTTTCCGCCCTGCACCTGCAAGGCGCTACATTCCGAGGCGGAGCAAAGTGGTGCCCGACAAGCGGGTCAGGGTGAGATAGGCAAGCATCCGCCAAAGGCATCTGCTTTGCTCATTAATAGTTTCTATTCAATCACTTAGTCCATCGTCCTGAGCTTGTCGAAAGACGGAGCAGTGCCGGGTGCCGTCCTTCGACAGGCTCAGGATGAGCGGAACGCAGATAAATGCGGTGGCCAGCTCTAGATCGCTCCGCCGGTAAGACGCTGGCAAACCAGGTCGAGCTGATCGAGTGTGCTGTACCTGATCGTCACTGTGCCCGACTTGGGGTCGGCATCGGCATGGATTTTCACCGGAAGACCCAGGAATTCCTCGAGATGAGTCTGGACGGCGGCGATGTCGGCGTTTTCCGAGGCGCTGCGCGGCGTTCGCGCGCGGCGGGGCGTCGAATCGCCGCGCGCCTTCTTCCGCACCAGCTTTTCGACCTCGCGAACCGACATCTGCCTGCCAACGGCGGCAACGGCGATCTCTTCCGCGTCGTCGCAGCCGATCAATGCCCGTGCGTGCCCCATCGAGAGGTCGCCCTTCTCGACCATGCCGATCACCTGCTCGGGCAAGGCGAGCAGACGCTGGAAGTTCGCGACATGGCTGCGGCTCTTGTCGACCATCCGGGCGATCTCGGCCTGTGTTATGCCTTCGGACTCGGCAAGGCGATTGTAGGCGCGCGCCTCTTCGATCGGATTGAGATCCTCGCGCTGGAGATTTTCGATCAGCGCCAGCGCCATGACCTCACGCTCGCTGAGATTGCGGACCAGCGCGGGAATCTCGTGAAGCTGCGCCTTCTGCGCTGCGCGCCAGCGGCGTTCACCGGCGACGAGTTGGTAGCGGCCATTGTCCATCGGCCGGACGATGATCGGCTGGATCACCCCGCGCTGCGCGATTGACGCCGCGAGCTCTTCCAGCGCCTCTTCGTCGAAAATCCGGCGCGGCTGCTCCGGGTGCGGTGTGATTTCCGCGACCGCGAGCATCGCCAGGCCGCCGGTCCGGGCTGCGGGCCGTTCGGCGCCCGTCTCTTCCGAATGCATCACCGGCTCTTCGCGCCGCGTCTCGCCAAGCAGGGCGCCGAGTCCCCTTCCCAATCCCTTCGGCTTCTGCTTCGCCGATTTCTGAACATTCCCGTATTGCGCCTGCGGCACGCTGATACGCACAATCGATTCGTCGTTCATGCCGCTTTCCTCTTCTCGGGCAGTCGGGTAATCAGTTCACGCGCCAGCGCCATGTAAGCGCGGCTGCCGGCGCAGGCGTGGTCGTATATGAGGGCGGGGACGCCATGACTGGGAGCTTCGGAAAGGCGGACGTTGCGCGGTATGGTCGTCTCGAAGACCAGTTGCCCCAGGCATGAGCGCACGTCTTCGGAAACCTGATCCGTGAGACGGTTGCGCCTGTCGAACATCGTCAGCGCAATGCCGATGATGCCGAGATCGGGATTGAAACGCTGCTGCACCCGCTCGACGGTCTGGAGCAGTTGGCTCAGCCCCTCCAGGGCGAAGAACTCGCACTGGAGCGGCACCAGCAGGGTGTCGGCTGCGGTCAGGGCGTTCAGCGTCAGCAGCCCCAGCGACGGAGGACAATCGATGAGGCAAACGTCGTAGCCGATGTCCTTGCGAAGCGCGTGCTGCAGGCGATGCGCGCGATCATCGGCCCCGACAAGCTCGACCTCCGCGCCGGAGAGATCGACCGTGGCGGGAAGAATGTCGAGACCGGGAATGCTCGTGGCAATGACGCATTGGTCCAAAGGAGTCTGATCGACCAGCACATCGTAAGATGAGCTATCGCGGTCCGAAGCCGAAATACCCACCCCGGTGGAGGCATTTCCCTGCGGGTCGATGTCGATAAGGAGGGTTTTCCAACCCGTCGCGGCCAGCGCCGTGGCGACATTGATGGCCGTGGTCGTCTTGCCAACGCCGCCCTTCTGGTTGGCAATCGCGATGCGGATCACTTGTTCTTACCCTTCCTGCCGGCCAGCGTACCGACAATGATGCCTGCTTGCGGGTCCGTCAGGGACTGTTCCACGTGGAACACGTGCCGCCACTTGCGAAGGTCTTCCAATTCTTGCTGTGCCGAACGCCCTTTGGGCAACAGCCAGACCGTGTCACTTGTGGAAAATCTCGCGGATAAATCCAGCAGAAGGTCCAAAGGTGCAAATGCGCGTGCCGAAATGACACCGACGTGACAAGTCTCAACCGATTCGACACGCTGGCCGAGGACCCGGGCCCGCCGAAGACCCAATGCGATTCGAACCTTCTCCAGCCAGTCGATTCGCCTGGCGCGCGATTCGACCATGAGCACTTCACGCTCGGGCTGAAGTGCCGCGATGACCAGTCCAGGAAAACCGGCGCCCGTTCCGAGATCCATCCACGGCAATTCCGTTCCACGTGGAACATGGGTCAGAAGTTGGGCGCTATCGACGATATGCCGAAGCCAGACTTGATCGAGGCTCGCGTTCGAAACGAGATTTTGTCGCCGGTTCTCTTCCGCCAGCATCGCCGCCAGAGTCTCCAGCCGCAACATGGCCGCGTGGTCGCATTCTGGCAGTTCTCCAAGCCACGCCCGCGCCTCGTCCTCCGTGGTGATCAAGCAGCCTCCCGCCCGCGGACATGAACAAGAAGCGCGGCGAGAGCGGCGGGCGTAATGCCGGGAATACGTCCCGCGGCAGCAAGCGTTTCCGGTCGAGCCTTTGTTAGGCGCTCAACCATCTCGCGCGAGAGACCGGGGATCGCGCCGTATGGGAAATCTTCCGGCAGCGCCAGCGAATCGCTGGCCCGCAGTTCTCGCAGCTCACGCTCCTGCCGATCGAGGTAAGGCGCATAAGCGGCATCTTCTGCCATCTCGTCCGCCAGTGCTTCGTCTTCAAGCAGTTCCGGAGCGATCCAATCGGACAGACCGTGGAGGTCAACGCCTCCGAAACGCAGCCACTCGCGGATTGGCAGTCTCCCGGCATCGGTACGCACCGGCAGCCCGGCCGACGCTAGTTCGGCCGCCGAAACCGGGCTATCGAAAGCGGTTTCGAGCGCAGCCCTGGTCGCCTCGCGCCGGGTAAACCACTCGCTGCGCGCCTGACCGAGCGCGCCAACTTTCAGCGCCAGAGGCGTCAACCGGGTCGTTGCGTTGTTGGCGCGTAGGCGGAGACGATATTCGGCCCGCGCCGTCAGCATGCGGTAAGGCTCACTAACGCCGTGCAGGGTGAGGTCGTCTATCATAACGGCCATGTAGCTGTTTGCACGATTGAGCGCGGCTGCTTCCCTCCCCAGCACCTCGGCACCCGCATGCATACCCGCAACGAGACCCTGAGCGGCCGCCTCTTCATAACCCGTCGTGCCGTTGATCTGGCCCGCGCAATAAAGGCCGGGAATTTCCCGCAGTTCCAGGCTGGTGCGGAGCGCACGCGGATCGATGTGATCATACTCCACGGCATAGCCGGGCACGGCCATATCCACTCGCTCGAGCCCCTCCATTGTGCGCAGCATTTCCAGTTGGACCTCGGGGGGCAACGAGGTGCTGATGCCGTTGGGATAGACCAGGTGCGTGCCCAGCCCCTCTGGCTCGAGGAAAATCTGGTGTCCGTCCCGATCTGCAAAGCGGTGGATCTTGTCCTCGATGGACGGGCAGTAACGTGGCCCCTGCGCGCCGATGGCCCCGGTGAAAAGCGGCGAGCGGTGCAGATTGGCGCGAATGACATCGTGGCTGCGCCGGTTGGTCCTGGTGATGGCGCAGAACACTTGCGGGTTCACGCGTCGTGCGCCCATGGCCGACATCGTCCAGGGCTCACTGTCGGACGATTGCTCATCAAGACGCGCCCAGTCGATAGTGCGGCCATCCAGACGGGGCGGCGTTCCCGTCTTGAGGCGCGCCATCGGCAGCGCGGCTGCGCGCAGTTGAGCAGCAAGCTTCTGTGCGGAGGCTTCCCCGATCCGACCGCCGACGAACCGTTCTTCACCGCGAAACAGCGTGCCGCCAAGAAACGTGCCGGTGCACAGGATTACCGCCGCGGCACCGAGGCGCGTACCGCCGGCAAGATCGACGCCAACCGCCCTGCCGCCCTCCAGGACGAGCGCCGCCGCTTCACCCGCGATGAGGGCCAGATTGCCCTGTTCACGCAGCAAACGATGGATAGCTGTCCTGAACAATCGCCGGTCGGCCTGGATGCGCGGCCCCTGGACCGCGCTTCCCTTTGAACGATTGAGCATGCGGTAGTGGATTGCGGCGGCATCGGCGGCGCGGCCGATAAGCCCGTCAAACGCATCCACTTCGCGCACGAGGTGGCCTTTGCCGAGACCGCCGATGGCAGGGTTGCAGCTCATGGCACCGATCGCGTCGAGATCGAAGC
>DATEJH010000068.1:0-2947 GCA_035278205.1 Novosphingobium sp. | reverse complement strand
AATTTGGCGAGCTCCGCATTGTTGTCGAGCTTGGCGCGGTGGGCGAGGCCACGGGTCCAGGCGAAGATCGAGGCGATGGAGTTGGTCGAGGTCTCCTTGCCCTTCTGGTGCTCGCGGTAGTGGCGGGTCACCGTGCCGTGGGCGGCTTCGGCTTCCACCGTCTTGCCGTCGGGGGTGAGCAGCACCGAGGTCATCAGGCCGAGCGAGCCGTAGCCCTGCGCCACGGTGTCGGACTGCACGTCGCCGTCGTAGTTTTTGCAGGCCCAGACATAGCCGCCGGACCATTTCAGGGCCGAGGCCACCATGTCGTCGATCAGGCGGTGCTCGTAGGTCAGACCCTTGGCGTCGAATTCCTTTTTGAACTCGCGGTCGAAGATGTCCTGGAAGATGTCCTTGAAGCGGCCGTCATAGACCTTGAGGATGGTGTTCTTGGTCGACAGGTAGACCGGGTAGCCGCGCATCAGGCCGTAGTTGAAGGAGGCGCGGGCGAAGTCGATGATGGAGTCGTCGAGATTGTACATCTCCATGGCGACGCCGGGGCCGGGCGTTTTGAACACTTCGCGCTCGATCACGGTGCCGTCTTCGCCGACGAATTTCAGCGACAGCGTGCCCTTGCCGGGGAACTTGATGTCGGTGGCGCGGTACTGGTCGCCATAGGCATGGCGGCCGATGATGATCGGCTTGGTCCAGCCGGGCACGAGACGCGGCACGTTCTTGCAGATGATCGGCTCGCGGAAGATGCAGCCGCCGAGGATGTTGCGGATGGTGCCGTTCGGCGACTTCCACATCTCCTTCAGGCCGAATTCCTTCACCCGGGCCTCGTCGGGGGTGATGGTGGCGCATTTGACGCCGACGCCGACCTTCTTGATGGCATTGGCGGCGTCGATCGTGACCCGGTCGTTGGTCTTGTCGCGGTATTCCATCCCGAGGTCGAAATAGAGCAGCTCCACGTCAAGGAAGGGGTGGATCAGCTTGTCCTTGATGTATTGCCAGATGATCCGGGTCATCTCGTCGCCATCGAGTTCGACGACGGGGTTGGACACCTTGATTTTTGCCATGTCGAAAGAAGCCTCTTGGGAACAGCGCGTTTTAAGGCGGGGTGGGCGGGATTATGGCGGGGGCTATAGCATTGCCCGTGCCCGGGCGAAAGCGATGCGGGTATGCACTTTAAGCTCATCCTTTAGCTCGGAATGCCGTCGGCCGGGACAGCAGCCGCAGGCGCGCCTGCGGACGAATCGAGGCCGCCAAACTGGCTTCCCGCCGAGCTTCCAAAGTCGCCGCTAAAGTGGTTATTCCACTTGAGAATTTTGGCCGGACAGGCAAACGAAGGCCTGAGGATGGAGCAAGGCAAGAGACCCCGATTCAAAATCCTCAGAAGTTGAATCAGAAAGTGAAGCGATGTCCGGAACGGACTGGACGAAATCAGCTCCCGACCTTGCGGGCCCTGTCGTGATCCTGGTCGAGCCGCAGCTCGGCGAGAACATCGGCATGGCTGCGCGCGCCATGGGCAATTTCGCGCTGAGCCGCCTGCGCCTGGTCAATCCGCGCGACGGCTGGCCCAACATCGCCGCCCAGCGGGCGGCCGCCGGGGCCGACCACATCCTGGAAAGGGCCGAGCTGTTCGACACCCTGCAGGCCGCGGTCGCCGACCTCGATCTGGTGTTTGCCACTACCGCCCGCGCCCACGACCAGGCCAAGCCCGTGGTGGCGCCCGATGGCGCGGCCCGCGAGATCGTCGCCCACGCCGCCGGCGGCGGCGGGGCCGGCATCCTGTTCGGCCGCGAGCGCGCGGGGCTAACCAACGAGGAAGTCGCCCTCGCCAACCGGATCGTGACCTTCCCGGTCAATCCCGGTTTTGCCTCGCTGAACCTGGCGCAGGCCGTGCTGCTGATGGGCTACGAATGGTTCAAGCTCGCGACCGCGGGCGAGCTGCCGTTCGGCATGCCCGAGCGCTCGGAGCGGGCCTCCCACCACCAGATCGACGCCTTCTTCGAGAATCTCGTGCGCGAGCTCGATAAGGTCGAATTCCTGCGCCCGCGCGAGAAGCGCGACACCATGCTCGTCAACCTGCGCAACATCTTCACCCGAATGGACCCGACCAAGCAGGACATGCACACGCTGCACGGCGTGGTGATGGCGATCGCGGAAGGCCGCAAGGGTCCCGCCAAAGGCGGCGTGCTCGACGGCGAACAGGCAACGCGGCTGCGCGCGTTGCTGGCCGAGCAGGGGCAGCAAGGCGGCGTCGTCTCCGACTCCGGCAGCACCCTGAAGGGGCTCGCCCGTCTATTGCGGCGAAACCCGACCGACGCCGAGCGCATCCTGTGGCAGGCGCTGACCCGCGACCGCCGCTTTGCCGGCCAGTTCAAGCGGCAGACTCCCGTCGGCCGCCAGATCCCGGATTTCGTGTCCTTCATGCACCGACTCGCCATCGAGCTGGTCAATCCGGACGAGTCGGAGACCATCGTCGCCGACCGCGCGGCACGAAAGGTCTGGCTGGAAAGCCGGAATTACCGCGTGATCAGTATGACGACCACGGATATCGAGGGCGATCTCGCTGCCGAGCTCGAGCGGCTGCAGGCGAGCCTCGACGCCTCCTGATCGCACATTCCGGCAGCGCTTACGCCGCGGCAGGCGGACCGAACCATTTCGTCAGCGCCTCGCCAAGCCCGATCTGGTTCGAATCTCCGACCCACGCAACATAGCCGTCGGGCCGCACCAGTACGGTGGAAGGCGCCGCGACCGGCCCGAGCGCGGGGAGCTCCCACGGGCCGGCATCGTCGGCGTCGATCAGCCGAACGCGATCTGCCCATGGCGTGATATCGACAGCGCCCGGCGAACCGAAGTTGATCAGCACCGGACGGGCCTCGTGCAGCAGCGTGAAGACGCGCAGCGGACCGCTTGCCGTGACCAGATCGAGATCAGGCATGCGGCGGCCGAGCAGTGCGTG
>DATEJH010000067.1:0-8522 GCA_035278205.1 Novosphingobium sp. | reverse complement strand
GCTTGTCGCGCTTGTCGCTGGCGGCGCCTGCGCGTTGTCTCGCTGGGGCGGCTTTGGCCGCGTACAATAGAACCAGTATCCGAGCCTGCGCTCCTGGCAGTAGAAGCTGTCCTGGCTGTCATCGGTTGTGACGAGCGGCGGTTCTTCGGCCCGCGCTGGAGCGGTGACAAAGGGATAGATGGTAGTGAAGGCGAGGCTGGCGGCCAGAAGCCGCCGGCTGACCTTACTGGCGCGCGCGGGCATAATAGTCCTCGATCTTCTGCTGGATTTCTTGGGTTGCCTGCAGTTCATCGGGCAGGCGGGCGGCATCGGTGAACTCGGCATAGACCTCGCTGAAGTCCATTTTCGAGAGGTCGAGCCGGGCAAACTCGTCGATGGTGAAGCCGAGGCACTGCTCGGTCTTGGGCTTGCCCCAGGGCTTATTCAGCTGCTGACGACCCTGCTCCTGGAGGATCCGCGACAGCTTGGATTCAAAGCAGCAGTAGACCTTCCGCTTGGTCAGGCACACGCCAAGGAACGAGGAGGAGCAATAGGTGCCGACGTAGGCGCACAGACCCTGCGCGTCCTTCTGATGAAGCAGCATCTCCTCGCGGCTGCAGCCGAGCGCCACGAGCAGCTGGATGCCCGGAATGAGCGGGAAACCCTTGCCCTTGCAGCAATTGAGGACCCCGAAGACCTTGGATGAGCAGGTCTCGCGCGTTCCCTTGAACAGAGTTAGCGTGTCCGGATCGAATTCGCGCCGGGCCTGGTTCATCGCGTTCAAGGCAACAACGGCATCCTTGAACTCGTCATTGGCCTCGCGCTCGATCGTTTCGCACGACCCGTCGATGCAGTAGACATCGCCATCGCAGATGAACTGATTGGTGCTCGCCGGCTGGTCGGGCACCGGGCAGTCGTAGACGCGCTCCCAGGTCCGGCAAGGCTCGTCGGTCAGGCAGTCTTCGCGCACCAGATTGCAGCCGGGCGTGGTTTCGAGCGCCTGGCAGTCCTGCGCTTGCGTGAACTTCGCACAGGTATAGCTGCGCGACCAGGCCCAGCATGGCTGTGTGACGGAAACCCCATCGACGATGCGCGTGACCGGGTCGCTGTCGGTGCAGCTCTCGGTGTCCTGCTGGCAGGTGCTGTCTGCTGCTAGCCCCGCGCATTGGCTCTCGTCGCGGGTTGTCGTGACGACGTTCTCTCCGGTCACCGTGTACGGCGTGGCGCCATCGATTGGCGACGTGCAACTCATTTCGTTGATCGTAAACGACGTACAGCCGAACGAGGGGTCGCAGATGTTGACCGGGATGGACTGAACGAGGCGGCATTGCGGCGCGGGGTAGCGCGCGCAGTCGTAAACCGCGTTGGGGTCGCCCGAGGCGGGCAAACAATAATAGCCGTAGGCCTGCCGCTGCTCGACTTTGGCGACCAGCGCGAGCGGGCAGTTCCGCGTTTCCTGGGTTGCCGTAAAGCCGGTGTTGCAGGTGGCCATGTACCGGCCGGCGGTGCCGCTCCCCGGAGGCAGGGGAACGCAGCGCCCCTGGCTGCCGCTTATGCCCATACCGCTGGTATAGGAGAGCGGGTCGCCGCCGATGACCTTGCTGCGCGCGATGGTTGCATCGAGGTCCTGCGGCGCGAAGCGTGCGCGCCGGTCCATCGAGTCCCGCATCGTCCGGTAGCCAGTGCTCGACGTGGCCTGACTGGCGGCCTCCCGGCTCATACGGTCAGGATCGTCGAAATAACCCGACTGGCTCGGAACGCCGCCGAAATTGGGGATGCGGCTCGCATCGGGATCGGTGGTGGCGGCCCCCTGTGCTGCGGCGGCCTTGTCGCGGCCGAAGGCCTTGCCGTCCGCTTTTGCCGCATCGGTCGTCGTCTGGGCGCGAAGCGGTACGGCCGGGTTGAGGGCAGTGACAGCAAGGCAGGCGATGGCCCACTTACCAATCAAGGGGAGCAGCCGTTTCATGGGACGGGCCTTTCGAGGCGGGCAAGATGTTGGGCGGCGAGCAGCGCTCCGGGGCCGCCGCCGCGCGCGAAGGTCTCCAGTGCGTAGTGAGCCGTCACATTGCCGGTCATGCGGTCGTGCGGGGGAACCTCGCTCTTGCAGTCAAATCCGTCGCACAGGTCGAAGTCGCTGCTGGTAACGACATAGGTCGGAGCGGTATCGATCCCGAAAGCGCGGAACAGCCGAGGATCGATCCCGACGCCGTCCAGTTGCTCGCCTTCACGGGCGACCTTGGACAGTGCGGCGGTCAGCGCCTTGGCGCTGTTTTGCGGCAAACCCCGAAAGACGACGACGCCGCCGGCGCGAGTCACATCGTCTATCATCGCGCGAAGCGCCGTCGGCGGCATCGAGGTGCTAGCGAAGGCGATGAACCGGGGCGCCTGACCCATGCCTTCGCTCGTCATCGCGCCCGCGGCGGCGACCATCTTGTCGAAATCGAAGGTGCTGTCCGGACCGACCCGTTGTGCCTTCGCGGCCTCCCCGACGTAGCGCTTGCCGTGGGCCTCAGCGCCCGCCGCACTCGTTCTTGCCTCGTCGACCACACTTTCGGCGCGGGAACGGGCATTCGCCGCGAGGGCGTCGGCTTCGGCCGCCTGCACGGCGGCACGCGCGCGGATCGCCTCCAGATCGAGGTCGGATCCTGCGGTCTGCGCCGCGGCGCCAGCAAAAGCGGCAACGCTTGCAATGCACGCGATTACAGCGAGATGAGGAAATGTCTTCATAGCGCACAACAGTTCCGCTTGCGCCAGACCAGATAGCCCATGTCCTCGCCGATGGCGGGATAGACCTGGCCTGCCGACATGAAGGTGGTGGAAGCGCCAATGGGCGCGCAGGCGTAGCGGCCCTTGGTCTGCGGATTGGGATTGGTGGCCTGAAAGCGGTATTGCTGCTTGCGCATCACCGGCATCAGGTATTTGCCGCAAAGACCTTTGCTGCCCATCGTGCCCCAGGCGACCAGCTCGCGGTGGAGCTTGTAGGAGAAGCGGGCAAGCGCGAGCCGAGAGGCCTGGACGTGACCGATCGTCGCCGAGACGTTGCCGTTGAGCGGGTACATGGTCCCCTGGCAGCCGGCGCACCAGAACAGTTCGTCGATTGGCAGTGTCGCCGTCGCCGCCACGCAGTCGGCGGCACAGGCGGCAAGCGCCAAGGGATTGGCAAAGAGGACCGCCTCGGGATTGATGATCGCGGTGAGTTCGCTGTCCTGCCAGAGCGGGTCGATCTCGGTGATATAGAGGATGTCGATCGAACCGGACTCAAGGCACAGGAAATCCGCGACGATCTCCATCCAGTAGATCAGCGGATAGGCATACCAGTGGACGTGCCACTGCGAGTTGTACTGCGTCGCACCGCCCACGGCCGAGGGGCCGGCCATCGACTTGAAGCCGATGTCAAAACCGGGATCGAGCTTCATCCCACCCAGATTGACAAAGCACCACGGCTTCATGCTGACGTCGGCAAGCCGGACCGGCTCCCAAAAACCCATCGCGATCCCGGGCCTGAGGCCGCACAGACAGACAGGGAGCGCCGGATTACCCGTGTCGGGGCGGCTCGAGGGCCAGATCTTCAGGCCGCCGATCGAGATCGGGAACAGGCAGGACCAGCAGATGTCGGTAATGGGGTTGACGAACTTGCCCGTGCAGCGGCCCGGCCCTGCGGAGGCTTGAGCGGGTGCGCTGACCGCAAGGCTCAGGCTCGCGAACAGCAATATGCCGCAAAGCCATACGAAGATGCCCTTTTTCCTGTTCATGACGGGGTTCGCTCCTGCGGCTTGATCGGCAACTCCTTGACGATGAGGATGCGGCCCTGCTGCTCGACGGTGGCCGGCACCGCGCGAATGCCGAAGTGCTTCACGAGGGTGCCGCCTTGGTCGAAATAGAAGCGGCGCTGGCGGGCCTTCATGAGATCGAGCGGGGCACCGCGCACGAGGATCAGCTTCGCGGCGGTTGGACCGAAACGTCGGCTCGCCCAGGCCAGCTGAGCGGGATCATCGCCGTCGAGGAAGACCAGGGGAGCACGCAGCGGAACCGTGTCGAGTGGATTGACCCGCGTACCTGCCGCGATGATGGTCCGCCCCTTGTCGTCAGCGATATCGCGTTCGACCGTGATCGTCGGATCGAACCGCCACACCCGGGTATCCGCGGCCAGGCTCACGCCGGCTACAGGTTCGGGCCGGTTGACCCGCGCGATGGTTCGCCGCTTCAACTCTTCGTTGAGCCTTGCGGTCTCGCCGGTCGCTTCCAGATGCTGGAGACGTGCGTGGATCTGTCGAAGCAGATCCGGCTCGATTACCGGCCAGACAGCGCCCTGCTGACCGTAGTCGCGCGCTGCGGCAGGGACTGCACCGACCGTGCAGCCAAGGAGGAGGCCGAGGGCGAGGAGGCGGTGTGTCACAGGATCGGCCTCCCCACACCCAGAATGCGCTGACGGCAGATCCAACCGATCGCCGCATAGCGACTGTCGAAGCCGTCCTTGTGCCCGGTCGTCACGAAGTAGCAGCCTCTGGGCACCGTGCCGGTAGGGCCGAGGGCCAGCGGCTCGCCCCGCCGGCTCTTGAGCTTCGCCTTGGCGACCTGGCGGCCGTTGACGAAGTAGACGCGGTCCTTTTCGGTTACGACGTCACCCGGCATCCCGCTGACACGCTTGCCGAAGGGCTTCGGCTCCTTGCCGAAATGCTTAGCGAGGAGCGGCGAAGCCGGCGGATCGAACAGGATGATATCGCCGTGCTGCGGAGCGGCTCCGCGGTCCAGCCAGATCGCCCAGTAGGGCAGGCTCGGGCTCGCGTTGATCATCAGCGCATGGCCTGCCGCAAAGTCGACCAGCGACGAGAGCGCGAATGCCCCGGCGCCGAGACCGCTCCAGAGCGCTACGCGGCGCCATGTAGGCGATCGGAGGATGATATCAGCGGCGCGCATCGGGAATGGCTCCCATCCGGCGCTCGACATCGACGCGCACGGTTTCGGTGAGGTCCGGGGTGCTGCCGGCAACCACGGCTTCGGCGACCAGGACCGTGCGTCCGTCGCGCGCCAGGCGCTGGACGGATGCCTCGACCGCCTGGAGGTAGGCTTGCACCCGCTGCTTGGTTTCTTCCGGCGGCCGCCCAGCGCGAGCCTCGCCTTCGATGAAGTCGCCCATGATGCGGCTCAGTTGCACCGTCACGACCTCGCGCTTCCGCAGATCGAGGAGTGCTTGGGTCGCCCAGACGCCCCAAAGGGTTGAGCCGAGCATGCTCAACGCAAGCGCAATCGCGGTAAGGTTGAGCCCGGAAAGCCGCTTCGAAACAGTTGATGTTGCCAGAATGTTCTTCACAGCTCTTCCTCCCGGAGTCCGTCGGCGACCTCATTGAGGAAGCGCGGCATGCGCCAGATCGCCATCAGGGTGGCGAGACCGATGAGACCGAACTTCAGTTCTTCGACGAAGCCGGACTGGCGAGCGGCATCGGCCGACAGAAAGCGGTCAGCCAGATTGGCGACCTGCGCGAAAAACACGTCCACGCTGCCGCCCGAAATCATCAGGAAGAAGAGCAGCGGCAGGCCAAGCGTCATCAGATAGGTCGAGGCAAGGAAACCGCCGGCCTTGACGAGGATGAAGCAGGCATCCGCGGCGTGCCGGCGCCAGGTTGGCCCGGGCGGAAGATCGAGGCCTTCGTCCAGCTGGGGTTCGTGAGCCCGATCGAAGGGAGTGACGACATGAAGAGGCATGGAAACAAAAATCCTTGAATGAAGTGAGATTTTCAGGAGCGATTGGCGAAGGCGATCCGCTCGATCGCGTCGGCGAGCTGGTGGCCTCGGGCGATCTCAGCGTCGATCGCGGCAAAGGTCTGCGGAGAGCTAGAAAAGAGCGTCGCCGAATAATCGTCGAGGACGAGCCGGCCGATTGCCTCGGTCTCCGGCCCCTTGATGAAGACCTCCGAATAGTCGCTGCCCGAGCGCTTGAGGCTGCGGATCAAGGTCTCGGTCCGGTCGTCCATGTCGAGGCGCTTCGATGCCTTGAAGTCGGCGATGGTCTCCGGCTTCTGCTGGAGGATCAGCATCCAGTCGCTGTTTTCGAGTGCGGCGGTCGCGCCATCGGACTTGTAATAGTCGTTGAGCGATTGGGTCGCGGTGGCGAGCGCCCCGCCGTATTTGCGGCAGGTGCGGGCATAGGTCTCGACGAACTCGCCCATCGAGCCGCCCTTCAGCATCGACCACGCCTCGTCGATCAGCAGCAGCTTCCGAACCGAGCGAGGGCTGCGGGTCATCGCCTGGCTGGTCATGAACATGATGGCGGACAGCACAACCGCGCGCAGTTCCTCCCGGCTCGCGAGGTCCGACATCTCGAAGACCGTGAAATCGGCATCGAGGTCGAGGCTGGCCTGCCCCTCGAAGAAGGCTCCGTAGGTCCCGCCGGCCATGAACGGGGCGAGAGCCGTCGCGAGATCGGCGGCGGCCTCGCTGCCGAGGGCCACAAGAGCATCGCCAACGGCGGTGATGCTCGCATCGACGCCATGTTCGTTCCAGACGGAATTGACCGCCCGGTCGATCAGACCGCGTTCGGTATCGTTGAGGCGGGCGGAGTGCCGGGCCATCTGGCCGACGATCGCCTTGATCATCCCGAAGCAGTCGAGGCGGTAATCCTCGTCCGCCTGAGCCCGCGTGACGTCGATCATCGAGAAGGGATTGAGGCAGAAGCCTGCCTTCATCGTGAACTCGACGAAGCGTCCGCCCTGGAGCTTGACCGAATGCTCGAAGCTGCGGCCATCGTCGATGACCACCACCTGCGCGCCGGCCCCGCGCAGCGCCGCGCACATCTCCTGAAGCAGCACCGATTTGCCCGAGCCCGACTTGCCGCAGATCGCGACGTTGTGGTTCCCGGCATCATTCTCGAACGGCGACCAGAAGAAGGGCTGGCCCCGGCGTCCGACGAAGAGCAGATGCGGATGAGCACTGCCCAGATATTCGCCCTGCATCGGAGCGATGTTGGCGGCCGTCGTCGACAGCACCGTCTTGAACCGCTTCAGCCGCTCCATATCCGCGCCAAGCCCGTCGGCCAGCGTCAATGGCATGGCTGCCAGCAAACCCTGGACCTGGAGATAGCGCTCGTCGGCGAGATCCCAGCCGGCAGCCTTGTAGATCGACTTGATGGCCCGCTCGTGCCGGTCGCCCGATCCAAGCGGCGAGAAGGCCGTCAGGCCGTAGAAGACCCGGACAAGCCGGCGCCCTTCCTGGAGCTCGGACTGTACATGCTGCCACTCGGCTGCCTGCTCGCCGATGCGCGGCAGGAAACGGGCGCTGCGCGTGCCGGAAAGGCTCGTCGTGCGCATGAACTTGAATCCAGCCTTTGCCGCAGCGGCTTCTTGATCGGGATAGACCAGGCAAAGCATGGTCGCGGTAGGACATGGAAAACGCAGCTTGTCGGTGAAGAGGTCGCCGATCAGCCGCGCGCATTCCCACGGCGCCCATCGCTGCGGCATGTTGCGCGACGCATAGTGCCGCACGTCGAAGGCGTCGGGATAGACGGTGCCGATCTCGGGCACGCCGTCGTTGACCTTGCCAGTGGGTCGGAACCGCTCGGTGCGGAGCTGCATCCGATCCTCGTGGACGACGAGCTCGATGTCGTGACGGATGGCTTGGGCAGCAATCGGGTCGTTGGGATTGTAGGGAACCGCATCGTCCTGCGGTGCGGTGGTCGGCGAGGTCAGATCGTCGATCACCGCGATGAGTTCCTGCGGACCCACTTCGGCCACGCCGAGATTGAGGGACTTGAGCATCGCGATCAGGCCGTCGCGGGTGTGCTTGAGATCCTCGTTGCTGGTCGCCTTTGCGGCGGGAACGCCGACCGACACGATCACCTGGTGATGGCGGGCATGGAACGGAGCATCGCTCGAGCCCGATTGCCAGACGAGACTGTAGAGCCGCTTTGCCCGGTGCCGGGCGATCGCTTCATAGACGCCGCCCTGAACGTAGCGCGGTGCAAACCAGGGAGCGACGATCCGGCTGATGCGAGGGCTGGCAAGGTGCAGCACCTGCAGGCAGGCGCCCGCCGGCAGCCCCTCGGAGAAGAACTGCCCCAGGATCTCGCCGGTCCGTTCGTCGGCCCCGATCAACGGGGTGACCGAAAGGATGAATCCCTTCGACCGCGCGTTGAAATAGAGCCGACTCTGGGGATCATAAACCCGGTAGGGAAGCCAGTCCGACAGCATGTCGAGCATCAGCTGCGGGCGGCCCTTTTCGGCATGCTCCGCATCGCCCAGCAGACCCGAGAGGACCCGGTCGACGATCGACTTCATTTTCTCGGCCATCACCTGTGATCCTTGTTGGGCGCGGCCTTGGCCGCTGCTGCCTTGGCGGCTTCGATCGCCTCGATGCTCGGGAAAGTCGGGGGCGTCCCCTGGACAAGAGGCCGAGGGGTTCGATCATGCGGGGGCAGCACGTCGAACCCCTCGACCGCCGGCGCCTTGGCACCGGCAATGGCCTCGCGCGCCGTGGAGGGGAGGACCGGCGGCGAGGCAACTTGCGTATCGAGGGCAGAAGGAGCGGCGAGTGAAAAGGGCGAGGCTTCA
>DATEJH010000066.1:0-26895 GCA_035278205.1 Novosphingobium sp. | reverse complement strand
CGAGCCCGCCCCGCCGGCGCCGCGTCCGCCAGGGCCGAGCTGGCGAGACCCTTCCCTCGCCAGCCGTTCGCAGTGAAGAAGCGCCAGCCTGTCGTCTCAGGCACCACACGCCGGCCGCACCGCCTGCCCGTGTCTCTCCCTTTCCGGCGTTATCCCGCATTCGCCAGCGGGGGCCTTGCCGTGTCCCAATTTCTCGCCCGCCTCGTCATGGCGCGGCCCGGCGCCGGATTGCTGCGCCGGTCCCGCCTCCTCCCGATGACGAGGGGGCGGCATAGGCGGCAGGCCTGCAGTGGGCCTTCTACGCTGCCGTCATACGAGCGCGATGTCCGGCGCGTCTTCCTGCTTCATGCCGACGAGGTGGTATCCCGCATCCACGTGGTGGGTCTCGCCGGTCACGCCCGAAGAGAGATCGGACAGGAAGTACAGCCCCGATCCCCCCACATCCTCGATCGTGACGTTGCGGCGCAGCGGCGAGTTCAGTTCGTTCCATTTCAGGATATAGCGGAAATCGCCGATGCCGCTTGCCGCCAGGGTCTTGATCGGGCCGGCCGAGATGGCGTTGACGCGGATGTTCTGCGGGCCGAGGTCATTGGCCAGATACTTGACCGAGGTCTCCAGCGCCGCCTTGGCCACGCCCATGACGTTGTAGTGCGGCACGACCTTTTCGGCGCCATAATACGTCAGGGTCAGGATCGAACCGCCGTCCGGCATCATAGCCATCGCCCGCTTCGTCACGGCGACGAGGCTGTAGGCGGAAATGTTCATCGTCATCAGGAAGTTTTCGAGGCTGGTATCGACGTATTTGCCGCGCAGCTCGTTCTTGTCGGAAAAGCCGATGGCGTGGACGAGGAAGTCGATCGTCTCCCATCGCTTTGCGATTTCGGCGAAAGTGGCGTCGACCGCAGCCATGTCCGAAACGTCGCATTCGACCAGGAAATCGCTGCCCAGGCTCTCGGCTAGCGGCTTTACGCGCTTCGCAAGTGCTTCGCCCTGATAGGAAAAGGCCATTTCCGCGCCGTGTTCGTGCAGCTTCCTGGCAATGCCCCAGGCCAGCGACTTGTCATTGGCTAGCCCCATGATCAGGCCGCGTTTACCCTGCATCAGACCGGTCATTCGCATTCACCCTGTACTTCGTTATCGTCTTGGCCCGAGGACGCCGCAGTACGCCCGAGCATGTCCCGCTCTTCCGGCGATTCCGCCAGCGCCGCATTGAGTTCGGCACCTACGACCATCCCTAGTCCGACAAGCCAGAAAAAGAAAAGCGCGATCATCACGCCGGCGAGACTTCCGTAAGTGAGATCGTAAGTGAAGAAAGTGTGCAACACCGGCGGCAGGGCCCAGACCGTCAGCAGCCACCAGCCGGTGACGAGAACCGCTCCGGGCCACTTGGGATAGATCCGGCGCTGGTAGGCCTCGGGTGTCAGCAGGTAGAACAGGAGATAGATCGAGCCCAGCAGCGTGCCCATCGTGACTAGGCGCGGGATGATGATCTGGTCGAGCATCGAATCGAGGCGCGGAAACAGCGCAACCAGCACTTCC
Source organism: Novosphingobium sp. (assembly GCA_035278205.1). Classification (GTDB taxonomy): domain Bacteria; phylum Pseudomonadota; class Alphaproteobacteria; order Sphingomonadales; family Sphingomonadaceae; genus Novosphingobium. The sequence continues at coordinate 25,356 of DATEJH010000066.1, read as the reverse complement.
TCGACCGCCCCGATCAGCACCTGCGAGGACAGCGAGATCAGCAGCATCAGCACCGAGCCGAAGATCAGCCCGGTCGAAAACATGCGATAGTGCCAGAAGGCGCGGTGCTTGCGTGCTCCATACGCGCGGTGAAGGATGTCGCGGATGGTCTCGATCAGGCTGGCGGCGGTCCATACGCCGAACAGCCCTCCGATCCACAGCAGCCAGCCATGGCGGGCGGCGACCACGTCGCGGGCCACCGGCGCGATCACTTCGGCAACGCGCGGCGGCATGGCCACGAGCAGGGCATCGATCGAGGCGTTCAGCCGCGCCTGCTCGCCGAGTGCCGAGAAGATCGCGGCCAGCGCGATGAAGAAGGGGAACAGCGCCAGCAGGGTCATGTAGGCGAGATTGCCGGCGTGAATGAAGCCGTCGTTCCACGCTCCGTTCAGAACCCGGATCAGCACCGTGAAGAAGCGGGAACCGGGACCGGCCCGGCGTCGGATGTGATGCCTGATCCGGTCGCGCCGGCTGAGAGCGGCGCGCCGCCGCGCCTCGGGAGAAAGATCGGGAGGATCGGCCTGCTCCACCACCGGCGGTTCGCCTTGCGCCACGGAGCCCGGCGCGCCTGCGCTCAGACGCCCAGCCGGGCGCGGACGTCGCGGCCGTCGTGCCAGCCCTCCAGGCGCTTGGCGAGATCCGAATCGTGCTCCGGCAGGACGATCTCCAAGGTGATGAGCTGGTCGCCCCGCGAGCCGTCCTTGCGTGAGAAGCCCTTGCCCTTGAGGCGCAGGACCTTGCCAGAGCTGGAACCGGCGGGGATCGAAAGCATGACCGCTCCCGCAGCAGTAGGCGCCTTGACTTTGGCGCCGTTCACCGCCTCTTCGAGCGTGATCGGCAGGTCGACCCTCAGATCGTCGCCCTCACGCCGGAAGAAGGCGTGAGGCTGGATCTGGATCGTCACCGTGGCGTCGCCCGGCCCGGCGGGGCCCGGCTCGCCCTTGCCGGCAAGGCGCATCTGGGTGCCGTCTTCGACACCGGCGGGCAGCTTGAGGTCGATGGTCTTGCCGTCGGCCAGGGTTATGCGCTGGTCCTTGCGCTCCGCCGCGTCGGTCAGCGGCACGGACAGGCGGTAGGCGACATTGGCGCCCCGCTGCGGTGCCCGGGTGCGGGCGCCGCCCATCCCCCCCATGCCGCCGCGGCCTCCAGTGCCGCCGAAGATGCCGCCGAACAGGTCCTCAAGGTCGATCCCCTCGCCGCTGAAGCCGCCGCCGAAGCCGCGCTGCCCTCCCGGCCCGCCGCCGAAGCCGCCGCCCTGCCCGCCGAAGCCGGCCCCGAAGCCCGCCATCGTGGGGTTGCCCTCGCCGTCGATCTCGCCGCGGTCGTACTGGGCGCGCTTGTTCTTGTCCGACAGCAGGTCGTAAGCCGCCGTCACCTGGCTGAAACGCTCAGCCGCCCTGGGGTTGTCCTTGTTCGCGTCGGGGTGCAGTTCCTTCGCGAGCTTGCGATAGGCGGACTTGATTTCCTTCTCGTTCGCGCCGCGCGATACGCCGAGGGTGGAATAAGGATCTGCTGCCATGGTCCCGTTTAGCTAGGTGGCCGAGCCGCTTACGGCAAGCGCTCTGTGTTGCCTTCGCACCTTCCGGCTTTCCTCTGCGGAAACCGAAGGCTATTGGCGGGATATATGGCCTTGGGTGCATTTGCGCGAATTGTCCGCGGTCAAGGCTTTCGCCCATCCTGCGTCCAATACCAAGGCGTCGATTTTCAACAGGAAAGCTCTCCATGGAAGCTGAAGAGGCCCGCGAGGTCATCCCCCACGGCGATCCCTTCGCCTTGTTCGGGGCCTGGTATGAAGAGGCGCGGGAAGCGGAGCCCAACGACTCCAACGCCGTGGCGCTGGCCACTGCGACGCCGGACGGCCGGCCCTCGCTGCGGATGGTCCTGCTCAAAGGTCACGGCCCCGAAGGGTTCGTCTTCTATACCAACAGCCGCAGCCGCAAGGGCCGCGAAATCGCGGAGAATCCGCAAGCGGCACTGCTGTTCCACTGGAAAAGCCTGCGCCGCCAGATCCGCATCGAAGGCGTGCTGGAGCCGGTGAGCGCGGCCGACGCCGACGCCTACTTCGCCTCGCGCGCTCGCGATTCGCAGCTTGGCGCCGTGGCGTCCGACCAGTCGGCGCCGCTGGACCGCCGCGAGATCTTCCTCGCTCGCTACGAAGCCGCGCGGGAGAAATTCGACGGCCGCGACGTCGAACGCCCGGCGCACTGGGGCGGCTACCGGCTTGTGCCCGACGCGATCGAGTTCTGGCACGACCGCCCCCATCGCCTGCACGAGCGCCGCCGCTTCGTCCGCGGCATCGGGCCGGACGGCAGCAGGGGCGAATGGTCCAGCACTCTGCTCTACCCGTGAGGCCCGGAACTTGAGCGCATCCCACACCCGCGAAACCGCCGGCCTCAACCGCAGCGCGGCGTTCGCCAGCATCTCGGCGGCGGCCCTTCTGCTGGCGCTCAAGGGCTGGGCTGCGTGGTCGACCGGATCGACGGCCATGCTCGGCAGCCTTGCCGACACCACGCTCGATCTCGTCGCCAGCCTCGCCACGCTGCTCGGCGTGTGGGTCGCCGCGCAGCCCGCGGACGACAAGCACCGCTTTGGTCACGGCAAGGCGGAAGCAATCGCCGCGCTGTTCCAGATCGTGCTGATCTCGATCTCCGCGATCGGCATCGCCAGCCGGGCGGTGGAGCAATTCCTGTCAGGTGGGCGTACGCAGGCGGCGGCGGAGGGAATCGTCGTTTCCCTGACGGCGATCGCCGTGACTTTCGCCCTGCTCGGCTGGCAGCGGCACGTGATCCGCAAGACCGGCAGCATCGCCATCCACACCGACAGCGTCCACTATCAGTCGGACCTCCTGCTCAATATCGCCGTGATCCTCGCCCTGGCGCTGGACCAGTATGCGGGACTGGGCGGCGCCGATCCGCTGTTCGGCTTCGGCATCGCCCTTTGGCTCGCCTGGGGCGCGTGGAATGCCTCGAAAGCAGTGCTGGGCCAGCTCATGGACCACGAATGGCCGGTCGAGCGGAAAGAACGGGTGCTGGAGCTGATCTCAGGCAATCCCGACATCAGCGGCGTCCACGACCTGCGCACGCGCACCTCGGGAAACAAGGATTTCGTGCAGTTCCACGTCTGGGTCGACGCGCAGATGACCGTGCGCCAGGCGCATCGCGTGATGGACGAGATTGAGGCCCGCATCCACGAGGAATTCCCGCAGGTCGAGGTCCTCATCCACACGGACCCAGAAGGGCTCGTCGATGAAGTGGGCGACGCCGGCAAGGACGTGCTGCCGCCTATCCGCGTGAATGGGGCGGAGTAGGGAACCGGGGCTTCCGGTTCAGAGGATGTTAGCTACAGCGCCGTCCGTGGCGGCCCGGACGGCCTGCGGGATGATCAAATCGGCTGGAAAGGCTCTGCCGCCGGGCGGGGGCGGTCAATTCGAAGGAAACAGTGTCAGCAGGGACCCGAGTTCCCGCCGCAGCACTTGTTCCTGCGCGGCGTCGCTGGCGCCCAGGCGAACCACGGTGAGCAACTGGCCGGGCGAACCGATCACGTACTGCCCATGCTCGCCGCGGCAGGCGAAGACCTCCGATTTCCCGGCGGGAAACAGCCTTGCATCCCCCTCCCCGCGATTGAGCCAGACGCCGGCGCCATAGGCACGATTGCGGGGATTCGGCTCAAGCATGAACTGGATCCAGCGGCGCGGGAGCACCTGCGCCCCTTTGACCGAACCGGTGTGGCGCAGGAACTCGCCGATCCGGCCCCAGTCGAGCGCCGAGGCTTCGACCATGGCCGCCCCGATCATCGTTCCGGCGCGGTCGAATTCCACCCGCATCGTGCTCAACCCCAGGGGGCCAAGCACCCGGTTGCCCAGGTATTCGGCCACCGCGCGTTGCCGCGTGCCCGGGTCTCCCTCGGGCGCCAGCACGCGCGCCGCGAGGTCGGACAGGATCACCGCAGTGGCGGACGATTCCTCGAAGACCTGCCCCGCGGGGGCTTCGAGCGGCTGGGCCTCGGCATAAGCCGCCATGTCGTCGCGCCCGTCGAGGAAGAGCATGCGGATGCGGTCGGATTGACGTTCCGCACCGCCCGCTGCCACCTCGCCCGATTCCGAATGACGCAGGCCCGAGCGCATCTGCAGCAGCTGCTTGAGGGTGATTTCGCCGCGCGGGTCGCCCGCCCGCTGCCAGTCCGGCACCGGCGCCGATTCGTTCAGCCGCAGGCGGCCGTCGCTGACGAGCTGACCGATCATCAGCGCGGTGACGCACTGGCCCATTGCCCAGCCCGGCAGCGGCGTTTTCGCCGAGATTCCTCCGCCATAGCGTTCCGCGACGATCGAGCCGCGCTTCAACACCAGCAGCGCGTCCGTCCTGCCCACGGCGCCGCTATCGAAAAGCCTGTCGATCGCGCGGCCCAGCTCTTCGCGCGGAGCGCCGCCGTCCGCGAGGATCGCGGCCTTGGCCTCGTTGCTCGGCGGTGGTGGCACGGCCGGTCCACTGCTGCCGCAGCCCCAGAGGCTTGGCAGCGCCAGCAGGGCAAGGATATGGGGAAAGCGGTACACCGGCATGACGCGCGGTGTGATGTGCGAGGCGCGGGCGGATGGCAACAGCCAAGGTGAACGGGATTGATGACAGGCAGCCTTCGCGCTGGAAACGCAATCTTGTGCTGCTTGTGCTGGCGCTCGCCGCAGCGGCACTGGCGTTCTCGTGGAACGGCCTTCGCGATCGGGCGCGGATCACTGCCGCTTACGGCGCTCGCGTGGGATGCGCTTGCCGCTACGTCTCGGATCGCCCGCTCGAAAGCTGCCGGGGAGATATTGCCGTGGCGGGGCTCGGCCGGACCGCGAGCTTGATGCGCCTTTCGCAGGATGCCGGAGCGAAGGCGGTGAGCGCCAGCGTTCCGCTGCTCTGGAGCGAGACCGCTACCTATGCGCAGGGACGCGGCTGCCTGCTGGAACCCTGGGCGGATTAGGCAGCAAAGCCGTCGAGGCAATCCAGGGCGGGTCCAAACCCAACGAAAAAGGGGAGCGTTGCCGCTCCCCTTTTCCGAAATCCAATGATCGAAAGCTTAGCGCTTGGAGAACTGGAAGCTGCGGCGGGCCTTGGCGCGGCCGTACTTCTTGCGCTCGACCACGCGGGGGTCGCGGGTGAGGAAGCCGGCGGCCTTGACCGTGCTGCGCAGGGCCGGCTCATACTTCGAGAGCGCCTGCGAAATGCCGTGCTTCACGGCGCCGGCCTGGCCGGAGAGACCGCCGCCCTTGACGGTGGCGATGACGTCGTACTGGCCTTCGCGGCCCGAGATCTGGAACGGCTGGTTGATGACCAGGCGCAGCGTCGGGCGGGCGAAGTAGACTTCCTGGTCGCGGCCGTTGACGACGACCTTGCCGGTGCCCGGCTTCAGCCAGACGCGGGCGACGGCGTCCTTGCGGCGGCCGGTGGCATAGGCGCGGCCCTGCGCGTCGATTTCCTGCTCGCGCAGCGGCGCGTTGGAGACGATGGGAGTGAAAGCCGGGGTGGCTTCGTCAGCGACGGTGCCGGCGATGTCCTTGAGGTCGGACAGGCTCTGGACGGTATCGGTATCGGACATTACGCGCCCACCTTGTTCTTGCGGTTCATGGAAGCGACGTCGAGCACTTCGGGCTGGGTGCCGCCGTGCGGGTGCTCGGTGCCGGCATAGAGGTGCAGCGCGCGCATCTGCGCGCGGCCGAGCGGGCCGCGCGGGATCATGCGCTCGACGGCCTTTTCCAGCACGCGCTCGGGGAAGCGCCCGGCAAGGACCTTGTCCGCCGTCACTTCCTTGATGCCGCCGGCATAGCCGGTGTGCTTGTAGTAGGTCTGCTGCTTCAGCTTGTTGCCGGTGAAGCGCACCTTGTCGGCGTTGATGACGACGACGTGATCGCCGCAATCGACGTGCGGGGTGAAGCTCGGCTTGTGCTTGCCGCGCAGCAGGTCGGCGACCACGACCGCCAGACGGCCGACCACCAGACCTTCGGCATCGATCAGATGCCACTTCTTTTCCACCTCAGCCGGCTTGATCGACCGGGTGACTTTCGTGAGCGCCTTCATGGCTGGACTATCCCTTGTTTCGTGCGCGCCCCGGATTGTCGCTGCTTGCGAATCCTGATGCGCGGGAAGGCGGCCAATTCGTCGAAAAGCTTCGCAAAGTCAAGTAGACTGCGGTGTTGCGGGGAGGTAAAATGATACCGCTGAAGTTCCGCTTCGCACGGGAAGGGACTCAGGCGCCTATGCCTTCGAGCCATGCCAGCGTCGCCGGCGCAGCCGCATCGCAGCGCCAGCCAAGCACCGCCGGCTGCTCGTACGGATGGATTTCGGCCAGCCGCGCGGCGGCCGCATCGAGCAGATCGGTGTTGGTCTTGAGCAGAACGCCGGCTTCGCGCGCGGTTTCCTTCCCGCCGCTCCATACGAAGACGCTGGTGATGCCCGGCAGCACGCTGCCGCAAGCGATCAGCTTTTCGTCCAGCAGCGCATGGATCGCGGCCAGTGCCGGGGCTTCGCCCGGAAAGGGGCACCAGATGAGTGCGGCGGCGCTCACCGGCGGGGCCCGCCCTGGAAACCCATCGATTCGCGCCGGCCCAGAGCGTGCACGCCCCATATGGTGACGGCGACGAGGAGAGCGCCGACCAACTGATGCGCGACGGCCAGCCACAGCGCCACTCCCGACCAGACCGTGCAGATGCCCAGGATCACCTGGGTGCCGAAAGCGCCGTGCACGGCGACGGAAACTCTGCGGTGCCTGGCGCGGACCTTGCGGGCGAGGACGACCAGCACCGCGACGACGACCCAGGCCCACCAGCGGTGGATGAAGTGCGTCAGGAAGGGATCGTTGAACAGCGCGGAGAAGAAGCCGCGCGGCCAGTCGACGCCATCGGGGAAGAACTTGCCCTGCATCAGCGGCCAGGCGTCCGTGTTGAACCAGCCGGCGCCGGCGACATAGCCCGCGCGCAGGCCCGCGACCATCGCGCCCATGAAGAGCTGGAACGCGAGCACCGCCAGCGTGAAGCCCCCGAAACGGGTGACGCGCGCGGGCGGCTCCCCGCGTGCCAGCGCCCGGAGGTCCAGCGCGGTCCAGACGAGGCCGCCCAGCGTGGCTAGCGCCACCAGCAGGTGCGCGGCAAGACGGAAATGGCTGACGCGGTCCGCCGCCTCTGGCGTGAGGCCGGAGGAGACCATCCACCAGCCCACGGCTCCCTGCAGCGCGCCCAGCGCCAGCAGCGCCAGAAGGCGCGGCTTGTATCCCAGCGGGATCGTCCGCCTGAACCAGAACCACGCCAGTGGCAGCGCGAAAGCGAGGCCGATCAGGCGCGCCAGCAGGCGGTGGACCCATTCCCAGAAGTAGATGAACTTGTACTGCGCGAGCGTCATGCCGGCGGGGCCGTTGACGTCGAGGTACTGCGGAATTCGCTTGTAAGCGGCGAATTCGGCCTGCCACTGCGCTTCCGTCAGCGGCGGGATCACGCCGGTGATCGGCTTCCACTGGGTGATCGACAGGCCCGATTCAGTCAGCCGGGTGATGCCGCCCACCGCCACGATCAGCACGACCAGCGCGGCGACGGCGAGCAGCCAGCGCACCATCGGAGCGATGTCATCGGAGGTTCCAATCAGCGGGCGTCCGTCTGCGACTCTCATGCCATAACCCACTGCGTTCTTGCGGCGAATTGCGCAAGAGTGCGTTTGTGAACGATGCAGGGGCCGGTCTGGCGCGAGGGCCCTTGCGGCATTCCCGGTTCGATCCAAGCCCTCTTGCACGATGTTACAACATAACATATCTGCTTGGACATGTATCGCGCTCTTTCCTCGATTCGGGTCCGGCTCGACCGTGCAGGGATTCTCCTCAGCGGCCTGTGTGCCGTGCACTGCATCCTGGGCGTTCTCCTCGTCGGAATCCTGGGATTGGGGGGCGAGGCGCTTCTCTCCCCGGCCATACATCGCGTCGGCCTGGCAGTGGCACTCGTGGTCGGGCTTGTCTCGCTCGGTTACGGTGTCCTGCGCCATGGGCGCGTCGGGCCGCTCGTCATCGGCGGTCTCGGCCTTGCCCTCATGGCCGCGGCGATCATGGTGGGCCACGGCCTGTCTGAAGCCGTGCTGACGGTTATGGGGGTGAGCCTCGTCGCACTGGCGCACATCCGCAACCTGCACGGGCACGCGTTGAGCTGAGCAGGTATTGCGCTGAGCCGGGCTCGCGCTATCTGCGTGGCATGGCCGCAGAACTCTCGCTCACCGTCAACGGAGAACCGCGCCGCGCCGCTTTCGGCGCGAGCATTGCCGACCTGGTTGCCAGCCTCGGGCTGGATCCACGGAAAGTCGCCGTCGAGCACAACGGCGAGATCGCGCCGCGTTCCACCCTGGGAGAAGTGGCGCTCGGCGAGGGCGACGTGCTGGAGATCGTCCATTTCGTCGGCGGCGGCTGATTCCACAGGCCACTTGCCGCCGCCCGCCTTCGCCCCTACCGCGCTTCTTCGAAAGGAAGCGAACCTTGACCGATAACTCCGCAGACACCTGGACCGTTGCCGGCCGCACTTTCCGCTCGCGCCTGATCGTGGGCACAGGCAAGTACAAGGATTTTGAGCAGAACGCCGCCGCCGTGGAGGCTTCCGGCGCGGAGATCGTCACCGTGGCGGTGCGCCGGGTCAACATATCTGATCCCAAGGCGCCGATGCTGACTGACTTCATCGATCCGCGGAAGATAACATATCTGCCGAATACCGCCGGCTGCTTCGCGGCGGACGAGGCTATCCGCACCCTGCGCCTGGCGCGCGAGGCGGGCGGCTGGGATCTCGTCAAGCTGGAAGTCCTGGGTGAGGCACGCACCCTCTACCCCGACATGCGCGAGACGCTGAAGGCCTGCGAGGTGCTGGCCAGCGAAGGCTTCGCGCCGATGGTTTACTGTGTGGATGACCCGATCGCTGCCAAACAGCTTGAGGAAGCCGGCGCCGTTGCGATCATGCCGCTGGGTGCGCCGATCGGCTCGGGCCTGGGCATCCAGAACAAGGTGACGGTGCGCCTGATCGTGGAGGACGCCAGGGTGCCGGTGCTCGTCGATGCCGGGGTCGGCACTGCCTCCGACGCGGCGGTGGCGATGGAGCTGGGCTGCGACGGGGTGCTGATGAACACCGCCATCGCAGAGGCGAAGGACCCTGTGCGCATGGCCCGCGCCATGAAGCTGGCGATCGAGGCCGGGCGCGAGGCCTATCTCGCCGGGCGCATGGCGACGCGCCGCTATGCCGATCCTTCGAGCCCGCTGGCCGGCCTCATCTGAGGACCGCTCATGCCGAGCTCGTCGGAGATGTCCTTGGCGGCTGCTGCAAGCAGGCAGCCGAAGGGGACGCTCATCCGCGACGGCTCTCTTCCTGGTTGAGTTCCCGGCGCAGCCGCCGCGCTCCTTCGTCGGAGGCCGCGTCGTCCCTGCGATCGCGATTGCGGTACTGTATCGTGCCGTAAAGGATGGCGAGTCCCAGCACGATGGGGCCGCCGATGACCACGAAAGCCCAGTAGTTTTCCATGACCTTGCTCCGCACATGCCCTTTATCAGGCAATGCGCGGCGGAGGCCGTTCGTTCCTGAAACGCCCCCCACCCCAACGACCCGCCGCATAGTTAACGGCTTGGTAAACAGTCGATGGTTAACTCCACAACATGATGGGGAAACGGTCACTGGGAACACGGCCATGGCACATGCGGGGACAGCCACTCTGACGATCAGCGAGCTGCGCGAATTCGCCAACTTTTCAGCCAGCGAGCAGCGCTACATCCGGCGCAGCCTGGACGTCGGCCTGGGCCGGCAGGACGCGTTCAAGCTGTGGGCACGCGACGGCGACGAGTTCGCTTCTATACGCCGCCAGTACGAGGCCTATCGCGAACTCAAGGCGGTGCGCGCGATGCGCCCCGACGACCTCGATCTGGGCGATGTCGAGGTCTTCATGGGCAAGCTCCTGCACATGGCCGCCTTCGATCTGGCGCAGGAACGCCTTGGCTGCTTCTCGGCCTTCCGGTTCCTCTATGAGCGGCTGCTCGGTGCCTGGGTCCGCCCCTGGCTGCCCGGGGCCTTCTGCGGTGCCGCGGCCTTGCCGCAGATCCACCCAGATCGCCGCAAGGTGCTGCTGCATTCGATCAGCGAAGCGGCCGCCACCGCTCCGGGCTGGTCGAATCGCGAGCCCAGCTTCTATCCCGAGTTCATCGAGAAAGAAGCGGCCTGAGGGCAAGTAATCCCGATCAAATCCTCGTGCTGAGCCTTCAATACCCTTCGACAGTCTCAGCGTGAGCGGGGCGGCGCAGATGGCCCGCGCTCTAGTTCCTGTAAAGCGCGTCCATCCGTTCGCCATACCGCTCGCGAACCTTGTGCCGGCGGATCTTCAGGCTGGGGGTCATCATCTCGTTCTCGATCGAGAAAGGCTCGTCCGTGAAAGCGAACTGGCGGACCTTCTCGATCACGGAAAGGTCGGCATTGACCCGGTCCACGGCGGCACGGATCGTGCCGCGAAAGGCGGGGAGATCCTGCAGCGCCCTGATGTCGAAGGGAATGTCGTTGGCCCGGCACCAGTCCAGCGCCCAGTCGGCATCGGGTACGATCAGGCCGACGACATGGGGCCGGCGGTCGCCGCTGACCATGGCCTGGGCGATCTCCGGCTGCAGCGTCAGCATCGATTCTATCCGCTGGGGCGAGATGTTGTCGCCCTTGTCGTTGACGATCATGTCCTTCTTGCGATCCGTGATCCTGATGCGGCCGGCCGCGTCGATGTGGCCGATGTCGCCGGTTTGGAGCCAGCCGTCGTGGAGCACGTTGGCGCTCGCCGCCTCGTTCTGCCAATATCCGTGCATGACCAGTTCGCCGCGCGTCAGGATCTCGCCGTCCTCGGCGATCCGGACCTCGACGCCGCGCAGCGGCGGGCCGACGGTGTCCATCGCGATGCCGGCAGACGGGCGATTGCAGCTGATGACCGGTCCCGCCTCGGTCTGCCCATAGCCCTGCAGCAGGGTCAATCCCATGGCATTGAAGAACACGCCGATCTCCGGGTTGAGCGGCGCGCCGCCGGAAACGAGCGCCTTGATCCGCCCCCCGAACCGGGCCCGAACCTTGGGCCTCAGCGTATGTTCGAGCATGAAGTCGAGCGGGTAGTCGGTCAGGCGGCGGCGCCCGCCGGCCTTGCGCGTCCCGAGTTCCAACGCGAGCTCCATCAGCCGCGCCGCAAGCCCGCCCTGCTTGTTGATCTGTTTCATGATCCGCGTGCGCAGCACTTCGAACAGGCGGGGCACGACGATCATGATCGTCGGCCGCACTTCCTCGATATTGGAGGCCAGCTTGTCGAGACCCTCGGCATAGTAGATCTGCGCGCCGAGGCCGATCGGAAAGAACTGCCCGCCGGTGTGTTCGTAAGCGTGGCTCAGCGGCAGGAACGAGAGGAACGTCTCGTCCCGCTGCCACCCGAAATCGTCGACGATGATCTCGGCCGCGCCGGCGATGTTCGCCAGCAGCATCCCATGATGCTGGCGAACGCCCCGCGGCGCGCCACCGGTGCCGCTGGTGTAGACGATGCAGGCGAGGTCCTCTCGCGTGACCGAGACCAGCTGCGCCTCGGCATCGGCGCGCGCCTGGACCGGATCGCCTTCGGCCAGGGCGTCCCACAAGTGTGTGTCATAGGCGCCGCCCTGCATCGGCGGTACCGGCTCCATGCCGATGACGTGGCGGCACAGGTCCGTCTGGACGACCGCCGAAAGCAGCGTCCTGGCAAGCTTCGCGTTGGAAACGATCGCTGCCCTCGCGCCCGAGTTCTCGAGGATGTGAATGTGATCGCGCGTGGTGTTGGTCGTGTAAGTCGGCACTGTCACGCAGCCGGCCGCCATGATCGCGAGGTCCGCCAGGCACCATTCGGGGCGGTTCTCCGAGACGATGAGCACCCGGTCGCCCGGCCGCAGCCCCAGGCGCCGCAGCGAGGCGGCGATCAGGCAGACCTTGCGCGCCGCCTCGGCCCAGCTCGTGGAAACCCACTCTCCGTTGCGCTTTGCCCAGAGCATCGGCGCGTCGCCCAGGGCGTCGGCCCTGGCAAAAAACAGGGAGACGACGTTCCGGGCCTTGTCGAACTCGGCAAGATTCATTCCTGGCATCCCCTGCATCCGTGCCGCCGAGGCCGGTCTAGAAGGGCGGGCCGGGGGCGGCAAGCGCCGGCTCGGCAACGTCATGAACCCTGAGGCTATTCGGTACCCACCGCTTCGGCGATCGAGGTGAAGCCATCGCGTTTCATCAGCCGTTCAAGGCCCTTGCAGACGGTTCTGGCGATGCCCGGTCCTTCATAGACCATGGCGCTGTAGAGCTGGACAAGGCTGGCGCCGGCGCGAATGCGCGCCCAGGCATCCTCGGCATTGGCGATGCCGCCCACCCCCACCAGAGGCAGCGCGCCGCCCGTCGCATGGCGGAAGTCGCGCAGGCGCTGCTGGGCGAGGTCGCGCAGCGGCGCGCCTGACAGGCCGCCCGCCTCGGCCGCATAGCGCGAGGCGAGGGGTGGGCGGGTGATGGTCGTGTTCGACACGATGAGCGCGCCGAGCTTCCGGTCGATGGCGATTCGGGCAATGGCATCGATATCCGCAACCTCAAGGTCCGGCGCGACCTTGAGGAAGATAGGAGGACCGGCGGGCCGGGGGCGCGGCGCAGTATCCCATCCGGGCGCGCTTTTTTTGCCGCAGACTTCCTCCCGCGCCGCGATCACCGCGTCGAGCAGGCCGGTGAGCGCCGATTCGTCCTGCAGTGCGCGCAGGCCCGGCGTGTTGGGGCTCGATATATTGACCGCCAGGTAGCTCGCCAGCGGAGCCATGAGCCGGGTCATCGCCGCGTAGTCGGCGACACGATCAGTAGAATCCTTGTTGGCGCCGATGTTGATCCCGAGCACCCCCGGCCGGCCCCGCCGCCCTTCAAGCCGGCGGACGGCCGCTTGCGCGCCGCGGTTGTTGAATCCCATGCGGTTGATGACGGCCCGGTCCTCGGGCAGCCTGAACAGGCGCGGCTTCGGATTGCCGCCCTGCGGGAGCGGCGTGATCGAGCCGACTTCGGCGAAGCCGAAGCCCAGCGCCAGCAGCGCGTCGGGCACTTCCCCGTCCTTGTCGAAACCGGCCGCCATCCCGACCGGATTGGGGAAGTCTATACCCGCGACTCGGGTGGCGAGGGCGGGGGAGGACCAGCGGGGCTTCGCGGCGGCCGACAACTTGAGTGCCTTTATGGCAACACCATGTGCCGCTTCGGCATCCAGACGGAAAAGGAGGGGGCGGAAAAATGAATAGAGCACCACAGGCGCATAAGGCCGCCAGCGATTGATCTCAAACGCTTCTTTGCATCGGGGGCGGAGCGGGAAACGCCCGTTGCTTGTGCCGGGCGGCCGGGCCATGTCGCAATTCTACAATAAATTGCCGCGCCCGCCGCATAAAGGAATCACGCGACCCGAAGGGCTCGTAGCGGGATGCGCACGAGTTCTTTATTACCTTAGGGCGGTTCCCGGCAATGGCGGGGAGCCGCCATTTTTTCGCCCCGACTCGGGACCATCGCAGGCGAACGGCCGCGTGGCGCGCCGACTCAATCCCCCATTGAAACTGGGCAACGGCTGCACTAGGTGAAATCGGAAAGATTTGCTCCGATTTAGCTTCCGGGGCCGGGAAGACACCAGCAATGCGCCTTTCGAGCATGGCCGATTACGCCGTCGTCATCATGTCCGCCGCAGCGCGGCATTGCGGCGGCGTGCGTGTGTCCGCCGGGCAACTGGCGGAGGAAACCGGAGTGCCGGCACCCACCGTGCAGAAGCTGGTGAGCCGGCTGACCGGTGCCGGCCTGCTGCGCTCCGCGCGCGGGGCAGGAGGCGGGCTGAAGCTGGCGCGGCCCCCGGCAGCGATCTCGATCGCGGATATCGTCGAGGCGGTGGAGGGGCCGATTGCGCTCACCACCTGCCTCGAGCATGGCAAGCACGACTGCACGCTGGAAAGCGCCTGTCTCGTGAGACCGCATTGGCCGCAGGTTAACGCGGCACTGCGCGGCGCGCTGGCGCAGGTCTCGCTGATCCAGCTCGTCGAGGAAGTGGAATGACCGAGGAAACTACTGGGCCCGATCTGCGCGATCGCGAGGCCCGCGAAGCGGCGGCGCGCGTCGCCGAATACGAGCACGGCTGGGTTGCCGACATCGAGCAGGAGTTCGGGCCCAAGGGGCTGTCCGAAGATACGGTTCGCTTCATATCCGCCAAGAAGGAGGAGCCGGAGTGGATGCTCGAATGGCGGCTCAAGGCCTATCGCCGCTGGCTGGAGATGATCCCGCCGGACTGGGCGAAGCTCGACGTGCCGCCGATCGATTACCAGGAGGCCTATTACTGGGCTGCGCCCAAGAAGAAGGATGGGCCCAAGTCGCTCGACGAGGTCGATCCCGAGATCCTCAAGGTCTATGAAAAGCTCGGCATTCCGCTTGAGGAGCAGAAAGTGCTCGCCGGCGTCGAAGGGGCGCGCAAGGTCGCGGTCGATGCCGTCTTCGATTCGGTTTCGGTCGCCACCACCTTCCGCAAGGAGCTGGAGCAGGCCGGCGTCATTTTCCGCTCCATTTCCGAGGCGATCCGCGAATATCCCGAGCTGGTGCGCAAGTGGCTGGGCAAGGTCGTGCCGCAGCATGACAACTACTTCGCGGCGCTGAACTGCGCGGTCTTTTCCGACGGCACCTTCGTCTATGTGCCGGAAGGGGTGCGCTGCCCGATGGAGCTCTCCACCTATTTCCGCATCAATGCCGAGAATACCGGCCAGTTCGAGCGCACGCTGATCGTTGCCGACAAGGGCTCCTACGTCTCCTACCTGGAGGGCTGCACCGCGCCGCAGCGCGACGAGAACCAGCTCCATGCCGCGGTCGTCGAACTGGTCGCGCTCGAAGATGCGGAGATCAAGTACTCGACCGTGCAGAACTGGTACCCAGGCGACGCACAGGGGAAGGGCGGGATCTACAACTTCGTCACCAAGCGCGGGCTGTGCCAGGGCGCGCGCAGCAAGATTTCCTGGACCCAGGTTGAGACCGGCTCGGCCATCACCTGGAAGTACCCGAGCTGCGTTCTGAACGGCGAGGATTCGGTGGGCGAGTTTTACTCCGTCGCGGTCACGAACAACTATCAGCAGGCCGATACCGGGACCAAGATGATCCACAACGGCAAGGGCAGCCGCTCGACGATCATCTCCAAGGGCATTTCGGCCGGCAAGTCGAACAATACTTATCGCGGGCTGGTGCGTGTTGCCGCCAATGCGGAGGGGGTGCGCAATTTCACCCAGTGCGATTCGCTCCTGCTGGGCAAGGAATGCGGCGCCCACACCGTGCCTTACATCGAGGTGAAGAATCCCACCGCGCAGATCGAGCACGAGGCGACCACTTCGAAGATCAGCGACGACCAGCTCTTCTACGCCATGCAGCGCGGCCTTGGCACCGAGGAAGCGGTGGCGCTGATCGTCAACGGGTTTGCGAAAGAAGTGCTGCAGCAGTTGCCGATGGAGTTCGCGGTAGAGGCGCAGAAGCTGCTGGGCATTTCGCTCGAGGGGAGCGTGGGGTGACCTGGACGCTTCGGGACCAGTCGAAACAGCTCAACCCCTCCCCTCAAGCGGAGGGGCTTTATGAAATCGAAGGAAGCCCAGAATGACCGCCGCCCGCAAGACTCTCGGCATCAGCCGCGCCGCTGAACCGAAAGCTGACGCCCGCGCCGCCTTCAACGTCACCGGCGCCCGGCTCGAACGCTTGAAAGAGCGCGCCCGCCAGCAGCGTCGCAACCCGACCGGGGCGCAGAAGGCGCTCTGGGCCGAGCTATCCGGTTCCAGACTGGGCGGTGTCAAGTTCACCCGCCAGGCCGTGGTCGGCTCCAGCGTGGTCGATTTCGCCTGCCCCTCGCGCTGGATCGTCGTTTCGATCAGTCCGATCGATGCCAACCCCGAAGTCGATGCGCTGCAGGACCGGAAGCTCGCCGATGTCGGCATCCGCGTCCTGCGCTTCACCGAGGACATGGTGCTCGGCCGGATCGACGACGTCATGCAGACCATCAATGCCGAAGTGAACAAGCCGTTCGACAAGCGCCGCGCGCGCACCCGTTTCGCTCCCGCAATGGAGAGCGCCGAAGGATGACAATGCTCAAGATCGATAATCTTCAGGCCCGCGTCGCCGACAAGCCCATCCTCAAGGGTCTCTCGCTCGCCATCAATCCGGGCGAGATCCATGCCATCATGGGCCCCAACGGTGCGGGCAAGTCGACGCTCGGCTATACCCTCGGCGGACGGCCGGGCTACGACGTGACCGGCGGTTCGGTGACATTCGACGGGCAGGACCTGCTCGAAATGGAGCCGCACGAGCGCGCCGCCGGCGGGCTGTTCCTGGGCTTCCAGTACCCGGTCGAGATTCCCGGGGTCTCCTTCGTGCAGTTCCTGCGCGAGGCGGCCAATGCCCAGCGCAAGGGCAGGGGGCAGGAGCCGCTTTCCGGCGGCGAGTTCCTCAGGCTCGCCAAGGACAAGGCCGGCCTGCTGCGCATGGACATGGACATGCTCAAGCGCCCGGTGAACGTCGGCTTCTCGGGCGGCGAGAAGAAGCGGGCGGAGATGGTGCAGATGGGGATCCTCGGCCCGAAGCTGGCGATCCTCGACGAGACCGATTCCGGGCTCGACATCGACGCGCTGCGCATCGTCGGCGAGGGCATCAACACGATCATGCGCGCACCCGACAAGGCGGTGCTGCTGATCACGCACTACCAGCGCCTGCTCGACTACGTGAAGCCGGACTTCGTGCATGTCCTGGCCGGCGGACGCATCGTCAAGTCGGGCGGTCCGGAGCTGGCGCTCCAGCTCGAGGAAGAGGGCTACGAGGCGGTGGCGGCGTGACATGACCGAGGTCCAGACTCTTCCCACCCGCAAGGCCGAGGCTTACCGCTATTCTGACCTCGATGCGCTGGCGCGCGTCTGGCCGGTCTCGCGCGAGGAGATCGAGGTCGTTGCCGGAATCGGGGAATCTCGGCAGGTCATCGAAATGGGCGGCGGCGTCGTGGCGCGCCACCTGGTCGTCCGGATCGGGAAGCAGGCGAAGCTCGACCTGCGCATCCTGACGGCTGGCCCCGCCTACGGCCGCATCGTCGTGGACGTCGAGCTGGCCGAAGGCGCGGAGTTCATGCTGGGCGCGGCGCAGCTTGGCACCGGCGCGGAGACCCTGGAGATCGTCACCGAAGTAACCCACGCGGAGCCGAACGCCACTTCCCGCCAGATCGTGCGCAGCGCGCTGGCAGGGCATTCGACGGGCACCTATCTGGGGCGCATTGCCGTGGCGCGCGGTGCGGACGGCACAGATGCCGAGCAGTCGGTGCGTGCCATGCTGCTCGACCGCACCGCGACCGCGAACGCCAGGCCGGAACTCGAGATCTTCGCCGATGACGTGAAGGCGGCGCACGGCTGCGCGGTGGGCGAACTCGACGCGCAAGGGATCTTCTACCTGGAGTCGCGGGGGCTGCCTCCGCCGCAGGCCAAGCGCCTGATGCTGCAGGCCTTCATCGCCGAAGCCTTTACCGGCGCTCCCGGAGAGGAAGCCTTGAGCGAGGCGGCGCTGGCCCGTCTGGAGGCGATCCTGTGAGCACCCGGACGCTCCTCGAGATTCCACTGCGCGACCAGTTCCCCGGCCTCGCCGGCGGTTGGCACTACCTCGACACAGCCGCGACCGCGCAAAAGCCGCAGGCGGTCATCGATGCAACGACGAACGCCCTGGGCCGCGACTATGCTACGGTGCATCGCGGCGTCTACGCCCGCTCGGCCGAGATGACGCTGGGATTCGAGGCGGCGCGTCGGCGGGTGGCCGAGTTCATTGGCGGGCGCGAGGAAGAGATCGTCTTCGTTCGCGGCGCGACCGAGGCGATCAACCTTGTCGCCAACACGTGGGGCGTGGCGAATCTGGGCGAGAGCGACCGCATCCTGCTCTCGACGCTGGAGCACCATTCGAACATTGTGCCCTGGCAGCTCCTGCGCGAGCGGACAGGCGTCCAGATCGATGTCTGCCCGCTGACCGAGGATGGCCGGATCGATCTTGACGCTGCCGAACGCCTTCTGACGCCGGCGCACAAGCTGGTGGCCCTGGCGCATGTCTCCAACGTGCTCGGCTCAGTGCTCGACGTAAGGCGAGCCGCCGAGCTGGCCCATGCGGTCGGCGCGAAGCTGCTGATCGACGGGTGTCAGGCCGCGCCGCGCATCAAGCTCGACATGGCCGCGCTCGGCTGCGACTTCTACACATTCTCGGGGCACAAGCTCTATGGCCCGACGGGCATCGGCGCGCTCTGGGCCCGTGCGGAGATCCTCTCGGCCATGCCTCCGTGGCACGGCGGCGGCTCGATGATCGACCGCGTCACGTTCGAGGAGACGACTTGGGCCCCCGCGCCGCAGCGCTTCGAGGCGGGCACGCCGGCCATTGCGGAAGTCATCGGCCTTGCTGCCGCGATCGACTGGCTCGAAGGCGTGGGGCTGGATGTCGCCGAGGCGCACGAGCGGACACTGGCGGCCAGACTGCGCGAGAGGCTGTCGCGGCGCAACGATGTCACGCTGTTCGGACCGGCGGATTCGGCCGGCATCGTCAGCTTCGCGCTGGACGGCGTGCATCCGCACGATCTCGGAACGATCCTCGATGAGGAAGGCGTGGCCATCCGTGCGGGGCATCATTGCGCACAGCCGCTGATGGACCATCTTGGAGTCCCGGCCACGGCGCGGGCCAGCTTCGGCCTCTACAACGACGAAGGCGACATCGAGGCGCTCCTGAAGGGAATCGAGCGCACGAGGAGAATATTCGGATGAATGACGAGACCCGCAAGTTCCAGGTCGAGGAAGTCCACACCGCGACTCCGCCGCCCCGTGCGCGGGTGGAGGACGCGGCGCCTCCTGCGGAAAGCGCGGCCGAGAAGCTCGAACGCAAGCGCGACTATCTCGAAGGGTTCCTCAGCGAAAAGCCGCAGGGCGTGAGTCCCGGCGAGCCGGGCGGCGAGATCTATGAAGGCGTGATCGCCGCGCTCAAGGACATCTACGATCCGGAAATCCCGGTGAACATCTACGACCTCGGCCTGATCTATGGTGTCGACGTGACACCCGACGCCTCGGTCGCGGTGACGATGACGCTGACGACGCCGCATTGTCCCGTCGCCGAATCTATGCCCGGCGAAGTCGAACTGCGCGTCGGCGCCGTGCCGGGCGTGCGCGACTGCGAAGTCAACCTGGTCTGGGATCCGCCGTGGGACATGGCCAAGATGTCCGACGAGGCGAAGCTCGAACTGGGGATGTTGTGACCGGGGCGCTTGCCTCTCCCGAACCGGTCGAAACTCTGACCGTGCGGTTCGCCGACTACGGCGACAACGGCGATGCGGCGCGGATCGTCGCGCTGCTCGATGCCTATGCGCGTGACCCGATGGGGGGTGGCAGAAGGCTGGGCGAGGCTGTGCGGCAAAAACTTGTGCCGGCACTCGCCAGCTTTCCCGGCGCCTTCTCGCTGCTGGCATTGGCCGGCGATGAAGCCGTAGGGCTCGCCAATTGCTTCACCGGTTTGTCGACCTTTGCGGCGCTTCCGCTGGTGAACATCCACGATCTCGTGGTGTCGCCCGCACATCGCGGCAAAGGTGTGACACGTTCACTGATGCAGGCCGTTGAAATCGAGGCGCACGCACGCGGAGCCTGCAAGATCACGCTCGAAGTGCTGAGCGGCAATGCGCCCGCCAGGGCGCTCTATGCTTCGCTCGGCTTTGGAAACTACGCGCTCGATCCCGAGGCGGGAACAGCGCAATTCTGGGAAAAGAAGCTGCCATGACGACCAGCACCCCGACTCGTCAGCGTCCGGCTGCAGTCATCCTGACGCCCTCCGCCGAGGCGCGCATTACCAGGCTCATGTCCGAGGCGCCCGAAGGCGCCATCGGCGTCAAGCTCTCCACGCCCCGCCGCGGCTGCTCGGGGCTCGCCTATTCGGTCGACTACGTCACCGAGGAGAACCCGCTTGACGAGAAAATCGAGACACCGGGCGGTACCTTCTACATCGACGGCGCCTCCGTGCTCTACCTGATCGGCTCGACCATGTCGTGGGAGGAGGACGACTTCACCGCGGGTTTCGTGTTCGACAATCCCAACGCCAAGGGAAGCTGCGGTTGCGGGGAGAGCTTCACGGTTTGAGCCGCTGCGGCTCAATGCCCCCAGGTGTTGAAGGTGGAGTACCGGGTCTCGGTGTCGGCGAGCGTCTGCCGTGCGAGGGCGATCATCTCGTCATCGCCCATCCATTCCATCGGGTCGAAACGCACCGCGCTGTAGATGTCGACGACCTCGTACTCATCCTCGTCGAGTGCTTCGCTGGCGAGCCAGATGGCTTCGCGTATGTCAGAGCTTGATACGAGGCAGGTGACGTACGCGCCAGCGTAGCCTTCCCGGCGGAGCGGCGGGCTGTCGCCGGCGAGTTCACAGGACACGAGAAAGACACTGTCCTTCGTCATGAATTGCAAGATAACTCCGGACAGCTAACCTTGACAATTCGTAATTTTCCAGCGGTTGCAGGTAACTAAGCTGGTCGGCTCTGCTACGGTTGGCGCAGGGCCGCAACGCAGGCGGCGCGGTCCACGTCCTGCCCGTCCGAGGCGCGGCGCGCGTCGAGGAAGGTCGCAAGCGGCTCCCGCGAAGCCGGCGTCGGGTACAGATAGATGTCCAGCACGCAGGCGTTGCCCGTGAACTGCAGCTTGCGCGCATCGCCTTCCCAGACGTCCAGTCGTGGCGTGCCGAACCGGCTGATGAGCTGCCGGCGGTCCGCCCCGATCACGCCTTCGAGACCGGGAATTGTCTGGAACTTCGGGGCCGGGGGAGCAGCCCGGCTGGGCGCGCGCACAGCGGGAGCCCGGCTCGACGCGGCTTTGCCCGGCGCGCTCGCAACGCTGCCCGGGCTTACGCTGCAAGCGGCCATGAGCAGAGCGAGACAGCAGGAGGCGAGGGCTCCCCGCAGATCCTGGAGAGGGCAGTGCGAGGGAGCAGGCGTGGCATTCATCATGATCGGTTCACCGCATCGCGCGCCGCCTTGCCGGTGTCAACGGCACAGACCGAAGGCGCGCTTGCGGAGCGGCAAGGTGCGCGCTAGGCGCGCCATGACGCCCTTTCCCGATACAATGATCGAAGGACTTTCCCTGCATGGCATCCAACCCCGTGGCGCCCACGCTCGACGTCATCGCCATCGGCAATGCAATCATCGACGTGATCGCCAATTGCGAAGACGGTCTGATCGGGCAGCTGGGCCTTGCGCGGGGCGGGATGACGCTGATCGACGCCGACCAGGCGCGCGATCTCTATCGGGCGATGGGACCTGCGCGCGAGATCTCCGGAGGCTCCGCGGCGAACACCCTTGCGGGCCTCGCTTCGCTCGGCGCGCGTTGCGCCTTCATCGGCCAGGTCGCGGACGATCAGCTTGGCGAAGTCTTCGCGCATGACATCCGGGCGGCCGGCATCGACTTCGACATTCCGGCGCGCGCCGGAGACCCGCCGACGGCCCGTTGCCTCATCTTCGTTACGCCCGACGGCCAGCGCACCATGAACACCTTCCTCGGCGCCTCGCATTACCTGCCCGCCGAAGCTCTCGACGAAGAGGTCATCGCCCGCGCGGCCGTGCTCTACCTCGAAGGCTATCTCTGGGACCCGGAGGAACCGAGGGCCGCCATGCGCAAGGCCATCGCGGCGGCACGCCGCGCCGGCCGCAAGGTCGCTTTCACTCCATCGGAGAGCTTCGTCATCGACCGGCACCGCGACGACTTTCTCTCACTGATCGATGCCGGCGAGATCGACGTGCTGTTCTGCAACGAGCACGAAATGGCGGCGCTGGTCCGGAACGACGATTTCGAGGCCGGCATTGCCGCGCTGGCTCCGAACATTCCCGTGCTCGTCGTCACGCGCGGTCCGAACGGCGCAGTCGCACTTGCCGGCGGTGAGCGTGCCGAAGTCGCGGCGGAACCGATCGACCGCGTGATCGACACGACCGGGGCCGGCGATCTTTTCGCCGCCGGGTTTCTTCATGGCCACGTGCGCGGCATGTCTCTCGAGAAATGCCTGAAGCTTGGCGCCGTCTGCGCCTGCGAGGTGATTTCGCATTACGGCGCAAGGCCTGAAAAGAACCTGAAGGTGCTGATGGCGGAACGTCTCGGCTGAACGGAGGCGTCAGCCGCCCATCCGGCTCGCCTGAAGCCTGCCCAGGCACTGCCCCCTGGCGCGGTCGCGGTCCGCGGAAAGGCTTGAGGCGATCTGGGAGGGCAGGGCGCAGCCGCGCTCGGGCCGTATCGGATAGCGGCGGCGGCAGGATTCCTCGGTGCTGAACAGATTGTCGAGGCAATCCTCAAACTCCGCGGCGTCGCTGCGATTCATGGCGCGGCAGCTCGCCGCCCAGCGGTTCTTGTAGCTGAGCTCGGCGAAGTTGAGGCAGTCCTCGTACTCCATCTGCGCGGTCTGCTGACGCCGGGCCTGTTCGGACGCCACTTTCGCCTCGGCCGTGCGGCGCGCCTTCTCGGCGGCATCTGCGTTCGCCTGGTGCCTTTCTTCCTGAACCCTCGCGTGGTTGGGTAGGAAGATGCCGTAGTAGTAGCCCACTCCCCCGCCGGCCAACAGGACTGCCAGCGCCAATGCAAGCTTCAGGATGGCGCTGGCACGGTCGAGCATGGGAGTTCCTCAGTCCCCCCGCCGTTCGCGCGCGACTTCGCGCCAGCCGATGTCGCGGCGGCAGAAGCCGGTCGGAAAATCGATCGCATCGACCGCCGCATAAGCGCGAGCCTGTGCCTTGGTCACCGACCGGCCCAGCGCAGCGACGTTGAGCACCCGTCCGCCATTGGCCACCAGCGCCCCGTCCTTCGTCGCAGTGCCGGCGTGAAAGACCTTGGCTCCATCTTTCTCCGCCTCCGCGATGCCTTCGATGCTGCCGCCCTTCTCAGGCGTTCCGGGATAACCTTTGGCCGCCATGACCACCGTAAGCGCGGTATCGTCCGAGAACCGCGGCGGCTCGATCGATCCGAGGCGGTTTTCGGCGCAGGCGTGGAGGATCTCGACCAGATCGCTTTCGAGCCGCAGCATGATCACCTGGCACTCGGGATCGCCGAACCGGCAGTTGTACTCGATCAGTTTGGGGCCTTGGTCCGTGAGCATGAGGCCAAGGAACAGCACGCCCGAGTATGGCATGCCTTCGTTGGCCAGCGTCCTGACGGTCGGCGCGATGATGCGCGTCATCGCCTCGGCTTCCAGCGCCGGCGTCAGCACCCGGGCCGGACTGTAGGCGCCCATGCCGCCGGTGTTCGGGCCGGTATCGCGGTCGCCCACGCGCTTGTGGTCCTGCGCCGAAGCGAAAGGAACGATGTTGCTTCCGTCGGTGAGAGCGAAGAAGCTGGCTTCCTCGCCCTCCAGAAATTCCTCGATCACTGCTTCGGCACCGGCCTCTCCGAAGCGGCCGCCAAAGATCTCTCGGACTGCCTCCTCGGCCTCGGCCATGGTCATGGCGACTGTCACGCCCTTGCCTGCCGCCAGCCCGTCAGCCTTGATGACCACTGGGGCGCCGAACTTCACCAGTGCAGCCATGCCCTCCGCCTCGCTGGAGACGCGCACATAGCCGCCCGTGGGAATGCCCGCGCGCCGGCACAAGTCCTTGGTGAAGCCCTTGGAGCCTTCGAGCTGGGCCGCCGCCTTGCTCGGCCCGAAGACGGCGAAGCCCTCTGCCCGCAGCGAGTCGGCAAGCCCGTCGACCAGCGGCGCCTCGGGTCCGATGACGATCAGGCCGATCACTTTCTCCTCGCAGAAAGAGATGATAGCGGCGTGATCGGCAGCGTCGAGATCGACGCAGGTTCCCACTTCGGCAATTCCCGGATTTCCGGGCGCAGCGTAAAGCGCGTCGCAGCGCGGGGATTGCGCCAGCTTCCAGGCCAGCGCATGTTCGCGTCCGCCCGAGCCCAGAAGAAGGATATTCATGCCGCAGCCTTTCGACGATGACGAATACGATAACGGTCGTTCCGGGGGGCTGGTAGCGAAGCAATCGGCCGGGGACAACGCCGCGCCGCTGACGATCAGCGAGATTTCGGCACTGCTCAAGCGTACTGTGGAGGACCGCTTCGGCTTCGTGCGCCTGCGCGGCGAGCTGTCAGGGGTGAAGCGGGCGACTTCCGGCCACCTCTATTGTTGCCTCAAGGATGACAAGGCGGTGATCGACGGGGTAATGTGGCGCACCGGCGCCCAGCGCATCGGCTTCCGGCCGGAGGACGGCCTGGAGGTCGTCGTCTCGGGTAAGCTGACGACTTACCCCGGCCGCTCGAAATACCAGATCGTCATCGAGACTATGGAGATCGCGGGCGAGGGCGCGCTGCTCGCCCTGCTTGAAAAGCTGCGGGCGCGCCTCGCCGCGGAGGGGCTTTTCGCGGCGGAGCGGAAGCGGCCGCTGCCGTTCCTGCCGGCGGTGATCGGCGTCGTCACCTCGCCCACCGGTGCCGTGATCCGCGATATTCTCCACCGCCTGGCCGATCGCTTTCCCAGCCGGGTGCTGGTCTGGCCGGTGCTGGTGCAGGGGGAGGGCGCGGCCCAGCAGGTCGCCGCCGCAGTGCGCGGCTTCTCGCAGATGCGCGCAGGTGGCGTGGTGCCGCGCCCGGACCTCGTGATTGTTGCCCGCGGCGGCGGCTCGATCGAGGATCTCTGGTCCTTCAACGAGGAAGTCGTGGTGCGCGCGGTCGCGGACTGTTCGATTCCCGTCATATCCGCGGTCGGGCACGAGACCGACACGACATTGTGCGACCATGCCGCCGACCGCCGCGCGCCTACTCCGACGGCGGCGGCGGAAATGGCGGTGCCAGTGCGCGCCGAGCTCAGGGCGACGCTGGACGAGCTGGCGCTGCGCAAGAAGCGCTGCGTGCTGCGCCCTGTCACGCTCGGGCGCGAGCGGCTGGAGGCGCGGGTAAAACGGCTGCCCCGGCCAGAGGCGATCCTGGCCGCGAAAAGCCAAAAGCTCGACGAACTGTCGGAGCGTCTGCGGCGCGGCCTCAAGGATCGGGCCAGCGTTGCCGAAAAGCGGCTTCACGCCGTGCCGCAGCCCTTGCCGTTGCTGCGCCACCGCGCGGATGCCTGCGGCGAGCGGCTGGCGCGTGCCGGCCTCACGCCGCGCCTGCTCACGCGCCGATGGGCCCTGGCGCGCGACAGCTTTGCGCCGGTCGCCCGCGTGCTGCCGCAGCTCGACCCGCGCCTGCCGCTGCAGCGGGGCTATGCGCTGGTCAAGACGGCCGAGGGCAAGACCTTGACGAGCCGCGAGTTGGCCGCCCTCGAAAGCGAATTGGTTCTGGA
>DATEJH010000065.1:0-2911 GCA_035278205.1 Novosphingobium sp. | reverse complement strand
TTCCTCGGCCTTGATGCGATCCCAGTTCTCCGCGACATGGCCCGACGTGACGACGCCGTTCTCGTCGGCGAACACATGCGGATGCCGGCGGATCATTTTGCGCGTCACGGCCTCGACCACGTCGCCGAAGGCAAATGCGTTTCTCTCCTCCGCCATGCGGGCGTGATAGACGACCTGCAGCAGGAGATCGCCGAGCTCGTCCTTGAGGTCATCGAGATCGCCGCGCGTGATCGCCTCCGCCACCTCATAGGCCTCCTCGATGGTGTAGGGGACAATGGTCGCAAAGTTCTGCTCGAGGTCCCAGGGGCAGCCGGTGACGGGCGTGCGCAGCGCCGCCATGACTTCGATCAGGCCCGAAATATCGCGGGAGGGTTTCATGCCAGTTTTCTCGTATTTTCTCCCTTATGCCGCATCGCGCCCGCCGATCCCAGCGAAACCGGCGCATTGGCCTGTGGATCGGGGGGTGCTAAGGGGCGGGCCATGAATGACACTGAAAGAGCATTGGTTCTGTTCTCCGGCGGCCAGGATTCCACGACCTGCCTCGCCTGGGCGCTCGACCGCTTCGCGCGCGTCGAAATGTTGGGCTTCGCCTATGGGCAGCGCCACGCCATCGAGCTGGATTGCCGGGATCGGCTGCTCGCGGGCATTCGCACCGCGCGCCCGGACTGGGCTGCAAAGCTTGGCGAAAGCCACACGCTGGAAATTCCAACGCTCGCCGAAATTTCGGATACCGCGCTGACCCGCGACGTCGAGATCAAGATGGGCGCGGATGGTTTGCCCAACACCTTCGTGCCCGGCCGCAATCTCGTATTCCTCACCTTCGCCGCGGCCCTGGCCTATCGGCGCGGCATCCGCCACATCGTCGGCGGCATGTGCGAGACCGACTATTCCGGCTATCCCGACTGTCGTGATGAGACGATCAGGGCGCTGCAGTCGGCGCTCAATCTCGGCATGGCCAAAAACTTCGAGCTGCACACGCCGCTGATGTGGCTGGACAAGGCCTCGACCTGGAAGCTCGCGCACGATCTCGGCGGGGCAGGGCTGGTCGACCTGATCCGCGAGCATTCGCACACCTGCTATCTCGGCGAACGCGGCGCGCAGCATGATTGGGGTTATGGCTGCGGCGAGTGCCCGGCCTGCAGCCTGCGGGCGAAGGGATGGCGCGAGTATGTCGAGCGGAATGCGTAGGATGAGTGGAGCGCATCGAAACCCATCATTGTCTGGTTTCGCTTCGCTCTACCCACCCGACGGTCCACGTCGTGCGGCGCGTGCCTACCCAAAATCCTCCGCCGTCAGCTCGATCGGCTTGCCATGCGGCGTGCGATCGCAGGCGTGGTCCCAGGCGTCGCGGTAGCGGTGCAGCAGTTCGGCTGTCGCCACGCCCTTGGTGGCGACGAGGCGCTCGAGGGTTGCGAGCCAATGCCGGTAATAGGTCTCGCCCGTATCGGGATCACCGGCGGCCTGCGCCTGCTTGATCTCCGCACCGAGCGCGGTCGCCCATTCATTCCAGGTGAACACGCCGGCCTCGTGCAGCGCCAGCGCCATCGCAAACGCACGCGCTTCCCAGGGTTCGCGGAACACCGGGCCGTCCTCGTCGCGCGGCACGCCGGGGACGGCGACCGCGGCACGCATGGCCTGTCGTGGCGTCAATTCCATCAGGCGCGCTCCAGATACGGCTCCCAGGCATCCACGGAGACGGAGAGGGTGGGATCGCCCTCCTTGCCCCAGAGCTCGCGGCCGTCGAAGCGTACGGTGTAAAGCCAGTGCGGGTCCTCGCCCTTGCCCAGCGAATTGACGTCGGGAAAAACGTGGCAGCCATGGTTGAGCTCGATGGTGCCGAGACGGCCGCGGACATATTGCGGAAGGCGGGTATGCGTCGCGGGGTGAATGTCTTTCATCCGCACCTTGTCGCCGACGTTGAAGCGTGCAGGCGCCGGGGGCGTGCGCTCGGTCGGCCCGCCGCGGCGGATCGCCGGCGTGACGTCCTGTGGCGGTACCGCCTTCACGCCGGGCTTGGCGGGAACGATCATCTTTCCGGCCTCGATTTCCTCGCGGGTGAGCAGCCCGCGCTCGACCATCAGCGTCTCGAGGCCGGCGAGCCAGATTTCGTAATAGGTCTTGCTGAGGTAATCCTGCGGCGGGCGGTTCTCGCGGGCAAAGCGCGACATGTCGATATTCCAGCCGCCGGGACGCGCCATCGCCACCGTCAGGGCGAAGGCGCGGCGCTCCCATTCGCTGTGAAACACCGGCTCGTCTGGCTCGGGCACCACGGGCCCAAAGCCCTTGACGCCGCCCATGTCGTGCGCGCCGTCCATCAGGAAGCTCCCGGCTGCTTCGGCAATCCCGTGCCGATCATGCTGTCGCGGGTCACGAGGTCGGCGAGCTGCTGCTCGCTCCAGCCCTCGGTGCCCTCGGGCCGCATCGGCAGCACGAGGTAGCGGACTTCCGCGGTGGAATCCCAGACCCGGATCTTTGTTGAGTCCGGCAACGTCACGCCAAAATCCTTCAAGACGCCGCGCGGATCGGAAACAGCGCGGGAGCGGTAGGGCGCGGACTTGTACCAGACCGGCGGCAGGCCCAGCACCGGATGCGGGTAGCAGGAGCACAGCGTGCACACGACCATGTTGTGCTGCTCGGGCGTGTTCTCGACCACCACCATGTGCTCGCCCTGGCGGCCGCTGTAGTCGAGTTCGGCCATCGCCGCCGTGGCGTTCTTCAAGAGCCGCGCGCGATAATCCGGATCGGCCCAGGCCTTTGCCACCACGCGGACGCCATTCCGCGGGCCGATCTTCTTCTCATAGAGCTCGATCAGGAGGTCGAGCGAGGTCGGATCGACGTAGCCCTTTTCGGTCAGGATCGACTCCAGCGCGCGGACGCGCAGCTCCGTCTCCGACAGCTCGGAATGCTCGTG
>DATEJH010000064.1:0-3231 GCA_035278205.1 Novosphingobium sp. | reverse complement strand
CACCGGCAAACACCCCGGTGCCCGAGCTGACCGCGCCCGTTATCAAGCCACCCGAGAGTACGTTCTCGACACCGCCGGACAAGATAAGCTGGTTGTGCCCCATCGTGCCCGCGAGGTTCACCTTGCCGCCGCTGTCGACATCGAGCCAAACCACCGAGCCTCCAGCGAGCACATTGAGCGTCCCCGCGACGCCATTGCCCCCACCGGAAGACCCGTTCATAGCCGCGCCTGAGCTGACCGTCGCAAAGCTCCCGCTGTCGACGAAAACGTTATTGGTCGTGGTACCGGCGAGGTTGAGGACGCCCCCACCGTTGACCGAGATGAAGGCGCCGGTCGCCCCGGCCGCCAGATTCAGCGTGCCCTGGACGTTAGTGCCAGCATTCACCGAGCCCGAGACGCTACCACCGGACAGCACGTTCTCCACGCTGCCACTGCCGACAAAAACGTTGCTCGTCGTGGTGCCGGCGACGTTCAGGACGCCGCCGCCCTCTACGGCCATGTGATCGAGCGTGCCACCGGCGAGAACGTTCACGGTGCCGTTGGCGCCATTGTAGCTGTTGCTGCCGACAGCGGTCTCGACACCGCCGGAGGCGATAGTTTCGACCCCCCCGCTTTTGACGAAGACATCGTGCAGTGTCTCGCCGGACGACACCGTGAATGCAGCTCCGCTGCCGACGTTGACCTGCCCACCGGCCAGGATTATCTCCCCGACCACCGTTCCGCCGGCCTCGATATCCAGCAGACCGCCGCTGCCTACGGTGGTGGCGCTGGCGACACCACCTGACACAACCACGACTGCGTAGCCTTCCGAGGCGCTAAAGCCGGAGACCGTCGCGGAGATGCTGAGGCCACCCGCAAAGACTCCCTGACCGCCGCCGGAAAGGACCATGGCCCCACGGTCAACGCCACCGCTGTTGATAGCCTCCCAGCCAGAGTCAATCGTGCCCGTGGCGCTGCCGCCGGCCGACGCGGATTGACCGCTGAGCGCCTGGGAACCAAGTTGCAGAATGCCGTCAGTCATCACTGTGGTGGAGGTCGCCGTTCCGCCACTGATCACGGTTGCCACTCCGTTTGCCAGCACGGTGGTCGCGGAGATCGCGCCGCCCGAAAGGACAAGTGCCGAGCCGCCGCTCGAAATCACTGCGCTGGTCGCGGAGCCGCCTGAGTCGACCCGTAGCAAGCCCCCGCCAACCACCGTCGTCGAAACGGCCGAACCTCCGTTGAGGACCTCGAGTATGTTGCCGGTTCCGGATTCGGTAAGTCCCGAACTCGTCACGCCCGAGCTGACGAAAGTGGTGCTCATGGCAAGCCCTCCTGCCCCCTGGCAATTTCCAATAAAAAGCTAGATTGATGGATTAGTGCGTCCCGGGGTGGTCCCACGTGGTCGACGGTGATCAGTCTTGTGCACTCAAGCTGACGAGACGTGCCTTGTGGCGAGGACACCAGAAGAAACCCTTGTGATCGAAGCCGCTGCTGGTCATTCCAGCAGTTGTTGCACGCATGGTAGTTGATCACTCGGTAGGGCGTGGCAAACTCATTGGTGGGATGCGTGAAGCCCGAAATGATTACCACCGGGATACCCGCCACCCGGGCCATCCATGAGAGACCGCTCGACAGACCGATGGCGTAGCCGCTGGAAATGCGGGTCTCGGCTTGTCGGCGGCCCCGCCCTTTTCACACACAACGGCTTTTGCGGGTTCGAGATGGCGTCGCGGACCAGCCGGCGCCGGCGCCCATGAGACAGATTATCTCAGCTCCGATGACAGCCCTTGCGAGCTGGAAAGCCGGCCAGGACGTTTCCCTGCATGGATTTCACGTGCTGATCCCGGAGGCTCGCGGCGTCTGCGCGCCTTCTGATTTGGTCTCGGCCTATTGCTGCTTTTCCCAGAACGACAGCAGGCCCTGCGACGCCGAGCCGCCGATCACGCAGGGAATACCGATCTCGACTTGCCCCAGCGCCGCTGCGGAAACGCAGCCCAGCGCCAGCGCGCCGACACCGACCTGGCCCCAGAAGTCGAGGTTACGCCGCGAGTCCGATCCCTTGGTCTTCAACTCCTCGACGGCCGCCAGCGCATCCCTGCGCACCGCGCCAAGCTGCACGTTGTCCGCTGCCTGGATCACTTCCGTGAGCGGCACCTTGATCTGTTCCGGCTGGCCCGGCAATTCGGCGCGCAAGAATTCACGCAAGCCGGCATCGCGCACGGCATAGCTTGCGAGCGTATAACGCGCCATGCTGCCGACCGTGAGCTTGTCGAGGGTGTCACGGCTCTTCGCCCAAGGCAGCATCTGCATGATCTTGATGATCGGCAGATGCGAGCCGGTGGCAAAATAATAGCCCCACAGCGTATCGAGGAGATCCTGGTTATTGGCATAGGTCACCGTCGTATCCAGTTTCTTCTCTTCCTTGCTGAAGGGCTTGGTGAACACGCCCTTGATCTTGTCCATCACTCCCGGCTTCTTCTCCTCGAGTGGGATTTCGATGAGCGTCGGCAGCGTGCTGGAGAGATAGGCGTCGATCATCACCCGCCGCCCCGGCATTTTCGGCGCGACGCGACGCAGCAGGTTGCGCCAGTCGGGCAGACCCGAATAGGCGATGGCGCGGATGACCACCCACTCATCCTCGGGCGGCACTGGAAAGAAGCTGTTGACGAGTTGCTCGGCCTTCGCCGGGTTCGATCCGATCGCGCCGGCAATGAAGCCGAGATAGATGCCGGCATTCTCCGGCTCCTTGAAGGTCTGGGAATGAAACAGCACGCGCACCGCTGCAGGCACATGGGCGTAGTCCGGCTTGGCGCGGTAGTTATAGATCCACTGCTGCACCACGCTCAGCGAGGCGCGGGGATCGATTTCCGGACTTACCGCGGCGCGGGCCGGGACGACCAGCACAAGAAGAGCGGCTGCAAGGGCGACGTTACGCATCTGATGCTCCACAAGGGTACCCGCGTTGCGCATTCGCATCATACGGAACTTTGCGGGTACCATCGCTAGAGGGCATTTGAGCCGGTGGTGCGAAAAATTCAGGGAATCGCGGGCTCGGTACGGCGTCGAAATTGTGGCGGTGTTAACAATTGGCCTGCAACTCACCTTGGCGCCGACATTCTTTCGCCCTCCCGGGGCAATTCCATGCCCGCCTCGTCAGTAAAGGGACAGGCGGGAAGTGACGACCATATGCCAAGCGCTTGGCCTGCGACGCCGCAGGCCACGAGTTGCGGCCCTGTTGTTGGCCGTGGT
>DATEJH010000063.1:0-20883 GCA_035278205.1 Novosphingobium sp. | reverse complement strand
TCAGCCCCCGCCCCCGAGAAAGATCGCCCTGGTCCAGAAGACGTAATCGGACTCCACGATCATGATGCGCACAAGCACCAGCAGCACCAGCGGCGGCACCAGGATCGCGTAGACCAGCGACAGCCGCTCCCATGCCATGTGCATAAAGATCGACACGATGAGGCCGGCCTTCAGCAGCATGAAGGCCACGATCAGGGTCCAGCGCACGATGCCCTGGAAATGGAAATAGTCGACGAGATAGGATAGCGTCGAAAGGACGAAGAGATAGCCCCAGACCTGGAGATAAAGGCGGATCGGGTGCTGCTGCGTCCCCTGGTCGTGGGCGGCGGGCGGCGGCGTCGGATCGTGCGAAGGGGCGTGCATCGCGTTCTCTTCCTTTGCTTCACCAGAGATAGAAGAAGGCAAAAATGAAGACCCAGACGAGGTCGACGAAGTGCCAGTAGAGACCGGCGATCTCGACCGCCGAATAGTCGCCCTTCCTGTCGTAGTGGCCGCGCAGCACCAGCGTTGCGACCGTGATCAGCATGATCACCCCGCAGGTCACGTGCAGGCCGTGAAAGCCGGTGATCATGAAGAAACTCGCGCCGAACTGCGGCGCTCCCATGGGATTGGCCCAGGGGCGCACGCCTTCCTCGAAAATCAGCTTGGTCCATTCGAAGGCCTGCATGCCGACGAAGGTGGCCCCGAACAGCGCGGTCGCGAACATCAGCGCGGCGGTTTTCCTGCGGTCGCGGCGGTATCCGAAATTGACCGCCATCGCCATCGTTCCGCTGGAACTGATGAGCACGAAAGTCATGATGGCGATAAGGATGAGGGGTATCGATTGTCCGCCGATGGTGAGGGCGAAGACTTCCGCGGTATTCGGCCAAGGCAGCGTCGCGGAGGCGCGCATGGTCATGTAGGAGGTCAGGAAGCACGAGAAGATGAATGTGTCGCTGAGCAGGAAGATCCACATCATCGCCTTGCCCCAATGCGTATGGCGAAAGACTTCCTGATCGCCCGACCAGTCGGCCGCGATCGACTGCAATCCCTGCGCCGCGTCGCGCGGGTCCGATGGGTCCACCGTTATGCGCGACATGACTGCATCATTTCCGCTTCCTTCACGTCAGGACCAGCAATCCGGCCAATAGCGCCCACACCAGCAGGAGGTAATGCCAGTAGACCGCGCAGAGCCGGATATTGCGGCTCGCGCGCGGCATGTCGCCGCCGGTGGCGATCTGGCCAAGGGTTCGCGCACCGGCGATGATGCCGCCGGCCAGATGCAGCCCGTGCACGGCCGTCAGCAGGTAGAAGAAGGCGTTGGCGGGATTGGCGGCGAGATAGTAGCCCGCCGCCTGGTAGTGCCACCACAGCAGGATCTGGCCCAACAGGAACAGCAGCCCGAGACCGCCGCCCGCTGTGGCCGCCGAGCGCATGCGCCGCGCGTCGCCGCGTGCCGCCGATCGCCGTCCCATCTCCCAGGCAAGGCTGCTCAGGATCAGCACGACGGTATTGATCCACAGCAGCGGCGGTTCGGGCATGGGATGCCAGTCGTCGCCCGAACCGTGGTCCATAGCTGTCGGCAGCCCCATCCGCACCAGATAGGCTGCCATGATCAGCGTGAAGATGACGGTGGCGACGCCGAAATAGACGTAGACGCCCACCGTTGCCGCAGCGGGCCGATAGCTGTCCGGTTCGCGCATGCCGTCGGCGCCGGGCGTTTCCCAGCTCCTCTCCGCAAGACGGCCGATCAGGCTCACGGCAGCACCTCCTCGGTCGGGGCCTTGAATGTGGGGGGCTCGTTCTGGGGGATGAAGTCGCGTGCGGCGTGAGGCACGCTGTAGTCGTAGGCCCAGCGATAGACCGTCGGCAGCTTTGCCCCCCAGTTGCCATGGCGAGGCGGCGTCTCGGGCGTCTGCCATTCAAGGCTCGCCGCGCCCCAGGGATTGGGGCCCGCCTTCGGTCCGCGCAGCAGGCTCCAGATCATGTTGTAGAAGAACAGGGATTGCGCCGCGAAGACCACGATCGCGGCGATGCTGATCCACTCGTTCGCAAGATGCGCGGACTGCGGGATGAAGCTCGTCTCCCCCAGCGCGTAGTAGCGGCGCGGCACGCCCAGGATGCCGAGGTAGTGCATCGGCATGAAGATCGCATAGACGCCCAGGAAGGTGACCCAGAAATGGACCTTGCCCAGCGTGTCGTTCCACATGCGCCCGGTTATCTTGGGATACCAGTGATAGATGGCGCCGAAGATCACGAGGATCGGCGAGACGCCCATCACCATGTGGAAGTGACCGACCACGAAGAACGTGTCGCTGAGCGGCACGTCGACGCTGACGTTGCCGAGGAACAGGCCGGAAAGCCCGCCGTGGATGAAGGTGAAGAGGAAAGCGAGCGCGAAGAGCATCGGCACGCGCAGGTGGATGTCGCCCCGCCAGAGAGTGAGCAGCCAGTTATAGACCTTGATCGCCGTGGGAATGGCGATGATCAGCGTAGAGGTCGCGAAGAAGAACCCGAAGTACGGGTTCATCCCGCTGACATACATGTGATGGGCCCAGACCACGAAGCTGAGCGCCCCGATGATCACGATAGCCCAGACCATCATGCGGTAGCCGAAGATGTTCTTGCGGGCGTGGACGCTGATAAGATCGGACACGATCCCGAACGCGGGCAGCGCGACGATGTAGACCTCCGGATGGCCGAAGAACCAGAACAGGTGCTGGAACAGGATCGGACTGCCGCCCCTGGTGGCGGTTTCCTGCCCCATCGACATCATCGCCGGCATGAAGAAGCTGCTGCCCGCCAGATGGTCGAGCAGCATCATGATCGCCGCCACGAAGAGCGCGGGAAACGCGAGCAGGCCCATGACCGAGGCCGTGAAGATGCCCCAGACGGTGAGCGGCATGCGCATCAGCGTCATGCCCTTGGTCCGCGCCTGCAGCACCGTCGTCACGTAGTTCAGCCCGCCCATGGTGAAGGCGATGATGAAGATGGCAAGGCTCGCCAGCATGGTGACGATACCCCACTGGCTGCCCGGCGTGCCTTCGCTGATGGCCTGGGGAGGGTATAGTGTCCAGCCGGCCCCGGTCGGCCCGCCCGGCACGAAGAAGCCCGAGACCAGCACCAGCACCGACAGCAGGTAGACCCAGTAGCTGAGCATGTTGACGAAGGGGAAGACCATGTCCCTCGCCCCGATCATCAACGGGATCATGTAGTTTCCAAAGCCGCCGAGCAGCAGCGCCGTCAGCAGGTAGACCACCATGATCATTCCGTGCATCGAGACATATTGTAGGTAGTTTTCCGGGTTGATCGACGGAAACAGCCCGGGAAAACCAAGCTGCAGGCGCATCAGCACGGACAGGACCAGCGCCACCAGGCCAATGCCGATGGCGGTCACGCTGTACTGGATGGCAATGACCTTGTGGTCCTGGCTCCAGACGTACTTGCCTACCCATGTCTTCGGATGATGCAGCGGTTTCAGGTCGTCTGCGATCGTTGCCATCAGCGCGTTCCCCAGTTGGCCGGCGTGGTGCAGGAATCGGCTTTCGCGAAAAGGGCCGTGACGCCGGCCGGGCTGGTCTGCGCGAGCGTCTGACTGAAATTCGCCTGCTGGGCCAGCCAGCTCTCGAACTGCTGGCGCGGCTCGACGATGACCGACCCGCGCATCTCGTGATGGCCCACGCCGCACAGTTCGGCGCAGAGGATGTCGTATTTCCCCACGATCGAGGGCGTCACCCAGAAATAGGTGACGATGCCGGGCACGAGGTCCATCTTGGCCCTGAATTCCGGCACGTAGAAGTCGTGGAGAACGTCCTTCGAACGCAGCACCATCTTCACCGGCCGGCCCTTGGGCAAGTGCAGTTCGTTGCTTTCGACGAGGATGTCGTCGCGCCCGAAGGGATCGAGCGGGTTGACCCCGAACGGGTTGTCCGGGGTCATGTAGTTCACCCCGGCCGAGCCGAGCACGCCGTCAGGACCAGGATAGCGGAACGTCCACTGCCACTGCTGCCCGATCGCCTCGACCACCGCCGCGTCCTTGGGCACGTTCACGTACTTTCCCCAGGCGGCAAGGCCAGGCGCCAGCATTCCCACGATGCCGACCGCCGTCCAGAACGTCAGCTTCTTTTCCAGCCCGGGGTTCTCCGGCTCGTAGTGTGCGCGCCGGTCGGGATCGTGGCGGAAACGGATCAGCGCCAGCGCCATGAACAGGTTCAGCGAAATGAAGGCGATGGCGCAGATTATCAGCGTGATATTCAGCGCCGAATCTATCGAGCCCCAGTTCGAGGCGAGCGGCGTCTGCCACCATGGACTGAACAGGTGGAACGCGATCGAGCCAAGCACGAGCACAACGATGACAATGGCAACGCGCACGGGCGTCTCCCCCAAACCGGGCGAGCGCTTGCCGTTCTTGTAGGGCAAGTTTCGACTCGCCGCATTTGGTATTTATTCAAGAGAGCGAAACATATAGCCAAACTTGAACGAAAGGAAGCTTTGCACCTGCGGGCCCCTCAGGGCAGCAATATCCCCACCAGCGCGGCAAGACTGACAAGCAGCAGGAAGCCGTTGATCGCGATCAGCATGGCAGCAGGCAGACGCGGCGTATCGGGACGAGGCGGCGCCACGCGCAGCATCTGGCGCCAGACGGCAGCCACGAAACAGACGCCGGCAAATACGACCAGGACGCTGCCGGTAGCCATGCCGAGCCACTTGGGAACGATGTCCTCCAGCAGGGCCCGCGCTCCGATGCCGGAGGCAAGAGCCGCCAGCCCGGTTCGCACCCAGGCCGCATAGGTGCGTTCGGCCGCGAGGACGGTGCGATCGGCCGCAAGCTCGGTGCGGCGGTCGGCGCTGTCCGTCTGCCCCTCCGCACTGTTCTCCAGCCGGCTCGCGCTCTTCGCCAGATCGGCTTGCGCCTGATTGGGGCTTTTCCGCTTGCTAGTCATGCCTGCCGCAACGCACGGCAGGCAATCGGGTGCCCTGAAGAATGGAGCGCGGCCCTATGCCGCGCCGATGCGCTGCAGCTTCGCCTGCAGGGTCTCGTGATCGAAAGGCTTGATCACATATTCGTCGGCCCCCGCCTCTATACCCTTGCGGATGTCGGCAGTGTCTGAGTTGGAGGTGCAGAACACGACCTTGGGCCTGCGGTCGCCCTGCATGCCGCGCAGCGAAGCGACGAAATCCATGCCGCTCATCACCGGCATGTTCCAGTCGAGCAGAATCAGGTCCGGCATCGCCGACCTGCACTTCGCAAGCGCCTCCTCGCCGTTTTCGGCCTCGGCCGCTTCATAGCCGAGCTCTTCCAGGATCCGGCGCGCGACTTTGCGGATGACCCGCGAATCGTCGACGATCAGGGATCGCCGGGCGCGGGCCGGTTCAGCCTCCCCGGATGGTTCACTCGCGCGCCGCGCCTGCGGCGGCGAACGTTTGATCAGACCCTCGAGAATGGCTGCATCTCCTCTGTCCGGCGTTACTCTCGAGTACCCAGGATGTGCGCGATGGTCTTGGCCTGGTCTATGACCTCCTGCTGGTCGTCGGACCGTTCTGCCGATCCGGCCGGCGGGCTGCCCGCCTGTTCCGTGGGCGTCATGCGGACGTGGATATAAGGCACCCAGATATCGCCGAATTCGGCCTTCTGGTACCAGAGATCGATGATGTCGTACGAGGCCCAGAACCCGTCCGGCTCCAGCAGCCTGATGCCCTCGCCGATGCGCGGCAGTGCCGCGAATCTCAGGCGCTCCTGGCTCTGGCGCGTTTCGTTTTGAACTTCGATTTCGATCAACTGAACGATCCCCCCTACCGCTCCTGCCCACGCTTAGGGCGAAAGTCTTGCTGAAAAGGAAACGTTGCAGCAGTGCCGGGACAGCCTCTGGCGCGCCTAGCCCTCTGCCCGTCTAACCCTTGGTTAAATCTTTGCGCCCATAAGTGCCCTCGTCTGGGGGGACATGGATGGACGACCTGCTTGCCGATTTCCTGGCTGAAACGCGCGAGATGCTCGGGGCGCTGGGCGGGGAGCTGGTTGCCTGGGAGGACGATCCCGCCGACCGTGCCCGCCTGGATGCGATCTTCCGCTTCTTCCATACAGTCAAGGGCAACTGCGGCTTCTTCGATTTTCCGCGTCTGGAGGCACTCAGCCACGCCGCCGAGGATGCGCTTTCGGATGTGCGCGCGGGACGGAGAAAGCCGGACTCCGCGCTGGTAAGTGCGATACTCGCGATCCTCGACCGGATTGGCGACATGGCCGATCTTATCGAGAGCGGAAGCGGCCTGCCCGAGGACTGCGACGATGTGCTGATCACCGCGCTCGACGCGGAGGCCGGCACCGGCTCAAGCCCGCCCCAGCCGCAGCTCTCGGCATACGACGAAGAGCAACGCAGAACGGCGCCGCCGCAGCGGTCGATCCGCCTTCCCGTAGAACTGCTCGACCGGGTGATGAGCGGTGTTTCGGACATGGTCCTGGCACGCAACGAACTGGCGCGGCGGCTTCGCGAAAGTTCGGCGGCGGCAAGCGTCGAGGAGCCGTTCGAACGTCTCTCCTCGATTATCGCCGATGTGCGGGACGCCATGACCCGCACGCGCATGCAGCGAATGGAAGGGCTGTTCGCCACCTTGCCGCGGCTTGTGCGCGATCTCTCGGCGGAGCTTGGCAAGCAGGCGATCGTCGATATCGACGGCAACGAAGTCGAACTCGATCGCGAGATGATCGAGATCATCCGCGACCCGATCACTCACATCATCCGCAATGCGATCGACCACGGCATCGAAGCACCGGCGGTGCGGGCGGCGACGGGCAAGCCGGAGAGCGGCCGGCTGGCGATATCCGCGCGTCAGTCCGGCAATCAGATCCTGATAGACATTGCCGACGACGGTCGCGGCATCGACGATACACGGCTGGTCGAGAAAGGTGTCGCCGCCGGCCTGATCGGCGCCGCGCGGGCCGCCCGCCTGTCGCAGCGCGAACGCACTGCCCTGATCTTCGAACCCGGCATCTCGACCGCCGAGGCGGTGACCTCCATTTCCGGGCGCGGCGTCGGCATGGACGTCGTGCGCGCGAATGTCGAGCGGATCGGCGGTACGGTAGAGGTGGAAAGCACGCCGGGTCAGGGCACCCGCTTCACTCTGCGCGTGCCGCTTACCCTGACGATCATACCGGCTCTCACGGTCGGCATCGGCCTGCAACAGTTCGCCATCCCGCGCTCCTCGATCCAGGAGATCGTCCATATCCGCGAAGGCACTCTCGAAATCGCCCGCCTGGGCGGAGCGACACTGGCCCGGATCCGGGGACGGCGCCTCCCCTGTCTGGTACTGGCCGATCTGCTGCGGCTGGAAAGCCGGGTCGCCGAAGATGAGCGGATTCTGGTCGTGCTGCGCCTCGCCGGCGGGGAGCTCTTCGCGCTGGCGGTCGACCGGCTGCGCGGGCACGAGGAACTGGTCGTAAAGCCGGTCGCGCCGGCCGTCATCGCCACCGGCCTCTATGCCGGCACCACTCTTACGGACGATGGCAATCCGATCCTGCTGCTGGAAGTGACCGGCCTCGCAAAGGCGGGCGGGCTGCAGCTCGATGCGCTGGAGCGTGAAGCACGGCCGGCCGACACCCAAGAAGCCGCAAAGGCAATCCGCACGACCTCGATTCTCCTGTTCGAGGGCCTCGACGGCAAGCGCAAGGCGATGCCGATGGCCGCAGTCGCCCGCCTTGAGGAAGTCTCGCTTGCGGCAGTGAAACGGGACGGCGACCGGATGCTCGTGGTCGTTGGTGATCGAATTCTGCCGCTCGCCGGAGCCGGGCCTCTGCCCGCAGAGTCCCTGCGCCTGTTTCGCCTCAGCGACGGCCGATCCGAGATCGGGTACGCGATCCGCGAGGTGCTGGGAATCCGACAGGTCCAGGCGGAACTCGTGACTGCCGAAGAGGCGACGGAGACCGAAGGAGTCGTCCTGATCGACGGCGAGCCGACGGCCGTTATTGCGCCTTACAAGCTCTTTGCGCGCCACGCGGCGGCGCCGGCAGAGAATAGACCGCGGCTATGCCACCTGCCCTGCGACGACGGCTGGATCCAGAACTTCGTGCGGCCCATGGTGGAAGCGGCCGGCTATCGCGTCATCGATGCGGACCCGGAAGAAACCGAGGTCGATCTCGCGATCACGTCGCAGATTGCGGAGACGGTGCCCATCAGCGCGCGGCAGGTCATCCGCCTGCGCTCCAGCCCGGCAGCAACACCGGAAGCGCCCGACAGCATCTATCGCTACGATCACGCGGGCCTGCTTTCCGCCCTGGGCTCTTCCGGCAGAGGCGATCGCCTGTGAGCCAACTGCTCATCATCGGCGTCCTCGCCGGCGAGAAGATCGCCTTGCGCGCAGACGACGTGCAATCGGTGATCGAGCTGGAAATGCTCACGCCGGCGCCTTGCACTCCCCCGCACGTGGCCGGCCTTTCGGCCCTGCGCAGCCGGGTGCTGACCGTGATCGACGGCCAGTGCGCGCTCGGCCTCGGGCAGGCATCCAACCGCGAGGCAGGCGCCCCGGCCGCGGTGATTGTTCACGACGGACATGCCTATGCCCTGCTGCTCGACAGCATAAGAGGCGTCGTCCAGGCCCGCTCCGATCCCCAGCCGGCGCGCACCCGCCTGGGCGCCGACTGGGCCGGAATGTCGCACGATGTGGTCGAGACCGACGAGGGTCCGGTGCTGCTGGCTGACGTGGCCGCTCTCATCGGCGGCCCGCCGGGGGCTCGGGCGGCCTAGTGCCGGCACTACAGGAAAGGGAACATTCCCCATGAAAAGCTGTCTGATCGTCGATGACTCGCGGATGATGCGCAGGTTCCTGCGCAATTCGCTCGAAGCACTGGACTTTGCCGTCAGGGAAGCTCGCAACGGCGCGGAAGCCATCGACCTGTGCCAGGAGAGCATGCCAGACGTGATCCTGCTCGACTGGAACATGCCGGTGATGAACGGGCTCGAATTCATCACCCTGCTTCGCCAGGGCAGCCATGCCGACCAACCAAAGGTCGTGTTCTGCACGACCGAGAACGATATCGCGCATATTCGCGCGGCGATCGAGGCCGGTGCCGACGAATATGTGATGAAGCCCTTCGACCGCGACACGCTCCACATGAAGCTCAAGCTCGTCGGCGTCGCCTGAGCCGCGCGGCAATGGCGGCAGCCTCCTTCGGGAAAAACGCGGTGCGGATAGACAGGCATCGGCCCGTCCGGCTGATGATCGTCGACGACTCGCTCGTCGCCCGGACCGCGCTCAAGCGCATGGTCGAAGGCGACGACAGGATTGAAGTCGCCGCAGTCACGAACACGGCCGAGAACGCGCTTGAAGCGCTGCGCAGCCGCCGCGTCGACGTTATTCTCCTGGATCTCGACATGCCCGGCATGGGCGGGCTCGACGCGCTGCCCAGGATCATCGAAAGAGCCCGCGGCGCGCGCATACTGGTCGTGTCCTCGCTTACCGTCGACGGCGCGGAGCACACGCTTGCGGCGCTGTCGCTGGGCGCGGCGGACACTTTGCCGAAACCGGACTCACGCAGTTTCCGCGAGGATTACCGCGACGTGCTGATCGGCAGGATCCGGGCCTTGGGACAGGCCGCCGGCAACGGCCGCCTCACACCCCAGCCGGCGGGCGCGGCACCTCTCCGGCCCTCCTTGAGGAGACCACCGGGCGTTCTGGCGATCGGCGCTTCGACAGGAGGGATTCATGCGCTGACAAGCCTCTTCGCGGCACTGCCGCCCCGCCTCGGCATTCCCATCCTGATCACACAGCACCTGCCGGCCGCGTTCATGCCGGCCTTTGCGCGCCAGCTCAGAAGCGCGTCGGGCTACGACGCTCTCATTGCCGAAGATGGCATGCCGCTTGAGCCGGATCGCATTCTGATCGCGCCGGGGTACGCCAGCCTGATGCTTGCGGGACGGCATGGGCAGCTGACGGCCCGGCTCGATTGCACCCCGGCCGAAAGCGGCTGCATGCCGTCGGTGGATCCGATGTTCGCATCATTGGCTGACGAGATCGGCGATCGGGCGCTCGGCGTGGTGCTGTCGGGGATGGGAAGAGACGGCGCCCTGGGCGCTGCACGGATCGTCGCGGCGGGCGGCTCGATCTTCGCGCAGGATGAGGCCAGCTGCGCCGTCTGGGGAATGCCCCGCGCCGTGGCCGAAGCCGGCCTCGCCTCGGCCATTCTTCCGCCACGGGAAATCGCCTGCCGCATCCTCGCCAGCCTCGGAACCCCGGCATGCAGATAAGCGAGGTATCGAAGCAGATCCTTGCCGATCTCATCAAGTCGCAGACTGGACAGGATTTTCCAGCCAGCCGCCGCTGGCGGATCGGCACGGCCCTCTCGGGACTATGCCGGGAACACGGCATCGACGATCTGGACCGGCTGATTGCGAAGCTCGCAATTCAGCGCCGCTCGCCATTGGCCCGCACACTGGTCGAGGCGCTGCTCAACAACGAAACCTATTTCTTCCGCGACCGCGCGATGTTCGACCTGCTGGCACGGGAAGTCCTGCCCAAGCTCGCCCGGACGCGCGCCTCGGCCAGGAAGCTGTCGATCTGGTCGGTCGGCTGCTCGACGGGTCAGGAAGCCCTCTCGCTTGCCATGCTGTTTGCAGAGCAGGAAACCCGATGGACGGGATGGACGATCGACATCCTCGGCACCGATGTGTCCGCCTCCATGGTCGGTGCGGCCCGTGCTGGCTGCTACTCCCAGTTCCAGATCCAACGCGGCCTTGCCGTGGGGCAGATGGTCAAGTGGTTCGACGAGACCCCGCAGGGCTGGCGCGCGCGGGACAAGCTGCGCCGCCTGGTGCGCTTCGAAACGCACAATCTTCTCGACCCGCCTCCCGGCCCCGCCGCTTTCGACATCGTGCTCTGCCGCAACGTCCTGCTCTATTTCGACGATGCCACGCGGCGGTACGCGTTCGACCGTCTGGCGTCGGCACTCGCACCCGGCGGATGGCTGATGCTGGGGGCCGGCGAGACGACGATGGGGCACACCGGGCGCATCGTGCCCGACCGCAAGCTGCGCGGGTTCTACCGGCATGCTTCGCAGGGGACGCATCGCGGGTTCGACCCCGGCCGGACGGCGGCAAGTTAAAGCAACACCGGCCGCACGCCCGGCTCCGGGTTTTAAGTCTTGTTTAAACGCGGTTCTGTAGTCTCGCCGCCGCGCCCGGAATGTGGC
This sequence comes from Novosphingobium sp., assembly GCA_035278205.1. Classification (GTDB taxonomy): domain Bacteria; phylum Pseudomonadota; class Alphaproteobacteria; order Sphingomonadales; family Sphingomonadaceae; genus Novosphingobium. Next base: position 9,728 of record DATEJH010000063.1, on the reverse strand, counting down.
CGGTCGCGAAGGGAAGGCGTCCGCCCCCAGGGCATAAAGGGGCGGATTGCCGATGGGGGAATTTCGCAATGCCGGAAATGGTCTCCGCGCCGAAGCGCAACTGGTTGGGCCGTCAGTCGATCGCGACGAAGATGCGGAGCGTCATCTGCGTCTTCCTCGCGCTGTCGCTCGTCATCGCGGTATCGGGCTGGTTTGCCCTCTCGACGATCGAGGGCAGTGCCCGCAATCTTTCAGTGCTGAGCGCCGCCGCGCATGCCGCGGCGAACGCCGGCGGCGATATCGGCGAGGCCGGGCTGCAGATGGAGCTGTCAGGTAAAAGCGAAGACGCCGTCCGGCTCGCCGCAGCGCGTTCGCTCTTGCATGATGCCAACGACAAGCTGGCCAAAGCCCGCCTCGGGCTGCGGGATTCCGACCCCGAAATCGTCGTCGCTTTCGATCAACTGGATCGCGGGCTTGGAGATCTGACCGCACGGCTCGCGGTTCCGGGCCAATCGGCGGCGCATGCCGGCGAGACTGCGGATCTTTCGCGCAAGGCGGCGGAACTCGGGAAAAGCCTGACCGAGCGGGCCGCAGCGGTTCAGGCGAGCCGCGACCGCTTAGTCGCCTGGAGCGAACTGGCCATGTTCGCGTTTGCTCTTGTTGCGGCCCTGAACGGCGCGTTTGCCTTGATTCTCACCCGCCGCGACGTCAGCGGGCCGCTCAAGAGCATGGCCGAGGCGATGCTCAAGCTGGCAGATGGGGACAACAACATCACCGTGGCCGGAACCGACCAGACCAACGAGATCGGCGATATGGCGCGCTCTCTCGAGGTCTTCCGGCGCGGCTATCTCAAGCTCGACCGCATGCGCGCCGAGGCCGCCGAGGCGGCCAGGGCGGAAGTCGAACAGCAAAAGGAAATGCAGCGCGAGCGCCAGGAAGCGCGGGAGCGGCAGACGCAGGCGCTGCTGGAGTTGGCCGACAAGTTCGAGCAGACCGTCGGCGAAGTTGTAAGCGGCGTCGCTGCCGCCTCCAGCCAGCTTCAGCTTACCGCCACGTCCATGGCGGCCGCTGCGGAGCAGTCGGCGATGCAGACCAGCGAAGTCTCCGCCGCAATGAACGAGGCTTCCGGCGGCGTCACCGCAGCCGCGGCCGCGAGCGACGAGTTCGCGATGTCCATCAGCGAGATCAGCAGGCAGGCGGCGACTTCCGCCGAGCTTGCCCGCCAGGCAACGATCACCGCGACGGACGCGGACGCCGCGATTGCGGCCCTCGCGAACTCGGCGGAACAGGCGGGGCAGATCGTGAAGCTCATCTCGACGATCGCCCAGCGCACCAATCTCCTGGCCCTCAACGCCTCGATCGAAGCAGCGCGCGGGGGCGAGGCCGGCCGGGGCTTTGCCGTCGTCGCATCCGAGGTGAAGGAACTCGCCGACCAGACGAGCAAGGCCACGGAAGAAGTCGCGCAGCAGATCCGCGCCATCCAGGAATCGACCGGAGGCAGCGTTGCCGCCCTTCGCGCCATCGGCAAGGATATCGAGGAACTGGAAGCGACGGCGGTATCGATCGCCGCAGCGGTCGACCAGCAATCCCTCGCCGGGCAGGACCTGGCGCGCAGCATCGACCTTGCCGCCCGCAGCACCGATGACGTAACCTCGAGCGTGGCGCAGGTTCGGGAAACCTCGCTGGCGACGGGCGCCGCCGCATCGCAGGTGCTGACCTCATCGACGGAGCTTGAAAAGCAGGCCGTCACTCTGAAGACGCAGGTCGAGCAGTTCCTGCAGCACGTCAGGACACCCGATCGCGCCGAGCGTGCAGCGTCGGAACATTCACCCCGGCGCGAACTGGAGATCGCGGGCTGATTTCGCTACCGTCGTCTCATCCGATCGTCATTGCGAGCGGCCACGGCCCGCCGGGCAATCCGGGGCGGCTGGTGCCGACCCAGATGCCCTCGACGATCCTCGCCGCCTCGCAATGACGGCAACGGGCCGGATCAACGGCCCGTTGCCCATAGCTTCCGGGAGGCCTCAGAATCCCGCCGACAGCGAGAACAGCACCGTCGATCCCGCGATCGAGGAGCCGTCCTTGGTCGAGGAGAAGTTGGGCTGGAGATAGGCGGCGTCCGAGCTTGAGATGTCGGTGTCCACGTAGGCGACGCCAAGGGTTACCGGCCCGACCGCCAGGTCGGCGCCGAGCATCCAGTCGAGGTATTCGCCGGTCGGCGCGACGCTGGTGCCGTTGGGCCCCAGACCGGCATTGCCGTTCGAATAGCCGAAGTGCCCCTTGAGCGTGAGCGGCGTATTCGGAACGCCAAGGCTCGCGTCCGTCCAGAGATACAGGTTGTCCGACTTGGCGCCCGGATTGTCCGGGATGCCCGCGACGTAGGAAGCACCGCTGTTGTAGACACGGCCAAGCGCTTCCTGCTTGGGCGCATAAGCGGCGCCGACCAGCACGCTGGCAGGGCCCAGATCACCCGAGACCTTGACGTAAGGTTCGGCGAAATCGGTTTCGCTCGCGCCGCCCGGGTACATGTACCAGGTGAGACCCACGTCGAGCGTGAGGCCGCTCATGACTTCGGTCGAATAACCGCCGTAGATGTCCAGCTCCATGTTGGAACCGCCGAAGGTTCCCCAACCCGCGAGGTTGGAGGCCCAGGTGCCGACATAGAGACCGCTGGCATGCTTGACGGTGACACCGCCCTGCACCGCCATTTCCTCGTCGGTCTGCGAAACGCCCCGGAAGCGGTAGTCGGTTACAAGCCCGACACTGCCCGAGACGGTGAGTTCGCCCGGCGCTTCGGTCTGGGCGAGCGCGGGGCTGGCAAAGGCCAGGCACGCGGCAGCAAAGCCGCCGGCTAGGCACGAACGGCCGGCGTGAAGACCAGTTTTCATTGTCGGAACACCCTCATGTTGCTGTGGTTGCATGTTCCGTTCCTGCGGCCGGAATGCCGGGCATTGCTTCGTGGCATGCCCGTTTCACGCCGGCGATCCGGCGATAGAAAATGCGTTTGTCCGCGTGCTTGCCAGTTCATTACGAAACATTGCTCGGCCCGGGCGGATCGAAAACAAAAGCCGGGCGGATGCACGCGGCATCCGCCCGGAAGGCGAAGGCGGCCGGACGTGAGGGTGTCCGGCAGCCAGGTGAAAAGGGATCAGCAGGCCACAGGCAGGGGGCGAAGGATCGTCTCCGGGCCGGTCACGCGGTCGTCGTGCCCCGCCTGGCGGCGGCGGACGATCCATTCGGCCAGAGTCTCGGCCGTGGTGTGGTCCATCGCCTTGACGCTGCCCAGGTCGAGGTGAACGGAACGGTTCACCGGCTGCTTTTCCAGCACCGCGTTGAGGCGAGTCAGTCCTATGAAAGTCGCGGCGCCCTGCAGTTCGAGGCGCGTTTCCTCGCCGTCGTGATGTTCATGCACCTTGAGGCGCAAGTCCTTCGCATGCGGCAGCAGTTCCAGGGCCGAGAGGGCAAGGCCCACCAGGACGCCGGTGAGCAGGTCGGTCGCAACCACCAGCACGAAAGTCACCGCCCAGATCGCGGCGGGCAAGCGACCATGCGCCTTCAGCAGGTGCCGCACGTGCTTCAGGCTGACGAGCCGCCAGCCCGTCACCACCAGCACCCCGCCCAGCGCGGCCATCGGCACCTGCTGAAGCAGCCACGGCAGCAGGGCAACGAAGCCGAGAATCCAGGCGCCGTGCAGCATGGTCGAAAGCCGGGTCTTCGCCCCCGCCTGGACGTTTGCGGAACTGCGTACGATGACACCGGTCATCGGCAACGCGCCAACGAGACCGCACAGGAGGTTGCCGAGGCCTTGCGCCCTCAGTTCCTTGTCATACTTGGTGCGCACGCCATCGTGCATCCGGTCCACCGCGGCGGCCGACAGCAGGGTTTCGGCGCTGGCGATGAAGGCGATCGCAAGCGCCGCGACCAGCAGCGCAGGGTTCGCCAGCGGAGCGAACCAGGCGGGGCTGGTCGGCAGGGCAAAGGCGGCACCGATGGACTCGGGCACGTCGATGCGGGCGACGCCCAGATTCAGCGCCCAGGCAGCGGCAGTGGCGGCAGCAACGCCAAGCAGCGCGCCCGGAACCAGCGTCATGGATTTCGGGCGCAGCTTTTCCCAGCCAAGCATGACGCCAATGGTCAGCAGGCCGAGCGCGAGCGCCAGCTCGGCCGCCGCGACGTTGCCGAAATCGAGCCCGAGCACGCGCGCGGGCATCATCGCCAGATTCTCGAGACCGCTGGAGAGCGGCTTCTGGTCGAAGAGGATATGGAACTGGCTGATCACGATCAGCGCGCCGATGCCGGCAAGCATGCCATGCACCACTGCCGGACTGATAGCGCGGAACAGCCCCCCCAGCTTCAGCGCGCCGGCCGTAAGCTGCAGGACACCGGCCAGCAGCAGGACCGGACCGAGGGCTTCGAGCCCGTTCTCGCGTACGAATTCGAAGACGAGTACCGCCAGGCCTGCCGCAGGGCCGCTTACCTGCAACGGCGAGCCGGCCAGCGAACCGACGACAATGCCGCCGATAATGCCCGTTACCAGGCCCCTTTCCGGCGGCACGCCGGAGGCGATGGCGATACCCATGCACAGCGGCATGGCCACCAGGAACACGACGATCGAAGCCGTGAAGTCACGCCCGAAATGGGCGAAGAGGCCGCTTCGCGCCTGGCCCGCCTCCGGACTTGCGATAGCAGCGCTCATTCGGCGGCCTCGGCATATTCGGTGGCGATGCGGGTACGGGCGGCCAGCGCGACGGGCAGGCCGCGATCCTCGCGAAGCGGCACGAATTCCCCGGTGTCGCCGTCGAGGCCCAGAACCTGCCCGGCATGAATGTCGACGAACCAGCCATGGAGCGTCATCTCGCCGCGCGCGATCGTGGCCGCAACGGCGGGATGAGTGCGAAGGTGTCCGATCTGGGCGATGATGTTCTCGAGAGTGATGGCGCGCACGCGCTCCTTGCCCTGGAGTTCGCCATGGCAGGTGCTTACGATGTGCTCCGCCGCGGCGCCGTGGCGCAGCCAGGCTGCTACGTTGGGCATGGCTTCAAGCCCGGTCGGGTCGCTGAGCGCCTTCATCGCACCGCAGTCCGAATGACCGCACACGATGATGTCGCGCACCCCCAGTGCCGCTACCGCGTACTCGACGGTGGATGTCACGCCGCCGTTGAGAGTGGCATAGGGAGGGACGATGTTGCCGGCGTTGCGGCACACGAAAAGGTCGCCGGGTTCGGCCTGCATGATCTGCTCGGGCACCACGCGTGAATCCGCGCAGGAGATCATCAGCGCCTTGGGCGCCTGGCCATGCGTGGCAAGCTTGCTGAAAAGCTCGCCGTTGGCGGGGAAAATCGACTTCTCGAAATGGAAGACGCGGCCGATCAGCTCGTTCACGTTGCTTACCTTTCTCTTGTCCATGATGTCCGGCGGCCGAGGGGGGACAGGGGCGGGGCAGCCGCCGGACCTGGACGGGAGTTAGGCGATCGGCTTGTCCGTCATTCTTCGCAAACGTAACGAAGTTTTGCTGCAGCGCAGCACTGTTCATTTGGCCGGGAGCGGGAGCCTGATGGTCGCGCGCAGGCCGCCTTCGGACCGGTTGCGCAGATCCAGCGTGCCGTTTTCCATGCGCACTGCCTTGCGCACGATCGGCAGTCCCAGTCCCATGCCGGGCGTGTCGCGTGCCCGCGCGGTGTCGAGACGGACGAAAGGCTGGAGAGCGTCGGCAATGCGGTCCTCCGGTATGCCGGGGCCGTCGTCCTCGATAACGATTTCGGCTGCGCCGCCGTCCCGCCGCACGAAGACTCTCGCATTGCCGCCATAGTGCACGGCGTTGTCGATCAGGTTCGACAGGGCCCGGCGAATCGCAACGGGCCGGGCAAAGACCTCAAGACTGGAAACACCGGCGTAAGTCACGTCTTCCCCATGATCGGCTGCCGTGTCGGCCAGGGTTTCCGCCATCACGGCAATGTCGACGCGCTCGGCCGGGATGTTGCGCCCGTCGCTGTCGACATAGGCCTGGAGCGATTCCAGCAGCATCCGCATCTCGTCGATGTCGTGCGAGAGGCCTTCGCGCACCTCAGGATCGACGCTGCCCTCATCGAGGCGAAGCCGCATGCGTGAAAGCGGTGTCTTCAGGTCATGGCCGATCGCCAGCATGGTCTGGGTCCGGTCGACCAGCGACTGATGGATCCGTTCCTGCATCTCGTTGAGCGCACGGATCAGTTCGCGCAGTTCGTCAGGCCCGCGCTCGGGAACCGGCCGCGGCGGACCGGAACCCAGGTGCCGGGTTGCCCCTATGAGGTTGCGAAGCGGCTTGAGCGTCGTGCGCACCAGCGTCCACGCCAGCACGATCAGCAGGAGTGTCGGCAGCAACAGGCTGGCGATGCGACCGGCAGTCAAGCTCCAGACCGCATTGGCGTAAGTATGGAACCGCAGCAGGCTGTGGTCCGAAAGCTCGATTGACCCGCCGATGTTACCGGGGCCGGGAAGTTCCTCAAGGTGCAGTTCGAGGTCGGCCGTTGCCAGCTCAGGCTCTATTTCGACCACCTGCGCACGCAGCTTGGTGAGGCCGAGTGAGCTTCGCTGCCGTTGGCCCGGCGCCGCCCAGTCGAGGGCGAAGCGCGCCGTGCTCAGCGTCTCGGCCAGCGCGTCCCGCTCGTCCGGCTCCGCCTGTTCAAGCGTGCGTGTGGCAAGCACCAGGTTTTCGGCGATGCGCTCCGCGTCGTCGCGGCGCAGTTCAAACGAATTGACGCGCTCGAACAGGAACGAGTTGGCAGCGAAATCGACAATGCTGACCAGCAGCAGTACCGCCAGCAGCCGTTCGGGCAGGCCCATGCGCCGGAACAGGGCGATGAGCCTGGCTGTCATCAGGATCGCGTCACTTCCGCCTTGAACATATAGCCTACGCCGCGAACCGTGACGATCGGCGGTTCGCCTCCTTCAGCCTGCAGCTTGCGGCGCAGGCGGCTGACCAGCACGTCGATGCTGCGGTCGGAACTGTCGCCGATGCGCGAGCGCGACAGTTCCATCAGCCGTTCGCGCCCCAGCACCCGCTGGGGATAGCCGAGAAAGGTCGAGAGCAGATCGAATTCCGCACCCGTGAGATCGACGATGGCGCCGCTTGGCGATCGCAGCTCGCGCCTGGCCAGCAGCACCTGCCAGCCGTCGAAGCGGACCGTATCCGGCGCCCTGCCGTCGGCCGCAAGCTCTACACTGTTGTCATAGCCCCCTCGCCGCAGGACGGCGCTGACCCGCGCGGCCAGTTCGCGCGTGCTGAAGGGCTTCGCGAGATAATCGTCGGCGCCAAGCTCCAGCCCCAGCACGCGGTCTTCCTCGCTGCCGCGCGCGCTGACGAAGATGACCGGCACGTCGCTGTCCCGCCGGAGCCGGCGGAACAGGTCGAAGCCGCTGGTGCCCGGCAGCATGATGTCCAGCACCACGAGCTGGACTGCCGTTTCGCGCAGCGTGACCCACATTTCGGCGCCGGTCGCGGCCGTCAGCACGTTGAACCCGCTCTGCCGCAGCGCGCGCGCTGTCAGCGTTCGCAGGGCGCCGTCGTCCTCTACGAGAAGGATGGTGGGAGGCGTCGTCATAGAATCGTGAGAAAATCTGAACCGGGGGGCGACCGTCATCGTCTGTCCAAATGTCATATAGATGGGCAGGCGCCATCAGGCAAACCGCGCCCGTCTTGTAAGCGCGACCGCGCCGGGAGGCCGTTCAGTCTCGGCTCACGCCTTCGCGGCGGACCTGCTCGACAGCCTGGACCAGGCCTGCCGCCTCGGCTGGAGCGAGACCGCCGGTGATCGAACGGCCGCTTTCATCCCGGAAGCGCAGCCGCCAGGGTTCGCGGCTCTCCGGGCGGTAGGAGGCAGCGATCTGTCGTATTACATCGCCCGGTATCTCGAACACGAAACGCGTGTACCTGGTGCATGCGATCGGCATGGCATCAACGCTGGGGCAATCGTCATACCGGTGTTCGGCCACTGCAAGTTCGGCCTGCTCAAGACGCCCGTCGACATGATAGTTGACCCCGGCGATCTCCCCCGGTTCGCCCTCGTAGACGAGATCGTGCCAGACCTGCCAGCGCGGCGCTCCGCTCTCGCGGTCGATCAGCGCACGCAGGTGGACGTCGCTCGCGTGGGCCCCTTCGATGCGCCGTTCACTGTCCCAGGCGGCCTTGGTCGAGACCACGACATGCGGTTCAAGCTGATCGTCTTCGATCCGGATGCGCTGGACCACGTCGGCCGGCGTCAGCTTTGCCAGGCCGCGCGGCAGCTTGTCGTAGGCGGCGGCGGGACTGGAGCACCCGAAAGCAAGCAAAGCCGCCAGAAGTGGCCGCGCGACGATCATGGCGCCACTGCTCCGCGCGCAGCTTCGCCGGCATGCGCGAGCACGCGAGCTTCGCGGGTCTCTGCGGCCTTGGCGTTGTGGTGGCGGCAGGCGCGGCCCTTGGACGGATCGGGATGGCAGGCGGCGGTCGCCGCGGTGCGCGCGCCGGAAGCGGCGCGTGATGGAAGGGATGAATGTCCCTTAAGGTGCCTGATCGTATCGGAAGCGTAACCCGCGTTCAGCCCGGGAGCGGCTGCGGCAGGGGATGCAAGTACCAGAAGAAGTGCGGAAATCATCAGTTTCTCCAATCTGCGTGCTGAACGTCAGATTGGGGCTCCTTCGTTTCGCTCCTTCTTCAAGACCGTAACGAATTGTTGCTGCAGATCAGTGCGGCAGCGACGTCGAACTCGCAGGCCGCGTCCGGGACCGGAGGGCCTTCTTCGGCCCCTTCTCCTCCGCCTCATCGCCCGCGAAACGCGCCAGGACACTGCTCGTCAGCGTGCCGATCGCGGTGAGCAGCATTGGCTTTATGGAGCTCGCCGGGACATCCTTCAGAATAGCGTTGATCGTTCGCCGGGTTTCCTTGGGGACCTTCACGCCCATCAGGCGCTTGGGCAGCTTGACCCGGTCCTTCTTCTTTTTGGGCATCATTCTTTCCTGTTCGGTACTGCAAGCATGAAACCAGCGGCGGTCCGCCATGGTTCCCGCAAAACCCTAGCGCCGCCGCGACAGCAGCCGCTCTACCGCTTCGTGCGAAGGCGTCCGTTCCGTTCCCGGCCCTTCCTCTATCTCCAACCTTTCGCGGATCTGATCGATTTCGATATCGGTCAGATGCTCGATGCCGATGAAATCCTGCCGCGCCTGCACTACCGCGCGCAACAGTTCGTCCAGCTTGGCCTGCATGGCAGAGGCATCCCTGTTCTGGGTGTTCTGCACCAGGAAGATCATCAGGAAAGTGACGATCGTCGTGGCGGTGTTGATCACGAGCTGCCACGTTTCCGAATACCTCGCCGCCGGGCCGAGCAGCGCCCAGACGATCACGCAGACCAGCGCAAGAACGAAAGTCAGCGGCCTGCCGGCCAGCATGGCGATCTTGCCCGAAATCGTCGCGAAGAGCCTATTCATGACCCAGATCTCCATGGCCGTGGGGCTTGGCGTGGCCTCCTACGCGCAAATATCGCTTGTCGATCTCGTCGATCAGCTCCTGCGCCTTATCGTCACCCGCGGCCATGCGCATGAGTTCGTCGATCTTGGCCTCCAGGCGATCATCGTTCTCCTTTGACGCGGGTGAACCCACATAGAGGAAATAGGCCAGCCCGACGACCTGCCAGAGCAGTTGCAGGAACTCCGACTGCCAGTTTTCGAGAGTGTCGCGCCCCATCTCGACGAGATAGGCAGAGACCTCCGGCGCCTGATGGTGCTGGCCGGCGTCG
>DATEJH010000062.1:0-32516 GCA_035278205.1 Novosphingobium sp. | reverse complement strand
GTGCTGCTGCCAACCCGGCCACTCGCACATCCCAGCAGCCCTCCCCGCGCCCCGGTAATGGGCGCCCTCGACGCCGGCCCGATGTTTCCCTTTGGCCTTGCGTTCCTTCCCCGGCGTTAGCCCGCATTCGCCAGCGGGGGTTTTGTCGTGTCTGAAATCCTCACCCGTGCCGGGCAGGGGCCACGCGCAGGCTGCGCGGCGCCATCGGCAGGATCATTCACTGGCTCGCCGCCGTTCAACTTAGCGGCAGGATCACCTCCCCATCGAGGATCAGGACGCAGGCCACATAGGCAAGCGTCAGGATCGCGATGGCGAGCAGGACAGCCTTGTCCGCTCGTCTGTTTCGATGGGACTCATCAACCCTGGGCATGGCAGACTCCTTGCTCTACCCGACCCTCCAAAGTCTTGTTCGGTCCGGCCGCCCGCCCTTCAACGCCCGACGGCAGTCGGAGCTCCTATTTTGCCGCCCGCCAATGTCGTGAGATTCCATCCCACGAGAAAAGCGAGCAGTAGCGCACCGGATATCTCCATCGTCTCTTCGATCGTGGCCGCTATCCGATAAGGCGTCGAGTTGAGGCCCAGATGCTGGTAAATGGGGCCGGCGATCATCTCCACGCCCACCGCGCCGCCTACATAGAGCAGCCCCGCGAGGAAAAGCGCCTTCGCGACCCGGGCCGGCAGCGCGCGCAGGAACGGGATATAAAAGAGAAACAGCAGGGCACAGAAGATCAACGCCGGTATGACCCAGGCGAACTCGAAGACGCCGGAGGTGTGAAGGCCCTTGTGCAGGACGCCGGACAGCTTCTCATGCAGGCTCGCCGTCTCGTCGAAAGAGAGGCCGACAAATCCGATCGCCAGCACGTACCAATGCGTCGCGAAGGAAAGATGCTGCACGTGGCGTCCGCTCGCCACAAGGAACAGGAGCAGCGCGTCCACGAACAGCACCATCGAGGAAAACCAGTTGAAGACGGATTCTTCCGAATCGATGTCGAGCAGCCAGATCTTGTCCGGTGTCGTGGCGGAAAAGAGATGCGCCTGGCCAAGGTCCTGAACGATGCTGGCGAAGATCAGGAAGGCGGCGCCGCCGGAGAGCACCATGGCCAGCCGCACGACATGAGCGTCGAGCGGCTGGCTGTCAGGCCGACGCACGAACTCGCCTCTATCGTCCGCAAGATGTTGGACCTGTCGCGTCGCCATTCCCGCGCGTCCCGTCGAATCAGCTTCCAAGGGACCATAGGATCAAAGCTGTCACGGAAATGTAACATGTGTTTGCTATCGTCACGAATTTCCGGTTTGTCGTGGGTGCTTCCCGCCGTGAGGTGACCGGTCGCCGGTTGTCGCAGAGACGGCGTACCAGACGCCCCGATCTTGCGACCGGGACGAACTGGCCAGAACCGCTGGCCGTCATCACATGGTGACGCTGACATGGTTCTACAGGAGTTTTGGCCCGCTGAGGGAGCAGCGGGCACGGCTAATTCGCGGAAATGGCCGGTAGAATTCAGATGCGTCCCAAAAGAATCAGGATGAGGACGATTATGAGGACCAGGCCGAGCCCGCCCGTGGGTCCATATCCCCAGGACCGGCTGTAACCCCAGGTCGGAAGCGCGCCGATGACGAGCAGGACCAGAATGATAAGAAGGATTGTGCCTAGCATGCGAAATCTCCCAATGCGGGCCCCAAACTCCCGGTGAGAGCGAAAGTTCCGTTTTGACGTCTTCGCAAGCGCGCTGTGAACCAGAGGGATGCGGGCATCTCCGCGGTTCCGGGTCAAGGGAAAGCAGGTGCCGTGGCATGCGGGCGGCAGGCAAGCGTGCCTCCCGTCGCGGTAAGGGGGAACTGGAGCAGGCTGCCTGAAATCAGCGTCGCTTCCGTTCGTTTCGAGCCAAATCGAGACACGAACGGGCCTGATGCAGATTACTGCGCGACGCTTTAGGTGACTGGAAGAGATGGTGACCCCTACGGGACTCGAACCCGTGTTTCAGCCGTGAAAGGGCCGCGTCCTAGACCGCTAGACGAAGGGGCCATTCCGTGCTGCGCCGGAGGCAGGACCGGGCCTCTAGCGGCGGGTTGCAGGGGGGTCAACCCCTTCCCGAAGTCTTTTTTGCCCGGCGCTCGTCAGTCGGCGAAGGCGGCATCGTCGAGGTGGAGTTCGGCTTGCGGGCGGCTGCCCCAGTCGTCGATCCTGGCGCGACCCGCCAGCCAGAGGCGCCGGCCTTGCGAGGCGGAGAGCAGGGCTTGGCCCATTTCGGTTTCGGCGGAGCGGAACGCCATGGCCTTGAAGCGCCCGCCGTCCTGCCCGCCGACGATCAGCCGCACGTGATCCGCGCCCACGACGTCCGCTTTGACGATCCGCACCGGGCCCACCGCGACACGCGGCCCCGGCCAGCCCATGCCGTAGGGACCGGCGCTTTCCAGCGTCTCGACAAGCGCGGGCGTCAGCCCTCCCGGCGCCAGCGCGAGGTCGAGCAGCATGGCCCGGTTGGCGCTCGCGCGCGAGACGTCGTTGGCGAGGCGGGAGTCCAGCCATTCCGCCAGAGCCTCTATCTTGCCGGGGGCGATCGTCAGGCCGGCCGCCATGGCATGGCCTCCGCCCGCGGCAAGCAGACCCGTCTCGCGCGCGGCAATGATCGCCGCGCCAAGGTCCACGCCGGAGATCGAGCGGCCCGATCCCTTGCCGTTGCCCGCCTCGTCGGCCTTGAGTGCGATCACCAGCGTCGGCTTGCCGGTCTTCTCCTTGATGCGCCCCGCGACGATGCCGATCACGCCGGGGTGCCAGCCGCTTCCGGCAAGAACCAGAACCGCCCGATTGTGCTGGCGCTCGATCTGGGCCTCCGCGGCTTCCTGCACGGCTTGCTCGATGGCCCGGCGCTCGTCGTTGAGGCGCGACAGCTGGGCGGCGATCTCGCGCGCTTCGTCGGCGTCGGTGGTGGTCAGCAGGCGCACGCCCAGTGTCGATTCGCCCACGCGGCCGCCGGCATTGATGCGCGGGCCGAGTGCGAAGCCGAGGTCGGTGCAGGTGGGCGCGCGGCTGAGGCGGCTTGCGTCGATGAGGGCAGCCATGCCGATGTTCTCGCGCCGCGCCATCACTTTCAGCCCCTGCGCCACCAGTGCCCGGTTGATCCCGTGAAGCGAGGCGACATCGGCAACCGTCCCCAGCGCGACGAGATCGAGCAGGGCGAACAGGTCGGGCTCCCGCTGTGTTTCGAAAAAGCCGCGCTGGCGCAGTGCCCGTACGGTCGCCACGGCAAGCAGGAAGGCGACGCCGACGGCGGCGAGATGTCCGTGATCGGCGGCGGCCGCGCCTTCATCCAGGCGGTTCGGATTGACCAGAGCCGCGGCGCGGGGAAGCTCTGCCCCGCACTTGTGGTGATCGACGACGACGACGTCGACACCGGCGGCGTTCGCCATCTCCAGCGCCTCATGTGCCATCGCGCCGCAATCGACGGTGACGATCAGGCTGGATCCCTCGCCGGCAATACGCACCAGCGCCTCGCCGGAAGGGCCATAGCCTTCGAGCAGGCGGTCGGGAATGTAGTAGCGTGCATCGTGGCCGAGGCGGCGCAGCAGGAGGATCAGGAGCGCCGCACTGGTGGCGCCGTCGACGTCGTAATCGCCATAGATGGTGACGGTCTCGCCCGTCAGCACGGCCTGGGCGAGACGTTCGGCGGCCGCGTCCATGTCACGGAATTCTGACGGATCGGGCAGGAACGCGCGCAGCGACGGCGCGCGATGGCGTTTCAGATCCTCGCGAGGGACGCCGCGCGAGAGCAGGAGCTGCGTCACCACGTCATCGAGATTTCCGAGACTGTCCGAAAGATCCATGTTCCCGCCGCGCCAGCGCCAGGCCTTTCCGGAGAGAGAACGGTCGACGCCGAAAATCGAAGCGGTTGGGGAAGCCATTCGGGTCGAGTATACGAGGCGGCGGACCACGAAAAGGCTTGAGCGGCAGAAGCGAACTGCTTTCAACAGGCTGGTACCCATCAAGGAACGACATGTCCGAATCCGTGCTTGCAGTGATCTGGCACAGCCGCACCGGCGCAGCGCGTGCGATGGCGCATGCGGTGGCCGAAGGTGCCGGCGGCAGGGCGCGGCTCATCCCGGCTGCCGAGGCCGTGCCGGAAGACCTGCTTTCGTCGCAGGGCTACGTCTTTGCCTGCCCAGAGAACCTCGCGGGCATGTCGGGCATGATGAAGGAAATGTTCGACCGCTGCTATTACCCCGTGCTCGGACGGATCGAAGGCAGGGCCTATGCCACTGCCATCGCCGCCGGTTCCGACGGCTCAGGCGCGCAGGCGCAGATCGACCGCATCGTCACGGGATGGCGCCTGAAGCGCATTGCGGAGCCGCTGATCGTCAATCTCGGTGCGCAGACTCCCGAGCAGATCCTTGCCGCAAAGACGGTCCCTGAAGAGTGCCTGAAGAAATGCCGCGAAATGGGCGCGGCTTTTGTGGAAGGACTATCCTTCGGAATATTCTGAATAATTCAAAACAAAGTTTAATTTTGTTAATAGACTCGACAAGGAAAAGTATTGCCGCCTAATTGGCGGCGTGGACAGGGCAGCCGAAAACAATTGCGAACCGACAGGAGGGGCACGGCCGTCTGGCAGCGAGCGTCCGGGCGTCTCGTTGCTGTTCGCCAGAGGGGCGCGCCCGACGGAACCGGTGCTCGAAGGCCTGTTCGAATCGCTCGAGTTGAGCGGTTCGGCGGCGCGGGTGAGCCGTCGTGCGGGTGACGGGGAGGCCTGGCTGGAAGTCCTAGCGGGCGGGCTCGCGTTCGATCTTCGCGGCATTGCCCCTGGAACACCGGCAGCGGATCGTCATGCATTCCATCATTACGGGTTTGCGGATGGCCTTCCGGACGAGCCGCTGGAAGCGATCGAACTGGTGCCGGGGCCTCACGTCGCGGCTGGCGGCGGGCTGATGCCCGTCGTTCAGGCTTTGGCGGGACTGGCTGCCAACCTGGCGCTCAACCTGCCGGTCGCTGCAGTAGCGTGGCATTCCGCGGAGATATGGCTGGAACCGCGTTATTTCTCGCGGACGGTGTTGAACTGGCTGGCGGGCGGGGCATTCCCCGCGCCAGGGCTGGTCGCGCTGGTCCCTGCCAGCGACGATGGCATATCGAGCAAGGGGCTCGCGCATTTCACGGGTCAGGAGATCCAGCTCGCTGCGGCAGCGGGCGAGGCGGAGGCTGACACGATGAAGCTTGCCGCCCGGGCCGTGGATCATCTCGTCCGCAGGGATAAATTGACACGGGCCGAGGAAATCAGCGGCACGGGCGTGCCGCTTCTCGCGGAGCCGTCGCAGTTCAGCAATCTCGTCTGGATCTGGCGCAAGCGCTGAAGCGCGATCCGGTCGGCGCCAATCACGCCGCGTGAGTAGAAGATACCGCGCGGATTGGCTCTACATGCCGGTACGCAGCCGCAGTTCGTCCTTCGCCGCCTGGTATTGCGCGAGGAGGGTCTCGACTCTTGTCGCAACCGGCTCGATTGCCTTGATAGCGCCGATGCCCTGGCCGGCACCCCAGATGTCCTTCCACGCCCTGGCATCCACGTTGCCGCCCGAGCCGAAGTCCATCTGGCTCTTGTCACCCTGCGGAAGGTTGTCGGGGTCCATCCCGACCGCGGCGATCGACGGGCGCAGGTAATTGCCGTGAACTCCTGTGAACAGGTTCGAATAGATGATGTCGCAAGCACGCCCCTCGATGATGGCCCGCTTGTAGGCTTCCGCCGCGTTGGCTTCCGGCGTGGCGATCCAGGGAGAGCCGATGTAGGCGAAGTCGGCTCCCATCGACTGGGCCGCGAGAATCGACCGTCCGCTGGCGATGGCCCCCGAAAGCGCCAACGGCCCGCTGAACCACTCGCGGATTTCCTGCACCAGCGCGAAGGGAGACTGGGTACCGGCATGGCCGCCGGCCCCGGCCGCTACCGCAATGAGCCCGTCCGCGCCCTTTTCGATCGCCTTGCGCGCGAAGCTGTCGTCGACGACGTCGTGGAGCACTTTCCCGCCCCACGCGTGAACGGCGGCATTCACGTCTTCCCGCGCCCCAAGTGAGGTGATGATGAGCGGTACTTTCCACTTGGCGCAAGTGGCAAGGTCTTCCTCGAGCCGGGCGTTGGTACGGTGCACGATCAGGTTCACCGCGAAAGGCGCTGCGCAACCGGTTGTTTCTTCGCGGATCCGGTGAAGCCATTCGTCGAGCTGGCTGGCCGGGCGGGCATTAAGCGCCGGGAAGCTGCCGACTATGCCCGAACGCACCTGCGCAATCAACAGTCCCGGGTTCGAGATGATGAACATCGGCGCGGCAATGACGGGAAGGCGCAAGTTCTCGAAAGGTGCGGGCAGGGGCATTTCACTTCCGTTTAAGCAAGCGATTAAACGAGGATAATGGGGCACCGCGATACTGTCGAGAGCCTGCTTTCAAAGTGGGCGCGTCGATATGTCAGACCGCGTTTGCGGCGCTCAGAACCGCCCTCACGCTGGCGGTGGCTACGTCCTCGTCGATGCCCACGCCCCAGATCGTCCGGCCGTCCGCAGTCGCGCATTCGACATAGGCCGCAGCGCGCGCATCGGAGCTGTGGCCCATCGAGTGCTCCGCATAATCACGTACCTCGAGGCTGAGGCCGAAGGTCTCCGCCAGCGTGGCCGTTACCGAGGATATCAGGCCGTTGCCGCGGCCGGAGACCGACTGCTCCTTGCCATCGACGCCGATCTTGCCAGCGAAGATGCGGGTGCCATCGGGCGCGCGCGTTTCATCCCAGTCGATGAGCTGGAAATGCTGCGGTTCGTCCAGCCGGTAGATCTTGCGGAACACTTCCCAGATGTCGCTCGCCTGCAGTTCCCGGCCGAGTTCGTCGGCGAGGTCCTGCACATGGCGGGAAAAGTGGGCCTGCATGCGCTTGGGGAGCTTGAGGCCCTGATCCTGCTCGATCACCCAGGCAAAGCCGCCCTTGCCGGATTGCGAGTTGACGCGGATCACGGCCTCGTAGCTGCGGCCCAGGTCTGCGGGGTCGATCGGCAGGTAGGGAATCGCCCAAAGCTCGTCATTGCGCTTTTCCTGGGCCGCGAAACCCTTCTTGATCGCGTCCTGGTGGCTGCCCGAGAAAGCGGTGAAGACCAGTTCGCCGCCATAGGGGTGCCGTTCGGGCACCTTGAGCTGATTGCAGTACTCGACCGTCTGGATGACTTCATCGATGTCCGAGAAATCCAGCTCAGGATCAATGCCTTGCGTGTACATGTTGAGAGCGACCGTCACCAGGCAGCAGTTGCCGGTGCGCTCGCCGTTGCCGAACATGCAGCCCTCGACGCGATCGGCGCCGGCCATCAGCCCCAGCTCCGCCGCTGCCACGCCGGTGCCACGGTCGTTATGGGTGTGCAGTGAGATGACGGCCGCTTCCCGGTTCGGCAGATTACGGCAGAAATATTCGATCTGGTCGGCGTAGACGTTGGGCGTCGCCGCCTCGACGGTGGCCGGCAGGTTGAGGATGATCGGGTTTCCAGGCGTTGGCTGGAGGATCTCCATCACTGCCTCGCAGCACTCGATCGAGAAATCGAGCTCGGCGGTCGAGAAGGTCTCCGGCGAATATTCGAAGTGCCACTGCGTCTGCGGATACTTCGCCGCCTCATCGCGTAGCGCCTTGGCCCCGTTCACCGCGATCTGGCGGACTTCCGCCTGCTCCATGCCGAAAACGACCCTGCGCCACAGCGGCGAGACGGCATTGTACAGGTGGACGATGGCGGCATGTACACCGGCCAGACTCTCAAATGATCGCTCGATCAGGTCCTGACGCGACTGGGTCAGCACCTGGACCAGGACGTCAGCGGGAATGCGCCCTGAATCGACCAGCCCCCGGATGAAATCGTACTCGGTCGCGCCCGCGCTGGGGAAGCCGACCTCGATTTCCTTCAGGCCGACCTTGACGAGCAGGTCGAAGAAACGGGTCTTCTTTTCCGCGCCCATCGGATCGATCAGCGCCTGATTGCCGTCGCGCAGGTCAGTGGAGAGCCAGCGCGGTGCCTTGGTGATGACACTGGACGGCCAGCGTCGATCCGGCAGATTGATCTGCGGGAAGGGGCGGTACTTGACCGAAGGGTCTTTCAGCATCGTCATGAATCTGGGTCTCGCTCGGGAATTCTGCTTTTTCAGGTTTGGTCGTCTATGGTCCCTTGAGCGCCGAGCGCGCCGAACGGACGACGCGTCACCTCACGCCCAAGGGCGGGTAAGTCGCAGAATAAGGCCAAGGCGGAGAGTCATGCACGTGCCTATGGGGACAGGCGGGCCCGATGTAAAGGGGGAAAGGCGCAGGATGCCGGTCGTGCGCAGCACTCTCCCCGGCTGTTTACGCGCCGATCAGTTGCACTTGAACTCTTTGATGCGGTCGTTCTCATCAAGGAAGATGTTCAGGCGTCCGGGCCGATAGTCCATCGTCATCGCCGAGCCCGGCTTGAGCACGCGGATCGGATTGTCGCCGCGCCACTGCCGGATAAGGGAGAGGACGTGCTCGCTTGCGGGCTGGCCGATGTAGGCGCCAAGCTGCCCGGCTCCGCAGTCCACCTCGGCGGGCGGTGGGGGCGGCGGACTGGGTCTCTCGGTCGTGGCCGTGCAGGCAGTTGCGGCGAGAAGGCCCCCGCCCAGAACACCCGTCAGAACGGCAGGTCGGCTCGCCAGCATCAGTGCCCTCCCGGATTGTTATCCTTGACGAAACCCGCGGCGATCTTGAGGTCGACCTGGTCCGAAACCATCGGGATTCCGAAATCCAGCCCGAACTCGCTGCGTTTGAGAGTACCCGTCGCTTCGAAGCCGATTCCTTCGCCGCCGCCCATCATGGGCGGCATCTTGCCCGCACCATGGAATTTGACGTTGAGGGTGACGGGCTTGGTCACTCCGTTGAGCGTGAGATTGCCGATCATCTCCGCCCGTCCGGCTCCCGTGACCCGCACCATCGTGGAAACGAAGCGCGCATTCTCCGGAGAGGGGCCGAAGAAATCCGGTTTCCCCCCTTCGGTAGCTGGTCGCTTGAGCAGGTGTTCCTTGAGGCCGGGGCTGGCGACGGTGACGTTGGCGACCGGCACGGCCACGGCGACGCGAGTCTGCTCCGGGCGCTTGGGATCGATGTCGAGCGTGCCCGTGGCATCGCCGAAGATGCCGAAATAGGGTGTGAAGCCGAGGTGATCGACGCTCCATTCCACCAGCGTGTGATGGGGGTCGACGGTGTAGCGGCCGCCGCTGACGAGGGAAGTGTCGGGCTTTCCCGGCGCCTGTGTCGGCATGGCGGGCGCGGTCTGCTTGCCCGCGTCCTGGGCCGGCAATTGCGAGGAAAGCGCGAAGGCGCCGGCCAGCGCCAGTGCTGCGGGAAAAGTGCGTGCGGCGCGCGGCAGTCGATTCATGATGGATCCTCCCGGTCGTGTCGGTCGCGTGAACGGCGCGACCGGGAGTTTGTTCCAGCGGAGCGAGCAAGGCAAGCCTGCTCGCCTCCTAAATGGTTGTGGAATCAGTTCTTCGACTTGTCGACCAGCGCGTTCTTGCCGATCCATGGCATCATCGCGCGCAGCTTCGCGCCGGTTTCCTCGATCGGGTGGCGCAGCGCGGCCTTGCGGGCTGCCTTCAGCTCGGGCTGGCCGGCCCGGTTGTCGAGCACGAAGGCCTTGACGAAACGGCCCGACTGAACATCGGCGAGCACGCGCTTCATTTCCTTCTTGGTCTCTTCGGTGATGATCCGCGGGCCGACGGTGATGTCGCCGTATTCGGCCGTGTTCGAGATCGAGTAGCGCATGTTGGCGATGCCGCCTTCATACAGCAGGTCGACGATAAGCTTCAACTCGTGAAGGCATTCGAAATAGGCCATCTCCGGGGCGTAGCCGGCCTCCACCAGAGTCTCGAAGCCGGCCTGGATGAGGGCGGTGGTACCGCCGCAGAGCACGGCCTGCTCGCCGAAGAGGTCGGTCTCGCATTCCTCGCGGAAGTTGGTCTCGATGATGCCCGAGCGGCCGCCGCCGACGCCAGAGGCATAAGCGAGGGCGATGTCATGCGCATTGCCGGTCACATCCTGATGGACCGCGACGAGGCAGGGGACGCCGCCGCCGCGCTGGTATTCGCTGCGAACAGTGTGGCCGGGGCCCTTCGGGGCGATCATGATAACGTCGATGTCGGCACGCGGCTCGATCAGGCCGAAGTGCACGTTCAGGCCATGGGCGAAGGCAATCGCCGCGCCAGGCTTCAGGTTGTCATGCAGGTCGGCGGCGTAGATGGCTGCCTGATGCTCGTCGGGGGCGAGGATCATGAGGATGTCGGCCCACTTGGCCGCCTCGGTGTTCGAAAGCACCTTGAAGCCGGCGCCTTCGGCCTTCTTCGCCGTGGCCGAACCCTCGCGCAGGGCAATGGCGACTTCCTTGACGCCGCTGTCGCGCAGGTTCTGGGCATGAGCATGGCCCTGGCTGCCATAGCCGAGCACGGCGATCTTCTTGCCGGTGATCAGGTTGATGTCGCAATCGGCGTCGTAATAGACTTTCATGTCGTTCTCTCTTTCGTCGTTGCGGCAGAGACCGGAATCCAGCCTGTTACGCCGCGGTAGTCTGCATCCCGGAGTTCGCCGGGATGGCGGTCGGTGAATTTCCCAATCAGGCCTCTTCCGCTCCCCGGATCATCCCCACGATGCCGGTGCGGCCCACTTCCACAAGGCCGAGCTCGCGCATGATCGCGACGAAGCTGTCGATCTTGTCCGGCGCGCCGGTCAGCTCGAAGATGAAGCTGGAGGTTGTCGTATCGATCGCCTTGGCGCGGAACACTTCGGCGACGCGCAGGGCCTCGACCCGCTTCTCGCCGGTGCCCGATACCTTGACGAGGGCCAGTTCGCGCTGGACGTAAGGACCGGCCTCGGTGAGATCGACGACCTTGTGCACCGGCACCAGCCGCTCGAGCTGCGCATGGATCTGGTCGATCTGGTTCTGTGGGCCGTGCGTGACGATGGTGATCCGGCTCACGGCATGGTTTTCGGTGATGTCGGCGACGGTCAGGCTATCGATGTTATAGCCCCGCGCGGTGAACAGACCGGCGATCTTTGCAAGAATCCCCGCCTCGTTGTCGACCGTGACGGTGAGGACGTGCCGCTCCTCGGCCTCGTGCTTGATGTGCATCATTTCCTTTTCCCTGGCCCGATCACACCAGCGCCTTGGCGGCGTCGTCCATCGTCCCCGAAACGATGTCGCCGTAAAGAATCATCTCGGTATGCGCCGCGCCCGAGGGAATCATCGGGAAGCAGTTCGATTCCTTGGCAACCCGGCAGTCGACAATGACAGGGCCGTCATACTCGATCATTGCCTTGATGCCGGTATCAAGCTGGCTTTCATTCTCGATGAGAATTCCCTTCCAGCCATAGGCCTCGGCGAGCTTCACGAAGTCGGGGAGGCTGTCCGAGTAGGACTGCGAATAGCGGCTCTCGTAAGTCAGCTCCTGCCATTGGCGGACCATGCCCATCCATTCGTTGTTGAGAATGAAGACCTTGACCGGCAGGCGGTGCTGCGAGGCAGTGCCCATTTCCTGGATGTTCATCTGGATCGAGGCGTCGCCCGCGATGTCGATGACGAGACTGCCCGGATTGCCGCACTGCGCACCGATCGCTGCGGGCAGGCCGTAACCCATTGTGCCAAGCCCTCCCGATGTCAGCCACTTGTTCGGGCCGAAGAAGTGGAAGTGCTGCGCCGCCCACATCTGGTGCTGCCCGACCTCGGTGGTGATGATCGGGTCCTTTTCCTTCGTCAGCGCATAGAGGCGCTGGATCGCGAGCTGGGGCATGATCGCCTCATCGCTCAGCGGAAACGACAGGCTCTTCTTCTCGCGCCACTCGTCGATCCGGGCCTTCCAGCCGGCCAGGTCCTGCGGCTTGCGGTCGTCCCAGGCGGCAAGGATCTGGTCGAGCACCGCGGCGCAATCGCCGATGATCGGCAGGTCGACACGGACCGTCTTGTTTATCGAGGAGCGATCGATGTCGATGTGGATCTTCTTCGAATTGGGCGCGAAGGCATCGAGCCGGCCGGTAACCCGGTCGTCGAAGCGGGCGCCGACGCAAACGATCAGGTCCGACTGGTTCATCGCCATATTGGCTTCGTAAGTGCCATGCATGCCCAGCATGCCCAGCCAGTCGGCGTGATCGGCCGGGAACGCGCCAAGGCCCATCAGCGTCGAAGTGACGGGCGCGCCGGTTTTCGCCTGCAGTTCGCGCAGGAGTTGGGTCGCGCGTGGGCCGGAATTGATGACACCGCCGCCGGTGTAGAGCACCGGTGCCCTGGCCGCCGCGATCATCTCGACAGCCTGCTTGATCTCGTCCGCCGTGCCTGCGGTGGGCGGCGAGTAGCGGTTGCGGCGCTGCATCGGCGCCTCGTGCCAGGGCGCGGTGGCGATCTGCACATCCTTGGGGATGTCGATCAGCACCGGGCCGGGGCGGCCGGAAGTGGCGATCTGGAACGCCTCGTCGATAGTCGCGGCAAGGTCCGCCGGATCTTTCACCAGATAGTTATGCTTGGTGCAGTGCCGCGATATGCCGACCGTGTCGGCTTCCTGGAACGCGTCCGAGCCGATCAGGCCCGTCGCGACCTGTCCTGTGATGACGACGAGCGGAATCGAATCCAGGAAGGCGTCTGCAATGCCGGTGATGGCGTTGGTCGCGCCCGGTCCCGAAGTGACCAGGACGACGCCGGGCTTGCCCGTCGAACGGGCGTAGCCCTCGGCCGCATGAGCGGCACCGGCCTCATGCCGCACGAGAATATGGCGAAGTCGCTCGTCACCGAAGAGAGCGTCATAGATCGGAAGCACGGCACCACCGGGATAGCCGAATACGAACTCGACCCCCTGGCGAACCAGACTTTCGACCAGGATATTCGCGCCGCTGCGCTCTTCACTCACAACTCGTTCCTTTTCGTCTTTCCTTTATGGCCCTGAGCGGGCCATTCCAGACAGCACGCCTCCATAGGGACAACACTTCCGGAAACAAGCGTTTCCGAAGCTGTGCGCTATCTAATGAAACCGACCCGACACGACAATGGCCGTGCCGGGTCATCCTCTCCTCCCTGCATTACTTCCATCAGCAGGCTGGGGTGGCCACTAGGGAAATTTAAATGTCAGGTCAACCCTATTTCACGACATAAAATTTCGTTCATATGGTCAATTGAAAAATTATCGTACTCTATCCTACTCCAATGTCGAGGAGGCTGATGCCGCAGCCAGGTGAACTGGCGTTTTGCGTAATTGCGCGTGGCCTGCGCACCACGGGCCACGCCTTCCTCCAGCGACCACGCACTGCGCAGGACGCCGGCAAGTTCGGGTACGCCGATAGCGCGCATGACCGGGAGAGCCGGGTCCAGCGCGCGCGCCAGCAGGGCCTCGACTTCGCCGAGCGCGCCGCGCTCGACCATGCGCTCGAAGCGTAGGTCGCAGCGGCTGTAGAGCGCCTGTCGCTGCGGCAGCAGGATTGCCGGGAACAACGAAACATGGTCGGCAATGCCCCCGGACTTCTCGATCTGCCATTGCGCCAATGTCTTGCCGGTCGAGCGGACGACTTCAAGTGCGCGGGCGATCCGCGTCGTATCGGCGGGCCCCACTCTGCGCGCGCGTTCGGGATCTTCGTCCTGAAGCGCCGCATAGGCCCGGGCGACTGGCAGCGAGCGTACCTCATCCCGGATTTTCGGGTCGATGGCAGGGACCGGGGCGATGCCTTCGAGTAAGGTCTTGATGTAAAGTCCGGTGCCGCCCACGAGGATGGGCACGGCCCCTTCGCGGTGCAGCCGATCAATGGTATCCCGCGCAGCACGGGCCCATTCGGCGGCGGAGCAGGCTTGCGCACCGTCCCATTCGCCGAACAGCCGGTGTTCAATGCCGCCCATTTCTTCACGGGAGGGGCGGGCGCTGAGAATCCGCAGGTCAACATAGACCTGCGAACCGTCGGCGTTGACAATCACGCTGCGGCGACCGCGCCGTTCGAGTTCCTGCGCCAGCGCCACCGCACAATCGCTCTTGCCGCTGGCGGTCGGCCCTGCGATGAGCGCCAGCGGCGGCCGGTCTCCGGCTGCGACGTCATATGGTGGATCGAGGAATTTCGCAGTGCTCATCGCCCGGCTGATAGCAGAACCGGATCATCTCTCCGCAAGAATCGACGCCGCCCGGGAGGATATGGAAAAACGCGGCGTACGCCTCGCCGAAGCGGCCATGCTAGATTTCTGCGGCCAGACGATGCAGCTCGAATCGCCGGATGATGACGCGCAGGGCTTGCGGGCCTCGCTCGATGCTCATTTCTCACCGACTGACGGGCTTGTCTGCGACCATGAGCCAGTGATCCCGGCCGTGTTCATATCGGACATGGATTCGACGATGATCGGGCAGGAGTGTATCGATGAGCTGGCGGACTTTGCCGGGTTCAAAGAGCATGTCGCGGCCATTACCGAGCGCGCCATGCAGGGTGAGCTCGATTTCGAGCAGGCTTTGCGCGAGCGGGTCGGCCTGCTGGCAGGGCTCTCCATCGATGCGATCGACCAATGCCTCGCCGGCCGGATTCAGCCCATGCCCGGTGCGAAGACCGTTGTTGCCACGCTCAGGAAGTTTGGCTGCCGTACCGTACTGGTCACGGGCGGATTCCATCACTTCGCCGATCCCGTCGGCGAAATGCTGGGTTTTGAGACGGTAGTGGGCAATCGTCTCGATGTCGCCAACGGCACGCTCACCGGACGCTTGGCGGGGCCGATCGTCGATAGCTCGGTGAAGAAGGCAACCCTTGTCTCGATGATGGCGGAGGAAGGTGAAAACGCGACCAGTCTGGCGACCGGCGACGGCGCCAACGATATTCCCATGCTTCAGGCCGCGACATACGGCATCGCCTATCACGCCAAGCCCAAGGCCCGCGCTGCGGCGAATGGCTGGATCGATCGCGGAGACCTGACATCGGTTCTGCGCCTGCTCGGCATTCCCGAGAAAGACTGGGTCAGCTAAGACTATCCGCCGTTTGCGCCGGTCAGGGAGGGAGGAATGGGCAAGATGGGCCATCCCCGATATGTACTGTTCCTGGCCGTGCTCGTCGCGGTAGGGCTTGTGCTGCCGCTGGTCCTGCCGACGGCGCAGGCGCTTGTCGCCGCCTTTGATGTCGCGGTTCTGGCCTTCGTCCTCTCGTGCATTCCGCTCTGGTGCCGTGGCGATGCCGAAGCCATTCGCCGGCAGGCACAGCGCAATGACGCCGGGCAGATATTGCTTCTGTTATTGACTGGGCTGATCAGCACGGTCGTCCTCGTGACACTCAGTCTGCTCGTGAGCGACAAGCAGGATCTGGGCCTGGGCGGGGTGGTCCTTCTGGTCTGCACGCTGGCGGCAAGCTGGACATTCACCAACCTGATCCTCGCGCTTCACTACGCGCGGCTCTATTACTCTCCCGACGACCGCGGGGACCACGAAGGACTCGATTTTCCAGGGGATGCCACCCCTGATTTCTCCGATTTCGTGAATTTCGCCTTCGTGATCGGGATGACCTGCCAGACGGCCGATATTGCCATCACCCGCGCCGCCATGCGACGCGTTTCGACCTTTCACGGACTGTTCGCGTTTGCTTTCAACCTGGGCATTCTCGCCCTGACGGTGAATGTTCTGGCCTCGGCGACCGGCTAGAAGAAGGGCTTACCTTTCCATCCAGTCACGGAAAAATGCCTCGTTAGCTTCGCGCAGCGCGTTCAGCTGGACCCCGGAGACGCTGACGCCGCCGACGACACCGATCCTGACCGCCCCTGGCAGTTCGGATCCGGCGGGCGCCGTTGCAACGTAACGGCCCTGATCCTCGCCGAACGCCTCTGCGGTGGTCAGTGCGCCATCCAGCGCGCAGCCCTTGCCGGCGGCCAGCGCCATTTCCGCGAGGGCCACGAGCAGGCCGCCGTCGCTGATGTCGTGGACTGCATTGACCTTGCCTTTGCTGATCCACTCGCGAATGGTCGCGCCGTTCAACTCTTCGGCCTTGAGGTCGACCTTGGGAGCTTCGCCGGCTTCGCTGCCAGCGATCTCGCGCAACCAGAGGGATTGACCGAGATGTGCGCCCTTGCCGCCGAGCAGGAAGATCTCGTCGCCCTCGTTCTTGAATGAGATGGTTGTCATCCTGTCGTGATCGGCGAGCAGGCCGACACCGCCGATCGCGGGAGTGGGAAGGATCGCCGAGCCGCCGCCGGTCGCTTTGCTCTCGTTGTAGAGCGAGACGTTGCCTGAGACGATCGGGTAATCGAGCGCCCGGCAGGCGTCGCCCATGCCGTTCAGGCATCCGACGATCTGCGCCATGATCTCGGGGCGCTGCGGGTTCGCGAAGTTGAGGCAATTTGTGATCGCAAGCGGCAGGCCGCCCACCGCGCTGATGTTGCGGTAGGTTTCGGCCACGGCCTGCTTGCCGCCCTCGTAAGGATCGGCGTAGCAGTAGCGCGGGGTGCAGTCGGTGCTGATCGCCAGGGCCTTCTGCGTGCCGTGGACCCGCACGACCGCCGCGTCGCCGCCGGACTTCTGCATGGTGTTCGCGCCAACCTGGCTGTCATACTGTTCCCAGATCCAGCGGCGCGACGCGAGGTCGGGGCAGGCCATCAGCTTGAGGAGGTCTGCGCCGAGGTCCTTGCTTTCCGGCACGTCCCCCAGTTCGGGGACTTTGGCCCAGGCCTTGTATTCCTCTTGCGAGACATAGGGCCGCTCGTATTCCGGCGCATCGTCCGCCAACGGGCCGAGCGGAATGTCGCAGACCACCTGGCCGTTGAACTCGAGTACCATGTGGCCGGTATCGGTCACTTCGCCGATCACAGCGAAATCCAATTCCCACTTGCGGAAGATCGCTTCGGCCATGGCTTCCTTGCCTGGCTTGAGCACCATGAGCATGCGCTCCTGGCTCTCGGAAAGCATCATCTCATAAGGCGTCATGGCCTCTTCGCGGCAGGGAACCTTGTTCATGTCGAGCCGAATGCCCGCGCCGCCCTTGCTGGCCATTTCCACCGACGAGGAAGTCAGGCCTGCCGCGCCCATGTCCTGGATGGCGACGATGGCATCGGTCGCCATCAGTTCAAGGCAGGCTTCGATCAGCAGCTTCTCGGTAAAGGGGTCGCCGACCTGAACGGTCGGACGCTTCTCGTCGGAGTTCTCGTCGAAGTCGGCACTGGCCATGGTGGCGCCGTGAATGCCGTCGCGCCCGGTCTTGGAGCCGACGTACACGATCGGATTGCCGACGCCCGTCGCGGCCGAATAGAATATCCTGTCGGTCTCGGCGATGCCAACCGTCATCGCGTTGACCAGGATATTGCCATCGTAAGCCTCGTGGAAGTTGGTCTCCCCGCCCACCGTCGGCACGCCCACGCAGTTGCCGTAACCGCCGATGCCCGCGACCACGCCCTGCACGAGGTGCTTCATCTTGGGATGGTCAGGGCGGCCGAAGCGCAGCGCATTCATGTTGGCGACCGGGCGCGCGCCCATCGTGAACACGTCGCGCAGGATGCCGCCGACGCCCGTCGCCGCGCCCTGGTAGGGCTCGATGTAGCTGGGGTGGTTGTGGCTCTCCATCTTGAAGATCGCCGCCTGCCCGTCGCCGATGTCGATCACGCCGGCATTCTCACCCGGCCCCTGGATCACCCAGGGCGCTTCGGTGGGCAGCTTCTTCAGGTGGAAGCGACTCGATTTGTACGAGCAGTGCTCCGACCACATGACCGAGAAGATGCCGAGTTCGACCAGGTTCGGTTCCCGGCCCAACGCGTGCAGCACGCGTTCGTATTCCTCGGGGTTGAGGCCGTGCGCCTCGACGACGTCAGGGGTGATTCCGCTCATGCGACGCGCCTTAGCCATGTCCTCGCGTGCGCGCTAGCCCGCATCACCGTGGCAAGATTTCGTGCCGGGATTCTCCGCGTATACCTTGACCGTCCCTCAGGACACGGCCATTGCTTCGCCATGGACGGAGCTAGCCCGAACATCGATGCCCTGAGCTTCGAAGATGCCCTGCGCGCGCTGGAAGAGATCGTGCGCCAGCTTGAGAGCGGCGATGTGCCGCTAGAGGATTCGATCACGCTCTACGAACGTGGTGAGGAACTGCGCAAGCATTGCCAGCAACGGCTCGATGCCGCCCAGGCGCGGATCGAGAAGATCGTCGCCGGCCCCGACGGTACGCCTGCGGGCACGCAGTCCTTCGATGCCGCGGACCGCTGAGACGTGGCCCCGGCCGGCGTAATCGATTCGCAACTGGCTGACGGCCTTGCCCGCATAGCGGCCGACATCGACAGCGCTTTCGACGCCCTCCTACCGATGCCGGACGATGCGCGGACGCGCCTGGTGGAGGCCATGCGATATGCAGCCATCGGCGGGGGCAAGCGACTGCGCCCGCTGCTGCTGGCCTCGGTCGCGGAAATGTATGGCGTCGATCGCAGCGCCGCTGTTCGCGCCGGCGTCGCCATCGAGGCGATCCACGTCTATTCGCTGATCCACGACGACCTGCCCTGCATGGACAATGACGCGCTTCGTCACGGCAAACCTACGGTGCACGTTGCCTTCGATGAGGCGACTGCGGTACTCGCGGGAGATTCCCTGCACGTTTTCGCTTTCGAGGTCCTGGCCGATCCTGCGACGAGCGCCGATCCCTTTACCCGCATCGAGCTGGTCCAGGCGCTTGGCCATGCGAGTGGAGCGCAGGGGATGGCCGGGGGCCAGATGATGGATCTCGTCGCCGAGACAAGCGAGTTTGACCTGCAGACCGTCACGCGTCTGCAACAGCTCAAGACGGGCGCTCTGCTGGGTGCTGCGGTGGAGATGGGGGCCATCCTTGGCCGCGTCCCCCCAGAGGGGCGCACGCACCTGCGCGGCTATGCGCGCGATATCGGCCTTGCCTTTCAGATCGCCGACGATCTCATCGACCACGAAGGGGACGCGCTCGTCGCCGGAAAAGCGGTCGGCAAGGATGCCTCGGCGGGCAAGCAGACTTTCGTTTCGCTGCTGGGCGCCGATCGTGCCCGGAAACAGGCGCGAATGCTGGTCGAGCAGGCGATCTCGCATCTTGCCCATCACGGGAAGGAAGCTGATCTCCTGCGCGCGGTCGCGCGCTACATCATCGAGAGGGATCATTGATGACGGTCTTGAAGAAGGACGAACGCGTCGGCGTCTATCCCGGCACTTTCGATCCGATTACCCGCGGGCATGCGGATATCATCCGGCGGGGGGCGAAGCTGGTTGACCGGCTGATCATCGGCGTCACCACCAACATGTCGAAGAACCCGCTGTTCACTCCTGAGGAGCGCATAGCCATGGTCGAGCGCGAAGTTGCGAACCTAGAGATCGAGAACGTCTCGGTCGTGGGCTTCAACGCGCTGTTGATGAAATTCGCGGAAAAGCAGGGTGCAACCGTGATCGTGCGCGGACTGCGGGCCGTCGCCGATTTCGAGTACGAGTACCAGATGGCGGGTATGAACCAGCAGCTCAACCCGAACATCGAAACGGTGTTCCTGATGGCCGATGTCAGCCTGCAGCCGATCGCCTCCAAGCTGGTCAAGGAGATCGCGATGTTCGGCGGAGACGTCTCCAAGTTCGTGAGCCCGGCGGTTCGGGAAGACGTGATCTCACGCATTGCCGCCAAGGGTCTCCAGGGCGACTACTGAATTGCCTTACCCGGTTTCGTTCATTGTCACGTCAGCGCCGAGGCATTATCGCCCTGCAATGAATTGGCCTCAGCTTGTGAGTATTCGATGAAGTTTCGTCTGCCTCTGACCCTGACGATGATCGGGCTAGCGCTTGCGGCCACGCCTGTAGCGGCGAAACAGGACGAAGCGCCTGTGCCGACGCCAACCGCTCCCGCACCGTCGGCCGTGGTCGACCCCAATCCAGCTCGCGATCCCCAGAACGTGCTTTACCTCGATCTGTCCGATGGCGGGCGTGTTGCCATTCGCCTCATGCCGGAATGGGCTCCGCACCACGTCGAGCGGATAAAGGCCCTGGCTGCGCAGGGCTTCTACAACGGGGTTATCTTTCACCGCGTGATCGATGGCTTCATGGCCCAGACCGGCGATCCGACGGGCACCGGACAGGGCGGCTCCCAGCTTCCCGACCTCCAGGCGGAGTTCAACGCCATGCCGCACTTGCGCGGCACCGTCTCGATGGCGCGCACGAACGACCCGAACAGCGCCAACAGCCAGTTCTTCATCGTTTTCTATCCGCGCTTCTCGCTCGACCACAAGTACACCGTGTTCGGCCGTGTGATCTCGGGCATGGAGTATGTAGACAGGATCGAGCGCGGGGAACCGCCGCAGAATCCGACCCGGATCCTCCAGGCATCGCTTGGCTCCGACAACAAGGCGCCGCCGGCGGCGCCCGTCACCCAGGCGGCGGCTCCGGTCACCGCCGACCAGTTGAGCAATTCGAAGTCCGACTGACTTCTGACTGCGCAAGTTCAGCCTCCGATGGACTCAGCCTGAGCTTGTCGAAGGCCGATCCCTGGTCTAGCCCGCCGCGCCATGCGCGTTGACCTTTTCGATTTCGACCTGCCTCCTGAGCGCATAGCCCTGCGCCCCGCAAAGCCGCGCGACGCCGCGCGCATGCTGGTGATCGAGGGGAGCGGTCCCCTCGTCGACAGGCATGTTCGTGACTTGCCCGAACTCCTGCGTGCCGGTGACGTGCTCGTCTTCAACGATACCCGCGTCATACCCGCGCAACTGGAGGGACGTCGCGGCGAGGCGCGTATCGGCGCGACGCTGCACAAGCGCCGCGATCTCCGCCGCTGGCAGGCCTTCGTGCGCAACGCCAAACGCTTGAGGCCCGGCGATCGCGTCGAGTTCCCCGCGGGTGTCAGCGCCATTGCCGAAGAACGTCACGAGGACGGAAGTTGGACCCTTCTCTTCGAAGGAGACGAGCCGGTCGAGGTGCTGCTCGAAAGAGCGGGGCGCATGCCTCTGCCGCCCTACATCGCCGGCCGGCGCGAAACAGACGAGGCCGACAAGTCCGATTACCAGACCATGTTCGCGCGCGAGAAGGGGGCCGTGGCCGCGCCCACCGCGGCACTGCATTTCACGCCGGGACTCATCGGACGTCTCGAGGCCGCCGGGATCGTGTGCGAGACGCTGACGCTCCACGTCGGCGCAGGCACCTTCCTGCCGGTGAAGGTCGAGGATACGGCCGAGCATCGCATGCACGCGGAGTGGGGACGGATCGATGCCGCCACGGCCGATCGCCTGAACGCGGCGAGGGCCGCCGGCGGCCGTCTCGTCGCCGTTGGCACCACGTCGCTCCGTCTCCTGGAGAGCGCCGTCGGAGATGGCGATGTGATCCGCCCTTTCGAGGGTGACACCGCGATCTTCATCACGCCCGGCTATCGCTTCAGGGCGGTCGACGGCCTGATGACCAATTTCCACCTGCCGAAATCGACCCTGTTCATGCTGGTATCGGCGCTAATGGGGCTGGAGCGGATGCAGGCCGCCTATGCTCATGCCATCGCTGAGGAATACCGCTTCTATTCTTACGGGGATTCAAGTTTGCTGCTGCCTTGAGGCTGGCATCGGCAGCGTTCATCCGGTCTGTGGAATTGCACCCGCATCGCAGTAACGAAGACTTGGAACTGACATCGCAATCGACCATCAAGGCGCTATGGAATCCATTCTTGAAATCCGTGGTCTTACGAAGACTTACGATAACGGCCTTACTGCGCTCCAGGGCGTCGATCTGGATATCAGAAAGGGCGAGATATTCGCGCTCCTTGGGCCCAATGGCGCCGGGAAGACGACGCTGATCGGCGCCGTCTGCGGTCTGGTGCGTCCCACCGCGGGCACAATCCGCACCTTTGGTGAGGACA
Organism: Novosphingobium sp.; assembly: GCA_035278205.1. Lineage (GTDB taxonomy): Bacteria > Pseudomonadota > Alphaproteobacteria > Sphingomonadales > Sphingomonadaceae > Novosphingobium. The sequence continues at coordinate 10,713 of DATEJH010000062.1, read as the reverse complement.
TGAACGCGCATTGGCGATCGCTGCGCGCCCGGATCGGTCTCGTGCCCCAGGAACTGGCGACCGATATGTTCGACACGGTCATGCACTCCGTCAACTATTCGCGCGGACTGTTCGGTCTTTCGCCGGATCCTGCGAAAGTCGAGGAGATCCTGCGCGCGCTCAGCCTCTGGGACAAGCGCAATGACCAGATCAGGGCGCTTTCAGGCGGCATGAAGCGGCGCGTGCTGATCGCCAAGGCGCTGGCGCACGAGCCCGAGCTGCTGTTCCTTGACGAGCCCACAGCCGGCGTCGATGTCGAGCTGCGCCGCGATATGTGGCAACAGATCGCCAAGCTGCGGGAGACGGGCACGACGATCATCCTCACCACCCATTACATCGAGGAGGCCGAGGAGATGGCGGACCGGGTCGGCATTATCCAGAACGGCCGCATCCGCATGGTCGAGCGGACCTCGGTGATGATGAAGCAGCTCGGCCGTACCGAGGCTCATATCGCCCTTGTCGAACCGCTCGCGGAGCTGCCGGAAACGGTCGGCCGCTTTTCCGTCACCCTATCCGACGATCATCGTGAACTCTGCTATCGCGGCGGTGACGGGACCGGAGGCGGCAAGGCCGAGGTCGCCCAGCTTACCAAAACGCTGGTCGCGGCGGGCATCGATTACAACTCGATCGACATCCGCGAGTCCAGCCTCGAGGAAATTTTCGTTGGCCTGCTGGGAGAAGCGGCGAAATGATCGCATTCAATCTGCGCAGCACCTGGACCATCTACAAGCGCGAAGTCACCCGTGCACTTCGCACCGCGATGCAGTCGATCCTGGGGCCGGTGCTGACCACCGTCCTCTATTTCGTGGTGTTCGGCGCAGCGATCGGCGGGCGCATGGAATCCGGCATGGCCGGGATCAACTATGGCGCATTCATCGTGCCGGGCCTGCTGCTGCTTACACTGCTCACCGAGAGTACTTCCAACGGCAGCTTCGGCATCTACCTGCCGCGGTTCACCGGTGCGATCTATGAACTGCTGTCGGCCCCCGTGGGCGTTGCCGAAACGCTGGTCGGCTTCGTCGGCGCGGCCGCGACCAAGTCGCTGATCCTTGCTGCCATCATCCTCGTGACCGCCACATTCTTCGTGGATTACACGATCGTCCATCCGTTCTACGCGCTCGGCTTCATCCTGCTCGTATCGGCAAGTTTCTCCCTCTTCGGCTTCATTCTCGGCGTCTGGGCGGACAGTTTCGAGAAGCTCGGCGTGGTCCCCGTGCTGATTCTCATACCGTTGACCTTTCTGGGCGGCACTTTCTACTCGATCGACCTGCTGCCCGAGCCCTGGCGTTCGGTCGCCATGGCCAACCCGGTCGTCTATCTCGTCAACGGGCTGCGCTGGTGCTTCTACGGCAGCTCCGATTTCTCGATCGGCATGTCACTGGCCATGACTCTCGCATTTCTTGTGGTCTGCATTGGCCTGATCGCCTGGATATTCAAGACGGGCTGGCGCCTGCGCACCTGATTGAGTAGGTATCCCTCAGTCATGAAGCAGTCTTTCCCCGCCGCGCTTCCGCTTCTGCTGATCGCGTTCCCGGTCCAGGCGAAGACGCCCGAAATAGTTCCTGTCGCCCAGCAAGTTTCTTTGGCCGCGGGCTCGGAGCCCTTGCGCCCCGCTCTGCCTGACTTCGTCTATCCGCCGCCCTTCATTCCGGCGCCGCCTCCGCACCTTCCCGCTAATGTAAAGGCGATGATCGACGCGGCGATCCGCACGGACGATTCCGCAGCCGTTGCCGCCGTGGTCAAGGCGGCGCTCGAGACGCAGCCTTATGACAAGGACGAGATCCGCTCCATGCACCGTGCCTACCTGGATCGAAAGGCCGAGGAGCTGGCCGCGTGGACAGAGGCTGAGACACAGCGCATCCGCGATTCCGGTGTGCTCGAGTTGTGGAAGGGGCAGATCGAGCTTGGCGCCTTTCGGGGGACGGGCAACACCAGGAATTTCGGCTTCACGGGTGCACTGAAACTGAATCGCAAGGGAATCGACTGGGAGCATACGATCCTTGCCAACGCGGATTATCAGAAGGATGCCGGCGTGGTTACGCGTGAGCAGTATGGGGCGAGCTATCAGCCGCGCTATACGCTGAACGATGCGCTCTTTACCTACGGCCGAATGCAGTACGAAAAGGACGAGATCCAGGGTTTTCGGGCGCGCTATTCATTGTCGGGCGGCCTTGGCTACAGAGTGCTCCAGCACAGGGATCTGTCCCTCGCCCTGGAGGCGGGGCCGGCCGCGCGGCGTACCCTGTACGTCGACCAGCCATCCGAAACCACCTGGTCTATGCTCACGTCGCTCGATTTCGACTGGAACGTCACTAGGACGATGAAGCTGACCCAGGATGCCTCCGCATACGTCGGATCGGACAACAGCACTTTCACTTCGTTGACGGGGCTCGAGGCCGGGATGGCCAAAGGGCTGAAGGCCAGGTTGTCGTATTCGATCGAGCACGAGAGCTCGCCTCCCGTCGGGTCCGTCAGGACAGATACGATTTCGCGCTTCTCGCTGGTCTACGGGTTCTGACCGGTATAACGGACGCGGCCATGAACCCGCGTTTCGAATTCACTGTTCATGCAACCGACGGCAGGGCCCGCACCGGCATCATCCGGATGCGCCGGGGCGAAATCCGCACCCCCGCCTTCATGCCGGTAGGCACGGCGGCAACCGTCAAGGCGATGAAGCCCGAAAGCGTGCGGGCGACCGGCGCCGACATAATCCTGGGCAATACGTACCATCTCATGCTGCGCCCCGGTGCCGAGCGCGTGGCGCGCCTCGGCGGCCTGCACAAGTTCATGAACTGGCATCGCCCGATCCTCACTGACAGCGGCGGCTATCAGGTCATGAGCCTGTCGGACTTGCGCAAGATCACCGAGGAAGGCGTCACTTTCGCCAGTCATCTCGACGGTTCGCGCCACTTGCTGACCCCGGAACGCTCGATGGAGATCCAGCGCCTGCTGGGCTCTGATATCGTCATGGCTTTCGACGAGTGCCCCAAGATCGACCAGTCGCGCGACGTGATCGCCCGGTCCATGGAAATGTCGATGCGCTGGGCGAGACGCAGCCGCGACGGTTTCGACGGCGGCGGCGAGCATGCCGGAAATTCGGCTCTCTTCGGCATCCAGCAGGGCGCGCTCGATGAAGGTCTGCGCAAGGCTTCGGCCGATGCCCTGATCGACATCGGATTCGATGGCTATGCCATCGGCGGCCTTGCCGTGGGTGAGGGGCAGGAAGCAATGTTCGCGACGCTCGATTTCGCACCCGGTCAGTTGCCGGCCGACCGGCCGCGCTACCTGATGGGCGTGGGCAAGCCCGACGATCTCGTCGGCGCGGTCGAGCGCGGGGTCGACATGTTCGACTGCGTCCTGCCGACGCGCTCGGGCCGCAATGGACAGGCCTTCACCTGGAACGGCCCGCTGAACCTGCGCAATGCGCGCCACGCGGAGGACAGCGGTCCGATCGACGAGCGCTGCGTCTGCGCGACTTGCGGCACTTACAGCCGGGCCTACATGCACCACCTGATCAAGTCGGGCGAGATCCTCGGTGCGATGCTGCTGACCGAGCACAATGTCTCGTTCTATCAGCAGCTCATGCAGGCCATGCGCGAGGCAATTGCTCAAGGCCGCTTTGCGGCCTTCGCGAGCGAATTCCGGCGCGACTACCTGCGCCAGTAATCAGGCATGAGCCAGGCGCTGCCGCGCCTTCTTGCCGCCGGCTGAAGCGATCTCCAGCCGTGTGCCGACGTAAGCAACGAAGCGTCCCGTCCGGGAATCCAGAAATCCGGCGCCGATCTCGCTGGCGAAGCGCTTGGCGGTTTCGAGATCGGGGTACCATTTGCCGATGCGATGAGGGGTCACGAAGCGGTAGCGTGTCATGATGACGCTCCAATGCGCGAAATCTGCTGCAGTTTCCTGACAGCATCTTCGTAGCGTGCAATTTTTGCCGCTGGATCGCACATGCGAAAAGGGCGGCCCCGCAGGACCGCCCTTTTCTGAACCTCGTGAACCGATTCTCCACCTTCGTGGAGACAGGCCTCAGCGCGAGTAGAACTCGACGACCAGATTCGGTTCCATCTTCACGGGGTAGGGCACTTCGTCGAGCGTCGGGACGCGCACGAAGGTGATCTTGTCGGTGCCGTCCGGCGCCACGTAGTCGGGCACTTCGCGCTCCGGGAGGCCCTGTGCTTCGATGATCAGCGCCATTTCCTTGGCCTTGTTGCCCAGGCTGATGACGTCACCCACCTTCACACGGCGCGAGGCGATGTTGCACTTCACCCCGTTCACGCGGATGTGGCCGTGCGAAACGATCTGGCGCGCCGCGAAAATGGTCGGCGCGAACTTGGCGCGGTACACGACCATGTCGAGGCGCTGTTCGAGCAGGCCGATAAGGTTCTGGCCGGTGTCGCCCTTCATGCGGGCGGCTTCCTGGTAAGTGGCCTTGAACTGCTTCTCGGTCACGTCGCCGTAGTAGCCCTTGAGCTTCTGCTTGGCGCGCAGCTGCAGGCCATAGTCCGAAAGCTTGCCCTTGCGGCGCTGGCCATGCTGGCCGGGGCCATAGCTGCGGCGGTTGACCGAGCTCTTGGGACGGCCCCAGATGTTCTCGCCCATGCGGCGGTCGAGTTTGTACTTGGCGCTTTTGCGCTTCGACATAAGTCGTCTTCCGTTCTGCTTGTCGCCCGCCACCATGGCACGCGATCCATAAGTCCCGGAGTGCACCATCACCGCCCATTCCGCGGGATGCGGCCGCCGCTTCACCGGGGTGCGGGGCCGAATGGACGCAAGGCTGCCAGAAACGGCAGGCGCCATGTGAAGGGGTGCCCCTTACGGCTCTTGCCGCGAAAGTCAAGTGCCGTCAGCTTCGCTTGCGCCGTGCGTTTTCCAGAGCGCTCAGAATTCCCCTGAAGGTGCGCACCTCCAGATGGTTCCAGCCCGGCTTGGTGAGAAGGTTGCGCAGCGTCAAACGATTGGCGGCAGCGCGGTGCTCCGGCCAGAAGTAGTTTTTCGCTTCGAGCATGCGCTCCAGATGTCCGATCAGGCCTTCCAGTTCCTGCTGTGGGGCAGGGGGGAGCAATTCTTCCAGCGTGGGTTGTTCGAGGTTCGCGCCCTTCGACCACTCGTAGGCGCACAGGATGACGGCCTGTGCCAGATTGAGCGACGCGAATTCGGGATTGATCGGCACCGTCAGGATCGCGCGGGCGAGGGCGACGTCCCCCGTCTCCAGTCCGGCCCGCTCGGGTCCGAAGACGTACGCGGACCGACCGGGTGCGCCGTGGACTTCACGCGCGGCCTCTTCGGGCGTGACGACGGGTTTGGTCACCCCGCGCTTGCGTACGGTCGTGGCGTAGACGTTTGAACAATCGGCGACAGCATCCGCCAGGGTCTCATAGACCTGAGCCCCCTCCAGCACGACATCGGCGCCGGCCGCGGCCGGACCTGCCGAGGGATTGGGCCACCCATCGCGCGGCGCGACGAGCCGCATCTCGGTCAGCCCGAAATTGAGCATCGCGCGCGCGGCTTTGCCGATGTTTTCGCCCAGTTGTGGCCGGACGAGGACGATGATGGGCCGGGTCATGTCATCGCCGCTCAGTTGTTCCCCACCTCGCGCACGGCGCCGGCGAACTCCTCGAAATCCCGGGCCTCGTTGAAGGCACGGTAGACCGAGGCAAAGCGGATGTATGCCACCGAATCGAGCTGGCGCAGGCCGTCCATCACCATCTCGCCGATGACGCGCGAGGGCACTTCGGCCTCGCCCAGAGTCTCGACCTGGCGCTGCACGCCGGAGACCAGCCGGTCGATCTTCTCGCGGTCGATGCCGCGCTTGCGGCAGGCGAGCGTTGCCGACTGTTCGATCTTGGACCGGTCGAACGGTTCGCGGCGCGGCTCCTCGCCCTCGCCGCCGGACTTGAGCACGGTGATCTCGCGCAGCTGCACGCGCTCGAAGGTAGTGAAGCGGGCGCCGCAGCTCGTGCATTGGCGGCGCCTGCGGATCGCCGTGTTGTCTTCGGTCGGCCGGCTGTCCTTGACCTGCGAATCGTCGTGGGCACAGAAAGGACAGCGCAAACCTCAGGCCCCCTCAGAGCGTCGGATAGACAGGAAATGCTTCGCAGAGGGTGGCGACGCGGTCGCGCACGCGCTGTTCGGCCTGGCCGTCGCCCTCGTCTCCATTGCGCGCCATGCCGCCGACCACTTCGGCGATGAGCTGGCCGATCTGGCGGAACTCGTCTTCCCCGAAGCCCCTGGTAGTGCCGGCCGGCGTGCCGAGACGGATACCCGAGGTGACGAAGGGCGAGCGCTTGTCGTAGGGGATGCCATTCTTGTTGCAGGTCAACCAGGCGCGGTCGAGGCCCTTTTCGGCGGCCTTGCCAGTCACGTCCTTGGCGGTGAGGTCGACCAGCATCAGGTGATTGTCGGTGCCGCCCGAGACGATCGACAGACCCGAATCCGCGACGCTCGCCGCCAGCGCGCGGGCGTTGGCGACGACCTGCGCGGCATAGGCCTTGAATTCCGGCTGCAGCGCCTCCCCGAAAGCCACGGCCTTGGCCGCGATCACGTGGACCAGCGGGCCGCCCTGCATGCCCGGGAAGACGGCGCTGTTCAGCTTCTTGGCGAGGTCTTCCTCATTGGTGAGGATCACGCCCGAGCGCGGACCGCGGAGCGACTTGTGCGTGGTGGTGGTCACGACGTGCGCATGCGGGAAAGGCGAAGGGTGCGCGCCGCCGGCGACGAGGCCGGAGAAGTGCGACATGTCGACCAGCAGGTAGGCGCCAACCTCGTCGGCGATCTCGCGGAAGCGCGGGAAGTCCCAGATGCGCGAATAGGCGGTGCCGCCGGCGATAATCAGCTTCGGCTTGTGCTCGCGGGCGATCCGGGCGACTTCGTCCATATCGATCAGGTGGTCGTCGGGGCGAACGCCGTAGGCCACCGGCTTGAACCACTTGCCGCTCATGTTCACGGGCGAACCGTGGGTGAGGTGGCCGCCCGAGTTGAGGTCCAGCCCCATGAACGTGTCGCCGGGCTGGAGCAGGGCGAGGAACACCGCCTGGTTCATCTGGCTGCCCGAGTTGGGCTGCACGTTGGCAAACTGGCAGCCGAAAAGCTGCTTGGCGCGCTCGATCGCCAGGTTCTCGACCACGTCGGCGTATTCGCAGCCGCCGTAGTATCGCTTGCCGGGGTAGCCCTCCGCGTACTTGTTGGTGAAGACTGAGCCGGTCGCCTCGAGCACCGCGAGCGAAGTGATGTTCTCGCTGGCGATCAGCTCGATCTTGGTCTGCTGGCGCTTCAGCTCGCCCTGGATGGCGGCGAAAACTTCCGGGTCGGACGAGGCGAGGTGTTCGGTGAAGAACCCGGCCCGGCGAATCTCAGGGCGGATCTCGCGCGCGGGGGCAGAGGTGGACATCGGCGTGATCTCCGTCAGAAGGTGGGGTTGGAAAGCTTTTCGACGCGCCCGGCATGGCGGCCGCCGCCGAATTCTATCGAAAGGAAAGCGTCGAGGCAGGCCTTGGCCATGTCGGGCCCGATCAGCCGGGCGCCCATGGCGATGCAGTTGGCGTCGTTGTGCTCGCGGGCCAGCGCGGCTGAAATCGGCTCAGACACGAGCGCGCAGCGCAGTGCGGGGTGGCGGTTGATCGCAATCGAGATGCCGATGCCGGAACCGCACAGCGCGACGCCGACCTGGGCCGTGCCGTCGGCGATAACCGAGGCGAGCTTGTAGCCGTAGTCGGGGTAATCGACGCGGTCGGCGTTCTCGGGCCCGAGATCGGCGACTTCGTGGCCGGCCTCGATGAGGTATTCCCGCAGTTCGGCCTTCAGGTCGACGGCGGCGTGGTCGGATGCAATGGCGATGCGCATGGGAGCTTTTGCCTGTCCTTGCGTGGGATTCGTTTGCGCTCCCCTTAGTCGTGAGTCGGTCGCAAAGCCAGTCCCGGCCGAATTTCCCGAACTTCACCCGCACCGATCATGGAGAGTTCTATAAAAGCATTATATTTCAAAGATTTGATGAATCGAAAACTTCACGCTGCGGCATATCGCCTTCGAGACGGGGATGAACGGTTCAAAGAGTCTGGCAGAAAGGTGCGACGGGCAGTGTGACAGGTCGCGGGAATGTAGGAAAAAGGATTGTCATTTGCTCCGATCGGCCTGATGGCCTGCTTGCAGGGTCTAGGCAGGTCGTGGAGCAACGAAGGACCATGGCGAGTGAAAAGTCTCCATCGCGAACTTGGTCCATGCGAGCCTGTGCGCATCCAGTTGCGGTTGAACGGCTCGCGCGTTTGTACATCGGCCGGCCGGATAACGAGTTCAACTGGACTTCAATCGCCACAGGCCTCGCCATCGGCCTTGCCGTCTCCGCGCTGATATTCGCGAGATCCATTCTCGCCAGCGACGGCTATCTCTCGCCCGACTCTATGAACTATCTCGCGCTCGCGCAGAACCTGAACCTCGGCCACGGCTTCATGGTCCAGAACGAAGGCTACTCTCCGGCCGGGCCCGCATATTTCGCGATCTGGCCGGTAGGCTATCCTCTCGCCATTCATCTTCTGTCGCAGACGACCGGACTCTCGGTGTTCGTCGCCTCGAAGCTGCTCGGCGCGCTTGTCGTTACATGCTGCACCAGTATGGTCGCCGTGGCCGGCGGCCGCCTTGGGGGAGTCCTTGCGCTGTCTTTCGCCTTCGCGGCGAACCTGGCGATATTCTCCTTCACCTGGAGCGAGGTCACCTTCGACTTCTTTCTGGTCTCGGCCGCCGTTCTGCTGGCAGGCATCATCGGCAGGCCCGAAAAGCACCTCGTCGTCCGATCGCTGCTGCTCGCGGCCTGCTGCATCGGCATGTTCCTGTCGCGATATGTGGGCGCCTTCGCCGTTTCGTTCCTGGGTATCTCTGCCTTGGCAGCTATGTGGCGGCGTGACCTTCCGGCCGTCGTGATCAATGCAATCCTGTGCCTTGCCGTCATAGGCTTCATGTGGCTGTACCTGCGGCACAATGCGGACGTGACGGGATATGCGACCGGGATGCCGCGCGTGCCCCCTCTCGACAGCGCCGGGCATCGCCTAGCCATGATGGTGCGGGCCCTTGCCGGATCGATGATCCTTCCGGTCGTAGTGGTCGACTTCGATTTCCAGAACCTCGGTCCGCACCTCCTGGATCGCCTGGCGGTGATCGTCGCGGTTGCCCAGCTCATCGGGATCACTTGGCTGGCGAAGTTCATACTTGGCCGTTATCGCCAGCCCGCAAGAGAAATTCGGGTCGATAGTCTGACCCTGTCCCTTTTCCTGGCGGGTGCGCTCTATCTCTCGGCAATCATCACTCTTCGCTGGTTCAGCGAGTTCGATCCCTACGATTTTCGGCTGCTGGGCCCCGGCCTGCTGCTGGTCGAGATCGCCATTCTTCGCATGGCTCTGGTCAGCTGGCCTCGTGCCGCTGGCGGGATAACGGTTTTTGCCGCTGCGATAGCAGCTTCATCCATGGCCTTTGCGGCCGTTCCGCTGGCGGCGCGCGCGGAACCCGGTTACCGTACCATCGTCAAGTCGGTCGAACGCCGCTATTCGGAGGTTCCGCGCGGCGCCATCGTCGTTTTCGGCGACGAGCACATGCGCTACCTGCGGCCCGATCTGTTCATCACCGAGCCGATGTGCCGGCCGTGGTACGACGAGACCGACCGCTGGCCCGCATTTCTCGATGAGATCGACAGGAGTCACCCGGTGTTCGTGGACATGAACGGCCATGCGCTTGAGCTTCATGGATGCGACTCTTCGGTGAGGGCGGCTCTCGCGGGCCGTCATGCGGGAGAATTGTTCCGGTTGCCGTGAGACCGGCGGTCATCCAGAATCCGCGCCACCTCGTCCACCCTGAGCTTGTCGAAGGACGCCGGCGCACCGTTGGGACCATCACCCTTCGACAGGCTCAGGGTGAGCGGGTTCGATCCGTCCCGCTGCCTTGCAAAGGCGAAAAAAAGCCCCGCCGAAGCGGGGCTTTTTCAACTCATTGATCCAGGAACGAGCGCATCTTCCTTGACCGGCTCGGGTGCTTGAGTTTCCGCAGCGCCTTCGCTTCGATCTGGCGGATGCGTTCGCGCGTCACCGAGAACTGCTGGCCGACTTCCTCCAGCGTGTGATCGGTGTTCATGCCGATGCCGAAGCGCATGCGCAGCACGCGTTCCTCGCGCGGGGTGAGCGAGGCAAGGACGCGGGTGACGGTTTCCTTGAGGTTCGCCTGTATCGCGGCGTCCACCGGGATGATCGCGTTCTTGTCCTCGATGAAATCGCCCAGATGCGAATCCTCCTCGTCGCCGATCGGCGTTTCGAGGCTGATCGGCTCCTTGGCGATCTTCATCACCTTGCGCACTTTTTCCAGCGGCATGGACAGGCGCTCTGCCATCTCCTCCGGAGTCGGTTCGCGGCCCTGTTCGTGCAGGAACTGGCGGCTGGTGCGGACCAGCTTGTTGATCGTCTCGATCATGTGGACCGGGATACGGATGGTCCGCGCCTGATCCGCGATGGAGCGGGTGATCGCCTGCCTGATCCACCAGGTCGCGTAGGTGCTGAACTTGTAGCCGCGCCGATATTCGAACTTATCGACCGCCTTCATCAGGCCGATATTGCCTTCCTGAATAAGATCAAGGAATTGCAGGCCACGGTTCGTATATTTTTTAGCGATGGAAATCACGAGACGCAGGTTCGCCTCGACCAT
>DATEJH010000061.1:0-33356 GCA_035278205.1 Novosphingobium sp. | reverse complement strand
CCGATGTTGACGAAGCTGGGCATCAGCACCACGCCCTTCGAGATGTAAGTGCCGCGGCGGGCGACGGCGCCCGGGACGACACGGAAGCCGGCCTCGCGGAACTTCGCCTCATCCCAGCCATCGAACTTGACCGGCACCTTGTCGAAGGCGGGCGCGCCACCCGCGGCGCCCGGGAGCGGTACGTTGTCGTTGAGGCGGAAGCTGAGCAGCACCGCCTTCTTCAGCCACTGGTTGACCTTCCACCCGCCCTGGCCGTCCGGCTCCGCGACGCGCGCCGCGCCCGATTCGATAAGGCCGAGCGCCTCGTCTACGATCTTGCGCACGTCCCCGCTGGCGGGAGTGACGCTGTCGCGCGCCTCCCAGGCGGCTTCGATCGCGGATTCGAGTTCGGGCATGGTCTGGTACCTCCGGCAAAAGTCGTTCGGAGGCGCGCCTAGAGCCTGGGGACGTTCAGGACAAGGGGCCTGAGGGCAGGCTTGGCGCATCACGTGCCATACTACACTCCCGCTCGTCCTGAGGCTGTCGACGGGTTGTGGACCCGGCGGGGCGCCAGCGTCTTTCGACAGGCTCAGGACGCGCGGGGTTCGGCTGCCCTTGGTCTAAGGCGCCATCAGTTCACGCACAAAGCCGATCAGGCCGGTCTGGCGCGCGCGGCGCATGCGTTCGGCGGCGAGGATCTGCTGGACCTTGGCGAAGCAGGCTTCGATGTCGTCATTGACGACCACGTAGTCGTAGCCGTCCCAGTGGCTGATCTCCGACCGGGCACGTTCCATGCGCTCGGCGATGACTTCGGCGCTGTCGGTGCCGCGGCCGGTGAGGCGGCGGCGCAGTTCGTCGATGCTGGGGGGCAGCAGGAATACCCGCACGACGTCGCGCTCCAGCTTCTGGTAAAGCTGCTGCGTGCCCTGCCAGTCGATGTCGAACAGGTAGTCCAGACCGTCCTTGATGCCGGCTTTCACCTGCGCCTTGGGAGTGCCGTAGCAGTGGCCGAAGACGACCGCCCATTCCAGGAACTCCTCGTTCTCCACCATGCGGTCGAACTGGGTCTGGCTGATGAAATGGTAGTCCTTGCCGTCCACTTCGCCCGGACGCGGGGTCCGGGTCGTGCAGGAGACGGACATCCGGATATGCCCGTCGCGCTCCAGCAACATGCGCGAGATCGTCGTCTTGCCCGCGCCGGAAGGCGAGGACATGATCAGCATGAGGCCGCGCCGGGCGAGCGCGTCGCCGGCGGCGTCGGCAGGAGAAGTCTTCAGAGTGCGGTCCATATCTCCCGATGGCGGGCAGGGCGCCGCAAATCAAGAGGGCGCCTGCGGAAGCCTCAGGAATCCGCGCCTTTCTCGGCCATTTCCTGGAGCCGGGCCTCGCCCTCGGCCTTTTTCTGCCGCGCCTTGCTGCGATCGTAGAGCGTTTTGGCGAGCAGGCCGCCGCCGATGATGATGGCGCCCGGAACCGATTGCATGGCAACGCGGGCGAGCACGGTGTGCAGCACCGTTTCCTTCATGCTGCGGCCCTTGAGGATCGCCTTGGCCTTGCTGGGCGCATAGCGCCTGCCGAGAAGCACTCTCTCGACGGCCCGGCGGGCCAGAAAGGTGCTGCCGCGCAAGGCGATATCCGCAATGGCGAGATTGGTGTGCGGGTTGGGGCTGGGCCTGGTCAATTCGTCAGCCGAAGGCCCCGCCTTCGCGGTTTTCCCGGCCCCGGCGGCGGTATCTTCGCGGTTGTGCCGCGGTTTGTTCGTGGCCATCGAGCCTCTTTTCCCGGGCCCGGCGGCCCGCTTATTTCTTCTTACCGAAATCGACCGAGACGACGTTCGAGCCGTCCTCGTTTGGCGTAACCCGCGAGGCGACGTCGCGTTCCGCTTCGTCGTTACCGGCCGGCCCCGATATGCTTTCCTCGTCATCGTCGGCCATGGCCTGGAACTGCAGGCCGAAATCGACGGCCGGATCGACGAAGGCGGTGATCGCGGAGAAAGGAATGTCGAGCTTGGCGGGAAGCTGGTTGAAGCTCAGGCTGACGGAGAACCCGTCCTCGCGAACGGTGAGGTCCCAGAACTTGTTCTGCAGGACGATCGTCATCTCGTCGGGGAAACGGACGCGCAGATCGGCCGGAATGCTGACGCCCGGTGCTCCGGTCTTGAACGTGATGTAGAAGTGGTGCGTGCCCGGAAGCACTCCGTTCGCGGTTTCGACCTGGCCCAGAACGCGGCCGACAACCGCGCGCAAGGCCTCCTGCACGATCTCGTCGTAGGGGATAAGACTATCTGGTGGCGTATCGTTCATCAGGCCCTACGTGCGCATCGTTCATCTGCCGGTCAAGCGTGTTGCGGTGACTTTTTTGGACCTCCCACGGGGTTATTCCACGGGCAAGAGGATTCCCCGCGAGAAAACCGCAGGACCGGCCGGGCGGTTTCTCTCGCGCGATTGATTCCCGCCGCTACAGGTCTATAGGCGCAGGCCATGCGCACCGCCTCGATCACCCGCAAGACCCACGAGACCGACATCGCCGTCGCCGTCAACCTCGACGGCACGGGCGCTTACGACGTGTCGACCGGGATCGGCTTCCTCGACCACATGATCGAGCAGTTCTCGCGCCATTCGCTGATCGACGTGACCTGCCGGATCGACGGCGACCTGCATGTCGACCAGCACCACACGACCGAGGACAGCGCCATCGCCATCGGCCAGGCGATGTCCCAGGCTCTCGGCGACAAGGCGGGGATCGGCCGCTACGGCCACGCCTATTCGCCCATGGACGAGACGCTTGCCCGCGTCGCGCTGGACATTTCGGGGCGGCCGTATTTCGTGTGGAAGGCCGGCTTTACGCAGGAAAAGCTGGGCGAACTCGATACCGAGCTGGTCGAGCACTGGTTCCATTCGATCTCGCAGGCGGTCGGCATCACGCTGCACGTGGAGCTGCTTTACGGCGCCAACAACCACCACATTTGCGAGGCCATCTTCAAGGGCTTCGCCCGCGCCATGCGCAGCGCCGTCGAGCTCGATCCGCGCAAGGGCGGGGCGATTCCCTCGACCAAGGGCCAGCTCGGGGGCTGAGCGGCGATGGCGGAAGTCCTTGCCCTGATCGATTACGGCGCAGGCAACCTCCACTCGGTCGCCAATGCGCTGAGAGCGGCCGGGGCGCCTGATGTCGCGGTCACTGCCGATCCGGACGTGGTGCGCGCGGCCGATCGCATCGTCCTGCCCGGCGTCGGCTCGTTCAAGGCCTGCGCGCAGGGGCTCTGGGCCATTGCCGGCATGGTCGAGGCGATGACGGAGCGCGTTCATGTCGGCGGGGCGCCGTTCCTCGGCATCTGCGTCGGCATGCAGCTTCTCGCGACCCGCGGGCTGGAGCATGGCGTGACTGACGGGCTCGACTGGGTCGCCGGCGAAGTGCGCCTGATCGAGCGGACTGATCCGGCCATAAAGGTGCCGCACATGGGCTGGAACGACGTCTCGCCCGGCCGCAAGGACCCGGCTCACGGCCTGGTCGAGGCGGGCGAGGCCTATTTCCTGCACTCCTACCACTTCGCGCCGGCCGATGGCCGTACCGTTGCGGCCATGACCGATCATGGCGGCGGCCTTGTCGCGGCGGTCGCCAGGGACAACGTTGTCGGCGTGCAGTTCCACCCGGAGAAGAGCCAGGCCTACGGTCTTTCGCTGCTCACGCGGTTTCTGGAGTGGAAGCCTTGACGGCGGCCTCTCCAACTTCGGCCAGGCGCTTGCAGCGCCAGCCCTTCGTATCCTCCCCCGCACGGGGGGAGGAGTATGCCAGCATTTCCTCTCTCCCCTTGCGGAGGAGGCTGGCGCAGCTTGGAGAGGGGGCACGCCCTAAATGATCGTCTTCCCCGCCATCGACCTCAAGCAGGGCCAGGTCGTACGCCTGGCCGAGGGCGATATGGCGCGCGCCACCGTCTACGGAGACAACCCCGCCGCGCAGGCCATGCTGTTCGCCGAGGCCGGTTCGCAGTACCTCCACGTGGTCGATCTCGACGGCTCCTTCGCCGGCCGGGCCGAGAACCGCGAGGCGGTCGAGGCGATTCTCGAGGTGTTTCCCGGCCATGTCCAGCTCGGCGGCGGAATCCGCACGGCGGAGGCAGTCGCGGGCTGGTTCGACCTTGGCGTCAGCCGCGTGGTCATGGGCACTGCCGCGCTCAAGGATCCGCAGTTCGTCAGGGACATGGCGCGTGAGTATCCAGGCGGCATCGTCGTCGCCGTCGACGCGCGCGACGGCATGGTCGCGACGGAAGGCTGGGCCGAGGTCTCGGACGTCTCCATCGTCGACATGGCGCGCCGTTTCGAGGACGCGGGCGTCGCCTCGCTGCTGTTTACCGACATAGGGCGCGATGGGCTGCTCAAGGGCTGCAACGTCCAGGCGACGGTCGATCTCGCCCGGCAGACCGACCTGCCGGTGATCGCCTCGGGCGGCGTCAAGGGGCTGGATGACATCCGCATGCTGGTGCTCCACGAGAAGGACGGCATCGAGGGCGTCATCACGGGCCGCGCCCTCTATGACGGGCGGCTGGACCTGGCGACCGCGATCCGGATGGCGGAAAAAGGATGAACGGGATACCCCAGTTCCTGCCCGGTATGGGGAAGGGAATCACCCACAGGGCGGCGGAGGGACTTCGCGTCATCACGCAGCACCGGTTCGGGAAGGGATTTCCTTCCGCCCCCCGCGGCGGTCCCCCTCTCCCGCAGGGGGCGGAATCATGACCGTCCGCATCCGCGTCATCCCCTGTCTCGACGTGGCCGATGGCCGCGTGGTCAAGGGCGTGAACTTCGTCGATCTCAAGGACGCGGGCGATCCGGTGGAACAGGCGCGCGCCTATGATGCCGCGGGCGCGGACGAGCTTTGCTTCCTCGACATTTCCGCCAGCCATGAAGGGCGCGGCACACTGCTCGACATCGTGCAGCGCACGGCCGAAGTCTGCTTCATGCCGTTGACGGTCGGCGGCGGCGTGCGCACGGCCGAGGACGCGCGTGCGCTCCTGCTGGCGGGCGCCGACAAGGTGGCGGTCAATTCGGCCGCCGTGTCCCGCCCCGAGGTCGTCGCCGACATTGCCGAGAAGTTCGGATCCCAGTGCATCGTCGCCTCGGTCGATGCGCGCCGGGTGGATGAGGGGCGATGGGAGATATTCACCCACGGTGGCCGCCGCCCCACCGGCATCAATGCGCTCGAACACGCCATCCGGCTCGCGGAATTAGGCGCCGGTGAATTGCTCGTCACGTCGATGGACGGCGACGGCACCCAGAGCGGTTACGATCTGCTACTGACCCGCGCGATCGCCGATGCCGTCTCCGTGCCCGTGATCGCCAGCGGCGGCGTGGGCGCGCTCGAACATCTCGTCGACGGGGTGACGAAGGGGCACGCCAGCGCCGTCCTCGCCGCCTCGATCTTCCATTTCGGGAAGTATTCGATCGCCCAGGCGCATGCGGCTCTGCGCAACGCGGGACTGCCCGCCCGCGTCTGAGAAAGTGCCTGTTGAGCAACGGCTTACCGCGGGGATGAGCCAGATCGGGACAGGGCCGCAAAGGTGCTTGCCGCGTCGGGGCAATGGGCGGATTGAGCGTCGCAGACCGAATCGACGAGGCCCCCCCGTGCGTTCATTCAGGTACTTCCCGGCACTTGCCTGTGCCTTGTCCACTCCCGTTACCGCGCATGCGGCCACCGGGATATCGCTGCCCGAACCAGGCAGCCTTGCCCTGCTGGGCATGGGCGTCGCCGGCGTCATTCTCGGCCGCCGGCTGTCCTCCAAGCGGCCGCGGGACTGATCGCGGCGGCTTGACCCGATCCGCGCCACGCCGCATGGCTCGTGCATGAGCAGTTCCGAAACCCTGGCCCGGCTGGAAGCCACGATCGCGGCGCGGCTGACCGCCGATCCCCAAACAAGCTACGTCGCGAAACTGAATGCGAAAGGACTGGGCAAGATCGCCCAGAAACTCGGCGAGGAAGCGACCGAGACGGTGATCGCCGCGCTGACGCAGGACCGCGAGCA
Source organism: Novosphingobium sp. (assembly GCA_035278205.1). GTDB lineage: Bacteria > Pseudomonadota > Alphaproteobacteria > Sphingomonadales > Sphingomonadaceae > Novosphingobium. Next base: position 27,361 of record DATEJH010000061.1, on the reverse strand, counting down.
ACTCGTCGGCGAAGCGGCCGACCTGCTGTTCCACCTCCTCCTCCTGCTCGGCGCCAAGGGGGTGCCTTTGGCTGACGTCCTGGCCGAACTCGACCGGCGCGAGGGTGTTTCAGGGATCTCCGAGAAAGCGGCGCGTCCCAGGAACTGAATTTCCGAACCAGACCGACCGAGAAATCCGGGAGCATCGAATGCCGATCGATCCGAAGCAGCCTTACGACGACAACAACATCTTCGCGCGGATCCTGCGCGGCGAACTGTCGTGCACCAAGGTCTACGAGGATGAATTCGCGTTTGCGTTCAATGACATCCGGCCCCAGGCGCCGGTCCACGTGCTGGTCGTGCCGAAAAGCCCCTACGTCTCGTGGGATGATTTCACCGCGAAGGCGGAAGACCGCGAGATCGCCGGATTCATGCGCGCCGTCGGGCATGTGACGCGCCAGCTCGAGCTTGATGAGCCGGGATACCGCCTGATGGTGAACATGGGGACGAACGGCCATCAGGAGGTGCCGCATCTTCACGTGCACATATTCGGGGGGCGCCAGTTCTTCCACATGATCTGCGACTGACCGCATCATCGCAGAGATATCCACATGCCTTCACCGCCGTGCCGTTGCTGGCGGGCGGTGAACTGCGTCGGGTGTCTTTGCACTGCGGTACGGCGCCGCTACACATCCGCGCGGCATGAAGGTTAATCCCGAACCCAGCACCGGCGTGATCGACGGCGGCGTCCATCGCTTTGCCGTGCGCGTCTATTATGAAGACACGGACGCCGGCGGCGTGGTCTATCATGCCAATTACCTGCGCTGGTTCGAACGAGCGCGCTCCGACCTGCTCGAGCGGCTCGATATAGACCAACGTGCCGCGCTCGATGCGGGGGAGGGGCTCTATACTGTCGCCGAAGCCCTCTTGCGCTACAGGGCGCCTGCCCGGCTCGGCGATGTGGTGACGATCGAGACGTTCCCGCAGAACGTCGGTCGCGTCAGCTGCACGCTGCGCCAGATCGCATGGCGGGACGGGAGCCGGCTTTGCGATGCTACCGTAAAGGTCGGGTTCATCAGCCCTGATGGACGACCGCGCAAACAACCTGCCGCCTGGCAACATGCCTTCGATTCGCTCGTCGCCGGGCGGATGCTCTCCCGATCCTCGGCCTCAGGCCCAGATTCCTGCCCGGAAGGACAAGAATGATTCTCGACCTGCTTGCCCCCACCTTTTATCTCAACGGCGCTCCGGACCGGCTCAATCCGATCAAGCTGTTCCTCGATGCCGACATCGTCGTCCAGGCGATCATGGTTGGCCTGATCCTCGCGAGCATCTGGGTCTGGATGATCATCGTCACATTCACCTTCCGCATGGGCAGCGTCTCGCGGCGCTGCAATGACTATGAGGAAGGCTTCTGGGACGCCGACAATTTCGAGGCATACCAGAAGGATCGCGGACGCCGGAACGTGCCGATGGGCAAGGTTGCCGGAGCGGGCCTTGCCGAATGGCGGCGCAATTCCGCCGGGCGCGGGGTGGATCAGGAAGGCGCCCGCCAGCGGATCGCCACGGCCATGAGCACGGCCGTGGGGCAGGAGGCGGACAACCTCGCTGACCGCCTCAATTTCCTTGCGACCGTCGGCTCGGTCGCGCCTTTCGTCGGGCTGTTCGGCACGGTCTGGGGCATCATGAACAGCTTCTTCCAGATTGGCCAGCAGCAGAATTCCTCGCTGGCGGTGGTTGCCCCGGGCATCTCCGAGGCGCTGTTCGCGACGGCGATCGGCCTGTTCGCCGCGATTCCCGCCGTCATCGCCTACAACCGCTTCTCGCACCGGGTGAATTCCTTCGAGGCGCGTCTGCAGCGCTTTGCCGATCAGCTCCACGCCGCTCTCACGCGGCAGCTGGAACAGCACTGATGGCGATTGGCCTGTCAGGAGGCGGCGGGCGGCGCAGAGGGCGCGGAACCCGCGCGCCGATGGCGGAAATCAACGTTACCCCGCTTGTCGACGTGATGCTGGTGCTGCTCATCATCTTCATGGTGACGGCGCCGCTGCTCAAGGCTGCGGTTCCGATCGAACTGCCCGACAGCCGCGCCAAGGCCATGTCGGAAGAAGCCGAGCAGATCACCATCTCCATCCGCAGCGACGGCACGATCTTCTACGAAAACTCACCGCTCGCACCCGGCGAGCTGGCTGATCGCCTGGCTTCCGTCAACCCGGGGCCGGACGGGAAGAAGCCGCTGGTCACCCTGCGCGCCGACAAGGCGCTCGATTACGGCACCGTGATGGGCGTGATGGGCGAGCTCAACCACGCCGGCTTTACCGCGATCTCGCTGGTGACCGGCGTCAGCAGCCGTTCAGGCGGGTGAACTAGGGTCGCCGTCATGGCAGTGCTCGGCCTGCGCAAGGATGAGAGGATCGGCCTCATTGCCGCCGTCGCGCTTCATGCGGCGGTGCTGGGCGCACTGTTCCTCGATCCGCATACGGACGAGGTCGTGCGGCCGCCCGATCGGATCGAGGTGACCATCAGCGACGACTATGGCCTGACGTCCACCGCGCCCAATCCCAGCAGCCAGGCGGCGGCCGACGTCGCGCCGACGATCGGCGAACCTGCACCGGCCCCGGCCCCGGCGCCTGTTCCCGAACCGGCGCCTTCGCCGCTCCCCTCCGAGCCGAAGCCGCGGCCTGTCCAGCCCGCGCGGCCGGCGCCGCAGCCCAAGAAGGAAACGCCGCCCCAGAAAGCGCCGAGCCGGAAGAAGAACCCGATCGACCAGATCGTCTCCAGCTCGAGCAAATCCTCCGCGAACAAGAGTTCCCAGCCTGTGAAACAGGCCGGCGGCAGCCGCATCGGGGCGGATTTCCTCAAAGGCGTGCAGGGCGCGCAATCAGCTCAGGGGAAAGGTACGCCCGCAGCTCAGGTGGGGCCGCAGGTGCGCTCGGCACTCTCGGCGGCGATCACGCGCCAGCTCAAGCCGCATTGGCAGGCGCCGCAGGGGCCTGACGCGCAAGAGCTGGTGACTTACCTCGCCTTTGACCTGAACAAGGACGGCAGTCTGGACGGCAGCCCAAGAGTGGTGAGCCAGGCAGGCATTAACGCCATCAACCGTAATCAGGCCTCGCGGCATGCCGAGCAAGCGCTTCGTGCGGTTCAACTGGCGGCACCTTTCAATCTTCCCCCTGAATACTACGATGCGTGGAAACACGTGTCGTCGTTCAAGTTCGACAAGAGGCTTTCGCAATGACCCCTCGCATCCTTTCGCTTGTCTCGGTGCTGGCACTTGTCACCGCGGCGCCGCTCATGGCTCAGCAGGAAGCACCGGCTCCCGCTCCTGCGCCCGCGCCTCAGGGCGACGTTCCCGGCGACACTGGCGGCTTGACCGGCTCGGTTTCGGACGAAAGCGAGTGGCAGGATCTCGGCATCGCCATCACGACCTTCGCCACCGACGCCGATGTGCCGACGCAGACCAACGCCGGCTCCACGGCGGCGCTCGGCCGCGCGCTTGCGCAAGTGGTGGCATCGGACCTCAAGAACAACGGCCTGTTCAAGCCATCGGGCCCGGCGGGCCTGCCGCAGCCGGCTTTCTCGGAAGTGCAGACACCGAACTATCCGATCTGGTCCGTGCGCAGCACAGACATGCTCGTGCAGGGCTATGTCCGCGCCTCGGCGGGGGGGCAACTCACGATCGGCTGCTATCTCTACGACGTTGCGCTCAAGCAGATGTTGACCAAGGGCGGCTGGCAGGTGGGCCCGGCCGACTGGCGCCGCGCCGCGCACAAGTGCGCCGACATGGTCTATTCGCGCCTCTCTGGCGAAAGCCCGTTCTTCGATTCCAAGATCGCCTACATCGCCGAGACCGGTCCCAAGGACCGTCGCATCAAGCGCCTGGCGATCATGGATTCGGACGGTGCCAACCACCGCTATCTCACGAGCGGGCAGGCCACGGCGCTGACGCCGCGTTATTCGCCGGACTATTCGAGGATCCTCTACCTGTCTTATCTCAACGGACAGCCGAGCATCTATTCCTATGACTTTGCGACCAACCGGCAGACGCTGATCGTCCGCACCGGCAGCCCGACCCTCGCTCCCCGCTGGTCGCCCGACGGCAAATGGGTGCTCTATTCGATGGCGACGGGCGGACGGACCGATATCTATCGCATCTCCTCCGCCGGCGGCGGCACACCGCAGCGGCTGACGAATGGCCCCGGCATCAATATCGGCGGCAGCTACTCGCCGGATGGCTCTCAGATCGTCTTCGAGAGCGACCGCTCCGGCAGCCAGCAGGTCTATGTGATGAACGCGGACGGATCCAACCAGCGCCGCATCAGCTTCTTCGGCGGCCGCTCGGCCACACCCGAATGGAGCCCGCGCGGCGACCAGATCGCCTTCACCCACATCGCCGGCAACCTGCGCATCGCCGTCATGAGTCCGAACGGAAGCGGCATGCGCTACCTGACGAACTCGTGGCAGGACGAAGCACCCACCTGGTCGCCGAACGGCCGCATCGTGCAGTTCTTCAGGACCGAGCAGAATTCGGGGATCACCTCGATCTGGCAGGTCGACCTGACCGGCCGCAATGAACGCAAGCTGCCCACCCCGGTGGGTGCCTCGGACCCGGCCTGGGGGCCGATACGTCCCTGACGCCGCCTTTCTTGGCGCGCGTTCAGGTTTGCTCTATGAATGTTGAACGGAACCATAGCCGATCTCAGCCATTACTCGCGGCTGGGGCAGAACAGGAGATCGCCTAATGTCTACCCTCCTTCATACGTCTCGTCTCACGAAGACCGGATCGACAATGCTCCTTTTCGCAGGTGCACTGGCCATCTCCGCCTGCGCTTCGAAAGCTCCGAAGGAACTCCCGCCAGAGCCCGGTCCTGCGACCACCACGCAGACGCCTTCCGGCGAAACCGGGCCGACGCCAGGGAGCCAGGCCGATTTCACGGCGAAAATGATGGGCGCGGATACGGTCTATTTCGACACCGACAAGTACGACATCGACGCGACTGACCAGACGGCGCTCGCCAAGCAGGCACAGTGGCTGCTGCAGTATCCGAACAAGCGCGCTTCGATCGAAGGCCACTGCGACGAGCGCGGCACTCGCGAATACAACCTTGCGCTGGGTGAGCGCCGTGCCAATGCGGCGAAGAACTATCTCGTCAGCCTGGGCGTCGACGCCGCGCGCCTGTCGACGATCAGCTATGGCAAGGAGCGTCCGGTGGCGCTCGGCTCCAACGAAGAGGCATGGGCCCAGAACCGCCGCGCCGTTACCGTGACGGTCGACTGATCCTTCAGTCCACGAGCTTCAGGAATTCGCCCGGGCTGCGCGGCAGTTCGGGCGTTTTCACGCGGATGCCCTGCTCGGACGCGGCGATGAATTGGGACGGGCCAAACGGGGCGCGCTGGACGTTTTCGCCGAACAGCACGTAGATGGCCATCATCAGCACGGAGAAGCTCGCGGAAATCGCCAGTCGGTCGCTCATGAGGGTCCTCGCTAAGAGAAGCTGCCTTAATATAACCTTGCTGAGGAAATGCCGCAGTGCAATGGCGGGCATCCTCATAGTCCCATTCCAACGATTTACAAGGCTTGCATCGCCTTCGAGTCGCAGCTTATCGCAAGCGGGATGAGCCGCGCACGCCGATCCATGGACTGGGGTTTCCCGCGCTGGCGCGGGTATGAGACCGCGCGCGAGGCGGCGCAAGTGCGGCTGTGCGACCGCCACGGCTGCAATGACCCGGGCGACTGTCCCGCTCCCAAGAGCCCGAGCAGCGGCGATCGCTGGTACTTCTGCCAGAAGCACGCAGCCGAATACAATGCCGGCTGGGACTATTTCGCCGGCCTGACTGCCGAGGAAGCTGCGGCGCGCGAACAGAAGGAACGCCAGACGCACGAAGGCTACCGCGAATCCGCCCATTACGGCTGGACGGGCTCGGGCGACGGCAGCCGCAGCCGCGACGAGCTTCGCGCGCTGGAAGTACTGGGGCTGGAGGCCGACGCGGACTTCGACACCGTGCGCAAGGCCTGGCGCAACAAGGCCAAGGAAGTCCACCCGGACGTGCGGCCCGGTGATGCCGAAGCGGCCAAGGCGTTCCAGACGTACCAGCTCGCCTATGAGGTCCTGCGGGCCGCCGAAGAGCGCCGCGAGTGGCGGGGCTGAGGACGTTTGGGAGCTTTAGGGCTGCGTCAAGCTGCGGTCTGAAGGCCTCTTTCGGCTGCATCGGCCGCGGCGGCGATGGTCGCAAGGAACTGGTCGGTCGCCCGTTCCCACGAATAGAGTGCGCCCAGCCGCGCCGCATCGTCCCGATCCGCCGAGAGGGCGGCGAGGATCGCGCATTCCAGGGAACGGCCGACGGCGCCGGCCCGGCGCTCCAGCCTCGCCTCGACACCGCGGCCGTCGGCGCCCAGGATGTCGATCGGGCCGGTCACCGGAAAAGCCGCGACGGGTACGCCGCACGCCAGCGCTTCGATGATGACGAGGCCGAAAGTGTCGGTCAGGCTGGGGAACACGAAACAGTCGGCAGCGCGGTAGGCGCTGGCCAGGTCTGTGCCGGAGAGTGCGCCGAGGAACAGCACCTGGGGATGACGCCGGCGCAGGCTTTCGAGTGCCGGGCCGTCACCGACTACGACCTTGCTGCCCGGTACGTCGGCTTCGAGGAAGGCTTCAAGGTTCTTTTCCGGCGCGACCCGGCCGACGTTGAGCAGGACGGGGCCGGGCAGAGCCACCATTGCCGGATGGCGCCGGCCTTCGGGCGTGAACAGGTCCTGATCGATGCCCCGGCTCCAGCGGCGGGTATGAGGAATGCCGCGTGAGGCGAGTTCTTCGGCGAAGCTTTGCGTCGATACCAGGACGGCGCGGCTGGGCCCGTGAAAACGCTGCATGATCGGCCAGAAGCGTTCGGCGCTGATGCCGGTGCGCACTGCCGCATATTCCGGAAAGCGGGTGTGGAAGGCGGAAGTGAACGGCACCCCGCGTGAAAGGCACCAGCCGCGCGCCGCCCAGCCGATCGGTCCTTCAGTGGCGATGTGGACGATGTCCGGCTGCGTCTTGTCGAGCATGCGCCGCACCCCGAAACGCGGGGCCATGGCAATGCGGATCGAGGCATAACCCGGCATCGGCATCGTCAGGAACTGCTCGGGCGTCAGCGTCTCGACTTCGTGCCCGCGTCGCTGAAGGTCCTCCAGCGTGGCTGAAAGCGAGCGGACGACGCCGTTGACTTGCGGAAGCCAGGCGTCGGTCGCGAGAGTGAGCTTCATGCGCCGGCCCAGCTGGGGACGCCGGCCTTACCGGTCGCGGAACCGCCGGGTTCGGGAACCGCATGGGCGCGCCCGCCGGTTTCCTCTACCCAGTCGATGATGGCGATCTCGCCGGTCGGGCTTTCCGCCAGCGCGGTGCAGCTCTCGACCCAGTCGCCGTCGTTGTAATAGGTGATGCCGCCGAACTGGCGGATCTCGGCGCAATGGATGTGGCCGCAGACCACCCCGTCGAAGCCGCGCGAGATCGCTTCGCTGGCCACGGCTTCCTCATAGCTGCACACGTACTGGACGGCGTTCTTGACCTTTTTCTTCATGTAGGCCGAAAGCGACCAGTACGGCAGCCTGAGGCGCCGCCGGACCGCATTGAAGACGATGTTGGCGCGCAGCAGCATCGAATAGGCCTTGTCGCCCAGGAACGCGAGCCACTTGTGGTAGAGCACCACGCCGTCGAAAGCGTCGCCGTGAGTGACCAGCAGGCGCCGTCCGTCCAAGGTCTCGTGGACTGCTTCGAGGACGAGTTCGACGCCGCCGAACGTCAGCCCGGCATAGTCGCGCAGCATCTCGTCATGATTGCCGGCGATGAACACCACGCGTGTGCCGCGGTGCGCCATCTTGAGGATGCGGCGGATCACCTCGTTGTGGGCATCGGGCCAGTACCAGCCCTTGCGCAGGCGCCAGCCGTCGACAATGTCTCCAACGAGGTAAAGCGTCTCGCATTCCACCGAACGCAGGAAGTCCACCAGCAGGGTGGCATTGCAGCCGCGCGTGCCGAGGTGAACGTCGGAAATCCAGATCGTGCGGTACTTGCGCTTGGGGCGAAAACCCTTCGGGTCCGGCAGGTCCAGCCAGGCGGGAATTCTGCCGCTGCGTTCCAGGAGAGTATCGACTTCGGTCCGCATGGGCTGCTTCCCCGGTTCCTTACCGGCTTCGTCTCTCGCATTTTTGCGTTGCGGGGCGGTGACGGTTGCAGGTCAGTTCCGTGACACCTGTGGAATTCACAGTGCTGTCACCGATATGTCACCCGATCGTCACACTGACGGGGCAAGTACCCGCCCGTATCGACAGGGCAGGGGCAATGCGGCGGATCGACATATTGCTGGCTAGCGAGCTTTCCGGGGGCCTGGCCGCCTTCCGGCACGACGATTTCGACGTTGTCCTCCACCGTTGGACCGAATTCGGCGAACTGCCGCTGATCGAAGGCGCGCTCTGGATCTTCATCGACTGGGTCCTGCCGGAGATGTCGGGCCTGGAGCTCTGCCGGCGCCTGCGCGCGGACGCGCTGACAGCGCATGCCCATGTCACCATGGTGCTGGAGGAAGACAATCTCGAAGACCGCAAGCGGGCGCTGCGCATGGGCGCCGACGACTACATCGTCGGCCCGCTGAGCCGCAACGCCCTGCTCGACCGGGTGCTTGGCGCCAACCTGGGCGAACACGACAGCACCGGCATCCGCGTCGTCGCCCAAGGGGACCTGACCGTGGACGTCGCCGCGTTCCAGGCGCGCTGGCAGGGCAAGCCGATCCCGCTCATGCCCAACGAATTGCGGCTGCTGCGCTATTTCATCGAACATCCCGGACGGGTCTTTACCCGAACCCAGCTCATCTCGGCGCTTGGCAAGCAGGAGCCGCCAGTGGACGAACGCACCGTCGACGTCTGGATCGGCCGCCTGCGCCGCGCGCTCAAGGCGGCCGGGGCCGGCAATCCACTCAGGACCGTGCGTTCGCTGGGGTATGTCTTCGATACTCCTTGACCGCCGCTCTCAGCCGAGCCAACCCGCCGTCTGAACCAGCAGCCACACCCCGATTGCCAGGAACAGCAGCGCCGCGATCCCGCGTACCACGCCGAGCGGGACACGCCTGATGATCTCGTGGCCGAGGAACACGGCCGGCCCGTTGGCGATCATCATTCCCGCCGTCGTGCCGGTCGTCACCGGCAGCACGTCGCGGAACCGGGCGCCCAGGGCAATCGTCGCAAGCTGGGTCTTGTCGCCCATTTCGACGAGGAAGAAGGCGATCGTGGTCGCCAGGAACGGGCCGAAGCGGTTGGGCCTTGCTTTCCCGTCGTCATCCAGCTTGTCCGGGATCAGTGTCCAGCCGGCCATCAGAATGAAGCTGGCTGCGACGAGATAGCGGAACCACCGCCCGTCAAGGAAGGCTGCCGCCTGTTCGCCGGCCAGCGCGGCAAGGAAGTGGTTCGCGAGCGTCGCCACAAGAATGCCCGCGATGATCGGCCACGGCCGCCTGAAGCGGGTTGCAAGCACGATGGCGAGCAGCTGCGTCTTGTCGCCGATCTCGGCGAGAGCCACGACCGCGGTGGAGGTGAGCAGGGCTTCCAAGGCATTCTCCGGGGCCGGGCGACAGGCAAGACAACGACGTGGCAGAACCCGCCCGGCCGAGCGGACCTGCAACGCCATTGGTCTCGCCCGGACGGCTAACCTGTCCGCCTGTGCGCCATGGCCTCTCGGCCAAGTATGTTGACGACAGGGCGCTGCCCGAAAGCAGCCGGCTACTCCCCAGATGACCACGGCCCACTATCCGGCAGGGCGGTTCGTGACAAGCCCCCGCGGCCGATCGCCCCGCTTCAGGCAACAAAAAAGGCCCGGTCTTGCGGGACCGGGCCGTAGTTGCCGCACGAAGGGCGAGTGCCCCCCTGTGAGGATTGGCGTCAGAACTTGATTGAAGCCGATGCCGAGAATACGCGGCCGACGTCGTAGGTGTTGTAGTCGACCCGTCCGTCTTCGAAGGACTGGTATTCCTCGTGCTTCTGGCCGGTAAGGTTGCGGCCCTCCAGCTTGAGTTCGACTTCCTTGCCGCCAACCATGAAGCCCTGGCGGATCACCACGTCTATGGTCAGGCCCGGATATTCGAAGATGTCCGGCTGGCCCGAATTGGCGAGGCCGCGGCTGATCGCGCGCTTGCTGGCGTAGTTGAACAGGATCGTCTGTTGCGAGAGGCTGGCCCTGTCCTCGAGGCCGATCTGCACGTTGGCGATGTGCTCGGACTGGCCGGTCAGCGGCGCGCCGTCGCGGAAGTAGTCGGTGGCGAGCGAAGTGCCGGTACCCGCCCCGTAGACGCGAACCAGGTCGTCGGCCGCGACCTTGAGCTTCGACTTGGTGTAGGTGTAGTTGCCGAGGAGCAGCAGCCTGCGGCTTTCGAAGAACTTGCCGCCCAGGCTGTCGAGGTCGATGTACTTCTGCAGCTCGACTTCGGCGCCGTAGAGATCCGCTTTCGGAGCGTTGGCGTAGGACGTGATGAACGTCTCCGTGCCGGTCAGGAACGATTCGATGGGGTTTTCGATCTTCTTGTAGAACGCGCCCACCGACAGACGCTGGTCACGGTCGAAGTACCACTCGAACCGGCCTTCCAGGTTGGTGAGCTTGCTGTCCACCAGGAACGGATTGCCCTGATAGGTGCGGTTGGTGTCCGGGTCGAAGTACGGCTGGTAGAGCAACTCGCGGAACTGCGGACGGGCGATCGTCTTCGAGGCGTTCAGGCGGACCTGCATGCTCGGCTCGAGTTCGTAGGTGAGTGTGAGCGCCGGCAGGAAGTACTCGTTCTTGAGGTTCGTCGGCGTGCTGGCGGTGCCACCGATCGGGCGCAGGGTAGAGGATTCCTGCGCATATTCCCAGCGCACGCCGAGGTCGAACGAAAGCTGGTCGGTCAGTGCGCCTTCGAGCTTCGAGTAGAAGGCGTGGTTCAGCAGGCGGGAGTCGAAGCGCGCGGTGCTGGCGTCGGGCTCGCGCAGTTCGAGGCCGTAGTTGACGCCATTGTCCGAAAGGAACCAGGTGCCCGGCTGCAGCAGCACGTCGAGGCGGAGCAGGCCGAAGGCGGAAATCAGGTTCTGGTCGCCGTTCGCGTAGATCGCGAAGGACCGGCGCGTGTTGGTGCGGGTGTTGAGCTGATATGCGTAGCCCACCGTTCCGGTCCAGCCGGGGGCGAACCGGTGCGAAACGTCGACCCCGGCCGACCACACGTCTTCGTTCAGACGCGAGAAGGTGATCGTGGTCGGATCCTGGTTGCCGTTGCCCAGGCGGTTGACGAAGTCGTTGCCGAACTGGTCGCTATCGACATTGGTGCGCAGGTATTCGGCGTCGATCTCGAAGGGCGCGAGCCGCTTCGAGTTCGCGTAGCCGACGCGCACGTCGATCGAGGTGTCGTCGGCCGGCTTGAACTCGCCGACGAGCTGAGTATCGATGAGCTGGCGTTCATACCAGGCGGTCGACTGCTCCATGTAGTCGGCCTGGATGTTGTTCTCGCGCTTGCCGAGGCTGAGGCCCGTGTGCTTGACCGTGTCGTGGATGTAGACGTTGGTCCAGCGGATCTGGTTCTCACCCCATTCGAGACCAAGGCCGAGGAGGCCATTGCCGACGATGCGGTTGTCGGTGTTGACGGCGCGGAAGTTCTCGAAGAGCTGCTCCGGATTGGCGGTGGTGCCCTGCGCGCGTTGACGGATGATGTCGCGCGTCTGGGTCGTGTTCGAATAGCCGGCGGCGGCGATGACGCCGAGCGTGGCGCCGCCAAGATCGAACGAGGTGCCGGCGCTGAGGCTGCCCGAAAAGTTGGGCTGCGTCTTGTTGACCTTCTGGACGACGGCGTTGCGGCCGTTGACAAGAATGCCGCCGAGCTGCTTGGCGAGATCGCTGTTCGGATCGATGACCGCGTTGCTGTTGAAGTAGTCCTTCAGCGCCGAGGGGATCGAACGGTTGCCGTTGTCCCAGCCCGTCCAGTCGGTCCTGCTGCCGTAATAAGTGTAGGCGAGCTTGTTGGTGGTCTCGGTATCCCAGCTGAGACCGCCGCTGAGCGTCAGGAAGCTTTCCTCGGGGATCGCCTTGGTGGTCAGGTTGATCACGCCGCCGCCGAATTCACCCGGGAAATTGACCGAATAGCTCTTCTGAACCAGCGAGGATGCGACGATGCTGGTGGGGAACAGGTCCAGCGGAACGACGCGCTTGAGCGGCTCTGGGCTGGGCAACGGCGAACCGTTGAGCAGCGCCAGCGAATAGCGGTCGCCAAGGCCGCGCACATAGACATAGCCGTTGCCGACGACGCTGAGGCCGGTGACGCGGCCGAGGGCGCCGGCGATGTCGCCTTCGCCGGTACGGGCGATCTCTTCGGTCGAGAGCACCGATACGACCTGCGGGGCGATGCGCTGGATGTTGCTCTCTCGACGCCCGGTCACGACGATGGCGCCGCCAGGGATCGAAACGTCGGCTCCTTCACCCTGATCTGCGTTGTCGGCGGGATCGGCGGGCGTGCTGGCGGTATCCGGAGCGGGTGTCGAGCTTTCCTGCGCCCAGGCCATGGTGGGCGCGAACACTGCGGTGGAAAGCAGCAGCAGTGAAGCGAGCCGCGGCTTGGTCATTTGGATGTCCCCCTGGAACAAATATCGGATGTGAAGAAGGGGGCGGCCGAAACGGACCGCCCCCTTTGTCATTTCTACGGGCGGCCTGATCAGGTGGTCGGCAGCGTCGTGCAGGTCTTGCCGGAACCGAACTGGCCGGTGGCGTTGTCGCAGGTCCAGCCCTTGTACCAGGTGTCCGCCGCGTCCTTGACGGCGCCGATGTAGGTCGTGGCCGTGAAGAAGCTGGAGAGCGTGGCGATGCTGGCGTAACCGGCGACGGCGCTCTCGTTGGTGCCGTTCACGAAAGTGCTCGTGAGGGTCGAGGTGAGCGCGTCGTTGTTGCCGTTGGTGCCGGTGGCGAACTGGGTGGCTGCGTCGCTGCCGGTGTAGCCGGCGTCGGTTATGTACTTGGCAGAGTTGCAGGTCATGACCGTGGCAAAGGCCTTGAGCGTGGCCGGTGACGCACCCGCGACGTTCGGGGGCGTCAGACGCAAGCACTCGTTGTTAGGCGAGACGATCACGTCGTTGACCAGCGTGATGTCGGCATTGCCGCGGATCAGCAGCGAGGCCTTGTCGTTCGATTCGTTGTTCGAGCTGGAGACCGGCTGGATCATCGTGAAGTTGGCGATGTTGGTCTTCTGCCGCGGCAATTGGTCTTCGGCGCCTGTCGAGTCAGCTTCGACCATGGCGTCGCCAGCGCCACTGCGCTGGAGCAGCAGGCCGTATTGGAAGTTGCCCTGCAGGCCGGTGTCGATGTCGAGGCTGTCATCGTCGGCGTTGACCGCGATGTAGTGCTTGAAGTTCACGGCGCCGCCGAAGAACTCGGCGCCATCGTCCGAGCTGTTGACCGACTGGAAGAAGTCGAGCGTGGTGCCCGTGCCGACGCCCTCGGCGGTCAGCGACTGCAGTTCCTTGCCGTTGCTGAGCACGTAGCCCGAGTAACGGACCTGGACGTACTTCATGGTGCCGGCGTTGTAGGCGTTGTCCCGCCCACCGAAGACCGCCTTGTTGACCGAGCCCTCGGTATCGCGCTCGCAGGTGTTGGCGGTGGTCGAGCCGTAGTTGCAGTCGGTGACGATGCCGCGGCCGAGCAGCACGACGCCGCCCCACTGGCCCTGCGAGTTGTCGTCGTTGGTGCCGACCACGTTCTGGCGGCTGGTGAAGATGATCGGGGCGGAGGCGGTGCCGACCGCGCTGATCTTGTTGCCGCGGTTGACGGCGAGCCAAGCCGGCTCGGCGCCGTTTTCGCCGTAGACGATCACGCCCGGATCGATCGTCAGGGTGACGTCGGTGTCGGCGGTCAGCGACTTGCCGTTGCAGCTGGCGGTGGTGGTGGTGAACGGCGCTGCGGCCGTGGGGGCCGAGAAGCCGCCGTCACAGCCGACGTCCACGCGGCCGTTGAGGCGGTAGAGAACGCCCGCGACCTTCGGCAGGCTCGAGCTCTTGTCGACCAGCGCCGGCAGGGTGCAGACGCGCCAGGTGCCTTCGGGGCCGGAAATCGTGCCGCTGTCGGTCAGGCCGCCGGTGGCGTTGAAAGTGGGGCAGCTGGCCGCCGCGACGACGGTGCCGGTTCCGGGCGTAGGCGTCGGGCTCGGCGTGGGCGAGGGGTTGTTGATCGTGATGCTGCCGGCGCCCGGCGGCGGGATGTCGTCGGCGCCGCAGCCGGCGAGAGCGAGTGCGCTGCAACCCAGGAGCAGCAGACCGGAAATTTTCTTCACCTTGATTCCCCCGTTTGTTCAGGACGGACGAGGCGGCGAATCCACCATCGTTGACGGGGCGTTTAGGATCGGGCGGTGACAGTTTGTTGGCGCTGCAATGACACAAATATGCACTTATGTGACATCAACTTGACTGCATCGTCATCTGCGGGCGAAACCGGCGTGCGACTCGCGGGTTGAGCGGCAATTCACACCTGAATTGCAGTTTTATGACACTCCGGTCATTTTCCTTGTGAGGGCCACATTTTTGCCCGACGATGCAATTTATCACAGGGAATACGGGAGAGTTGTAATGTCGCTTTCGCTGCTCTTGGCATCGGTCCTGATGGGGCAGTCTGCCTTTTCGATGACGCTGGAAGTGCGGCCTCAGAAAGAGCCGGATGTCGCTTACGAGGAATTGCGGACGGGAAGAAACCAGGAGGCCATCGATAAGCTGGAGCGCAACGGCATGGTCCAGGCCGGCGATCCGGCGGCACTGATCAACCTCGGCACCGCTTACGCGCGCCAGGGGATGGCGGACAAGGCCCTCGTAAGCTACCGCGCCGCCATCCACAGCCCCGAGCGCTACGATCTGGAGCTTGCCGACGGCAGTTGGATGGATTCGCGCTGGGCCGCACGCAAGGCTATGAGGGATCTGCCCCAGGCAAGCATGATGGCGATGCGCTGACGGCTGCCGCTGCCTTTCTTCTCCGGGGCCGTCTGCTCCGGAGACACGCGTGCATTCGTGCACTGGCCTTTCGGGTGTCGCCTAATATATAACGCCGGTCCGGGCGGGTGCGCGGGGAGCGCCGGTCGCCCCGCGCAACATACCGGAAACAGCGACTGGCCACTGCTACATGACTGTCTTTTCAGCCATCCGATCGTCACACACTTGTCATCAGGATGGAGCACTGGGCCCTCATACGGAGGGTATGGTGATTCGAATCTCTGACATTTCCAACCGCGCAAATCGCGGAGTTTTCAGGCCCGCAGCGGCCTTCTGGGCCGCTCTGGTGGCTCTGCTCGCGCCCGGACTGGCGCACGCACAGAACGTAACGACGCAGGATCCGGCGGGCAGCGGTCCGATCGTGGCGGCGCTCGTCTGGCTGCAGGGCACGCTGCTGGGCAATGTCGCCACCGCCGTTGCCGTCATGGCCGTCGCGGCGGTCGGCTTCATGATGCTGACGGGCCGGATGAACTGGCGCTTCGGCGCGACCGTCATCATCGGCTGCTTCGTGCTGTTCGGAGCGGGCGCGATCGTTTCCGGCATTCAGTCGGCGGCCGGTTGATGGGTCTGGCGCGCTTTCCCGTCCATCGCGCCCTCACGCGGCCGCAGATGTTCGCCGGCGTGACATACAGCTTCTTCATCATCAATGCCGCGGTGACGACGGAGATCTTCCTCATCACCAAGAGTTTCTGGGCGCTGCCTGCGGCGCTCGCGATCCACGGGGTCGGATACCTCGCATGCTTGCGCGAACCCCGGGTATTCGACCTCTGGATCGCCAAGGTGAGCAAGTGCCCGCGCGTCGCCAACTGGCAGCGCTGGGGCTGCAACAGTTACGCGCCCTGAGGGGGCGGGGAGTAGAGAGACATGGCGCACAAAAGCCTGAAAGGCTGGGGCCGCAAGGAAGCCCTCGTCGGCGATCGCCTGCCGTACCAGGCGCTGGTCGATGACAATGTCGTCCTTCTGCGCGACGGTTCGGTCATGCTCTCGCTCATGGTGCCGGGCCTGGCCTTCGAGACGGCGGACACAGACGAGCTCAACGCCCACGTCGCCACGCGCGAGGTGCTGCTGCGCTCATCTCTCGACGCGCGTTTCGTGCTTTATCATCACGTCATCCGCCGCCGCGTCCAGATCGAGCTGGAAGGCCGGTTCGACGATCCGCTGGCCGCGCACATCGATGCGCGCTGGCGGGAACGGACCGGCTCGGGCGCGCTCTTCGTCAACGACCAGTTCATCACTCTGGTGCGCCGTCCGGCGCGCGGCAAGGCCGGCTGGGCCGACAAGCTCTCGCGCATGATGAAACGCAAGGGGGGCGAAGCGGCGGAGGCCGATCCCGCCGACGTGCGCGCACTGCGCGCGGCCGCCAGCGCGATGGTCGCCTCGCTCGGATCCTACGGCGCGCGGCTGCTGGGCGATTATGACACGGCGAAGGGCGATTGCTCGGAAGTGCTCGAATTGCTTTCGGCGCTCTACAACGGCGAGATGCGCCCCGTGCGCCGCCCGGCCGAGGGCACCGACATCGGCCACATGCTGCCGTACCGCCGCGTCAACTTCGGGATGGACGCGCTGGAGCTGCGCGGCGCCAACGGCGTCAGCTTCGCCTCTATCGTCAGCCTCAAGGACTATCCTGATTCGACCGCACCCGGCCTGACCGACGCGCTGCTGCGCCTGCCCTGCGAACTGGTGCTGACCGAGACGTACGCGCCATGCGACCGCCAGATCGCGCGCGAGCGGATCGACCTTGCCCTTCGCCGTCTGCGCTCGGCAGACGAGGAGGCCGTGGCCGAACGCCGCGAAATGGCTGCGGCGCGCGACTCGCTCGGTACCGGCGCGGTCGGCTTCGGCGATCACCACCTGTCGGTCCTGGTGCGCGCGCCCTCCCTCGATGCGCTTGATGAAGTGACGGCTTCCTGCGCGGCGGCACTTGCAGACGCCGGCGCGGTGGCCGTGCGCGAGGAAGTCAATCTTGAGCCCGTCTTCTGGGGCCAGTTCCCTGGCAACGAAGGCTTCATCGTCCGCCGCGCGCTGATTTCCAGCGCCAACATGGCCTGCTTCGGCTCGCTGCACGGCTTCGCCATGGGCCAGCCGAGCGGCAACCACTGGGGCGATGCGGTGACGCTGCTCGCAACGACCAGTGCCACGCCCTTCTTCTTCAATTTCCACCAGGGCGATCTTGGAAACTTCACCGTCATCGGTCCGTCGGGTTCCGGCAAGACGGTGGTCATGAACTTCCTTGCCGCCCAGGCGCAGAAATTCGCGCCGCGCACGATCCTGTTCGACAAGGACCGCGGCGCCGAAGTCTTCCTGCGCGGGATCGGCGGCACGTACAGCCGCATCGCCGCCGGGCATCCGACCGGATTCAACCCGCTCTCGTTGCCCGACACGGCTACGAACCGCGCTTTCCTGCGCGACTGGCTGGGCGTGCTGCTCGAGGCAAAGGGCCCGGAGGAACTGGCGACGATCGCCGGTGCGGTCGACGCCGCCTACGCCAACGACGCCTCGCTGCGCCGCCTGTCGTACTTCCGCGAACTCCTCGCCGGTTCGCGCCGGCCGCAGCCGGGGGACCTTGCCTCGCGCCTCGACGCTTGGATCGCCAGCGGTCCGAATGGAGGCGGTGAGCACGGCTGGCTGTTCGACAACCAGCACGACAGACTGGACCTTTCGTCCCGCGTGCTTGGCTTCGACATGACCGCGTTGCTCGAAAGCCCGCGCCTGCGCACACCGGTCATGATGTACCTGTTCCACCGCATCGAGGAACGGCTCGACGGCGAGCCGACGATGATTCTCATCGACGAAGGCTGGAAGGCTCTCGACGACGAAGTCTTCGCCGCGCGCATCCGTGACTGGCTCAAGACCCTGCGCAAGCGCAACGCGCTGGTCGGCTTTGCCACGCAATCGGCGCGCGACGCGCTCGACAGCCGGATCGCGACGGCCCTGGTTGAGCAGACCGCGACGATGATCTTCATGCCCAATGCCCGCGCCAGGGCAGAGGATTACTGCGAGGGCTTCGGCCTGACGCGGCACGAACTCGATGTCATCCGCACGCTGCCGGCGCACTCGCGCTGCTTCCTGATCCGCCAGTCCGACGCCTCGGTGGTGGTACGGCTCGACCTTTCGGGCATGCCTGAAGTGTTGACCGTGCTCTCGGGCCGCGAAAGCACCGTGCGCAAGCTCGACCAGCTCCGCGAGCGGTACGGCGACGAGCCGGCGGGGTGGTACCCGGTGCTCACCGCAACTCCGTGGCCGGGCGATGGCCCCGAGGACGGCGATGCCTGGATCGAGGCTGCGGAGTGACATGAGCGGGACTTGCCAACAACTCGCGGAACTGGCCTCGAGCGGCGTCGCCCCGGCGCTGCGCGCGGTCGACTGCATGGCGGCGGAGACGATCTCCTCCGGCTTTGCGCGCGTGGGCGCTCTGGCGCCGGCGCTGACCATCCTGCTGACGCTCTACATCGCCTTCTTCGCCTTCTCGCTGATCACAGGCCGTTCCGCGCTGGGCATCCCGGCGCTGACGCCGCGGATGCTGACCCTGGGCCTTGTCCTCACCTTCGCGACGAGCTGGCTCGCCTACCAGACCTTCATCCTTAATCTCGCGATCGGCGGACCCGATTGGATCGCCTCGATCCTCATGGGCGCCAAGGGTTCGGCGACGCAGATCTTCGGAGACCGGATCGACATCGTCTTTCAGGCGATCGGCGACGCCTCGCAGAATGCCAGCAATGCCGCCGGCGGCGATGGCGGACAGGCTCCGGCAGCGGCGGCGGCTGCGGCGCAGGGCGGCATGTTCACGCCTGAGAGCGTCATGTGGCTGGGTGCACTGGTCCTGCTGCTTGGAACGGTCGGCGTGCTGCTGACAGCGCGCATCGCTCTCGCCGTGCTGCTGGCGCTTGGGCCCGTCTTCGTGGTGATGGCGCTGTTCGGGGGCACGCGCGGGCTGACGGCCGGTTGGCTGCGCGGTGTCGTGCTGACGGCAGTGACGCCGCTATTCGTCGTGCTCGGCGGGGGGATAACGCTTGAACTCCTGGTGCCGATCGTCGCCAAGCTCGTGCAGGACTCGCAGATGGGCGAGATCGACGGGCGCATGGCCATGGCGCTGTTCCTCGTCGCGGCGGTCCACATGGCGCTCATGGCGATGGTGCTGAAAGTGGCGGGAACGCTCGTGTCGGGATGGCAGGTCTTCGGTCTTGCGGGCTCAAGGCGCACGGGCTCGCGCGATGCCGCAGCATCTTTCGTTTCGGCTCCCACGGCAGGCGCTCCGCTCGCTCCCGTGCTGCCCGTGCAAAGCCGCCCCGCCGCGGTTTCGGCAGCAACGAGCGCGGCCGCCATGGCTGATCCTTCACAGCAGGGCGGGCAGGGTGCCGGCGGGTCGGACCGCCGACGGACGGTGGTGACCCAGGTGGCCGGAGGCGGCGTCGAACCGCTGGCACAAGGCAATGCGTCTCGCGCACGCGGCATCGGCAGCCGCTTCCGCAGCGCTTCGAACGATAGCGGCAGGTTGCCGGCAAAGGAGAAGATTCGATGATCCGCCAGACCCTCGCGCTGGCCCCGGTTCTGCTGGGGCTGTCAGCGCCGGCCATGGCCGAGGACCCCCGCCTGATCGTACAGCCGTTCACGGAGAACCGCGTCGTGCGCATCGACGGCAAGCCCGGGGTCCAGGCGACCATCGCCTTCGGCAAGAACGAATCGATCGAAAACGTCGCGGTTGGCGATTCGCAGAAGTGGCAGATCACGCCCAACAAGCGGGCCGATCTCCTGTTCGTGAAGCCGCTTGAGACGGGCGCGCGCACGAACATGACGGTGGTGACCAACCGCCACACCTATTTCTTCGACCTGGTGGCTTCTCCCAAGGCCCGCCCGCTTTACATGCTGCGCTTCACCTACAAGGACGAACCGCAGGACGCGCCCGTGCCCGGAGGCAGCGGCCTCGATACCCTCAAGCCGGCAGAGCGCGCGGTTGCCGAGGGCGATCCCACGGCCGTTCCTTCCGATCCGGCGATGCTGAACTTCGCGTGGAAGCGGTCCGGATCCGGGAAGCTGCAGCCGACCCGGGTTTACGACGACGGCGAGCAGACTTATTTGCTCTGGCCTGAGAAGACGCCGGTCCCGGCCATCCTCATAAAGAACGAAAAGGGCGATGAAGGCCCGGTCAATTACGCTGTCCGAGGTTCGACCATCGTGCTTCCGGACGTGCCGAAGCTGATCATCCTGCGCGCCGGCAAGGCATCGGCCGAACTGGAAAACCTGCGCGACGATGCCGCTCGCGCAGGCACGGCCATGGCCGCAAATGACGCCTCGTCCGGCGCGAATTCAAAGGGGAACTGAGACATGGCGCCCAATTCTTCCCTGCGCGAACGCCTTGATCCTACACGCGACGATCCGCGCGAGGGCGAAGGCGCACAGGTCATCGACCTGGCGACGCGCAATGTCCTGCCCCAGGTGAGCCAGCGCAAAAAGGGCGACGGCCTAGGCCTTGCCGCTGGCGTTCTGATCGTTGCGGCGCTGGGCGGCGTCACGCTGTGGTCGATGGACGCGGCGCGCAAGGGTTCTAACAGGCAGGGTCTTGCCCCGGCCAGCCCGGTCGAGGTCCCGCTTCCGCCCGCGCCGCAGGCCGTGCCGACGCAGGCGCCTGCCGCCGTGCCTGCGCCGCCCGCGTCGGCGCCGGCGCCCCAACCGGTACTTGCAGCGCCGCCTGCGGAAAACCCGGCCGCCGCGCCTGCCTCGAACCCCTATGCCAGCCCGACCGTGGTCTTCGACGCCTCGAGCGGGAGCGCCGCTGCACCGGCGGGGCCCGCGGGCGATGCGAAGGGCCCGGGTAACGCCAACGACGATTTCGCCGCCCGCATCGGCGGCACCGGCACGACGGCCGCGGCCGCCCGCTCGTTCGACCCGGCCACGACCGTGACGCAGGGCACGCTGATTCCGGCCGTGCTGGAGACCGCGATCGATACCGATGTCCCGGGCTACGTGCGCGCGATCGTCAGCGCCGACGTGCGCAGCTTCGACGGCAAGCACGTCCTCATTCCGCGCTCCTCGCGCCTGATCGGCCAATACAAGAGCGGCCTCACGGCGGGCCAGAAGCGTGCCTACGTGATCTGGAGCCGCGTGATCCGTCCCGACGGCGTCTCGGTGAACATCGGCTCGCCGGCAATCGCCTTCGGCGGCGAAACGGGCCTGCCGGGCAAGGTCAACAGCCACTTCTTCGAACGCTTCGGCTCGGCAATGCTGCTTTCGGTCGTCGGCGGACTTTCCACGGTGGCGACCGGCGGTGCCAACGTGGTGATCGGCGGGGGCCAATCGGCGGCGGCGACGGCAGTGCAGAGCGGTTCGCAGATCGGCCCGACGATCCGGGTGCGCCAGGGCGAGCCGATCCGCGTCTTCACTGCCAAGGACCTGGATTTCAGCGAAGTCCAGTGACCGGGCATGGCCGAAATCCTTTCACTCCAGCCCGATCGCGGGCCGCCGATGGCTGACTTAGCGCCCGAGGCGGAACTTGATCCGCAGCTTCCGCGCAGCGTCTATCTCGACGCTTATCTGGAGCCGCTGCGCCAGTGGCTCGATCGCGAGACGGTGACCGAAATCCTCGTCAACCGGCCGGGCGAAGTCTGGATCGAGGACACCGCCCATCCGGGGATGCAGCGCATCCGCCTGCCGGAGATGGACAACCGCCTGCTCCAGCGTCTCGCCGAGCAGGTGGCGCGGATCAGCCATCAGGGCATCAATCGCGAGCACCCGCTGCTTTCGGCGACGCTGCCGGCTTACGGCGGCCAAAGCGGCGCGCGTATCCAGCTTGTCGGTCCGCCGGCGACGCGGGCCAACTGGGCGCTGGCGATCCGCCGCCACCGCCTGCTCGAACTGCCGCTCGACGCTTATGACCGGGGCCCGATCGCCACGCCGGCGGAAGAGCCGATGCCCGACCCTTTGGCCGAGCCGATCGCCTTCCTGCGCGAGGCCATCCGCCGCCGCCGCACGATCCTGATTTCCGGCGGCACCTCGACCGGCAAGACGACCTTCCTCAACGCCATGCTTTCGGAAATCCCGGCACACGAACGTGTCGTGCTTGTCGAGGACACTGCGGAACTGCACTTGCCGGGCGCCAACGGCGTGGGTCTCATCGCGGTGAAGGGCGAGCTGGGCGAGGCCAGGGTCTCGGCCAACGACCTGCTGCAGGCGGCGCTCCGCCTGCGCCCGGACCGCATCGTACTCGGCGAATTGCGCGGCAACGAGACGGTCAGCTTCCTGCGCGCGATCAACACCGGCCACCCGGGCTCGTTCTCGACCGTCCATGCCAATTCCCCGCGCGGCGCGCTCGAGCAGATCGCGCTGATGTCGATGCAGACCGGCATCGGCCTCACGCGTCGCGAGACGCTCGAATATGCTGCGTCGGTGATCGACATCGTCGTCCAGCTTGACCGCCGCGAAGGCAAGCGCGGCATCAGCATGATCGCCGAAAGCCCGACGCTGGTGGAATAGGAAAGGCAGGAACAGAGCCACTCACCCCGAGGGTGAGCGGGTGTGGTGCCGAATTCCGGTGAGCGCGTTCAACTCGCCGCCAACGCCCGCTTCGGCTCGCCGCCGATCAGTCGAACATCGGGTTCAAGACGGAGCCATTCGGCCAGTGCCTTGAGGTCCTTGGCATTCCCGGCGCTGTAGAGCGCCCGCACGGTTTCATCCAGCGACAGCACCAGGCGCCCTTTCTCGATCGCGAGCGAGCTATGCGCCAGGGCGGCTTGCGTGCAGCCAGTCAGCCGCCGGGACAAGCGCACCGCGAGGCCCCAGGCAACGGCGCGGGCGAGGTCCGCCTTGTCCGCCAGCTTGTAGAACTGGGCTGGAACCTCCGTCAGTCCCGAATTGGCGAAGATCGTCATCGCCATCATGCCGCGCCCGCGCTTGTCGAGGCCGATCCAGCGTTTGCGCAGCGCCCAGGTCATTGCCTCCTCGGTGCGCAGGTTCGGCTCGGTACGCATGGCCGACAGGGCAAGAAGGGTGGAGGCCTGGCGCAGGTTGCCCTCGGCGGGGGCATCGCTGCACACCGGCGCGGTCCATTGGACGATGGCGGCGGCTGTGTTGGGCGAGGTGAAAGTGGTGCGGGCGAAGCCGGCGACACTTGCAAGCATCGGATCCTCCGCCTTCAGTTCCTCGGAAAGCTGCTGGTAGAGCAGCCCTTCGCGCAGGCCCCAGGACGAGAAGATCAGCCGCGACGGCCCCAGCCTCTCGACGATCTGGGCCAGCAGCGCGGCGGCATCAGGCAGCGTCGCCATGCGGGCCGGCGTAATGCGCGGATCGGCCTTGCGCAGCTTGCCTTTCTCGAAAGCCCGGCAAAGCTGCAGCGCTTCCGGGGCGGAAATCTCGAAATCGTGAGGATCGTCGAGCGGCCAGCCGATCACGCGCATCGCCTGCAGCGCGAGCGCCCGCCATGAACCGCCCACGATGTAGAGCGGCAGGCCCCGGCCCCGGTTCCACTTGCGCTTGGCCAGCGCGTCGCGGACCACGGCGGCGAACCTGTCCGGACCGGCGGCGCGCAGTTCCGGCAGGCGCAGCGTGCCGAAGGGCAGGGTTATGCCGTTGGGACGCACCTCGCCATCGATCTCGACCAGTTCCAGGCTGCCGCCGCCAAGGTCGGCGGCGATGCCTTTCGCGCCGGGGAATGCGGCGATCACGCCGGTGGCGCTGGTCCGCGCTTCTTCCTCGCCCGAAAGCAGGCGGGGCGAAAGGCCGAAGCGGCGCACCGCCTCCAGGAACTGGGGCCCGTTGGAAGCATCGCGCGCGGCGGCGGTGGCGACGCACTCGATGTCGTCCACCTCCATCAGCCGCAACAGTTCCGCGAAGCGGGCGAGGGCGGAAAGCGCGGTTTCCATCGACTTGCCCGAGATCGCCCCGGTCTTGTCGAGATCCTTGCCGAGGCGCGCGTTCACTTTCTCGTTGAGGATGACGACCGGCGCCCGCGGGGGTCCGTTGTACACGACCAAACGCACCGAGTTCGACCCGATGTCGATGATGGCGCGCTTGTCGCTCGAATGGCTGATGCCCTTCATTCTGGTTCGACGACTCGCATGGCCCCGGGGTTCCCGAAGCCCCTATGTCAGATATTGCCGCGCCTAAGCGAGAGCTTTGGCACCTTCCGTCCACTGGCAAGCGACGCGCCGCGGCCCGACAGCGACGGGTTGGTCATGAAATAGCGGTGGAGATTGAAGGGGTTGTCGCTTTCGCCGACGCGCTCGTAGTGCCCGTCGGGCTTGAGCATCCAGCTCTGCTCGGTGTCGAGCAGGTTGGCGAGCATGACTTGGTCGAGCACCTGGTCGTGCACCGTCTTGTTGCGCATCGGCACCATGACTTCGACGCGGCGGTCGAGATTGCGGCTCATCCCGTCGGCCGAGGTGATGAACACATGGGCGCCGCGGTGAGGCATTCCGGAGCCGTTGGCGAATGCCCAGATGCGGCAGTGCTCGAGGAAACGGCCGATGATCGACTTGACGGTGATGTGCTCGGAAAGGCCGGCGATCCCCGGGCGCAGGCAGCAGATGCCGCGCACCACCAGCATGATCTCCACCCCCGCCCGGCTCGCTGCATAAAGGCGGTCGATCAGGTCCGGGTCGGTCAGTGAGTTCATCTTGGCCCAGATCGCGGCCGGCTTACCAGCCTGGGCGTTGGCGATCTCGGCGCCGATGCAATCGTAGAGCCGCGAACGCAGCGAGATCGGAGAGATCGCCAGCACTTCGGTGGCGGTGGGCTCGACATAACCGGTGATGAAGTTGAACAGCCGCACCGCGTCGCGGCCGGCCGCCGGCTCGGTCGTGAAATAGGACAGGTCGGTATAGATGCGCGCGGTGACCGGGTGATAATTGCCGGTGCCGAAGTGGCAGTAAGAGCGGTAGCCTTCGCCCTCGCGGCGCACCACCATCGAAATCTTGGCGTGCGTCTTCCAGTCGACGAAGCCGTAGATCACCTGCACGCCTGCGCGTTCGAGCTGGCTGGCCCAGAGCAGGTTCTGCTCCTCGTCGAAACGCGCCTTCAGCTCGACCACGGCGGTGACCGACTTGCCTGCCTCGGCCGCCGCGATCAGCGCCGCGATGATGCCGGACTGCTTGCCGGCGCGATAGAGCGTCTGCTTGATCGCCACCACGTCCGGGTCCTGCGCGGCCTGGCGCAGGAAATCGATCACCACCTCGAAGCTTTCGTAAGGGTGCTGGATCACGATGTCCTTCTCGCGGATGGCGGCGAAGATATCGCCGTCATGCTCGAGGATGCGCTCGGGATAGCGGGGCGAGTAAGGCTCGAACTTCAGCTCGGGTCGGTCCTCCTCGCAGATCGCGGCGAGGCCGGAGAAGCCGATCAGTCCCTCGGTCTTCATGATCAGGGCGCGATCGAGACCGAGCTGGTTGCGCAGCAGGTCTTCGGCCGAGGGATCGAACTTGCCCTGGAGCTGCAGGACGATGACGAGGCCGCGCCGCCGCCGCTGGATGGCGGTGCGGTAATAGCGCACGAGGTCCTCGGCATCCTCCTCGATCTCGATGTCGCTGTCGCGCAGGATGCGGAACACGCCGTGCCCGTTCACGCGGAAGCCGGGGAAGATCTGGTCGGCATTGCGGCAGATCAGGTCCTCGATCGAGACCCACGCCGCTTCCTCTCCGGGCATGCGAACGAAGCGGGGCAGGGTGGAGGGGATCAGCACCATCTCCATGACCGGCGAATCGTCGGCGATGCGCGTCAGCGAGAACATCACGCCGATGCCCTGGTTGGGGACGAAGGGGAACGGGTGCGCCGGGTCGATCGCCTGGGGCGTGATGACCGGCATGATATGGCTGAGGAAGTAGTCGGCGAGCCAGGTCTCCCGATCGCAGTCCAGCTTCTCCTCGCCGACGACGCGGACGCCGGCGTTGGCGAGCAGGTCCTTGAGCTCGGTCCAGGCCTGCTGCTGGACGGCTTCCAGCTCGAGCACTTTCTCGTGGATGGCGGCAAGAGCTTGGGACGGCGTCAGGCCGTCGATCGAGATCTCCTCGATCTGGCGGCGCACCTGCCCGGCAATGCCGGCTACGCGCACCATCAGGAATTCGTCGAGGTTGCTGCCGGAAATCGAAAGGAAGCGCAGGCGTTCGAGCAGCGGGTAGTTGGGATTGGTCGCTTCGGCGAGAACGCGTTCGTTGAACGCCAGCCAGCTCTGTTCCCGATTGAAATAGCGCGCAGGCAGTGCGGCCAGCTCCGACGCGTCGCAGCTTTCCCAGGATTCGAACGATTCGCCTGCTTGGAGCATGTCTTCCTTTTTTCGTCACGAGAGCCGCATCGGCTCGGCCGCCTGAGTCAATTCGACTGAGTCAATCCGGCCCCTAGAAGCATGCCACGATGACAGTTCGGCGACAATCGCGACGTCGGCTGCCAGCCGTGTGCCCTGCATTTTCCGAGAGAGCGCGAGGGCATGGATGAGTCTCGTGCGCTGGCACGAGACTCGAAGGAGCCTTTCGGCGGCGCAGGTGCTTGAGTCATGCCAGCTCCGGGCGGCCGCCGGTCAGCGGTCACCGGTGCGCGGTGCCACCGGCTCCTGCGGGAATATCCCGGCAACGGCCATGGCGGCGCCGAGCTTCGCGAGCATTTCGAGCACCTGGCCGACGCTGTCTTCGACAAGCAGAAGTTCGAGCGTGGCGCGCGTCTGGCCAGGCCCCCGGTCGCGCAGCGAAGTGACGAGTTCCAGAATCATCGCCTCATGCTCGGAAACATGGTCGCAGGCCATGGGGCAGAATCCGAAGGTCTCCAGCGCATCGCGATTGAACAGCAGCATGGCGCGGTGAAAGGGCTGGAGAGCACCGATCATCCGCCAGCGAGCAAAGGCGGGGGCGAGCGTCTGCGCCGGGCACCGCTTGCGGCCGATCGCCGTGACCCAGGCCCGCATCGACCAGACGAGGAAGCGGCACCCTTCGTCGAGAGTGCTCAAAGGGCGGTCGACGTATTGATACATCATGGAACTCCGGGCTTGCATTTGCGAATGATTATCATTAGCCACTGTTACGCGGCTTGCGCTCCTGGTCAAGCCCGAAGCGGCGTTTGTCATGGGACGCCGCTTTCATCCTGCACCTCGGCCGGGGTCGCGCTCTCTCTCCCAGTGACCTAACCTGGACCCCGGCCATTTTTTACTCCTGCGGCTGTATCGGTCTTTGCCGCGAGTTGGCCCATCTTGCGGATCCTACCTCATGTCCGAGTGGCGCATTGTTCTTGACAAATAGAACCGTTTAGGTTATATGCCCGGCCATCCGGTGGGGCGCTGTACACGCTCCGCCGGTCTATCGGGCCGGCGTTGCGGGCCGGGGCGCGACGGTCAGTCGTGGTCCACGCCAACAGCGCCTGCACCGCAGGCAAGCTCATGACAGGCCCTGCCTCAGGCCTGTT
>DATEJH010000060.1:0-10060 GCA_035278205.1 Novosphingobium sp. | reverse complement strand
TGACATCAAATGGCCAGCCGCCTCGGTCGAGATTGAACGCCAGATGCGCTTTCCTTGGCAGGGCGGCCGTCACCCTTGGCTTGATGCCGCCGTTGTGACCCAAACCCATCTCATCGGGGTGGAGTCCAAACGATACGAGCCATTTCGCGATAGGAAGCAGGCCGTGCTCGCCCAAGCGTATGATCGAGATGTTTGGGGTGAAGCAATGGAGCCTTGGCTGGCCATGCGGGATTCTCTGCGTGGGAATCCGCTCTCCTATCGCTACCTAGACGCAGCGCAGCTCGTGAAGCACGCTTTTGGGCTCTCGGCAGAAGCCAAGCGGGTCAACCGATCGCCGGTCTTGCTGTATCTCTACGCCGAGCCTGCACGTGTCCTTGCCTCTGCTTGTTCAGAGCACCGTGCGGAAATCGAGTGCTTCGCAACCGCGGTGCGCGGCGCGCGTGTCCGGTTCGCTGCGACGAGTTGGGCTGACTGGCTGGATCACTTTGCTGTGCCGACCGCACCCCCTGCGGTAAAGGCGCATGCCGAAGCTCTGCGTCTCAAATTTCAGCCATAGGTCGGCGAACCATGTCACCCCCAGGTGCCAAGATCTGTGTTCGACCCGCCGCAGTTCTTCCTGCCCTCCGTGCCGTCAGCCAAGTGGGTCATTTCGAGGCCACGATTCTCCCGTTCAGCCGCAACGGAAAAATTATTCGACAGCTGGCCGTGCTACCTAGGCTGCTACCTAGCGCGACGACATATCGCCTCGACCCAAATTCCAGGCCATGTAAGTTATTGATTTAACGGAGGAAAGTGGTGGACGCACTAGGGCTCGAACCTAGGACCCGCTGATTAAGAGTCAGCTGCTCTACCAACTGAGCTATGCGTCCACGCCTGCCTTGGAAAGGGCCTTTCAGCCCCGCCGATTCGGCGGCGGAGCGGTCCGTATAGCGCCTGTTTCGCGGATTTGAAGGGGAAAGTTTCAACAGCTCAGGAGAAAGATCCCGGCCTCTGATTCCAGCGGTTTACAGCCATGATCGTGCCTATGCAGATCATGTTGGTGAGCATCGAGGTGCCCCCGTGGCTCATGAAGGGCAGAGGAATTCCGACCACGGGGGCAAGACCCATAACCATCATCAGATTGATCGCGACATAGAAGAAGATCGTGGCCGTCATCCCTGCCGCCAGCAGGCTTGAGAACCGATCCGGAGACTTGCGCGCCACTTTCAGGCCCCACCTCAGTACGATGCCGAAAACCATCAGCACGAAGAAGCCGCCGACCATACCCCATTCCTCGGCCATCGTCGCGAAGACGAAGTCGGTGTGCGGCTCGGGCAGATACTGCAGATGGCTCTGCGATCCGTTGCCGAAGCCTTTGCCGAAGACGCCGCCGGAACCGATGGCGATCTTCGACTGCGTTATGTGGTAGCCGGTACCGAGCGGGTCCGCCTCGGGATCAAGAAAAGTGAGCACGCGATTGCGCTGGTAATCGTGCAGCAGAGTGAAGAACGCGACCGGAGCACCGACGGCGCCGGCGGCGCCCGCTCCGATGAACCAGCGCAAGGGTAGACCGGCAAGAAACATCATAACCGCCCCTCCGAAGCAGATTGCCAGAGCCGTGCCGAGGTCCGGCTGGAGGACGACGAGAGCGGCCGGAATTCCGATCAGCACTCCGGCCGGGATCAGCCCGCGCCAGCTGCCCGTCATCGATGCGGGCAGCGCTTCGTAGAATCTGGCCAGTACCAGCACGATGGCGGGCTTCATCAACTCAGATGGCTGCAGGGTCATGAACCCGAGGTTCAACCATCGCTGGCTGCCGCCGCCGATGGCGCCGACCGCTTCGACCAGCACCAGCAGCACGCAGGTCACGCCGTAGACCGGGTAGGCGGCAGCGCGGAAGAAATTGCGGCCGAAATTGGAGATCCCGATGGCCATCGCGAGAAACACGACGAACCGGATCACATGGCTGAGCGCGTAGGGCTGCAGGTGGCCTCCGGCTGCCGAATAGAGCACGGCGGCGCCTAGCGAGACGAGGGCGCATAGCGGGATGATCATCTGCCAAGGCTGGCGCGCGACCGCGTCGGG
This sequence comes from Novosphingobium sp., assembly GCA_035278205.1. GTDB lineage: Bacteria > Pseudomonadota > Alphaproteobacteria > Sphingomonadales > Sphingomonadaceae > Novosphingobium. The sequence goes on along the minus strand of DATEJH010000060.1, from coordinate 7,996 downwards.
AACGATCGAGCGGCTCATCTGCCTGATCCATCATGGGGGGAGGGGGAGGGCGCGCCGGCAGCCCCGGGCGCGCCGGCACTGTTGGTGGGCGTCGGCTCGGGTCGGGGAGACTGCGCTTCGTTGACCGTCGTCTGAGACTGCTGCTGCGTCTGGTCAGCCCCTTGAGCCCCCCGCGTCACATCCTCGCTCGATACCTTCGGGGCACTGACGCCATATTGCGAGACATAAGTCTGATAACGGGCGTCGAGCCGCTGCTTGGGAGTACCGCCCCACTCCTTCTCCAGCGCCAGCAACGTGTCCCACGCCTTGCCCGGATCGAACAGATAGGTCATGACATCCCTGGCGATCGGAGCGGCAGCACTGGCGCCGAACCCGCCATGTTCCACCACGACCGACATCGCGTAGCGGGGCGCGTCGGTCGGCGCATAGCAGATGAAAAGCGAGTGATCGCGCGATTTCCAGTCCGCCACATGCCCGCGAGAGATCATAGCGCGCACTTGCGCGGTGCCCGTCTTCCCGGCCATGTGGACGCCGCCGATGTCGATCTGGCTGGCGCGCGCGGTGCCCGAGCCATTGACCACTCGGAACATTCCGTCGTGCGTGACCGCAAGCTGCTCGGGCGTGAACGGCAGCGGCGTCCCCAGCGGTTTGGGATGCCCATACAGTAGCGAGGGTTGAAGGTTGCGCCCGCTGGCAATCCGCGCCGTCATTACCGCAAGCTGGAATGGCGAGACGGAGACATAGCCCTGACCGATCGACGCATTGAGCGAATCCGCCGCGGTCCATTCCTGATTATAGCGGCGCATTTTCCAGGCCGCATCGGGAATGGTGCCGTAGCGTTGCTGCGCGACCGGCAGATCGAATTCCTGACCTAACCCGAGCAGGCGCGCGACGGGCGCGATCGCATCATAGCCGACGCGGTGCGCCATGCTCCAGAAATAGGTGTTGCAGCTGTGCTCGATGGCGCCGCGCATGTCCACTGAGCCGTGCACCGCGTCGCAGCGGAAGAACCGCCTCCCGAGCCGATAGCCGCCGGGACAGAGGACATGTTCGTCAGGAGAGACGCCGTGGATCTGCAGCGCTAGGCTCGCCATCGGTTTCATCGTCGACCCGGGCGGGTACAAGCCGCGCAGCGCCTTGTTGAGCAGCGGAACGTGGTCATCCTCGTTAAGCATTTTCCATTCGAGGCGGCCGATCCCATCGGCAAAGCTGTTGGGATCGAAGGCCGGCATCGAACAAAGTGCCAGGACGCCGCCGGTGAGGCAGTCGATCACGACGACTGCGGCGGATTGAAGGCCGATCCTGCGCGCGGCATAGTCCTGCAGTCCGCCGTCGATGGTCAGCTTGATGGCCTGGCCGGGAATGTCCTCGCGCGTTTCAAGTTCGCGCACGATGCGGCCGGAAGCAGTGACTTCCGCCCTGCGCGCGCCGGGCGTTCCGCGCAATTCCTTTTCGAAGACCTTTTCAAGGCCGTCCTTGCCCACTTTGTAGCCCGGCGTGATGAGCAGAGGATCGCGATCCTTTTCATACTCTTCGGTCGACGCGGGTCCGACATAGCCGATGAGATGGGCAACCGAGGGGCCGGTAGGATAGTCCCGCGAGAAGCCGCGCTGGGTGATGATTCCCGGCAGGTCCGGCAATCGGACGCTGACCGCGGCGAAGCGGTCCCAGTCGAGCCCTGAAGCGACTTCCACCGCGGCAAAACTGCGAGCCTTCTCGATCTTATCGCCGAGGTCCTGGCGCTGGACCGGATCGAGCTGGAGCAGTTGCGCGACCGTGTTGATCTCTTGTGTGATATCAGTCGTCTGCGCAGGGATCGCATCGACGCGAAAATCCGCGCGGTTGGAGGCCAGCGGGGTGCCATGCCGGTCCAGTATCCAGCCCCGCCGCGGCGGAATGAGCGAGAGGTTTACGCGATTGCTTTCAGCCTCAAGCTTGTACTTCTCGTTCTGAGCGACCGCCAGGTAGCCGAGCCGCGCGGCAAGGAGTACCCCGACGCCGCCCTGCATCGCTCCCAGGACGACGCTGCGCCGGTCGAAACTGTTGCGCAGGGTCGCCATGCTGACATGGCGCTTGAAGCGAAACTTCATCGCACGACCCTAAGCGGCGTGAGCCGAAGGCGGTCCAGCCTGGCGACAACCAGCCCGAGCAGCGGATAGGAAAGCACGGAAATCACGATCTGCGGCACAATGACACGAAGCGGGGCAGCGGCCCCGGCGATGTTCGCGAGGGCAAGGCTGAACACACTATAGGCCACTGTCAGGCCGATCGCCACCAGCCACTCGGTAAGGAAATTGCGCCAGGGCAGTCGCGTTTCGATGATCTCGAGGACGATGGCCGAAGCCGACCAGAGCAGTACTGCCGAGCCGAAGGGCTGTCCGGAAAAGAGGTCGTCGAAGAGGCCAAGGGGCAGTCCTGCCCAAATGGGCAAAAGACCCGGCCGCAGTTGCTGCCAGCAGACGAAAAGCAGAAAGCCGAGCGGCGGCAGGGCCGGGGCCGAAGCGATCATGATCCAGCCTGGCAGCAGCGATGCCAGCATGATTGTCAGCCCGGGCAGCAAACGTGCCACCAGCGGAGAGGGGGCCCGGTTGATACGCGAGCGGGGCGGGGCGGTGCGGCGTCCCTTCATCATCCCTTCGAGTTCTCGCGGCTCGCGGGCTGCGGCAAGGGCGGAGGCGCGGGCGACCAGACTTTCTCTACGAGAACGTAGTCCGTATCCGAGGGATCGCTGAGTACCCTTGCTATTGCGCCATCACGCAGGATTTCGGTCAGTACCGCCATCGGCGTCCCTGGGCGGTAGAGCCCGCCCGAGCCTGAGGTGACCATCACATCTCCCTTCCTGAGGGGGTTGAGGCCGAGATTTATCAGGCGAATGCGCAAGGTTCCGTCGCCGTTGCCCTGCGCAAATCCGGGAACACCATCAGTGGATCGCCTGACGGGTACGACGCTTTCGGTATCGGTGATCAGGAGCACGCGCGAGGTCGAACCGCCAACCTCCAGAACGCGGCCCACCAGCCCGAGTTTCGAACGGATCGGCATGCCCTGTGCGATGCCTTTGTCGCGGCCGGCGTCGATCGTCGCATAGCGCCGCGTGCTGGCGCTGGTGGAACTGGTAAGACGCGCCACAGCGACCGTGCCTTCGTCGGTCTTCGTGAGGCCGAGCAGATCCTTGAGCCGGCTGTTTTCCGCCTTGATCGCCTGCGCCTCGACCAGGCGCACTTTCGCTTCCGCCAGTTCGCGTTCGAGGCGCGCGTGTTCGCTGCCCATCTGGAAAAAGCCGCCGATGCTGCTCAGCACGTCCCTGCCGACCGCCCGCCCGCCCGCGGTCGCCTTCGCGGCAGGCTCCGTGGCATCGGCCGCAGCCCCGCGAAGGGACGCAAAAGCACCGGGATTGACGATGGAGATCACGACCAGTCCCAACCCCGCCAGGACGCCCAGCACGCCTGCGGTGTAACTGAAAAAGGTCGTATATTGCGCTCTTCGGGAAAATCCGGAGCGCCGATTTGCTGGCGGCGCCATGCGCCATGCACTCCTTCAACCGAACGGCCGGCGCTTCGTCGACCGGGCCGCCCCTTTCGACAGCTCAGGCGGACATCAGCACGCCGCGATAGATCGGATCCTCCATCGCCCGGCCGGTGCCGAGTGCGACACAGGACAGCGGATCTTCGGCAACGCTGACGGGCAGGCCGGTCTCTTCGCGAAGGTAATCGTCGAGGCCCTGGATCAGTGCGCCGCCGCCGGTCAGAACGATGCCCTGGTCGACGATGTCCGCAGCCAGTTCCGGCGCGGTGTTTTCAAGCGCGATGCGCACGCCTTCGATGATGGCACCGATCGGCTCGGCCAGCGCCTCTGCGACATTGGCCTGGGTGATGGTAATTTCCTTCGGAACGCCGTTCACGAGGTCGCGGCCCTTGATGTGGATCGTCTCGCCTATGCCGTCGGCAGGCATGGTCGCGATGCCGTAATCCTTCTTGATCCGCTCTGCAGTGGCTTCGCCGATCAGCAGGTTGTGGTGTCGGCGCACGTAGGAGACGATCGCATCGTCCATCTTGTCGCCGCCCACGCGCACCGAGGTGGTGTAGGCCAGGCCGCGCAGCGAGAGCACCGCGACTTCGGTCGTGCCGCCGCCGATATCGACGACCATCGAGCCGACCGGTTCGGTCACGGGCATGTCGGCGCCGATGGCCGCGGCCATGGGCTCGAGAATCAGGTAGACCTGGCTGGCCCCGGCATTCGAGGCCGCGTCGCGGATCGCGCGGCGTTCAACCGAAGTCGAGCCCGAGGGCACGCAGATCACGATTTCAGGATATCGGAACAGGTTCTTCTTGCCGTGCACCTTGCGGATGAAGTGCTTGATCATTTCTTCCGCGATTTCGATATCGGCGATGACGCCATCGCGCAGTGGACGGATGGCTTCGATGTTGTCGGGCGTCTTGCCCATCATCATCTTCGCGTCGTCGCCAACAGCCTTGACCTTCTTCACGCCGTTCAGTGTCTCGATGGCCACGACCGATGGCTCGTTCAGCACGATTCCGCGGTCCTGCACGTAGACTAGCGTGTTGGCGGTCCCAAGGTCGATCGCCATGTTCTGGGAGCCGAATTTGAAGAATCGCGAGAGGGGCGAGGCCATCAGATATCCGTTGTCTTTCCAGTCGGTTGCCGATCGGAGCGGGGATCGGCTGACAGGCGGGTTGGAATGGAAGGCGTCCCTTAAACCATCGATTCCCGAAATGCCAAAATTTTGTGCGGAATTCCCGTGGGATTTCTTGCGCGTCCACCTCGAACTGACAGCGTTTCACCGCTAGGCTTCTCCCATGCCGACCATTCGCCGCCTTCCCGAACATCTCATCAACCGGATTGCCGCGGGCGAAGTGGTCGAGCGGCCGGCGTCGGCGCTCAAGGAACTTGTCGAGAATGCCATCGATGCTGGGGCGAGCCAGGTTACGGTACGGATCGCCTCGGGCGGCCTGGACCTGATCGAGGTGATCGACGACGGCTGCGGGATGCGGCCGGATGAAATCGCCCTGGCGCTGGAGCGGCACGCGACATCGAAGCTGCCCGATGAAAGGATCGAGCAGGTGGCGACGCTCGGCTTCAGGGGCGAGGCGCTGCCGTCGATCGCTTCGGTCGCCCGGTTGACGATCGAGAGTCGTCCTTCGATGGCCCCGGGATCGGGCGCTGGCGATGGCGATGGCTGGAAGCGAATCGTCGATCATGGTGAAGTGGTGGGCGATGGTCCTGCAGCGCTTCCGCCGGGCACACGCATCCGCGTTGAAAACCTGTTCGGAAAGGTGCCGGCCCGCCGCAAGTTCCTGCGCTCGCCGCGAGCGGAATATGCCGCGTGCCAGGATGTGGTGCGGCGTCTTGCCATGGCTCGGTCCGATGTCGGCTTCGTGCTGGAGCACGATGGGCGGCGCGTCCTGTCGGTGCAGCCGCGTGAGCAACTGGCGTCGCGCGTCGCCCGGCTGGTTGCGCGGGAACTGGCAGAGGACGGAGTGCTGATCGAGGCCGAGCGCGGGTCTGCGCGGCTCACGGGGGTGGCCGGCCTGCCGACCTTCAATCGCGGTGTCGCCGATCACCAGTACCTCTTCGTGAATGGGCGGCCGGTGAAGGATCGGCTGCTGGTCGGAGCCGTGCGCGGCGCGTATTCGGACATGCTTGCGCGCGACCGGCACGCCGTGCTGGCCTTGTTCCTCGAGGTCCCTCCCGAAGAGGTCGACGTCAACGTCCACCCGGCGAAGACCGAAGTGCGATTTCGCGACCCAGCCTTCGTGCGCGGGTTCCTTGTCAGCGCACTGCGGCATTCGCTTGAAGGGGCAGGGCAGAGGAGCGCACAGGCGCCATCGGCCTCCGCAATGGCGAACTGGCAGGTCGAACCGGTAGTGCCTCGCACGGAGGCTGCCGCACCCTCGCTGGGTTCGCTTTTCGGACGTCAGTATTCGGCGGCGCCCGGGCGCGTATCGGATTCGCGGGTCTCCGAAGCGGGTGTGGCGTGGCGGGCGTATGAGGCCGAGGTGATGACGCCGCCCGCCGCCAAGGCCGAACAGGCGATCGATGGGCCTCACGAGGCGGCAAGCTACCCCCTCGGCGTCGCTCGCGGGCAAGTCGCGGGGACCTACATCATCGCTGAAGCCGAAGATGGCCTCGTCATTGTCGACCAGCACGCCGCGCACGAACGCCTCGTTCTCGAACGCCTCAGGGCCGCGGGCGCCGAGGAGGCGATGACACGCAGCCAGGCGCTGCTTCTGCCGGAGGTCGTCGAACTGGAGGAAACCGCCTGCGATGCGCTGGAGGACAAGGCGGGGGAGATGGGCCGTTATGGCCTCGTCATCGAGCGTTTCGGGCCCGGGGCCATGCTCGTGCGCGCGGTTCCTTCGGTTCTCGGCAAGACCGATGTTCAGGGCCTGCTGCGCGATCTCGCGGATGACCTTGCCAGGAACGGCGACGCGCTGCTGCTGGGCGAAAAGCTCGACCTCGTGCTGGCGACGATGGCCTGCCATGGATCAGTGCGGGCCGGCCGGTCGCTCTCGGTGGCCGAGATGAACGCGCTGCTGCGTGAAATGGAGTGCACGCCGCGCTCGGGGCAATGCAACCATGGCCGCCCCACGTGGGTTAAACTCGCTCATCAGGACATAGAAAAGCTGTTCGGGCGAAAATGACGAGCAAGGCACTGGCGTTTTTCCTTTCTCTCGCGATGCTGGCCGGCTGCGGGAAGGAGGATCCTACGCAGAAGGCCGCCGAGGACGCGCTGGACGTCGCCATGGCCGAGCGGATGAGCCGGCAACCGTTCAAGCCGATCATTCCGGACCCGATCACGCCAGTCGATATCGCCCGCTACGGACTCGACCGCCCCGGCTGCAGTTTTCGCGAGGGCGGGAAGAACCTGCTGTTCTTCGGCGATGCTTCCGACGGATTCCTGCGTGTCGGCGGCAATCTCAACCGTTTTGCGGCGAAGACCGCGAGCGCGCAATTTCCAGGAGGGGCCCGGGCGACCTATGTGGGCCTGTCGAGCTGGCTGGACATCGTCCGGCTTCCCGACAAGATCGCCGACAACGATCCCGACTCCTGGCCGGCCCGCCTCGTCCTGCACGACGCCCAGGAGCGAGTGGCATTCATGGCGGACGGCATCGTCAGTTGCAGATCTTGACCCGATCAGAGACGGGGGGGCGGTTTACACGTTGAACTTGAAGTGCATGACGTCTCCGTCCTGCACGACGTATTCCTTGCCTTCCTGCCGCAGTTTTCCGGCTTCCTTCGCCCCGCTTTCGCCGCCGAGCCCGACAAAGTCGTCGTAGGCGATCGTCTCGGCCCGGATGAAGCCGCGCTGCATGTCGGAGTGGATCTCGCCTGCCGCCTCGGGAGCCTTTGCCCCCTTGTGGACGGTCCAGGCGCGGGCTTCCTTCGGTCCGACCGTAAAAAAGGTCAGCAGATGGAGCAGATCGTAGCCTGCCCTGATGATGCGCGCGAGACCCGTTTCGTGCAGGCCCATCTCTTCAAGGAAGACCATGCGCTCATCCGGCTCCATGCCCACGAGCTCGGCCTCGATCGCGGCCGACACGATGACCGCGGTGGCGTTTTCGGTCGCGGCTTTCTCGAAGACGCGCCTGGAAAACGCGTTGCCCTCGGCCGCCGAGTCCTCCTCGACGTTGCAGACGTAGAGCACGGGCTTGGCCGTAAGGAGCTGGGCCTGGCGGAACACGCGCGCTTCCTCGTCGTCCTTCGGCTCGGTCAGGCGAGCGGGTTTTCCCTGTCGGAGCAGTTCGAGCGCCTGCCCGAGGACCGAAGCGGCAATCTTCGATTCCTTGTCGCCGCCGGTCGCCCGCTTCTGCGCCGCGGGCACCCGCTTCTCGAGGCTTTCGAGATCGGAAAGAAGCAGCTCGGTTTCCACCGTCTCGGCATCGGCGATGGGATCGACCTTGTTGTCGACGTGCTGGATGTCGTCGTTCTAGAAGCAGCGCAGCACGTGGATGATGGCGTCGACCTCGCGGATATTCCC
>DATEJH010000059.1:0-11530 GCA_035278205.1 Novosphingobium sp. | reverse complement strand
GCCCTTCTCCCTCCCGCAAGCGGAGGGGTAGAAGATAGGGCTTCCTTGCTGCGCCGGAAGCGCGAGACATGATTCGCCTCGACAACCGCGATCCCCTTCCCGAGCAATATCGCGGCGCCGTTATCGCGCTGGGCAACTTCGACGGTTTCCACCAGGGCCATCAGGCGGTGGTGGGGGAAGCGATCGGCTGGGCCCATCTCGAGGGCCGCCCGGCCGTGGTCGCCACTTTCGATCCGCACCCCATGCGCCACTTTCAGCCGCATGCCGAGCCCTTCCGGCTGACCACGCTCGACCAGCGGCAGGAACTGTTCGGCGCGGCGGGCGCCGATGCGATGCTGGTCTTCCACTTCGACGCGGCCATGGCCGGAATGACGGCGGAACACTGGATCGAGAGCACTCTTGCAGGCCAGCTTGGCGCGGCCGGGGTCGTCACCGGCGAGGATTTCACTTTCGGCAAGGGGCGCGGCGGCAGTCCGGCCCTCTTGCGCCAAATCGGCGGCCGGCTCGGCATCGGCGTGCGTTCGGTGGGCCCGGTGCATGACGATGAAGGGCCGATCAGCTCCAGCCGCATCCGCGAAGCCCTCAAGGCGGGCGATTGCGGCACGGCAGCCCGCCTGCTCACGCGTCCTTTCGCGATTCGCGGGCATGTCCAGCACGGGGACAAGCTGGGCCGGGAGATCGGTTTTCCGACGGCCAACATCGACCTCGGGACTTATCTGCGCCCCCGCTACGGCGTCTATGCGGTGACCGGGCGCCTGCCCGACGGCCGCGAAGTGCCCGGCGCGGCGAACCTGGGCGTGCGGCCGCAATTCGATCCGCCCAAGGAACTGCTGGAGCCGCATTTCTTCGACTTTTCCGGCGATCTTTACGGGCAGGAGATCGAGGTCGCCTTCCATCACTTCCTGCGGCCGGAGGCGAAGTTCGATTCGCTGGACGCGCTGACCGCGCAGATCGCGGCGGATTGCGAACGGGCACGGGAACTGCTGGCGGCGGGATAGTTCCGGCGCTTGGCCGGACAGCATAATTCCTTTGCTTTGTTTGGCGCCACCCGAACCCTTCCAACAAACCCACATTTGCTCTAGTGCCCGCCGATCATGACCGAGCAGCGCGACTACAGAGACACCGTCTTCCTGCCGAAGACCGATTTTCCCATGAAGGCCGGGCTCCCGCAGAAGGAGCCGGGCATTCTTGCGCGCTGGCAGGCTGAAAGGATCTACGAGAAGACGCGGGAGGCGCGCCGCGGGCGGGAAAAGTTCATCCTGCATGATGGCCCGCCTTATGCCAATGGCGACATGCACATCGGCCATGCCCTCAACCACATTCTCAAGGACATGGTGGTGCGCACCCGGACGCTGCTGGGCAAGGACGCGCCCTATGTGCCCGGCTGGGACTGCCACGGCCTGCCCATCGAGTGGAAGGTCGAGGAAGAGTACCGCAAGAAGAAGCGCAACAAGGACGAGGTCCCGGCGGACGAATTTCGCGCCGAATGCCGCGCTTATGCCGCGCATTGGGTCAACGTCCAGCGCGAGCAGCTGAAGCGTCTCGGCGTCAATGGCGATTGGGACAATCCCTACCTGACCATGGACTTCGCTGCCGAAGCGACGATCGTTTCCGAACTGCTCAAGTTCGCCGAGAACCAGATGCTCTACCGCGGCGCCAAGCCGGTGATGTGGAGCCCGGTGGAAAAGACCGCTCTGGCCGAGGCGGAAGTCGAGTACGAGGACATCGTCTCGACCCAGATCGACGTGGCGTTCGAGATCGTGGAGTCGCCGATCCCGGAACTGGTCGGCGCTCATGCGGTGATCTGGACGACCACGCCTTGGACGATCCCGGTGAACCAGGCTTTGGCGTTCGGGCCGGAGGTTGAGTACGTCGCTCACAAAGGCCGACAGCATGAGCTAATCGACCCCACCAAGGCGGCAGCGCCCGAAAATCTGAGGTGCGTCTGGGAAGGCATTGTCGTTGTTGCTGCGAAGCTCTTTGACGAATTCCGAGTGCGCTCCGCGTTCGTCCCTCAGGACATTTTCAAGCCCCTCTGGTCCGGCACAGGCTCCCAACTCGCAGGCACCGTCGCCCGCCACCCGATGCACCACCTCGGCGGGTTCTTCGCCGAGCCGCGTCCGTTCCTGCCCGGAGACTTCGTCACGACCGAGAGCGGCACCGGTCTTGTCCACATGGCGCCCGACCACGGCGAGGACGACTTCGACCTCTGCAAAGCGCACGGCATCGGGCCGAAGTTCGCGGTCGAGGGCGACGGCAAATACCGCGCCGACTGGCTCTGGCTCGGCGGGCAGGGTTCGGTCATCAATCCGAAGTTCAACGCGCCCGACGGGCCGATCTGCTCGGACCTGCGCGAAGCGGGCGGACTGCTGGCGGCTTCGGCGGACTACAGGCACTCCTACCCGCACTCGTGGCGCTCCAAGGCCAAGGTGATCTTCCGCTGCACGCCGCAGTGGTTCGTGCCGATGGACAAAGTGCTCGGCCACCTGCCTTCCACCACCCGCGCGGAGCGCCGCTGGGAAGGCGAGGGCGGCGCGGTCGATCTGCGTGACGAGGCGCCCTCCGCCTCCCCCACCCTGCGCGAGGCCGCGCTGGCCGCCATCGCCGACACGCGCTTCGTGCCCGACAAGGGCCGCAACCGCATCGGCGCCATGGTGGAAGGGCGTCCCGACTGGGTGCTTTCGCGCCAGCGCGCCTGGGGCGTGCCCATCACTCTCTTCGTCCACCGCGAGACCGGCGAATACCTCGTCGACGCCGAGGTCAACGGCCGGATCATCACCGCCATCCGCGAGTCCGGCGTCGACGCATGGTCCGACGCACGGGCGCAGGAGTTTCTCGGACCGAACCACCGGGCGGAGGACTACGAGCGCGTCACCGACATTCTCGACGTCTGGTTCGATTCGGGCTCGACGCATGCCTTCGTGCTCGAAAGCGGCAAGTGGCCGGACCTGCTTCCCGAGGAGGACCACACCGGCCCGACCGCCGATCTCTACCTCGAAGGGTCGGACCAGCATCGCGGCTGGTTCCAGTCCTCGCTGCTCGAAAGCTGCGCGACGCGCGGCCATGCGCCCTACAAGGCGGTGCTCACCCACGGCTTCACCATGGATGCCAAGGGCGAGAAGATGTCCAAGTCCAAGGGCAACACCGTCAATCCGCTCAAGGTCATGGAGCAGTACGGCGCCGATATCATCCGCCTCTGGGCGCTCTCGGTCGATTATACCGAGGACCATCGCATCGGCGACGAGATCCTGAAAGGGGTTGCCGACCAGTACCGCAAGATCCGCAACACCTTCCGTTACATGCTGGGCGCGCTGTCGGACTTCGACGGCAGCGAAGGCGTGGCACCGGCGGACATGCCGGAGCTGGAACGCTACGTGCTCAAGCTGCTCGAGCAGCTCGACGCCAGGCTGGCCATGGCCATTGAAGCCTACGACTTCAACACCTACGTCCGCGAGATCGCAGAGTTCTGCAACGAGGACCTCTCGGCCTTCTTCTTCGACATCCGCAAGGACTGCCTCTATTGCGACGCCCCTTCCGATCCGAAGCGCCGCGCCTATCGCACGACGCTGGACGTGCTGTTCCAGGCGCTGATCCGCTACGTTGCGCCGGTGCTCGTCTTCACGGCCGAGGAAGTCTGGCAGTCGCGTTATCCTGGGGGGGAAAGCGTCCACCTGCTTGAATGGCCCAGGATCGTCATCCAGGACGCGGCAGCGATCGATATGGACAAGTGGGCCGAACTGCGCGCCCTGCGCGAGAAGGTAACGGAAGCGATCGAGCCGCTGCGCCGGGACAAGATCCTCGGCTCCAGCCTCGCGGCCGAAGTCACGGTCCCGGCCTCCGCGGCCGAAGCCGACCTGGCCGAGCTGTTCATCACTGCGACAGTGCGGCGCGGGCAGGGCGACGAGGTGACAGTCACCCCCACCGCCGACCACAAGTGCGGCCGCTGCTGGCGGCATCTGCCGGAAGTCTTTGAGGACGGCGCCCTGTGCGGCCGCTGCGAGAGCGTGGTTGGCGCAATGGAGGCGTCGGCGTGAACCACGTGGTGCGCAACCGCATTGCCGGTCTGCTGCTTGCCGGCGTTATCTTCCTTGTCGACCAGGCATTGAAGGCCTGGATCGTCGGGGGTCTGCACCTTCGCGAGATCCAGGTGATCCACATCCTGCCGATCTTCAACCTGACCTGGACGCAGAATTACGGCGTGTCGCTGGGCCTGTTCACGGCCGGGTCGCAGGAAGGGCGCTGGGCGCTGGTCGCGATGACGAGCGCCATCGCGGTGTTCGTCTTCGTATGGCTGCTGCGCGAGCGCAGGATGGCGGACATCGCCGCGCTCTCGATGGTTCTGGGCGGTGCGGCCGGGAATATCCGCGACCGCGCGACGCTCGGCTACGTAATCGATTATGCGGACTTGCACTTCGGCCAGTTCCGCCCCTTCCTGATCTTCAATCTCGCCGATGCCGCCATTACGATCGGCGTCCTGATTATCCTTGCCCGATCCCTGCTTTCGCGCGAAAAGCCTGATGCAGCGGTCGAAACGGCCCCGGAGAGTTGATTTGATGCCCAAGATGAAAGCTGGAGCCCTTTTCCTCGTGACGACTGGTGCCGTTCTCCTGTCCGGCTGCGGCAGCACCGGACTGTTCAACCGCGATCGTCCCGACGAATTCGCGGTGCAACGCCAGTCGCCGCTGGTCGTGCCGCCCGATTTCTCGCTGAGCCCGCCCAGGGAAGGCCAGCCTCGTCCCAGCGAAGGCGCCCAGCAGGAGCAGACGCTGGACGTGCTGTTCGGCGGTCCCCAGGCCCGCAGCGACATCGAGAACAACGTGCTGAGCATGGCGGGCACGCCCGATCCGGCGATTCGCTCGACCGTGGGCGATCCTGCGACTTACGCGGTCGCCAAGGGCCAGATGACCCGCTCCATCCTCGCCGCTCCCCAGGGAGACGGCCGCGATGCCCAGACCGCCATCGGCGGGTGACGGCTGAGCAAGGGAATTGACGAAAGGCCGGGCGGAAAGTCCGGCCTTTTTGCGTTGGGGCTGCGGGCCCGCACGGGCCCCATCGGCAGAGTTGAGTGAATAAAGTTTCGTCGTCCCCGCGGAGGCGGGCGCCGCCGTTTCTGGCGGCGGTGCACTGCACGGCGAAGAAAGCGAGACCCCGCTTCGCGGGGAGCGACGATGTGCGTTACCGGAGAAGGCAGCTTCTCCGATGACCATCTCTTGAGGATGCCTTCAAATCACCCGTCGCCGCTTACACCGTCGTCTCCGTCCTCGTCATCCTCGCGCTCGACAAGCAGCTTGTCGATGCGCAGGCCGTCCATGTCGACCACCTCGAAGCGCCAGCCCTGTTCGGAGAAGAACTCTCCCTCTCGCGGGACCTTCTTGAGCACGGCGAGAACGTAACCGGCGGCGGTCGCGAATTCGCGGTCCCCAGGCATCGCGATGTCCAGCCGATCGGCCAGCGCGTCCGCGGGCATCGCACCGGCGACCAGCAGCGAGCCGTCCTCCCTCTCCACCACCATGGGCTCGTCGCCTTCATCCTGGTGGCTGACGAAAGTCCCGGCCAGCGCGGCCAGCACGTCAGACGGGGTGACCACGCCCTCAAGATGGCCGTATTCATCGTGCACCATGGCCATCGACACTTCGGCCTGCTGCAGCTTGCGCAGGGCGTCCATGGCATCGAGCTGGTCGGGGATGACCTCGGCCCTTTTCATCATCGCGCGGATGTTCACTTCGCGGCCGTCGACAAGGGCCGCGAGGACTTCCTTCACCTTGAGGATGCCCAGCACCCGGTCGGGCGCGTCCTCCACCACCACCGGCAGCAGCGAGTGCGGGGATTCGGAAATCCGTGCGCGGAGCCTCTCGACCCCGGCGTCGACGTCGATCCAGTCGATCTGGTTGCGCGGCGTCATCAGCTCGCGCACGGGACGGTCGGCAAGGCGCATGACGCCGGCCATCATCGCCCGCTCGTCCTCGTCGATCGCGCCGGAGCGGGTAGCCTCGGCGAAGATCATGTGCAGTTCCTCGGCGGTGAGCTGCTCCTGCGTGCCGCCGCGCACTGAAAGCAGGCGCAGCAGCACCCCCGACGACTTGTCGAGCAGCCAGACGAACGGCGCCATGGCCCGCGCCAGCAGCGCCATCGGCCGCGCCGCGAGGATGGCGACGGGTTCCGCCGTCCGCAGCGCAAGCTGCTTGGGCACGAGCTCGCCGACGACGAGGCTGGCGTATGTCGTGGCGATGATGACAAGAGCAAAGCCGATCTCTCCGGCATAACGCTCTGAAATGCCGAGCAGCTCCAGCCTGTCTCCCACCGGCTGGCCCAGGCTTGCGCCCGAATAGGCGCCGGCGATGATCCCGATCAGGGTGATGCCGATCTGCACGGTCGAAAGGAACTTGCCCGGGTCCGTCGCCAGATCGATCGCCGTCTGCGCCGCTTTGCTGCCCTTGTCAGCGGAGACCTTGAGCCGCGCGGGCCGGGCCGAGACGATGGCCAGCTCCGACATGGAGAACAGCCCGTTGAGCAGGATCAGCCCGGCGATGATGAGAAGGTCGGTCCAGGGAAAGGGCGTCACAATAAATGCGCAGCTAGCAGAGATTGCGGCAATAGCGAAGCGCCGCGTGCAAGTGCCTGCAATCAATGTTCCTTTGGAACACAAGCGGATGATGGACGTTCTGTCCGCGGCAGCAATTGCGGGTTCATGTTCACAACCGCACACGGGTGCCGTCCAGGGCAAACTAGCGAAAGGCCAACCATGAAACGATCACGCCTGTTCACATCCGCCGCCGCGGCGATATCGCTCGTGGCCGTGTCCGCCTGCGTGACCGATCCGAATACCGGTGAACGCAAGGTATCTCGCACGGCGATCGGCGGAGTCGGCGGCGCGGGTCTCGGCTATCTGCTCGGTAGCGTCATCGGCGGCAAGACCGCGCGTATCGTCGGCGCGGGCATCGGCGGTGTCGCCGGCGGCGTCGTGGGCCACCAGATGGACAAGCAGATCAAGGAACTGAAGGAACAGACGGCCGGGTCCGGCATCGACGTCAGCCAGGAAGGCAACGGCATCCTCGTCAACCTGCCGGATGTGACGTTCGCCGTCGATTCCACGGCCATCAGCCCCTCGTTCCAGGCGAACCTCGACAAGGTGGCGCAGAGCATGGTCCAGTATCCGAACAGCCTGGTCGACGTCTATGGCCACACCGATTCGACCGGATCTGAGGCCTACAACATGGATCTGTCGAAGCGCCGCGCCGATTCCGTCGGCCGCTACCTGATCTCGCGAGGGGTCGCCTCGGCGCGCCTCCAGACGCAGGGCATGGGCGAGAACCATCCGGTCGCGGACAACGCGACGGCCGAAGGCCGCGCGCTCAACCGGCGCGTCGAGATCAAGATCACCCCGGTGACGACCGAAGACGTCAACGCCGCGAAGTAGTCCACCACCCGCGGGATCGGGGGGAAGGGGCCGGCGCCGCGAGGCGTCGTCCCCTTCTTCCAGGGTTCGCGAGTTTGCGCAAAAAGCCCATTCCCAGACGCTCCCGCCGGCGGAGCGGCCAGTGGCGCCTCCGGACCGCAGCGTCGTGAGCGAGCCGATGGCGACGCGGAGGGCGCCCTACACCCCCCTCAAGCCGAGAACCTGCGCGCCCGTTCGGCCAGCCGCTCCACGGCATCGCCGTGAAGCGCCGAAGACGTGACCAGAACGCCGAAAGCCCGCGGGTCCTGCTTGTTGTAGTTGAGTGGCTGGCCGAACGCGTCGGTCACGGCGGCGCCGGCTTCGCGGGCGATCAGGCCGGCGGCTGCGATGTCCCATTCGTAGCCCCAGCGCAGGCTCGCCAGCAGGTCCGCCTCATCGGCGGCGACCATCGCCATGCGCAGTGCTATGGAGTTGGGCTTGCCGACAGTCACGAGATCGGCATCCTCGCTGGCCAGCTTGGCGGCGGGCACTCGGGCGCCGGGCAGCGAATCGCGCCGGCTCGCCGTCAGCCGTGTGCCGTTGCGCCAGCTTCCTTTTCCCGCCTCGCCGAACCAGAATTCGCCGCCCTCCCCGCGGCGGCGGGCCGGGGCATAGAGATAGCCGAGCAGCGGCCGGCTGGTGCTGACCAGCGCGACGGAGACGGCCCAGCCGTCGCGCCCGTGGATGAAGTCTCGGGTCCCGTCGATGGGGTCGACCAGCCAGACGAGCGGGTCCTGCAGCCGCGCCGGCGCATCGGCCGTCTCTTCGGAGAGCCAGCCGGCGGCGGGGAGCAGCGCCGATAACTCCTTCTTCAGAAAGGCATCGACGGCAAGATCGAGCTCGCACACCGGGCTTCCGGGCGTCTTTTCCCAGTGATCAAGGGCGTGCCCGTCGCCCGGCCATCCGGCAAGGGCGAGGTGTCCGGCCTCGCGCACGATCGATTCGAGTCTGGCGCGGTCTATCATCTGCAAGCAATCATCTGTCGGGAAACTTTGTTCCTGTAAGGAGTTGTTATGCGCCTATGAAATTGCGCAGGGAACGGGACTTTTCAAGGCGGCGGGGATGTGCTTATGCGGCAGCGCAAAAATAACCGGCTGCCCCCGCGCCTTTCCCAGGAACTCCAGCAGAAAGCGATTCAGCGATGAACATTCACGAATACCAGGCCAAGGAACTGCTTGCGAAGTATGGCGTGGGCATTCCCGCCGGTATCCCGGCCCTGACCGTGGAAGAGGCCGTTGCCGCCGCCACGCAGCTGCCCGGGCCGCTCTATGTCGTGAAGGCCCAGATCCACGCGGGCGGCCGCGGCAAGGGCAAGTTCAAGGAATTGCCGGCTGACGCCAAGGGCGGCGTACGCCTTGCCAAGTCGGTCGAGGAAGTCGAGGCTTTCGCAAAGGAAATGCTCGGCAACACGCTGGTAACGATCCAGACGGGCGAAGCGGGCAAGCAGGTCAACCGCCTTTACGTGACCGACGGCGTCGACATCGACAAGGAATACTACCTGTCGATGCTGGTCGACCGCAAGACCGGCCGCGTTGCCATCATCGCCTCGACGGAAGGCGGCATGGACATCGAGGAAGTCGCCCACTCGACGCCCGAGAAGATCACCACCATCACCGTCGATCCGGCCGAAGGCTTCAAGCCGCACCACGGCCGCGCCGTCGCCTTCGGCCTCAAGCTCACGGGTGACCTCAACAAGCAGGCGCAGAAGCTGACCGCGCAGCTCTACGAGGCTTTCGTGGCCCTCGATTGCTCGATGCTGGAGATCAATCCGCTGGTCGAGACCAAGGACGGCAAGCTGCTCGTCCTCGACACCAAGATGAGCTTCGATTCGAACGCGCTCTACCGCCACCCCGACGTGATGGCGCTGCGCGACGAGACCGAGGAAGACCCGGCGGAGATCGAGGCCAGCAAGCACGACCTCGCCTACATCAAGCTCGACGGCAACATCGGGTGCATGGTCAATGGCGCCGGCCTGGCCATGGCGACCATGGACATCATCAAGCTTAACGGCGCCTTCCCGGCCAACTTCCTCGACGTTGGCGGCGGCGCCTCGAAGGAGAAGGTGACCGAGGCTTTCAAGATCATTCTCTCCGACCCGGCAGTCGAGGGTATCCTCGTCAATATCTTCGGCGGCATCATGAAGTGCGACGTCATTGCCGAAGGCATCGTTGCTGCGGCCAAGGACGTGAACCTTTCGGTTCCGCTGGTGGTTCGCCTCGAAGGCACCAACGTGCAGCAGGGCAAGGACATCCTGGCGGGCTCGGGCCTGCCGATCGTTGCCGCCAACGACCTGGGCGACGCCGCGCAGAAGATCGTCGCCGAGGTGAAGAAGGCGGCCTGATGGCTTCCACCGGATTTCCCGCGAGGTGAGATCGATGAAGCGGCGGGGGGCCATGCCTCCCGCCGTTTTGTTTTTGCCGGCCGCGGGCGACTTCGCCTGTGCATACGATATGCCGGCAGTTCAGGGCAGGCATGGCCGCATCGAAGGCTTGACGCAGGACAAAGACGGCGCAATAGCGGCGCCGACCAATTTAATCGCGCGGTTAAACCAGTGGTATCGCCCTGGGCCGCGCCGCCAGCGAGAGGACTGATCGCAATGAAAATCCTCGTCCCCGTGAAGCGGGTGATCGATTACAACGTGAAGCCGCGGGTCAAGTCCGACGGCACCGGCGTTGACCTTGCCAACGTCAAGATGAGTATGAACCCCTTCGACGAGATCGCGGTAGAGGAAGCGATCCGCCTGAAGGAAGCGGGCAAGGCCGAGGAGATCGTCGCGATTTCGGTCGGCCCGGCCAAGGCCCAGGAAACGCTGCGCACCGCGCTCGCAATGGGCGCCGACCGCGCCATCCTGGTCGAGACCGATGCCGAGGTGGAACCCCTGGCCGTGGCCAAGATCCTCAAGGCGATCGTCGCCGAGGAGAACCCCGGCCTGGTGATCCTGGGCAAGCAGGCGATCGACGACGATTCGAACCAGACCGGCCAGATGCTTGCCGCGCTGCTCGGCCGTCCGCAGGGCACTTTCGCCAGCAAGGTTGTGATCGAGGGTGACAGCGTCTCGGTGACGCGCGAGGTCGATGGTGGTCTCGAGACCGTGAAGCTGGCCCTCCCCGCGATCGTCACCACCGACCTGCGCCTCAACGAACCGCGCTATGCTTCGCTGCCGAACATCATGAAGGCGAAGAAGAAGCCGCTCGACGTGAAGTCGCCCGCGGACTTCGGCGTCGATATCGCGCCCCGCCTCAAGACTCTCAAGGTCTCCGAGCCGCCGGTACGCAGCGCGGGCATCAAGGTGCCCGATGTCGACACTCTGGTCGCCAAGCTCAAGGAAATGGGCGTAGCCTGATCTCTGGATCGCCTTCCCGTTCGTGTCGAGCCGTTCGGCGGCTCGACACGAACGGGGGGTTGGAAAGGAATTGTGAGATGAAAACTCTCGTCTGGGTCGAACACGACAACACGTCGCTCAAGGATGCGACGCTCGCCACCGTCACTGCCGCCGCCAAGCTCGGCGAAGTCCACTTGCTGGTCGCCGGCTCGGGATGCCGCGCAGTGGCCGAACAGGCCGCGCAGATCGACGGCGTGAGTAAGGTCCATCTTGCCGACAACGCCGCCTATCAGCACGGTCTGGCGGAGAATGTCGCCCCACTCGTCGCCGATCTGATGGCCAGCCACGACGCCTTCCTGGCGCCTGCCACAACCACCGGCAAGAACGTGGCTCCGCGCGTTGCCGCCCTGCTCGACGTGATGCAGATATCGGACATCATCTCGGTCGAGGGCGAGAAGACCTTCACGCGGCCGATCTATGCCGGCAATGCCATCGCCACGGTCGAGAGCGCGGATGCCAAGCTGGTGATCACCGTGCGCGGCACCGCCTTCGCGAAGGCCGCTCCCAGCGGCGGTTCGGCGGCGATCGAGGACGTTGCGGGTGCGGGCGATGCGGGACTGTCCAGCTTCCTGGGCGCCGAAGTCGCCAAGTCGGAGCGCCCTGAATTGACCAGCGCCAAGATCATCGTCTCTGGCGGCCGGGCGCTCAAGGACTCGGCCACGTTCGAGCAGGTCATCATGCCGCTCGCCGACAAACTGGGCGCCGCCGTCGGC
>DATEJH010000058.1:0-6956 GCA_035278205.1 Novosphingobium sp. | reverse complement strand
GTGCGGCCGGCGTGTGGTGCCTGAGACGACAGGCTGGCGCTTCTTCACTGCGAACGGCTGGCGAGGGAAGGGTCTCGCCAGCTCGGCCCTGGCGGACGCGGCGCCGGCGGGGCGGGCTCGCTCCCCTGCCGCCAACCCTTCGCCAGGGACGCTGAGGTTTCGTCCCGGTGCGAAGGCAAAGCCATGTCCGCGCATGCGCAGCGGCCCTGTCTGCGGGGTCGCCGGCCGCTGGTGCAGGTGACATGCGGGCAGTGGCCTACTGCTCCTGCGCACCCGCCGTGCGTCAGTTGGTACTGACGGCTCGTCATATAACCTAAATGGTTCTAAATGTCAAGAACAGATCACCGCTGTGCCCACCCCTTCACCGTCGCCCCCGCGAAAGCGGGGGGTCCCGCTTTCCAGACCGGTCGTTTTGCGCCCACGCCAGAAGCGGGCCCACGCTTTCGCGGGGATGACGGAATAAGAGGGTAAGTACGGCAGGTTTGCTCAGGCGAGATCAGGAAACGAGTTCACGCAGAGGCTCGGAGATGTCGCATCATGCGGCAAAACCGCTTTCCTTAGCCACGCTGCGTCAAACGCAAAGCCGAAAAGAGAAAGCCGCTTCGCGGATGACACGGCATCTCTGCGCCTCCGGGTGAATCATTCGTCGTTCCGGGCGACGCGAACCTACTGCTTCGGTTCCTCGACCGGCGTCTGCACCGTCGCCTTGCCGCTCTTGTCCTCGGCGGCATCCTGCTCTGCCTGCTGGCGGTTCTGCTGCTCGAGATAAGCTTTCTCCGCCGCTTCGACGCGCCTCTGCTGCTCGGCAGCTTCCTTGTCGATCGACGAGAGGCGCTTTTCACGCTCGGCGGCGATCAGTTCGCCGAACTTCACGTCGGTGCCGCCCTTCTTCTCGGCCGCGGCCCTGTCGATCAGTTGCTGGGTGCAGCCGAGCGAGCCGCCCGGCCCTACCGGCGAACAGCTCAGGGTACCGAAAGCGCCGACCGTCTCGTAAGCCTCGACGCGATTGCTCCAGGCCTCGCTCTTCGGGGTGTCTATGCCCCGCAGCGGCTCGGGAATGCGATAACGCTCGGACTCGGGCTTGCGCGCGCAGACGGTAATTTCCTCCTCGCTCGAGGCAGGGCAGGGATCATCGCCATAGACGATGACCTGGTTCACCTTTTCCCCGCCCTGATCCTGCGCGGCGGCCGGGGCGGCCGCCAGGGCCAGGCCCGAGGAGAGGGCGGCGAGGGCAGCGGCAGCGGTCAGGAGACGGGCCATCGGTATGCTCCATGCAGTCGAAAACAATTCGCTCGAGACGGGATATAGGCCCGCCCCGGCTTGAACGGTAGGTTAAGCGAAGAGCAAAGCGGTGATTTCGATCAAAGGTCCGGTCAGATCCGTTCCGAAAGCCGGATCGCGACCCGGCAGCCCAGCCGGATGGCGTTGAACAGCAGCGGATAGGCAGGTGCCCGCTCCGCTCCCGCAGCCATCGCCGCGTTGCGGTGCTCGCGCTCGTCGTCGCGGAATTCGCGGATGGTCTCGCGCAGCTCCGCGTCCTCGTCGCTCTCCAGCTCCTTGAGCTGCGCGGTGTAATGGCGGTCGATCTCGGTCTCGATCGCGGCAGTGCAGGCCATCGCCGCTTTCGGGCCGATCAGGGCAGTCGCGGCGCCGAGAGCATAGCCCGCGGCCGACCAGACCGGCTGCAGCAGCGTGGGGCGGACACCGCGCTGCGCGATCATCGCGTCGAAACGGGCGCGGTGGGCCTCTTCCTGCTCGGCCATGCCGGCGATCTCCGTCGAATGCGGGGCGCGCGTGCCCATCACCGCGAGCTGGCCGGCATAGATCCGGGTGGCGCCATATTCGCCGGCCTGGTCGACGCGGAGCATGCGGGCATTACGTCTTGAAGAAGTCATCGGCTCACCTGTACTTCGCTTTGCCATTGCGTGCGACGAGGGTGAAGATCGCCAGCGCTCCGATCGTCGAGATGAGGAAATTCCACCCCGCCAGCGAGATACCCCACAGATCCCACGGCGCGACGTCGCAGCGGATCACCGGCGCGTTCATGATCGCCGCCAGCGGATCGCCGCCCTCGGCAAAGGCACTGGAGGTGCAGGCGGTCACGCCTTTCCACCAGCCGTATTCGACCCCCGCATGGAAACCGCCGATCAGGCCGGAAACGAGGATCGCCAGCGCCGCCACCGCCACCAGCGGCGCCGCCGGACGCCAGAAGAAGGCCAGCAGCGCAAACGGGATCGCGATCATGTGCGGGTAGCGCTGCCACCAGCACATCTCGCAAGGATAAAGGCCGAACCCGTACTGGCTGACATATGCGCCGCCCAGCAGCAGGACCGGGATCGCCAGCGCAAGAATGCGGGCGGCACGCAAGGGTGCGGCAACGGCAATGCTCATGTCTTTTCGCTCAGTCCTTGCGGGCAGGAGCGGGAGCCGCGGCAGTCGCCAGCGCGGGCTTGCCCGCCGTGCGCCGCAGCGTGTCGACCGCATAAGCGAGCTGGAAGTCGTCGATGCCCTTCTTCTTCAGCTCCTCGGCCGAGACCTTGAAGCGCGGATCGTCCATCTTGTCGGTCTCCAGCTCCTTGTCACCGAGCGAGGCCTCGTTGATCAGGTGACCGCGCAGGTCGGACTCGCGCACCGCGCGTTCGGCCCGGGCGCGGGCGTCGGGATCGGAAAGCTGCGGCACCCGGATGTCGGGAACGATGCCGCCTTCCTGCACCGAATGGCCCGACGGCGTGAAGTAGCGCGCCGTCGTCAGCTTCACCGCGCTGGTCTTGTCGAGCTGGATGAACGACTGCACCGAGCCCTTGCCGAACGTCCGCTCTCCCATCACGACCGCGCGATGCTGGTCCTGCAATGCGCCGGCGACGATCTCGGAAGCGGAGGCCGAGCCGGCATCGACCAGTACGACCACCGGCATGCCCTTGACGACGTCGCCCTTGAACACGCTTTCGGCGCGGTAGAACTGGTTCTCGCTGGCGATCCGGCCCCGCTGGGAGACGATCGTGCCCTTGTCGAGGAAGAGGTCCGAAAGCGCGACGGCCTCGTCGAGCGATCCGCCCGGGTTCGAGCGCAGGTCGAGAACCAGCCCGTCGAGCTTTCCGCCCTTGGCCGCCGTCTGCTTCCGAAGATCGGCGATCGCCTTGTTCACGTCATTGCCGACATCGCGCGAGAATTCGTTGACGGAGATGACGCCGACATCGTCCTTGAGTTCCCAGGTCACCGGCTCCAGCTCGATCACGCCGCGCGTCACGGTGACGTCGAAAGGCTCGTCGCGGCCGGGGCGGTAGATCGTCAGCTTGATGGTGGTGCCGGCGGGCCCGCGCATCTTCGACACCGCCTCGTCCAGGTCGCGCTCGTAATAGAGCACGCCGTCGAGGTGGGTGATGTAGTCGCCGGCCTTGATCCCGGCCTTTTCCGCCGGGCTGCCCTTGAACGGCGAGATCACTTTCACGGCGCCGTCGTCCTCGATCACGGAAAGGCCTAGGCCGGAATAATTGCCGTCGATCATCGTCTCCAGCCGCTGGAGCGACGGGCCGTCGAGATAGTTCGAATGCGGGTCGAGGCTGGTGAGCATGCCGTCGATGGCGCCCTTGATCAGCTTGTTGTCGTCGACCGGATCGACATAGTTCTCCTTCACCAGCTCATAGATGGCGAAGAGCTTGTTGAACTCCGGATTGACCGCGCTGTCGACCGCGGCGAGGCCGGCCGTGGCCGCGGGCAGGACCGCGACGGCGGAGACCAGCAGGCCGGCGCGGAGGATGGAGGTGATCTTCATCGGGCTATTTTCCGCCTATCATTCATGGCTTCGGCCGCAGCCGCGCCTGGGACATATCTCGCCATTCTACCGGTCCTTTCCGGCAAACGCCAGTGGCGCGGCAGCGGGCGCATCATAGCGACCGCACGTATTGAAGGGGATTGACGGGCTCGCCCTCGCGCCGCAGCTCGACCAGGACTTGCGGCCGGCCGGGGCCGGTGACCCCGAGCGGCGAGCCGGCGACGAGGCGCTGGCCGACCTCGACATCGAGGCGGGCCAGCCCCGTCACCAGCGAAGTCCAGCCGCCGTCGTGCTCGATGATGACGATGCGGTCGTAGCCGCGATAGGGCCCGGCGTAGGCGACCCGGCCCGGCGCCGGCGCGATCGCCTGGGCATTGCCCCGCGTCATCAGCGTCAGCCCGCGCGAGCGGCTGAGGCCCGGCTCGTCCTCGCCAAAGCCGGTGACGACCCTTCCGGTGACGGGGAGCATATAGCCCGGCAGGCCCTCCGGAAGCGCCACGAAGGAGGAGGCCTGGATCACCTGTGCTTCCTCTGGCCGGGGCGGTCGCATGATCGGGCCGGGCAGGGCGGCGAGCTGCCCGCGCAGTTCGCCCTGGCGGCCGACCTCCTCGACGAGATCGCTCAGGTCCCGGGCCTTCTCTGCCAGCGCCACCGCGCGCTCTCCTTCGCGCGCTGCGATGCCGCTGGCTTCACGGCTGGCGAGGCGCTGCCTGGTCTCGAGCATGGCAAGCGTCCTGCGCCTGCCGCGCATCTCGCTTTCGGCCCGCTGCAGTTCCACGGCCGCGGCCAGAGCATGCTGCTCTAGCGCCCGGGCGCGTTCGATCTCGCTGCGCAAGGCCGCGGTGCGCTGTTCGACTTCGGGCAGGACGGTGTCGAGCAAGGCACGCATGTAGACCGCATCGCGCACCGAGCCGGGCCGCAGCAGCGCCAGCAGCGGCGGACGGCGCGAGAGCCGCTGCAGCGATCCCGTGAGCCGCGCCAGCGGCGCCTGGCGCTCGGCCAGCCGGGCGCGCAGGAGAGCGCGCTGCGATGCGATCAGCCTTACCCTCGCCTGCTGCGTCGCGACCAGGGCCTCGGTCTGCTGGATGCGCGCGGCCACTGCCGCCGTGTCGCGCGCGGTCTTCTCCGCCTGCTCGGTGACTTCGCGGGCCTGCTGTTCGAGCGTCTCGGCCCGCCTGCGCGCCGCCTCCCCCTCGCGCCGCGCGGCCAGCATATCCTCCTGCGCCCGCGTGGCGTCGACCGCCGGGTCGAGCAGCGCCAGCGCCCCGGGCTGCGTCAGGCCCGTTCCCGCGAGACCCACGGCGCCCAGCGCCAGTCCGGCGCCCGACAGGATCAGGAACATGCGCGAGTTGGGGTTCACGCCGATTAACTAGTGCGGATCAGGCGAAAAGGGAATGTTCGACGGATGGGCCGGTCAATCCTGCCAGCCCGTGGCCGCTCTTGCCCTCACTTTCGCGAGAATCGCACGCTTGCCGCCGGGCGGCAGCATGGGCCAGTCGGCGATCTCGTCCATCGTGCGCCTGCAGCCCAGGCAATAGCCCGAAGCCGCATCTATGCGGCAGACGCCGGTGCAGGGGGAAGGAACTTCGGCCATTTGCCGTCCCTCAGCAGGTGCCCGTGTTCACGGCAAGCGTAATTTTCTTGCGCTTCCTTGCAACAGCCGCTAGAGGGCCGGCCGTAACCGGCGCGCGGGGCCTTGCGCCTCGCCGCAATCCGAGAGCAGCGTGAGGCCGAAACGCGAACAGCGTCAAGGCCGGCCCGGACGAGCGGTTGCCATCCAATTAGCTTCCTTCCTCACGCAGGGTCGCCCAAGAACGAACCCTTGCCGTGTTCGCGGGCCATCAGGCTCCGCGTTCCCCGCACTTATTGAAAGTGACGCATGTCCTATTTTTCCGAACTTGGCCTTGCCGAGCCCATCCTTCGCGCGCTCGCAGCCAAGGGCTATACCGATCCTTCACCGATCCAGCGCAAGGCGATTCCCTCGCTGCTGGAAGGCCGTGACCTGCTGGGCATAGCCCAGACCGGCACCGGCAAGACCGCCGCCTTCTCCCTGCCTTCGCTCCACCGCCTGGCGCAGGACCCGCAGCCGCGCAGGAACGCCGGCTGCCGCATGCTGGTGCTTTCGCCCACGCGTGAGCTTGCAGCCCAGATCGCCGACAACATGCGCGGCTATGCCAAGTTCCTCAACCTTTCGGTCCAGTGCGTGTTCGGCGGCGTTCCCGCCGGCAAGCAGGCGCGTGCCCTTGAGCGCGGCACCGACATTCTCGTCGCCACCCCGGGCCGCCTGCTCGACCTGATCGACAGCCGCGCACTGACGCTGCGCCACGTCGAGATCTTCGTCCTCGACGAAGCCGACCAGATGATGGACCTCGGCTTCATCGTCCCGCTCAAGCGCATCGCCGCGCTGCTGCCCAAGCAGCGCCAGAGCCTGTTCTTCTCGGCCACCATGCCGCAGGCTATCGCCGAGCTGGGCAGGCAGTTCATCGACAACCCGGTCCGGGTCGAGGTCGCCCCGCAGTCGACCACCGCCGAACGGGTCGAACAGTACGCGACCTTCATCAACCAGGCCGAGAAGCAGGCGCTGCTCACCATCCGCCTGCGCGAAGGGCTTGCGCCGGATGCGGCCGAAAAGGCCGAGCATGGCGCGATCGACCGCGCCCTCGTGTTCACCCGTACCAAGCACGGCGCAGACCGCGTGGTGCGCCACCTGACCGCCGCCGGCATCCCGGCCGCCGCAATCCACGGCAACAAGAGCCAGGCGCAGCGCACGGCCGCGCTCGGCGGGTTCCGTCAGGGCACGGTGCGAGTGCTCGTCGCCACAGACATCGCCGCGCGCGGCATCGACGTCTCGGGCGTGAGCCATGTCTACAACTTCGAGATCCCGAACGTTCCCGAACAGTACGTCCATCGCATCGGCCGCACGGCGCGCGCCGGCGCGGATGGCGTCGCCGTCAGCTTCGTGGCCCCGGACGAGAAGCCGTACATCCGCGACATCGAGCGCCTGACCCGCGTGAAGCTTGCCGCCCTGCCGCTGCCGGAGGATTTCCAGCAGCAGGCGGCGCGCCTGCCCGCACCTTCGCGCAGCGCACCCGCCGACCCGCAACGGTCGGCCAGGCCGAAACAGGGCGGCCAGCGCCGGGACGAGCAGCGTCCCCACGGCGAGCGCCCCCGTCACGACGGCCCC
>DATEJH010000057.1:0-30121 GCA_035278205.1 Novosphingobium sp. | reverse complement strand
AACAGGCCTGAGGCAGGGCCTGTCATGAGCTTGCCTGCGGTGCAGGCGCTGTTGGCGTGGACCACGACTGACCGTCGCGCCCCGGCCCGCAACGCCGGCCCGATAGACCGGCGGAGCGTGTACAGCGCCCCTCCGGATGGCTGGGGTATATAACCTAAATGGTTTCTAATGTCAAGGAGTTTCCACAGAACCGGTGACAGCTCAAAATTGCGACGCGATCTTATCCAGACACACGAAATTCTCCGCAACCTGAATCATGCATTGTAGTTGCATCTTTAACAGGGCATGCCTAAATCCTTCTGGTGCACGATCACGGAGCAGACGCGATGGCCGGGCTGGCGATTGATGAAGCGGGATTGGGGCAGCTTGTCGACGCTTTCTATGCGCGTGTCCGGGCGGATGCGGAGCTCGGACCGATCTTCAACGATGCGATCCACGACTGGCCGCAACATCTGGGAAAGCTTTCCGCCTTCTGGTCATCGGTCATGCTCACCAGCGGCCGGTACAAGGGTCAGCCCGTTCCGGCGCATGTGAAGCACAAAAGCCGGATCACGCCTGCTCTTTTCGACCGCTGGCTGGGTCTGTGGAGGCAGACCACCGACGAGCTTATGGTCCCGGAAGCGGCGGCCGCCCTGCAGGCCAAGGCAGCCCGCATCGCCGAGAGCCTGCAACTCGCGATGTTCTTCCGGCTGGAACCGCAATCCTCCGGCGCTTCAGCATGTCCGGTCGGCCACGGAAGGGCATCATAAACCGCATCGGGCTGCCGGTCATCCAAGGGGACAGGTGTGGACGACTTCATCGTGGCGCGCATCGTTCATGTCGTCTCGGTGCTGCTCTGGATCGGCGGTGTCGCTTTCGTCACGCTGGTCTTGATCCCGTCAATCCGCGCCGCGCATGATCCCGACGAGAGACTTGCGGCGTTCCACCGGATCGAGGGGCGCTTCGCCCCCTAGGCTCGGCTGTGGGTGCTGCTGGCCGGTGCAAGCGGTTTCTGGATGATGTGGCGCGGCGATATGGCCGATCGGCTCGTCGAAACGCAATTCTGGTGGATGCACGCGATGCTCGCGGTCTGGCTCATATTCGCGGCAATGCTGTTCGTGATCGAACCGCTGTTCCTGCACCGCCGGATGGCGGCTTCCCCCAATCCCGCCAGGGACTATGCCCGCATGGAGCGGATGCACCGCCTCCTGCTGGGCGCGTCAGGCGTCGCCGTGATCGGAGCGGTGGGAGGCAGTCACGGGCTGTTCTAAAGCCCGCGCTCTAGCCTCGCATGATCGCCAGGACCTCCGGCAGTTCCAGCCACTGCGGCAGCGCCTTTGCCAGCTTGTCCGGCATTGGCGCTGGCAGGTTATCGAGCGGGAACAGGCCTGCCGCGACGATCTCGCGCTGGTCGGACTTCGGCGTGCCTTCCAGCCGCCCCACGACGAGGTGGACAATATTCCTGGCGCCGTGCAGATCCTCGGCGGCAACGCGCGCTTCCCGCGCGTTGAGGAGGACGCAGCCGGTTTCCTCGCGCAGTTCGCGCATCGCCGCGGCAACCGGATCCTCGCTCCTGCGCAGGCCGCCTCCGGGCAGCATCCACTTGCCGGAGCCGTAGGAGTGGCGGATCATCAGGACCCGCGTTCCGCCGTCAAGCGCCAGCACGCGCACGCCGCTGACCGTGGGCCGCCACCCCTTCCAAACCTGGCGACGCCCCCAGTGCGCAAGGCGGTAAAGCAGCCGGTGCGCGGGCGCGGGAAGCCGCCTCAGCAAGGCAGGTGATCCAGGATGCGGGCTTCTGCAACGAGCCTGCCCGACGCCGCTCCGCAAAGGAAAGGGGCTGCGTGAGGCGCAGCGCATGCAGCTTTTCTTCCGCGCATGGGTCTTTTAAGAACTCATTTATTAACAGGGCGTTAGTAACCGCAAGCGATGTCTAAGCGGATGGATTGTGCTTGCCGCCCTATCGGATGACAGCTATTTCCTGCTTGTCGCTTCGCATCATTAGCCGAACTCAAGGGGATGATTCGGAAGGCACATGGGGACACGTTGTGGGGTTCGAACAATACCTGTTGGGCAAGATAGTCAATGACTGACCGCGCTCAACCATCGCTGCTGGTCTTGATCGAAAGCATTTTCGGCCTTCTTCTGGCCGGCGCGGCACTGCTTTTTTTCCTGAACCGGGACATGCCCAAGGCCCCTGAGGCAGCCCCTCCCCCTTCTTCCGCGGCACCCGTGCAGCCGCTCGACCAGACGGCGGAAGACCGTGCCTACGAGGCGATGCGAAAAGTGCACGTCGCCCCCGAAGCTTCGGAGGTTCCTGAAAAGGCGGAGCGGAACACTGCCGCACCAGTGCCTTTGCCCTTGCGTCCCGCGAAGCGCAGCAACCGCGAGCCCGGGCGCGAGGCGCTGCCGGCCACGACCCTCGCCCTCAACTGCGAGAGGCTGAGGAAGGCCTATTCGGACGAAGAACTCAAGAAAATCCCGGGGTTCAAAGAGAAATGCACGCAGTGAAGCTCCCGCTTGCAGTCACAGTCGCCGGCTTGGCCTTTCTGGCCGGCTGCAAATCGACGCCCGATTTCCCGCCCCGTTCCGATGTGGAGGCGGCGACCGAAACCAAGCCGGTGCCGCCGACCACCATTCTCACCGACCCGACCGCCAGCGACCGCTACAATGCCGAGCTCGAAAGCTGGGGCGAGCGGGTTCAGTCCGCCGGCGTGAAGCTTTGCCGCTATTTCAAGGCACGGGGCATGGCGGTCGATTGCCCTGAACCGGCCGGTTCAGCCGCCAACTGAACCACGCTCATCAGCAAAAGCAGGTAACCTTGCGCCGCGCGGCGCGCAGCAGACGGGCGACCGGCAGATCGTGCGCGCCTTCCACGGCCGCATCGAAGAGCGCGCGCTTGTCGCCGCCGCGGATCACGAACATGATCTCGTCGCTGTCGACCAGCGCGGGGATCGTCAGGCTCACCCTGTCGAACGGCGCCTCTGGCGGCAGGGGGTCGGGCGTGAGCCGGCGTACCGCATGGGCATCGTTGGCCCGCGGGTCGGTATTGGGGAACAGCGAGGCAATGTGCCCGTCGCCGCCCATGCCCAGCCACGCGAGAACGAAATGCGGCGGCTGCGCATCATCAGCGAGGGGCACGACCTGCGCGCCGGCCGGCTCCAGGAGGGCCCGGATCTTGCCTAGATTCGAAGCCGGGTGGTCCTCCGGGACGATGCGATCGTCCCCGGGCCAGACCGTGATGCGATGCCACGGCAGCCGCGTCTTCGCCAGCCGATCAAGGATGGGCAACGGAGTCGAACCGCCGGGCACGGTAATGGCAATCTCGTCCGGCGTCGTCGCCAGCGCGGCTTTCAGGCGCTGCCCGATCCATTCGGCAATCGCCCTGTCATCGGCGCCTTCGACGATCTCGACCTTGGACATGCCGGCGATGTAGCAGCATGCAGCAGACTTGTCGTGCCTGACGAGAGATTTACCGGCTCAGGCCAGGATCTCGCGAAGGAACCACGCGCGCTGCTCGGCCTGGTCGGTCCAGTCGTCGACGAGGCCGTCCGTGGCGTTGTCGCCGGCTTCCTCGGCAGCGGCCTTTACCTCGCGCAGGCGTTCCACATAGGACGTGTTGTCTTCGTAGAGTTCCCTGACCATCGCCGTGGCGTCAAGGTCAGTGGAATCCTGCGGCTTGATCCGGGTCCGCGCAGAAATGGCATTGGGGCTGGTGAGAGTCCTGCCGCCCTGCTTGCGCACGCGTTCGGCGACGAGGTCAGTCAGGGCGAATATCTCTGTCGCATGCTGGTCGAACAGGAGATGCAGGTCGTGAAACTGCGGGCCTTTCACGTGCCAATGAAAGTTCTTCGTCTTCACGTATAGCGCGAATGTATCTGCCAGCAGCCCGTTGAGGCTGTCGATCAAAGCGGCCTGGGCATTGTCCTTGGAAGTCATGGTCGGTCCCTCGCGCTGAATGCTGAGAACAAGTTACGTCTGGAAACGCGAATTAGAAGGGTTAGTTCGATCGATATTGACGATTACAGAATGCCGAATTCCGAAAGGAACAATATGAGGGCGGCGAGCAGCAGCACGCCGCCTACGGCGCGCCGTATCAGGCGCGCCCCCGGCGTCTCCAAGAGTTCGGGCCTGGCCCAGGCGAAGAACACCAGCGCCGCACTGCCGAGAATGCCGCCGGCTCCGGCGGCGAGCGGCGCTCCCATGCCCACGCCAAGGCCGAATATCAGGAACCGCCCTGCATCGGTCACCTGCCGGGCAAGCAGCACCAGCGCGAGAGCGCCGAGCGAGCGTGTCGGCTCGGCGAGAGCACGGCGCGGCACCAGCAGCATCGATTCCGCGCCGGCGAACCCCACTGCGACTGCGGCGAAGATCATGCGCGCCGGAGGCGGAAGGATCGGCAGCATGCGGCCCGCGGCCCAGACGGCCAATGCTCCCGTTGCGCAGGCGCAGAGCACCGCCACGACCAGCAAGGCCGGCCGGCCGCGCTGGTGAAGTGCCACTCCGGCAAGCGTCACCTGGTCCCGCGCGCCCAGTCCCGCCAGCACGACTGCAATCAGGCTCAGATAGAATGCCGGCATTCGCCCCCCCCGGACGATATCCTCGCCGCTGACCATGCCCGCAGTTAGAGCCAATTGCAGGAAATGCGAACCGCTTCGTTCATGTCCAGCGAAGTCGAGACGGTTGGCGCTCACCCGATTCCAGACAAAAAAGCCTCCGCGTATCCGCGGAGGCCCTCTTGTTCCGAATGCCGGACCGTCAGATCGAACCGATCGCCTTGTCGACGAGTGCCTTGTCGGCATCGACCGAGTGTTTTGCCTTGATCAGACCCTGCGCCGCCACAGCGGCGGCGCTGGCGGCCTTGGCGCGCAGATCGGCAAGAGCCGCGCGCTCGGTGGCGGCGATCTTGTCTTCCGCCATCTTCTCGCGGCGCGCGATCAGGTCGGTCGTGTCCTTCTCAGCCTTGGCGACGATTGCTTCGGCTTCATGCCGGGCATGCTCGATCATCGCCGCCGCGTCCTTTTCGGCATTGGCGATCTTGTCGGCATATTCCCGGCGCAGCGCCTCCGCCTCGGCCCGCAGCGTCCGGGCCTCTTCGAGTTGCGCCTTGATCTCGGCAATGCTCTTGTCGAGACCGCCGGTGAGCATGGAAGGCGCCTTCTTCCAGATGGCCACGCCGATCAGCGCGAGAATCGCCAGCGCGACCCAGCCTCCGGGCGCGATGCCGAATGCGGCGGGCTCGGGATGATGGAGAACGGCCTCGCCCTCGGCGAGCGTCTCCGCCTTCACCACGCTCTGGTGCTGCCCGGCGGCACCGGCAGCGGCTGCGAGAATGATTTGCTGGTTCATGGCAGCCTCTCTCAAGCCTCGACGAGCGCGGACTGCACCGCGCCGCGGGCAGACGCATGATCGACCGAGATGCCGGCGATGCGCGAGACGATCTGGGTCGCGGCCTCGGCGGCGACCGCCTCGATCTCACCCATTGCGCCGTCGCGGGCAGCCGCGATGCGCGCTTCCGCTTCGGCGATGTGCGTGTCGAGCCGGGCGTTGGTTTCGGCGAGACGGCGCTCGGCGGCCTTGGCGGCCTCTGCCTTGGCCTTCGCGATGATGGTCTGTGCCTCACCGCGGTTGGCGTTTTCACGCGCGCGCCAGGCCTCTTCCTCGGCCTGCGCCGCCCGACGCGCGGTTTCGGCCGCGACGAGATCCTGGGCGATCTGCTTGTCGCGCGCTTCGACCGTCGCCATGACCTTGGGCACCATGCCCCGGCCAACGACGAAGAAGATGAAGCCGAAGACCAGCAGAATCCAGAAGATCTGGCTGGCGTATGTCGCAGATAGCTGGGCTATTTGAGGCATTGCGGATTCCGGGTTTTCGTCCGGCCGGGCCTGCTCGCGCTGGAGCGGCTCCGGCCGGTCAGTTCAGATGCGTTCGGTCAGGCGACGAAGATCAGGATCATCGCGACGACGAACGAGAGCAGGCCGAGAAGTTCGGCGGCGGCGAAGCCGATGAACAGGCGGCCCTGCTGGCCGTCGGCGGCGCCGGGGTTGCGCAGCGCGCTCTCGAGGAACGAGCCGAAGACGTTACCCACGCCGATGGCGGCCATGCCCGCACCGATAGCGGCAAGACCGGCGCCGACCAGCTTGGCTGCTTGAGGATCCATTGTGAAAACTCCCTTGTTGAAACGTATGGAATTGATGAAACGGACTTAGTGAAGGTTCTCGGCGTCGTTGAGGTACAGCGAGGTCAACAGCGCGAAGACGTAGGCCTGGATGCCGGCGACGAGGAACTCGAGCGCGACGATCGCGACCATCAGGATGAAGCTCAGGACCGAGACCACGGGGCCGATGCCGGCACCGGCGTTGATCCCATTGATCACGAAGCCCGACAGCACCTCAAGCAGCACGTGGCCGGCCATCATGGCGACGAACAGTCGCAGGCCGAGGCTGAACGGGCGCACGAGGAAAGAGACCAGCTCGATCACGAAGATCAGCGGGATCATCACCAGCGGGGTGCCGTGCGGCACGAACAGCGAGAAGAAGTGCAGCTTGTGCTTGGCGAAGCCGACGATCAGCACGATCGCGAAGGCCATCACCGAAAGCACGCCGGTGGCGCTGAAGTGGCTGGTGAAAGTGAAGGGATGAAGGCCGATCACACCGAGCGGCAGCATTCCCAGGACATTGGCGAAGAGGATGAACATGAACAGCGAGAACATGTACGGCACGTACTTCTTGCCGGCCGCGCCGATGTTCGTCGCCAGCATGCCGTCGATGAAGCCGGTGAAGCTTTCCACCGCCATCTGCCAGCGGCCGGGCACCAGCTCGCGCTTCATGCCGCCCGCGACGAAGATCAGCAGCGCGACGGCGGCGATCACCATCCACATAGCGGAGTTGGTGAAGGCAACGTTGTAGTTTCCGATATGCCAGCCATCGGTCCCGAACATGGGCTCGATGGTGAACTGGTGCATTGGATCGACTTTGCCCGCTTCGGCTGCCACGCGAATATCCCTGTCGCCAATGAACGACAGCGCCCTGCTTCACCCCCTTCGGGTCAATCCGGGCGCCGGTTCGAATTCCGTATGATATTCCTGAAGGCGACGAAGATTCCGAGGAACATCATCACCAACAGACCCCAGGGCGTGGTCCCGGCGAAGTGATCGATCACCCAGCCAAGGAACAAGCCGCCGGCAATCCCTCCGAGCAAGTCGGCCAGCACGCGGCTTCCGGCACGATAGTTCTCGTCCGCTTCCGCGCCTGCGACCGGTTTTTGACGCTGCTCTTCCCGCTGCCGAAAGGCCTTCAGCCTTTCATCCAGCGAATCGAGGCGCGCGTCCTCGCCGTCGGGTTCCCGTGCAGATGGCTCGTCGTTCATGTCTCTCTCCCAAGTGTTCACACGGGCCTGCGTGTTCCCACTGTTCGATCGACGCGTTCAACGGCTACCCGCCGAGGGCGCCGACCCCTTAGGGTGGGGGATTTGCCGAGTCAACCATACAGCGCGCTGCTTCGCAGGCCCGCCCCGCCGCTATTGCCGCCCAGCCGCGGCAGCGGCTCTGGATATTGATACCAATGGCCAATGCCCGGCAATACCGCATTGCCGGCGCACGCAAAGAGAAAGGCCGCGAGGTGCTGCCACCCCGCGGCCCTGAATGGCTCGAATCGTCGGCGGCCGGGCCGCCCTGACGGTTACGGACAGCGCGGGTCGCGTTCCGGAGCGCCGGCGCCGCGGGTCTTCCACGCGCCGTCGGGGCCCTGATATTTCTCGCCCGACTTAGTCTCGAGGATCAGGCGGCACGCCGTGGCGAAGGCGTATTCCTCGATCGTGCTCTTGCCCGCGGCCTTTTCCGTATAGACGGCGCGGCGCTTGTTGTTGATGTCCTTGACCATCGCGCGAACATCTGCCGGCGCGTTGCCGACTACGCCGAGATAGCCGTCGGTCTGCTCACCCACCTGGCCGGCCGCCTTCGCGGATGCATAAGCGGGATCGCGCGCCTGCGCGAGAGCCGCGCCGCCGGCGCCGAGCGCCAGCGCGACCCCGGCAATGCCGAGAGCGGCGACAGACTTGCGGATACGCATTGCCATCAGAAAATCTCCGGGTTCTCGTCGATCGTGTTGGCCGCGTCGGCGGCCAGACGATAGATCACTTCCTGCCTGATGTTGATGTTGAGTTCGATCACGATCGGCTTGTCGGGAGCAGCCACGTTGATGCATCCCCCCAGCGCAGCCGCGCTCAACACCATCATCGCGGCGCAGGCGGCGCGCCAGCCGGACCGGGACACGCCCTGCTGCACTTCCACTTGCCCTCGGCCCGTCATGGCGAGGCTTGTCGCAGCCGGAACGCTTCCGGTCAATTCGCAGGATTTCATGGATTATTCTCGCTGACTGGAGGCTGAATGGCAGCGGGCTGAGCGTTCGGCCGCGGCTTGCCGCTTTTGTCTATAAGGCCCAACGTGCGCGGGTCGGTAACGAACCTGGGGTCGTAAAGCGAGCGCATCGAGCCGAACAGACTGAAGAACGGCGCCCGGATATTGAGGATGAAGCGGATCGGCAGCTTGGCGACCTGCCTGGTCAGGAAGTTCGACTTGGCCCCTGCTCCCTGGCTCAGGCCGTCAAAGCTGATGCGGGTGATGATCTCTCCCGAAAGCGATCCGCCCAGGCCGATCTCCATGTTCTTGTAGTCCACGGACTTGAGCGCATCGAAGGCGAAATTGCCCATCGCCGAGAGGTCCTTGTAAGTCAGCGAGCCGACGTAGGCGACGTTTCCTCCGGGCGGGCGCGATGTGAGGTAGCCGTTCTCGATCCTGCCGCCGTTCTCGTCAAAGACGAGAGGCAGTTCGCCGTCGAATACGCCGGTTGCATTGATATTGGTAAGGTCGAGATGCTGCACGAACGTCGCGGCATCCAGGCCTTGCACCTTGAGCGTATACCGGCGCGTTTCGGCGACCCCGATCGTCATGGTGGCGGGCTCGAGCGTGAGTTCGCCGTCCATGAACGGCCAGCGCGCGCCGTTGACCTGCAGGACATGGTTCGGTTTCATCTGAAAGGAGAGCACGCCGTCCGTCACTTCGATGCCCGGATTGATCGAGGCGATCTTTAGCCTCTGGTCCGGCGCGGTGACGAGGCCGAGCAGATCGGTGAAGACGACTTCGCCCGACAGCCCCTTCACGGGACCGAACGCGGCGGCAAAGCCCAGGCCTTCGGTCGCGAAGCGGCCGTGGCTGGTCAGACCCGCCTGGCTCCAGTCGATCCGGGCGGTGCCGCGCACCGTTCCTTCAAGGTTGGAGACAACGCCCAGTGCCATGTGCGAAAGCGTATCCGCCTGAAGCTTCCTGTCGAAGGCGATGCCCTCGACGGTGAGGTCGGCGTGGCCGCGGGCGGTGGCGAGATCGTGGACGATCCCGGCGCGCACGACCTCCCGGTCCGACGCCGGCTCGCGCATCAGTGCCTGCGCGGTGATGACATTGTTGGCCAGGCGCAGCGTGGCGTCGCGGGCGGCCACCGGCTCGAAACGCGCGGCCGGCGCGCGGTCGACGAGCGTGAAACTGCCTTTGTCGATCGAAAACACGCCGTTCGCGTAGCGCCAGTTGCCCGCCGTGTGATGGAGGTCGAGCGGCACGGCGTAGAGCGCGACATCGGCCTCATTGAACGTGCCGCCGACCTCCTTGCCCAGTCGGGCATCGAGGTGGGTCACGCCGAACTTCGACGCAGTGTCCCGCGGTCCGAGTTCGACAACCACCGCCTTTGCCGAAATGGTGCCGGGCCGGGAGCCCTTCCGGGCGAAGCCGAGCGCGCCGCTGGCGATGCGGATCGGCGTCTGGCCAAGGTGCCCGGCCAGATCCAGTCTGGGGACCCCCGCCGCGATCTCCATCCCTCCGTCCCGGCTGCGCACGATCGGCGCGCCCGCGGCAGGGCAGACCTGCAGGCCCCGCTTGTCGAGCGTGAGATTGGCGAAGACGAGCCGGCCGAAAGCGACCTCGACGCAGCGCGGCCATATGGCGAGGTCGCCGTTGGCTGCCCAGGCTCCCTCCACCGGCAGCAGCAGGTCCTCCGCCCGGCCGCCGGGAAGAGCGCCGCTCAGCCGGGCCTGGCCGGCAAAACCCAAGGCGCCGTTCCGTCCCTGCACCAGCGCCAGCTCAGGGATGGCCACGCGGGTCTCGCCCGCGCGGTATTCTGGCATTTCGATGCGCATCGAAAGGCGGCCGCCGGCCCCCGTCTCCATCCGGCCTGCGATGGCCGGCAGACCGCGCCCTCCGGTCGCGAAATTGCCGGTGAGGCGCGGGGCGCCGCCGCCAATCAGGGCCTGCACGCGTGAGAGTGCAAGCAGCGAAGCGCCGCTCCCGCCGCGCAGCGATCCACGCGGAATGACGAGACTCAGCCCTTCCGGCGAGCGGCGCAGCACGAGGTTGGCATCCAGCGTGCTGCCGCGTGTCTCGCGCATCAACGCTGTGCGCACTTGCGCGGCGAGCGGCGCTATCAGCGTGCCCTCTCCCGCCCTGACCGCTTCGGCGAGCGTACGGTCGAGCGCCGGCCCGATGGCAATGCCTTTCCCCGCAAGATCACCCTCGATGTCGATGCGCTCCAGCCCGGCACTCGACCGGGCCCGTCCGTCGAAGGCGAGACCCGCGATGCGGGCCTGAGACGTCGCGACACCCCTCGCAGCGAGCTCGTAGCGGGCATTGAACGCCCTCTCGCGATATCGGACCTGCGCCTTGCCGGCGAGGCCATGCGCCCGGCTGTCGCCAAAGACACCTTCGGCAGCGGCAAGTCCGATGGCTCCTTCCCCGCCATCGAGCGCCTTGTCGAATGTCAGATCGAGCCGCGCCCCGGCGCGGGCCAGTTGCAGGCGCTGCTCCGGGCAGGAGAGCGAGGCGAGCCTGAGCGGCCCGACAAAGCGCGGCTTCTGCGCAGTCACGGAGAGCTTGCCGTAAAGGCTCGTCCTGCCCGCCTCGCACCCTGCGGCCGCCAAGCGCGGTGCGATTGCCGCGAACTCGCCAACGAAGCCGCCGCGCAAGCGCCCTTCGCCTTCGAGCCTCGCCCCCATCCGGCCATAGCCGCTCTCGATCAGAGCGCGCCCGTCGACGATCTTGAGATCGTAGTCGGGCATCGAAAACGGCTTCCTGCCGCCAGTGAACAGCACCTTGTCGAGCGAGCCGAAGCTGACGCGTCCGCCACGCAGGCGTCCGAAAAGGCGCGGGCGGACAAGCGTGATGCGGCCGATCCCGGGCAGGCCCCAGTTCAGCTTCGTCCTGACGCGGATTTCCTCGACGGTGAGGTCCGGCTGCTGGGGATCGCCGATCGAAAGGCCGCGGATCACCTGCTCGGAAGGGCCAATGCGAACGATCTCGTAGCGAGCCGGCAAACCCATCGAATCGAGCTGACCGCCAATGACGTTGTTCGCGATGTCCTTGCGCGTGAACCAGATGGCCCCGCCCGCGACGAGCAGAAGCCCCAGGAGCACGATCGCCGCAACGCGCCATCGCCGCCTTCGCCTCTCGCGCGGCTCGGGCCTCTCGTCGCCATCGACAGCCTGGTCTTCGTCTTGCGCCATCCGCTGCCTCACTTGCGCTGAGCGCGTCGGAAAGGCAATTGTTTGTACAGGATATGCCAGATCAAGCCCCACTCTTCGATGAACGTGTGCCCGACGGGGGCATGACCGCGGCCAACGATCCGAGCGGGCATCGCGCGCGCCTGCGCAAGCGGCTGATCCACGGCGGGGACGAGGCGCTTGCGGATCACGAGGTCATCGAACTCCTGCTGATGCAGGCTGTCCCGAGGCGCGACATGAAACCGCTGGCGCGCAGCCTCATGCAGCGCTTCGGCTCGCTGGCCGGCGTGCTTCAGGCCGATCCGCGCACGCTTGCCGCACACCCCGGCATGGGCGATGCGACGGCTGCGGCGCTGCGCGTGGTGACGGTTGCCGCCACCCGCCTGGCCCGCCAGAAAGTGCGTGAAGCGCCGGTCATCGGCTCCTGGCAGGCGCTGATAGACTATCTCACGATCGACATGGCCCATCTCACGCTTGAGCGGGTGCGGGTGCTCTACCTCAATGCCAGGAACATGCTGATTCTCGACGATCTCGTCGGCGAAGGCTCGATTGACGAGGCGGCGATCCATCCGCGCGAGGTGATCCGCCGTGCGCTCGACCTCGGCGCCACGGCGCTGATTCTCGTCCATAATCATCCGTCCGGTTCGCCGGATCCGAGCCGTGCGGACATCGAGATCACCAACCGTATCGCCGAAGCCGGGCGGCTGCTGGGAGTTACCGTCCATGACCATATCGTCATCGGCCGCGAAGGCCATGTCAGCCTGAGAGCCAAGGGGCTGATCTGAAATGTGCGTCGCCGCGCTCGCGTGGAATGCCCATCCGGACTGGCTGCTCGTCGCCATCGGCAACCGCGACGAGTTCCATGCCCGCCCCACCGCCGCGCTGGCGCGGTGGAACGAGGGCACTGGGGTGATCGCGGGCAAGGACCTGCTGGGCGGCGGCACCTGGCTGGGCGTCTCGGAAGCCGGGCGCTTCGCGCTCGTCACCAATTACCGCACGCCGGAGGGTGCACGACAGGGGCGCCCGACCCGCGGCAAGCTGGTGACCGGCCTGCTCGAAGGCCGCAAGCCCGAACAGGTTCCGCAGATGAACCCGTTCAATCTCGTCCACGCCGATCATGGCGAGGCCTGGTTCCTCACCAATTATCCGGCCGTGGAATCGCGGCGCCTGGCGCGCGGCATCCATGGCCTGTCCAACGGGGGATTCGACGTGCCCTGGCCGAAGACGCTGCAACTGCAGGCCGTTCTTGCCGACTGGCTCGCGACGGCAGATGCCGACGCCGCGCCGCTGCTGGACGCCTTGCGGGCGGAAACGCCTGCGCCGGAAAATGCACGGCCGGAAGATGGTCCCGAACCGCGCTTCGCCCCCATCTTCATCCGGAATGAAAGTTATGGGACGCGCTGCAGCACCGTAGTGGCGGTTTCGCGGAGCGGCAGGGGCATGATCCAGGAGCGCAGTTTTTCCCCGGAAGGCGCGGGGATCGGTGATGTCCGCATCGATTTCCAGTGGCCGGTCTCGTGAACGCGCCGTCGCCGATCTGCGTTGCGGCACGAAGCGAACCGAGCCCCGCAGAACTTTTCCGCTCTTGCGCCGGTTGCAATTGACGGTAACTCCCCGCGCTGTGCATCGCCTGGTGCACGGCACTGAACAGGGGCAACGATGATCTTCGGTATCGACGCAAGCTCTCCGGCCGTGATGGCGGTGCTCATCGTCCTGCTGTTCGCGGCCTTTGCACTGGAAGTCGCAGCGCCGGAGGTCGTGGCCGTCGGCCTCGTTGCGGTCCTGCTCCTGCTTGGGGTGATCGCGACGGACGACGTGCTCGCCGCGATGGGCAATCCGGCGCCGCTGACGATTGCCTGCATGTTCATCGTATCTTCGGCGATGGTGCGCACCGGCGCTCTCGACATGATGGCGGGCCGGATCACCGGCATCGCCAGGACCCGCCCCATCCTGGCGGTCGGCGTTTTCCTGACGGCGGTCGCGGCCATTTCGGCCTTCACCAACAATACGCCGCTGGTGATGATGATGATTCCGGTCGGCATGACGCTGGCCAAGGAACTGCGCATCGCCCCGTCCAAGATCCTGATGCCGATTTCCTTCGCCGCCGTTCTCGGCGGAACGGTGACCCTGCTCGGCACCTCGACCAACATCCTCGTCGACGGCGTCGCCCGCAAGGCGGGTCTGCAGCCTTTCGGCATTTTCGAGATCGCTCCGGTCGGCATAGTCGTCGCGATCGCGGGGGTCGCCTGGCTGGCGGTCAGCTATCGCATGCTGCCCGAGCGCCAGACCGTGGCCGGACTGATCTCGACTGGCGACGACAAGCGCTTCATGGTCTCGATCTTTATCGAGGCGGAATCGCCCTACATCGGCCGCAACCCGCGCGAGATCGATCTCCTTTCCCGCCCCGAGCGCCGCCTTATCGACGTGATCCGCGGCGATCTCTCGCTGCGCCGCGACCTCGACCACTGTGTGCTCGACGAAGGCGATATCCTTGTTGTGCGCACTTCGGGCAGCGACCTGATGACGCTCAAGGAGCGCGGAACCCATGCGCTCACCAAATCCTCCAGCGATCCTCACGTCGTCCAGCTCTCGCGGCGCAATTCGATCATGGTCGAGACGCTGCTGGCGCCCGGCGCCGGGATCATCGGCCATACGCTTGCCGACCTGCGCCTGCGCCGCCGCTACGGCGTCTACCCCATCGCGCTGCACCGCAAGGGCACCAACCTGCAGAAACGCTATGAGGAAGTACCGCTGCAGGTGGGGGACACCTTGCTGCTCGAAGGCGCGCAGGATGATCTGCGCCGGCTGGTGGAGGATCAGCAGCTCGTCAACATCGCCGAGCCGACGATCCGCGGTTTCCGCCGCCACAGGGCCTGGATCGCGGTCAGTACGATGCTGGGCATCGTCATTGCGGCGGCCTTCGATCTGATGCCCCTCGCCGGCCTTGCCGTGCTGGGTGTCGCAGCCGTGCTGGCCTGCCGGTGCGTCGAACCGGACGAAGCCTTCAAGTCGGTCGACTGGCGTATTATCGCCCTGATCGTCGCCATGCTCGCGATCGGCACCGCTCTCGAAAAGAGCGGGCTCGTCGAAACCGTAGTGCAGTTCGCCAGCCCCTGGCTCGGAACGATGAGTCCGATCGTCGCGCTGGCGGCGATCTACCTGCTCAGCCTGGGATTGACCGAAGTCGTCACAAACAATGCCGTCGCGGTCGTGGTGACGCCGATCGGCATCAGTCTTGCCCAGGCACTTCATGCCGATCCGCGCCCCTTCGTCGTGGCCGTGATGTTCGCCGCCAGTGCCAGTTTCCTGACGCCCATCGGCTATCAGACCAATACTCTGGTCTACGGCGCCGGCGGGTACAAGTTCACCGACTTCTACAAATATGGCTTCCCGCTGACGGCGCTGGTGGCGGTG
This sequence comes from Novosphingobium sp., assembly GCA_035278205.1. Classification (GTDB taxonomy): domain Bacteria; phylum Pseudomonadota; class Alphaproteobacteria; order Sphingomonadales; family Sphingomonadaceae; genus Novosphingobium. Next base: position 15,190 of record DATEJH010000057.1, on the reverse strand, counting down.
ACCACGCTCATCATGATCCCGCTGATATGGCCGCTTTGAGCCAGTCGGGGGGAATCAGGCCAGCCCGCTCCTGAAGCGCGCGAGCCGCTCGGCCGCCTCGTCCAGCATGGCGTCGGGCTTGGTGAAGCAGAATCGCACGATGTGCCGGGGCCGTTCCTCGCCCTCGTAGAGCGCGGAGACCGGGATCGTCGCCACTCCCGCCTCTCTTACGGCCCTCTCCGCGAAGTCGCGGTCGCAAAGACCGAGCCCGGAGGCGGCAAGATCGACGCAGAGGAACCATGTCGCGGCATTGGGAAGCACCCGGTACCCTGCGCTTTCCAGCCCCGCCCTGAGCCGCTCGCGGGATCTCGCCCAGCCGGCCCGCTGCTCGTCGAGCATGGCGTCCGGCATTTCCAGCCCTTCGGCCACAGCCCATTGCAGGGGCGGCGCGCTGGCGTAAGTCAGGAACTGATGCGCATGGGCGAGCCCGCTTGCGATGGCTCCCTTTGCCGCCAGCCAGCCGATCTTCCAGCCGGTGATGCCGAATATCTTGCCCGCCGAGCCGATCTTCACGCAGCGCCCGGCCATGCCGTCAAAGCTCATCAGCGAGCGGTGGCCCACGCCGTCGAAACGTACGTCCTCCCACACTTCGTCGCATATGGCGACAAGATCGCCCGCCACGCAGACCCTTGCGATCGCCTGGAGCTCGGCGTGGGTCGCGACGGTGCCGGCCGGGTTCAGGGGATCGTTGAGCATCAGCACCCGCGTGCGCGGTGACAGCGCCGCCTCCAGCGCCCCTGCCTCGTAGCGGAAATGCGGCGGCTTCAGCGGAACCGAAACCGGAACGCCTCCCGCCCGGCGCACAAGGGGCGCATAAGCATCGTAGGCCGGCTGGAAGAGAATGACTTCGTCGCCGGGCTGCACCAGCGCCAGCATCGCCGCGGCAATCGCCTCGGTCGCGCCCGAGGTGACCGTCACCTCCTCAGGCGAAAGGGGAAGACCCTGACGCCGGGCGTAATAGCCGCAGACCGCCTGGCGCAGCTCCGGCAGACCGGCTCCGGGCGGATACTGGTTCGACCTGTCGTGCAGGGCGCGTGCCGCCGCCTCGATCACCGGCGCCGGTCCCGGGCCGTCGGGGAAGCCCTGGCCAAGGTTGATCGCGCCCGTTTCGCGCGCCAGCGCAGACATGCGGTCGAAAACCGTCCGCTCCATCTCCCCGTAGACAGGATGAATCCGGCCGGTCGACTTCATGGCGGTGCTGCTCCGACGCCGTTTGAGCGTATGACGATCTCATGGGCCGCATAGCCCGCGCTCCCGCAAAATGCACGCTTCCACGCGCGGGATTGTCCATGAGCTTGCCGCTCGACCGCTACCGATCGATGCAGGGCCGATTATCAGGTCGTAAGGCTCTGAACTGAAAGATTACACCGCGGGCGTGGCAGGCGCACTGTCAAAGGCCCATGGATTCGATTACACTCGGTGCCTTCCGCTAACTTGCGATTCAGCCCCGCACGCTTACATTGGCGAGCGAAAGGACGGTTTTCCGAAACGATGAACGACGACCAGCCCAACGGCAATCCCTGGGTCAAGAGCCTGCTCGTATGGGGCGGCATCTTTCTCGCGCTGCTCATGGTGGTATCCATGTTCAGCTCACGAGGCGATGCGGGCCCGATGATTCCCTATTCCGATTTCCGCGCGAAAGTCGCCGAAGGCTCGGTCGACGCGGTCGAGATCGGCGAGGATCGCATCGACGGCAAGATGAAGAACGGCGATTCGTTCTCCACCGTGCCGGTACCCGGCGACGTGACGCTGACGCAGGCGCTGCAGGACAACAACGTCAAGTATGCCGGCAAGGCGCCCGAAGAAGGCAACCTGCTGGTCTACATCCTGGCGCAGACGCTCCCCTTCCTGCTGATCGTCGGCATCGCCTTCTTCGCGCTGCGGCAGGTGCAGAAAGGCGGCGGTTCCGGCGCCATGGGCTTTGGCAAGTCCAAGGCCAAGCTGCTCACCGAGCGGTCGGGCCGGGTGACCTTCGCCGACGTTGCGGGCATCGACGAGGCGCGCGAGGAGCTTGAGGAAATCGTCGAGTTCCTGCGCGATCCCAGCCGCTTCTCCAAGCTTGGCGGCCAGATCCCGAAGGGCGCGCTGCTGGTCGGCTCCCCCGGCACCGGCAAGACCCTGCTGGCCCGCGCCATCGCTGGCGAGGCGGGCGTGCCGTTCTTCACCATCTCCGGCTCGGATTTCGTCGAGATGTTCGTCGGCGTTGGCGCCAGCCGCGTGCGCGACATGTTCGAGCAGGCCAAGAAGAACGCGCCCTGCATCGTCTTCATCGACGAGATCGACGCCGTAGGGCGCCACCGCGGCCATGGCCTCGGCAACTCGAATGATGAGCGCGAGCAGACGCTGAACCAGCTCCTTGTGGAAATGGACGGCTTCGAGGCCAACGAAGGCATCATCATCATCGCCGCGACCAACCGGCCTGACGTGCTGGATCCGGCGCTGCTGCGCCCGGGCCGCTTCGACCGGCAGGTCGTGGTGCCGGTGCCCGACATCGACGGCCGCGAGAAGATCCTCGAAGTGCACATGAAGAAAGTGCCCCTCGCGCCCGACGTGAACCCGCGCGTCATAGCCCGCGGCACGCCCGGTTTCTCGGGCGCGGACCTTGCCAACCTGGTCAACGAGGCGGCGCTGCTCGCCGCACGCCGCAACAAGCGCCTCGTTGCGATGCAGGAGTTCGAGGACGCGAAGGACAAGGTCATGATGGGGGCCGAACGCCGATCCATGGTCATGACCGACGACGAGAAGAAGATGACCGCCTATCACGAGGCGGGCCACGCGATCGTCTCCATCAACGAGCCGGCCTCGGACCCGATCCACAAGGCAACGATCATCCCGCGCGGCCGCGCCCTGGGCATGGTCATGCGCCTGCCGGAACGCGACAGCTATTCGTACCACCGCGACAAGATGCTGGCGAACCTCTCGGTCGCGATGGGCGGCCGCGTTGCGGAGGAGCTGATCTTCGGCCACGACAAGGTCTCGAGCGGCGCCTCCTCGGACATCCAGTACGCCACGAGCCTCGCGCGCAACATGGTCACCAAGTGGGGCATGTCGGACAAGCTGGGCCCGCTGCAATACGAGGAAAGCCAGGAAGGTTATCTCGGCATGGTGGGCTCGCAGCGGCTGATGGCCTCCGACGAGACCAACAAGGTGATCGACAGCGAGATTCGCGGCCTTGTCGACAACGCCCATGCGCGGGCTACGCAGATCCTCAGGGACCAGCACGAGCAGCTTCATCTGCTCGCCCAGGCCATGCTCGAATATGAGACGCTCTCGGGCGAGGAGATCAAGGAACTGCTCGAGAACGGCTCGATCGACCGGCCGAGCGAACCGCGCGGCACCGGCAAGCCGGCCCGGGCCGCCGGGTCGTCGATCCCCAAGGCAGGCAAGCGTTACTCCGGAGGAACCGCGCCCCAGGGCGCCTGAACGGAATTGCGCAAACCACGGTTCTCCCAAGGGAGAATGCAGGAGGGGGCGGCAGGCATTGCCGCCCCTTTTCTCCAAGGGCAACACCCATCTCCCTTCGTGTCGAGCGAAGTCGAGATGCGCTTGCGCCCCGTCAGCGTGTCCCGCTTCGGAAGTTCAACTGCTCGAGGGGAATTTCGAAGTTCTTCCGACGCTAGCCCCGCTCCGCCAGCTTCCTTTCGATCGCGCGCCAGAGCATGGCGAACTGCCGTGCGGCCGGGCTCTGCGGGGCCATCGCGCCTACGGGTTGCTGGCGCACCGCGCATTGCTCGACGACGCTCGCACAGGGAATGGCGGGCCATGCCGGATGTTCCTGACGAACCTGCCGATGCAGGGCTCGGCGCATGTCGAGCATCGAGAGCACGGGCAGGATCGGCGGATGATGGCGCGTGTTGCCGGCAATCTCCCCGACCACGAGTTCGAAAGCGCGCGAAGACAGCGGCGACGGCGGCAGCGGCACGATGACGAGGTCCGCCGCGCGTACCACTTGCGCGCTCAGTTCATTCATCACCGGCGGGCAATCGAGCACGATACGCTGATAGTCGGCGGCAAGCTGTGCAGTCAGTTTGGCAAGACGTTTTCGCTTGCCGATCCGCATGAACTGCGCATCCAGAGCGCGGATGCTCTCGTCGGCGGGCAGCACCTCGATACCGGGCCAACCCGTCTTCCGGATCAGTTTCAGGGGAGACTGCTCGCGCGAGAATACCTCTTCGGCAAGGCGCGAGCCCTCGGACGGGAGCCCATAGAGGAAGCCCGATCCGCCGGCCGCATCGAGGTCCCACAGGAGCGTGCGCTGCCCGGACAGATTGGCCGAGCACCAGGCGAGGTTAGCAGCCAGGGTCGTCTTCCCGACCCCGCCCTTTACGCTGTAGATCGCAATGGTAGCGCCCACCGACGCGGCGGTCGCGGGCGCTACCTCCGTCGAAATCCCTGCGGACTTTCCGGCAATGCGAGGCAGTGTTCTTTTCTTTCCACTCACCTCGCCGAACGTTGCGGCTCAGACCTTGTCAGTCAACCTTCAGCGTTCAACCGTCATAATCCCCGCCGATCGAGGTATTGCGGGTCGGCGCCGAAGCAGTGATCCGCAGCGCCTCGGCCGACTGGCTGAGCGAGCCGATCTCGTCCATCTCGTCGTCGTCTTCGGGCAGCACGCGCTGCATCGAGGTGACGAGGGTTTCCTTGAGTTCGGTCGGCCTGACGGTCTGCTCGGCAATTTCGCGCAGGGCCACGACCGGGTTCTTGTCGCGGTCGCGGTCGAGAGTCAGTTCGGCGCCCCCGGAGATCTCACGCGCACGCTGTGCGGCAAGCAGGACGAGATCGAAGCGGTTGGGAATCTTGTCGACGCAATCTTCGACAGTGACGCGCGCCATGGGCACTCCGTGAGAATCTTGAGCTCGGGAAAGGCCGGCAAATAGGGAGGCGCGCTTCGAAAGTCAAGAAATCCCGGCAGTGCGGCAAGCCGTCCGCCCGCCGTCCCGCGAACGGGCCTGCGCGCCGCGCCTGGACCGGGCGAACCAGAAGCTCCAGACCGCCAATGTGCCCAGCAGCGTCATGGCAATCCCGGAAATCGACATGGCCACGCGGTAGGCCAGCCCGCCGACCTTGCCGGCGTGGAGGGGATAAAGCGTATTGAACGCCTTCACGGTACCCGAAAGTTCGGCCGCGTCGCGCGCAGCGATAAGTTGCCCGGTGTCGGCAGCGAACCAGACGGTGGTGCGCCCGTTAGGCAGCCATTCGCCGGGGCTGCGCATGCGCACGGCGATGATTCCGTCGCCGCGGCGCGGCAGCGAAAGGCCGCGCACTTCGGCATCGGGGAATCGCTCGCGCGCGGCACGGATCAATCCTCCCCAGTCGAGATCGCGCGCCACGCTTGCCCGGCGCGGCGGAGGAGACGCCAGCGCGGCCTCGATCTCCTGCGGTGCGCCGGGCCCGAACAGCACTGCCGTCATCGGCCGGAAAACCAGCACCGCCCCGGTCAACAGCGACAGCGCCAACAGCGGAGCCGTGACAATGCCGACGTCGCGGTGATGTCGCACGATCGCCGGGCGCGACATGCGCGCGGGCAGCACCCGCAGCTGAAACGTCCGCCGCGTCCGCCACCAGAGCACAGTGCCGCTCACCACGAAGAATAGACCGCAGAGCGCGGCAATGCCGATCACGGTCTCTCCGGTATCGCCGGCGAAGAGGTGATGGTGGAAGTCGAATAGCCACAGTTCCGGGCGCTCCCACTGGCTGGACCAGGCAGCCACCGGATCCCCGGACTGGGTGACGTAGGCCCCGGCGCCGCCCTTGTAGGTCAGACGATCGAGGCCGAATTGCGAGCTTGCGAAAACGATCGACTGCGGGCGCTGCCCCGGATTCGCCATCAGACGCTGCGTTACCTCGGCCAGAAGGACGGTCTCCTGCACCTGCGCATCGTCGCTGTGAGGCAGCATGACCAACGCGTCCCTATAAAGCAGGATCGTTCCCGTCAGGCCCAGCAGGGCCAGCACGAGACCGAGCAGCCCTCCGGTCCAGCGGTGAAGGGTATCGAGCAGCTTCATCAGAAGTGGCGAATGCCGCAGTCCGGCCCGCTGCCGGCATGGCGAGCCGTCTGCCCCGGGAAATCGGGCAACGCACCGCCCATTAATCGGCAGGACGAGCAAGGAACGGCGAAAACTGACCGGCATCTGATTCCCCTTTGGCGATGCCATTAGGGACACGGGAACGTTCTTGCAAGTCATTATCAAAAAGAGCGGATTGCATTTTCGGGGATTGCAGGGGGCGACTCGGCACTCTGCCGGCGCGCACGCCACTGGACGAAAAGCCTCCCCCTATCTATATACCAACCGGTATGGAATGCTCCGCTACAACAAAAACCCGCGGTCGTCCCCGTGAATTCGATCCCGAGCAGGCGCTTGCCAAGGCGCTTCGCGTGTTCTGGGAACAGGGCTACGAAGGCGCCTCGATGAGCGAGCTTACCGAGGCCATGGGTATCACCAAGCCCAGCCTCTATGCCTGTTTCGGCAACAAGGAAGCTCTCTTCAAGAAGGCGCTCGATCTCTACGAGCGGGAGAAGCTCTGCTACGTCAGCACCGCGCTAGAAGCGCCGACCGCGCGCGGCGTGGCCGAGCGCCTGCTGAATGGCGCGCTCGCCGCGCATTGCGGATCCCACGACCCGCAGGGCTGCCTCGGCGTCATCAGCACCGTCGCCTGCACTCCCGAAGCCGCTTCGATCCGGCAGGAAGTGATTGCCCGGCGCGCCTCTTCGGAAGCCGCCCTCGTAAACCGCTTTGAGCGAGCCAGGGCCGAGGGCGATCTGCCCGACAGCGTGGAACCCAAGGCCCTTACCCACTATCTCACCACGGTGATGCACGGCATCGCCGTAAAGGCGCAGGGGGGTATCAGCCGCGAGGACCTGAAAGGCGTGGTCGACACTTTCCTGGCGGTCTGGCCCGGCCGCTAACGGCTTGACACCTTGCAGGATGAAATTTCGTTCACCTGCCCTTTTGCCCTTGAAATAATTTTTTTCCGAACTGATGTACTGGCCAGTACAGAAAATTGGTTGACACTCTGCTGCACCGCAATATATACCGCTTGGTATAGAACATAGTCATCCGACTCGCCCGCTATCATGGAGGTCCGATGCTCGAACTCACCCCGCCGGTCCTGACCGGCTGACCACGGCGCCTCCCGTTCCGGCGGGCGGCACCTTGCAAACTGAACCAGCCAGCCGACATGCCGCGCGTCCTGCGCGCGTGCATGGGCGGCTGCACACATCGTCTTTCCGGCGCCCCTTGTGCCGGAAACGCCCGGCGTGCGCCCTCCCTCCCCCCACCTCCCGGGGCGCGCGCCGGGCACTTCCAGGGAGCACGAAGCATGGCCTTCATCGATTTCGACGATGCGGCGCCCCAGGCGCTGCCCGTCGCAGTCCCCCATCGCATTGCAGTCAGCACGACGCGCGGTTTTTCCGATCCGCTCACGGCGCTGGAACGCCGCGTCGTCGAACTGGCCCGGCAGGACGGTCTCGAGACCTTGCAGCCGCCTCGCAGGCGCGGCTGGCTCGCCCGCCTGGCCCTTGGACCCGCGCCGGCTTCTCCGACGCTTGCCAATGAGCGGCTGGAGGCACTGCGGCGGCTCGCCGTTCAGGCCTGGCACAAGGGCTACACGATCCCGGCGTCGGCGCTTGACGAAGCGCAGGCTGCGGGCTTCGACGAGGACCAGATCGGCGCAGTTATCGATTCCATCGGGCGCATTCGCGCCTCCACCCGGAGAATTGCCGCGTGAATTTTCCCGCCGCCATCCAGCCCCCGGCCGAACACGAGCCGGAAATCCTCGAAGCACGCGTACGCCCCTCGCGCCGCAGGAGCACGACCATCGGCATCATTGCCGTCGTTGCCGTCGCCGGCGTCGGGTGGAAAGTGCTCGACCACGGCGATGCCCAGGCGATCGCGCCCCCTCCCGCCGTGGTTCAGACCGCGACTCCGCTGGTGCGCGACGTGACGGAGTGGGACGACTACATCGGCCGATTCGCGCCAAGCAAGACGGTCGAAGTTCGCCCGCGCGTGTCCGGCGCGATCACGCGGATCCACTTCCGCGATGGCGACTTCGTCCGGGCGGGGCAGCCCCTGTTCACGGTCGACCCGCGGCCCTACGGAGCTGCCATGGCGGAAGCCCAGGCCGACGTCGCCGCGGCACGCAGCGCATTGGCGCTCGCCAAGTCCGACTATGGCCGCGTGGCGGGACTCACCGGCGACGAGGCCATGGCCGCGAGCGAAGTCGATCAGTTGCGCACCCGGGTCCGCTCGGCGGCGGCCGCTCTCGCCGCTGCCGAGGCGCGGGCCCGCCAGCGCGGGCTCGATGTCGAGTTCACGACCGTGCGGGCTCCGATTTCCGGCCGAATCTCCGATCGCCGCGTGGACGTGGGCAACCTCGTCTCGGGCGAGAACGGTGCCGGCGCGACGCTGCTGACCACGATCAACGCCGTCGATCCGATCTACTTCACGTTCGACGCGTCGGAGTCCCTGTTCCTCAAGACCCAACGCGAGCGCGCCGCGAACAAGGCGCCGGCGAAAGTGCAGGTGCGCCTGCAGGACGAGACCGACTACCGCTGGAACGGCACGCTCGATTTCACGGACAACGGCCTCGATCCGCGCTCGGGCACCATCCGCGTGCGCGCGGTGCTCGCCAACCCGGACGGCTTCCTGACCCCGGGCATGTTCGGCAACATGCGCCTGGCGGACGGCGGCACGGTCAAGGCGCTGTTGGTACCGGACGACGCGGTCCAGTCCGACCAGGCACGCAAGGTCGTGCTGACAGTGGGCAAGGACGGCACTGTAGCAGCCAAGCCGGTCGAGCTCGGCCCGCTGGTCAACGGCCTTCGCGTGATCCGGTCGGGCCTTGCGCCTTCCGACAAGATCGTGATCTCGAACTATCAGGCGGCCGTTGCCGGCTCCAGGGTCAAGACGCAGCGCGGCATGATCGCCGCCGACATGCATGCCGGCGCGGCTCCGCTCCGTGCGGACGTGCCGGTGGCGGCGCAGGCGACGCTCGCCAACTGATCCACCCGTAACGGAGGCGCCCTCGCCAACGAGGCGCCTCCACACAGGGGTACATTCCCATGCGATTTTCCCGGTTCTTCATCGACCGGCCGATCTTCGCGGGCGTCATCGCGGTGATCATCACCGTGGTGGGGGCGCTTGCGTTCATCGGCCTTCCCATCACCCAGTATCCGGACATCGTGCCGCCCACGGTAACGGTGACCGCACAGTACCCCGGCGCCTCCGCCGAGACCGTGGCCGATACCGTCGCCGCGCCGATCGAGCAGGAGATCAACGGCGTCGACAACATGCTCTACATGGACTCGCAGTCGACCGGCGATGGCCACGTGACGATCACCGTCACTTTCAGGATCGGCACGGATCTCGACGCCGCGCAGGTCCTCGTCCAGAACAGGGTCGCCGTCGCCCTGCCGCGCCTGCCGCAGGAAGTGCAGCAGATGGGCGTCGTCACCCGCAAGAATTCCCCCGACTTCCTGATGGTCGTGAACATGCAGTCGCCCGACGGCACGTTCGATCGCGACTACCTGTCGAACTACGCGCTCACGCAAGTGAAGGACAAGCTGGCACGGCTGGACGGCGTGGGCGACGTGCGCCTGTTCGGCACGCGCGACTATGGCATGCGTATCTGGATCGATCCCGGCAAGGCCGCCGCGCTCGACCTGACGGCGGGAGAAATCGTCTCGGCGCTGCGCTCCCAGAACGTGCAGGTCTCGGCCGGCGCGCTCGGACAGCCTCCTTTCGACAGGGGCAACGCCTACCAGATCGGCGTCGAGATGCAGGGCCGCCTCAAGACGCCCGAGCAGTTCGCCGACGTGGTGGTCCGCAGTGACCCCGATGGCCGCCAGGTCCGCGTGCGAGATGTCGCCCGGGTGGAACTCGGCGCGCAGGACTACGCGACCAATGCCTATCTCTCGGGCAAGCCGACAGTGGGCATCGCGGTCTTGCAGCGCCCGGGATCGAATGCGCTCGAGGCGGCCCAGGCCGTGCGTTCGCAAATGGACGAGCTCGCCAGGTCCTTCCCGCACGGGCTGGAATACAGCGTCATCTACAACCCCACCGAGTTCATCGGCCAATCGATCGACGAGGTCTATCACACGCTGTTCGAAGCGGTGGTTCTGGTCGTCCTGGTCATCCTGGTGTTCCTGCAGAACTGGCGCGCGGCGATCATGCCGATCATCGCCATTCCGGTATCGCTGATCGGCACCGCCATCGTTCTCCAGGCGCTCGGCTACTCGCTCAACAACCTCTCCCTTTTCGGTCTGGTGCTGGCGATAGGCATTGTCGTCGACGACGCGATCGTGGTCGTCGAGAACGTCGAGCGCTACATCGAGGAAGGCATGAAGCCCATCGAGGCAGCACGCCGTTCCATGGACGAAGTCTCCGGCGCTCTGGTCGCGATCGTCCTGGTGCTCTGCGCGGTCTTCGTGCCGACGCTGTTCATCTCGGGCATTTCAGGCGCATTCTACAAGCAGTTCGCCGTCACCATCTCGACCGCGACGGTGATCTCGCTGCTGATTTCGCTCACGCTGTCGCCGGCGCTGGCGGCGATCCTGCTGCGTGAACGCCACGCCCTGCCCGCCGGAGCCCCGCGCTGGAAGCGGGTCCTTCAGGACGCGGGGGACCGCTTCAATCACGCCTTTGAGCGGATGAGCGAGGCCTACTCGCGACTGACGCGGCGGCTGGTGCTTCGTCCCATGCGGATGATGGCGACCTATGCCGCGCTCATCGCAGCGACCATGGGCCTGTTCTGGGCGACGCCCACCGGGTTCGTCCCGCAGCAGGACCAGGGCTACTTCCTCGCTGCCATATTCCTGCCGCCGGGCTCCTCGCTTTCGCGCACCGACGAGGCGATGCAGGACGTCGCCAAGCGCATCCTGCCGATCAAGGGAATACGCGGGGGTGTGATGTTCGCCGGTTTCCACGGCCCCTCGCGCACGGCCTCGCCCGATGCAGCCGCCATCTACTTTCCCTTCAAGAGCTTCGCCGAGCGAAAGGAAATGGGGGTAACGTTCGAAGGCATCATGGAACAGGCGCATGCCGCGATGCAGGGCTTCGACAAGGGACAAGTGATCCTGATCCCGCCGCCGACGATCAACGGCATCGTGCCCGCGGGCGGCTACCGCATGATCGTCGAGGACAAGGAAGGGCGCGGCTATGCCGAGCTGGCAAAGGCTGCCGGAGCCATGCTGGCGAAGGCCAACCAGACTCCCGAACTGAAGCAGGTCTACACGCTCTTCGACATGAAGACCCCGCGTGTCTACGCCGACGTCGACAGGCGCAAGGCCGACATGCTGGGCGTGCCGCCGGAGCGCGTCTTCGAGGCGCTGCAGGTCTATCTCGGCTCGATGTTCATCAACGACTTCAATCTGCTCGGGCGCACCTACCGCGTCACGGCGCAGGCCGACGCACCATACAGAGGCACGACCGCGGACATCGCCAACCTCAAGACCCGGTCCGATTCCGGCGCCATGGTGCCAATCGGTTCGGTCGCGACTTTCGAGGACAGAACCGGCCCTTACCGGGTCGTCCGCTACAACCTGCAGCGCGCGGTCGAAGTCGATGGCAGCGTCGCTCCCGGCTACTCCACAGGCCAGGCGCTGGCAACGATGGAGAAGATCGCCGACGAGACCCTGCCGGCGGGCTACGGGCACGAGTGGACCGGCATCGCCTATCAGCAGACGACCGCGGGCAATACCGCCGGCGTCGTGTTCGGCATGGCCGTGCTCTTCGTCTTCCTCGTGCTCGCCGCGCAGTACGAGAGCCTGACGCTGCCGCTGGCGATCGTGCTGATCGTGCCGATGTGCCTCTTCGCGGCAATGCTGGGCGTAAACCTGAGAGGGATGGACAACAACATCCTGACCCAGATCGGCCTCATAGTTCTGATCGCCCTTGCCGCCAAGAACGCGATCCTGGTGGTCGAGTTCGCCAAGCAGGCCGAGGAGGAACGCGGCATTTCGCCGGTGGAGGCCGCGGTATATGCCGCCCGCACCCGCCTGCGGCCGATCCTGATGACCAGCTTCGCGTTCATCCTGGGCGTCTTGCCCTTGGTCATTGCCGAGGGCGCAGGTGCCGAGCTGCGGCAGGCGCTGGGCACGGCCGTGTTCTTCGGCATGACCGGCGTCACCGCCTTCGGCCTGCTGTTCACGCCGACCTTCTACGTCGTCTGCCGCAAGCTCGCGGACAGGCTGCGGTGGCGGCGCGGGTCGGCCGGGGGCGGTCGCGCCCTGCAGCCGGCGGAATGAAAGGACATATGATGAATACGCGTAACCTCGTCGTGGCGCTGTTCTGTGCGACCAGCCTCGCAGCCTGTGCTGCCGGTCCTGACTACGTCGCCCCCACGCCGCCGCCCGCCGCCGAGGCGCCCTTCGTCGGGAGCAATTCCCCCGAAGTCTCGACAGCGGCACCCGACGACAACTGGTGGCGGCTCTACGACGATGCCGTGCTGAACGGCCTCGTCGCCGACGCACTCGCCGCCAATACCGACGTGCGCGTGGCGGTAGCGCGGATCGAGCGGGCACGGGCCAACCTGCGCGCGTCGCGCTCGGATGCCCTGCCCCAGACATCGATCGACGGTTCGGCCACTTACGGCCGCGTTCCCGAGAGCCAGGCCATGCCCGGGACCGAAAGGGAACGGCGAACCGTCGACGGCGAATTCGCCGTCAGCTACGAACTCGACCTGTTCGGCAGGGTGAAGCGCGGGATCGAGGCTTCGCGGGCCGATTTCCAGGCGGCGAGGGAAGATGCCGACGCCGTACGCGTCACGGTCGTGGCCGACACCGTGCGCGCCTATGTCGACGCGACGAGCTCGGCCGAACAGCTTTCCGTGGCGCAGCGCACGGTGGACCTGCTAGACCGTTCGGTGAGGATCACCAATGCGCGGTTCGAACGCGGGCTCAACCAGCGGCTCGACGTGATCCGCGTGAGCCAGCTTCGCGAACAGCAGGCCGCCAGCATTCCCACGCTGCAGGCGGCACGCGACGCGGCCCTGTTCCGTCTCGCGACCTTGACGGGCCGGACGCCGCAGGATCTTCCCGAAGCAGTGCGCCGGCGAACGACCACGCCGGACGTCGGCCAGCCTATCCCCATCGGCGACGGCCGCACCCTGCTTGCCCGGCGGCCGGACGTGCACGCGGCCGAGCGCAGGCTTGCCGCGGACACGGCCCGCATCGGCGTGGCGACGGCCGATCTCTATCCCCGCATCACGCTGGGCGGCTCGATCGGCACGACGGCAGTCGGGGCGACCGACGTGTTCGGCGGCGGCCCCCTGCGCTGGCTGCTCGGCCCGATGATCTCCTGGGCTTTCCCCAACCAGGAAGCGATCCGCGCACGGATCGGCGGGGCCAGGGCGGACGCTCAGGCAGACCTTGCCGCTTTCGACGGCACAGTGCTGCGCGCGCTTGAGGAGACGGAGACAGCGCTGTCGGCCTATCGCAATGCGCTGCTGCGCAAGGCCCGGCTCGCCTCGGCTCGCGACGCAGCGGACCGCGCCGCCAGGGTCAGTATCGCGCGCCAGAGCCGGGGCCAGATCGATGCCCTCGAAGTGCTGGATGCCCAGCGTACCCTGGCGCAGGCGGAGGCGGATCATGCCGCGGCGACACGACAGGTGGCCTTGGCCCAGGTCGACCTGTTCCGCGCCCTCGGCGGCACCTGGCAGGATCAGGAGACGAGGTATTCGAACCGTCTCGCGGCGGAGCGGCAACCGAACGTAATCTGCCCGCTTTAGCGTTTCCTTAGGCTGGTCGGCGTAGGATCATCGTTCGCCATCGGGTCCGTCGATGGCACAAGCCGGAGACAGGGGCACAGCATTGGGCGCCGACGCGGGTACCGGGGGAAAATCCCGACGTTACCGATTGCTGGTACCGATAGCGGGCATGACGCTCGGCGGCGTCGTTCTGCTCGTCCTGCTGACCATATTTCTCAGCGCATCCTTCGACCGCGCGGCGTCCGACCGGGAACAGCACATGGTCGAGCAGGGTTTTCAGCGCCAGCTCGAGCAATATGACGAACTGATGGTCCCGCAGGCCGACTGGGACAAGGCCGTGGCGAAGCTGGACCATCGCTTTGATACGGAGTTCGCCGACGCCAATTTCGGCACGCAGCTTTATGCCTTCAACGGCTTCACCCAGACCTTCTTCGTCGACGGCAAAGGCAAGGTCATCTACGCCTCGGCGTTCGGCAAGCGAGCGGGAGTCGACGCGTTTCGGCCTTTTTCCGCCATCGTCGCCCGATTGCTTGTGCCCATCCGCCGCGCCGAAGCGAACCGGCCGCCGATCGTCCCCAATCCGAAGAGCAATGCCCCGGTGACGCGGCCCATACAGGCCAACGGCCTCATGCGCGCGAAAGGCAAGGTCTACATCGTCATCGCCACTCTGATCCAGCCGGACCTCGGACACATTCTGCCGAAGGGAGCACAAAGCCCGGTGGCGATCACGGCCAAGCCGATCGATGGTTCGATGATGAAAACCTTCGCGGCCCGTTACCTGGTCGATGACCTCCACCTGGTCGACGCGCCTCTGCCGCTGGCAAATGAGGCCTACTTCCCGCTGCGATCGCCCTCAGGCCGGGAAATTGCCGCGCTGGCGTGGACTCCTCGGCGGCCGGGCAGCGCGTTGTACCAGGAACTGCGGCTGCCGCTCTTCGGCGGGCTGCTGCTGCTGGGCCTGATCGGCCTGCTTATCGTCAGGCGCAGCCGGCTCATCGTCGACGACCTCATCGCCAGCGAGGAGCAGGCGAAGCACCTTGCCTACCACGACCAGCTCACCGGCGTTCCCAACCGCGCGATGCTGTTCAGGCACTTGCCGGCGCTGCTGGCCGATCTCGGCGGCGAACGGCCGCTTCTGGCAGTTCTGTGCGTCGATCTCGACCGGTTCAAGGAAGTCAACGACACACTCGGCCACCACGCCGGCGATGCCCTGCTCAAGATGCTGGCAAAGCGGCTGCGCGCCGTATCGTCATGTGTCGAACACGCGCTCGTCGCCAGGCTTGGCGGCGACGAATTCGTGATGGTCTGTCCTGTCGTCGATCGGCGAGCGGCAGAAGAACTGGCCGATCGCTGCCTGGCCCTGATCCTGCAGCCGATGGACTGCGAATACGGCCGCATCGACGTCGGCTGCTCTATCGGCGTGGCCGTGATCGACGAACGCAATGCC
>DATEJH010000056.1:0-42291 GCA_035278205.1 Novosphingobium sp. | reverse complement strand
ATCGGCGTGGCGGGTTTCCATCCCAGCATGCTTTCTGCCCGTGATATGTCGGGCCTGCGGCGCAGCGGATCGTCGATCGGCAGCGGCCGATTGATTACCGGAACTTCGGCCCCCGTCACATCGAGCACGCGTTCGGCGATGTCCTTCACCGACAGTTCTTCCGGATTGCCGAGATTGATCGGCTCCAGCGCGGCTGCTTCGGATTCCATCAGCAGGCGCAGGCCGCGGACGGTGTCCCCGACGAAGCAGAAACTGCGGGTCTGGCTGCCGTCGCCGTAGATCGTCAGCGGCTCGCCGCGCAGGGCCTGGCAGACGAGATTGGAAATCACGCGGCCGTCGCCGGGGTCCATGAACGGCCCGTAGGTGTTGAATATCCGCGCCACCCGCACGTCGGCCCGGCCGAGGCGGCCGAAGTCGAAAGCCAGGGCCTCCGCCGCCCGTTTACCTTCGTCATAGCAAGCGCGAGGGCCCGTGCAGTTCACATTGCCGCGATAGTCCTCGGGCTGCGGATGGCTCAGCGGATCGCCGTAGATCTCACTGGTGGAAGTCAGCAGGAAGCGGGCCCCGGTGCGTTCGGCCAGGCGCAGCATGTTGTCCGTTCCCACCACGTTGGTGAGCATGGTGTGCTCGGGGTCCGACTGATATCGCGGCGGCGATGCCGCGCAGGCCAGGTGATAGATCCTGTCGATCCGGTCCGCCCGTGATCGGACGCTGACCGGCAGGGGATCGGTGACGTCCGCTTCCACGAATTCGAAACCGGGCAGTTGGCGCAGCGCGTCCAGGTTGGAGCGCCGCGCGGTCTGCAGGTTGTCGAGGCAGAGCACCTCGTATCCGTCATGGATCAGAGCGCGGCAAAGGTTGGCGCCGATGAACCCGGCGCCTCCCGTTACGAGGGTCAGGCGTCCCTTGTCAGACATCTGCAACGTTCTCCATGGTTAGCCTCCCGCGATTTCCAGCCGCGCGAAAGAGATCGGCCTCCAGTTGCGCAGCGCGGCGCCCGGCGCTGTGTTCGGCCAGGACGCGCTCCCGCGCCGCCGCGCCGATGCGGCGCAGGCCGCCGGCCAGCGCCCGCTCGACCCCGCCGGCATCGTCGACCAGGCAGATCTCCTCTCCCGGCATGAAAAAGGTTTCGATGCCGGCCCAGCGGTCGGACACGATCGGCACCGCGCAGGCACCCGCCTCGAAAAGGCGGACCGAAGGAGACCAGCCCGCCAGGACCATGTCGGCGCGCGTCAGGTTGAGCGTGCAGCGGGAAGCCGAGTAGAAAGCGGCATGGCGGCCGGGCGGCAGATGCTCGAGGCGCTCGACGTTGGCGGGCCAGTCGATCCCGGCAGGGTATTGCGGCCCCGCCACCGCGAACGACCATTCCGGATGGCGGCGCGCGACGTCGAGCAGCAGCCGGTCGAGCCCGGGCTGCCGATCGGGGCTGTAAGTGCCGAGATAGCTCAGGTCCCAGCGGACGGGGCCGTCGGCCCGCCGATACAGCGCGGTATCCACGCAGCAATAGAGGGCTCGGGCCGAAGGCGCGCCGAACTCCGTTTCCAGCCGCCGCAACGTCGGCCCGCCGGTGAAGGAGAAATAGATGTCGTAGCCGGGGATGAGATCGGCCGAGAGATACTCCTCGTCGCCCCGCTCCAGCTTGGCAAGGGTAACCGGGGTATCGATGTCGTAGAAGCAGCAGGGGCCGCGCGCATGGGCCTGCGCGAACCTTCCCGCGGCGACGCCCTGGGGCACGAAGGAACCGACGATCACCGCGTCGGCCGAGGAGACGTCGCTGGCCATGCGTTCGAGCTCGTCCAGCGACTGGTAGAAGCGCAGCTCGCACCAGTCCGGCGCCGGGCAGTCGCGATGCGCAGCATACCAGGGCACGTCGCGTTCAAGGAACACCACTTCATGGCCCCGCGCCGCGAACGCCTTGAGCAGGGCCCGGTAAGTCGTGGCATGGCCATTGCCCCACGAGGATGACAGTGTAAGTCCCAGAACCGCCAGCTTCACGGCAGCGCCTCCATCCGGGCGCGGCGCTGTTCGAGGATGGCGTGGACCTGCTGCCCCCGCCGTTCGTAGGTATGCTCCGAAAGGATGCGCCGGCGGGCGGCCTCGCCGATGGCGCGGGCGCGATGCGGCGTCAGGTTGTCGAGATGCCCGGCCACGTCCACCCCGTCGCGCGCGACCAGGACTTCGTCGTCGGGCCGCAGGAACTGCTCGATCCCCTCCCAGGCATCGGTGATCAGGCAGGCGCCTGCCCCGGCCGCCTCGAACACCCGCGTCGCGGGCGAATAGCCCACTCGCGCCATGGCTTCGCGCGCGATATTGAGCACGGCGAGCGGGGTGCAGTTCAGGGCGTTGTGCTGCGCGGTCCCGACATGACCGAGGCGCTTCACGTTGGCCGGGAGGCTCTTGTCCTCCCAGCCGCTGCCTCCGAGCAGGAACCGCCGCTCCGGCCGCAGGCCCGCGGGGCGAAGGAAGAACTCCTCCACGCGCTCCTCCCTGTCCGGCAGGCGGTTGCCGAGGAAGGCGAGGTCCCCGGCGAAGTCCGGGTTCTCGGGCGCAGGGTGGTGGGTCGCGGGATCGAGCGCGTTGTACACCGCGATGCATTCGTGCGCGCCCAGTTCGCGATAGGCGGAAGTCACCGGAGGACCGCCGCCGTATGTGAGGACCAGGTCGACCCCGCCAAGCGCACGGCGCAGCGGATGCTCCGCAGCCTGGCGCAGTTCGTCGAGCGTCGCCGCGGCATCGACATCCCAGTAGATCTTCAGCGCATCGGGCCCGGCCGCCGCCATCACGCCCTCGAGCAGCTCCTCGTCATAGACGCCGACACCGCTGGCCTTGATCACGACATCGGCCCCGCGCGCCTGCCCGATGACCCGGCGCAGGCCTTCGGGCGTAGCCGGCCAGACCACCACTCGCGCCCAGTCCGGCGGATCGATGTCGCGATGCTGTTGGCGTTCGTAGCCATCGGGTTCGTAGAACGCGATCTCGTGGCCGTGCCCGGCAAGCGCCCTCAGGATGCCGCGGTAGTAGGTCGCCGCGCCGTTCCAGTAGGAAGAGAGCAGGCTCGATGCGTAGAAGGCGATCTTCACGCGGCAGCCTCCGTTTGCGGCGGGGCGGAAATACCCTCGACGATCGCAAGCAGTTCATCGACGCGATGGGCGCAGGTGTGCCGGGCCCGGATCGTCTCCAATCCGTTGCCGGCAAGCTCGCGGCGCAAGTGGGCGTCGCTCTTCAGCGCCCGCAGGTGCCGCGTCATCTCGGCGCCATGGCGCGCCACCAGATAGTCGGTGCCTGGGCGGAACAGTCCTTCGCTGTCCGGCCATGGCGCGCAGGCGAGCGGAATGCCGCAGGCCAGTGCCTCGAACACCCGGATCGTGGGGATCCCGGGCAGCTGGTCCGCGTAAAAACGACGCGGGACGTGCACCGTGGCCATGAACCGGGCGAAGATCTGCGGAACCTGCGGATTGGCTGCCCAGCCTTCGTAAGCGGCGTGGTACCACGCAAGGCGCTGCTTCGCGGCCACCGGATAACGCACGCCGTAGACCGTCAGCGGCAGGCCGGCGGCCTCGGCCGGAGCCAGCAGATAGGACTCGATCTCGCTCGATCGCTCGCCATCGCCCCAGTTGCCGATCCAGACGAGCCCCTTGCGCTCGATCTCGACGGTAGGCGGATGGAAGCGGCGGGTGTCGGCCGCTTCGTGCCAGGTCCAGACCCGGTTGCCCCAGCCGCGGCGGCGGTAGACTTCGGTCAGCGCCTCCCCGAAAGCAAGGACCCCGTCGTACCCGGACAAGTCGAACCGGGCCATTTCCTCCGGCGCGCTTACCGCGCGGTGGTGCGTGTCGTGGAAGAGCAGCGTAAAACCGGCGCCTCGCTTGCGAAGCCGCCCCAGCGCCGCCACCAGCCCCGGCTCGTTCCACTCGTGGACGATGACGAGATCGGCCCCGTCGACCAGCGGTTCAAGATCCGCACCCGGCTGCAGAGCCGTGGAGGACAGAGCAGGATAATACGCCCGAAAGGGCTCGATACCCGCCTCTCCATGGTCGGCCAGAAGGTTTTCAAGGCTCCAGGAATCGTCGGGTTCGAAGACCTGCACCTGATGACCGCGCCGGATCAGCTCGTCCAGAACGCCCCGCAGGAAATGCGCGTTGCCGTGATTCCAGCACGACAGCAGCGAATGCGTGAAGTAGCGGATCCTCATGCCGGCTGACACTCCCTCAGCATGTCCTCGTAATGCCCGATCATCGCGTCGGTCATGGCCCTGACCGAATAGTCCGTCGCCCGGCATCTCGCGGCAGTGCCGAGCCGATGGCGAAGGTCCCTGTCGTGCAGAAGCGTTTCGATCGCTTCGACGAAGCCGCTCGCATCATGCGGGTCGACGAAAACCGCCGCCCCGCCCCATAGCTCCCGGAAGGTCCGGATATCCGACAGGACGAGCGGACAGCCCGCTTGCGCGGCTTCGAGTACGGCAAGGCCGAAAGGCTCGAACAGCGCCGCCGAAACGAAGACCGGGCGGCGCGCGAGGCGCGCCCTGACACTCTCCTCCGAAACATGGCCAAGCAGGCGCAGATATCTTGCGTCCGCATGCTGTCCCTGCGGACCGCGGTTCGATCCCGCCGCCAGGAATGGCACTTCCAGGCGAGCTGCCACGGCGTCCAGCAGGGGAGTATTCTTGACCTCGTCCCAGAGCCGGCCGGCGGTGAAGGCGAACGGATCAGCGCTTTCCGGTTCCCAGGAAAGGTGGGGCGACGAACCGTTGTAGACCACTTCGATCGGCCGATTGATCGCATAAGTCCCCGCAAGATCGTCGGCAAATGCAAGGCTCGGCGCGATCAGGCGGTCGCAGGCGGCAAGGCCCTCCAGCGTCATTTCCCGATGCCAGGCAAGGCTGGGGTCGAGTTGCCCCGCACGCGCCTTGCCCCACCACGTGGAAATGCAACCGTGCATGACGCCGATGACCGGCATGCTCCACCGCGCGGCGGCGGCCAGCAACGGCGTGTTGAGCTGCACGACGTCACACCCTTCGCTGCGAGCGATCTCGACGAGTGCCGCCCCGGCTGCCTCCATGTCCTGCCGCCCGGCGCCGCCCCAGTCGAGCGGCAGATCGGCGGCCACGATCGATACTCCCTCGAGCCTGTCCGCCTCTTTGCTCTGCCGGTCGTCCGGCGGCGGCCCCAGGACAGCGAGCCGCACTTCCCAGCCGCGCTGCGCCAGCGCTCCCGCCAGCGTGACGACATAGCGCCATACGCCGCCGACAGCGTCGGTCGTCATGAGCAGGCGCCTGGTCGCCATCAGAGAAATATCCCTTGCGCCGGTTCCTTGATCACAGCTCTTTCGAAGCGCGCCGGCTGCGGCCGATCCGACGCGAGTTCGCGAACCAGGCCGGCGATACCTTCGCGCCACCCGATGCGGGGTTCGAACCCTAAAGAAGCTCGCGCCGCACGAGTGTCGGCAACGAACCAGCGCTGGTCGCCCGCGCGCCAATCCGCGCTGCAACGCTTGACCTGGCGCCCGAGAAGAGCGCCGATTTCGGACATGACGGTGAGCAGGCTGGCCGCATTCCTGGGTCCGCCTCCGATGTTGAAGGCCCGGCCCGATACGCGGGGAATGTTGTGCCACGCGGCCAGGTAGGCCTCGACGACATCGCTGACCTCAAGCACGTCGCGCACCTGATGGCCGTCTCCATATATCGTGATTGGCTCGTCCTGCAGAGCCTTGAGCACGAAGTGCGCCACCCAGCCCTGGTCCTCGGTCCCTTTCTGGCGCGCGCCGTAGATGCAACTCATCCGCAGGACCGCCGCCGGCAGCCCGAAGCTGCGCGCGTGATCGAGAACGTACTGGTCTGCCGCTCCCTTCGAACACCCGTAGGGCGTGTGAAAGTCGAGCGGGTGCCCCTCGTCCACTCCGTTGGCGGCAAGTTCGCGCCGGCTCGGCCGATAGCCATCGGGCCCCAGCTCACAGGAGACATCCGCCAGATCGCCGTAGACCTTGTTGGTCGAGGCGAAGATGACCGGCACCTGCCGCTTCTGCCGCATGGCAGCCTCAAGGACGTTGAACGTGCCGATCATGTTGACTTCGAAATCATGACGCGGCGCATCAAGGCTGGTGGTCACCGCGACTTGTGCCGCAAAGTGGAACACCGCGCAGGCCCCGCGCATCGCGACGGCGAGCGCATCGACGTCCCGCACATCGGCGATCATCGGCTCGATGCGATCGCCGTGGCGCCCGATGAGCCATTGCAGGTTCTCGCCGACGCCGGGCCTGGCGAGCGCATCGAATATCCGGACGCAATGACCTTCCCGCGCAAGTCGGTCGGCAAGATTGCAGCCGATGAACCCTGCCCCTCCCGTCACCAGCACCGGACCGCCGCGGTTCCTCATGCCACGAGCCCCCGCTGCTCGAGTTCCCGCCGGGCGTCGGTGGAGCGATCCTGGACCGTCTGCCCCGCCACCCACTGTGCCAGTTCGGCAAGGCCCGGGATAAAATCCTCGCGCGGTTCGAAGCCCAGCGTCTCCCGGGCGAGCGTGAGATCACAGAAGCAATGGCGGATGTCCCCTGCCCTCGCGCGGCCGACAATGTCGGACTGTATCGCCTCGCGGCCCATGGCCTTGCCCAGGTCGCGTGCGACATCCCGGATAGACCGATCCACTCCCGAGCCGATGTTGAAGGTGCCCCCGGCTGCCTGGGGCAGTGCCAGCGCGTCGGCGAAAGCGCGGGCGACGTCGCGCACATGCACGAAGTCGCGCCGCTGCCGGCCATCCTCGAAGATCATCGGCGCTTCGCCGCATGCAAGCCGCGAGGCGAAGTTCGCCAGCACGCCGGTGTAGGGATTGGAGAGCGCCTGGCCCGGCCCGTAGACGTTGAACAGGCGCAGGCAGACGCTTTCGATCCCGTATGCTCCCGCGGCGATATGAGTAGCCTGTTCCTGGAAATACTTGCCCAGGGCATAGATCGACGACAGCGTCGGCCGCTTCCACTCTGGTGTTTCAATCGGCGTCAGGGGGTAACCTTGGCTGTCGACGGGATTCCACTCGCGCTGGCCTTCGCCCGAAATGACGCGGCGCGCATTTTCGACCACCTTGCCCTCGCGATCGTGGTAAAGGCCCTCGCCGTAGACACTCATTGAAGAGGCAGTGACGATCCGCCGGACTGGCTTTTCGATTAAAGCTTCGAGTAGTGCCGCCGTGGCAAGGTCATTTCCAGCAGTATAGCGCTCGATCTCATACATCGATTGGCCGACGCCGACTTCCGCCGCCAGATGAACTACTCCGCCACACCCGTCGAGCACACGCAACAGCCTGTCCCTGTCACGAATGTCTGCATGAAAGAATTCGACGTCCCTCGTCCATTCAAGGCATCTGTCCAGCCCTGCGCCGTGCACTTGATCGATTAAGCTATCGATGACACTAATTTTATATCCGCGATCAAGTAATTCACGAACAACATTGCGTCCGATGAATCCAAAGCCACCAGAAACCAATATGCGATCCATCATTATTAGGCTCGCCTCTTCTTTAATCGGTTAAAAAATGACCCGTTCTCGAACGAAAAACCCTCACAACTGTGACATACAACACACTTCAGAAGGGAAAGTTCCTTCCAGCGCGATTATGTACGATGTTATAATATAAAACTGATCGAAGTTATTATGGAACAATTTGATCACTGGTGATCTTATCCCGCCATGAGCAACAGTATTGTGGGCGCCATGGCTGACCTGATCCCGTATGTCGTTGGGCTCTGCACGCATTGCCGCCGCGTCGAGAACCTGTTCCCTGACGAGAGCTTCGGATGAGCCGAGGTTCCGCCCCCCTGCAGGAACGTGTCGAGGAACTGTCGCCCTGGTTCCAGAACATCGATCTTGGCGGCGGAATCCGTACCGCGCCGGATCACTTCCTCGGCGATTATCCCGCGTTCAAGTTCGCCCGCTTCGCTCACGCACTGCCGGATGATCTCGGGGGCCGCAGCGTGCTGGACATCGGGTGCAACGCGGGCTTCTACAGCCTGGAAATGAAGCGGCGCGGCGCTGGCCGTGTGTTGGGCATCGACACCGACGAACGCTATCTCGCCCAGGCGCGCCTCGTCGCAGAGACGCTGGACGTGCACGACATAGAGTTCATGCCTCTCTCCGTCTACGACGTCGGACTGCTGGGCGAGAAGTTCGACCTCGTGCTCTTCATGGGCGTGCTCTACCACCTGCGGCATCCGCTGCTGGCGCTGGACCTGATCCGGGAGCATGTCGCCGGCGACCTCATGCTGTTCCAGACCATGCAGCAGGGCTCGCCCGCGATTGCGTCCATTCCGCAGGATCATCCGTTCCACGTGCCGGGCACCAGCGATCCGCCGGCCTATTTCCAAGATCCCGGTTACCCTCGGCTCCACTTCATCGAACACAGGTTCGCAGGCGACTGGAGCAACTGGTGGGCGCCCAATGCCGCCTGCGCGCAGGCGATGCTGCGCGCCGCCGGCTTCGAGGTGCTCGAACGGCCGGAGGCGGAAGTGAGCCTCTGCCGGATCGCGGAGATCCCCTACGCCTCGCTCGGGCCAACAGCCGTCTACCCGCAAAGGAGCCACCTGGATGATCGAAGCCGCGATGATCTGGAACGAGCCGAACAACAAGTCGCACTGGAATCCTGAGCTCGATCCGGACTGGTCGATCTATGCCGACACGGTGATCCGCGCCGGCGAGGCGATCGCCAGAGCCGATCCCGGCGTTGCCAGAGTGCTTGGCGGCATGTCTCCGATCGATCCGGGCTGGCTTCAGACCATCCGCGCGCATGGCGCGCTTGACGCGGTCGATGTGGTTGCGGTGCACGGCTTTCCGCTCGACTGGAATCTCTGGCCGCTCAACGACTGGCCGCTCATGGTCGCGGAGATCGAGGCGGTCGTGCCGGACAAGCCGGTCTGGGTGACTGAAGTGGGCGTCGGCTCGTTCGGCGCAGAAGAAGTCCAGGTCTTCGGCCTCAATCGCACGGCAGACCTTCTCATCGGCAGGGTGCCGCGCGTCTACTGGTACTCGCTGTTCGACCTGCCGATGGAATGGGGCGCGACTACCCGGCACCGGGAGGCGGAAGGCTCGAGCTACTACCGCCATTTCTACATGGGCCTGATCCGCGCAGACGGTACGCCCAAACCCGCGCTCGAGGACTATGCCCGCTACGCCTCCGACATGGGCATCATGCAGTGGTTCCATTTCGACGACCCGCGGCTCGACGACGCGGTCGAATGGATGAAGCGCCTCGGCGTACGCCATCTGCGCACCGGATTGAGCTGGGCCGATTCCTTCCGGCCCGGCGCTCTCGACTGGTTCGACCGGCAGATGGAAGCACTGGCCGATTTCGAGGTGACACTTACCTTCTGCTTCACGCCCGAGCATCTCGGCGTGGAACCCCATCACACCAGCTGCGCGCGCGAACCGCAGGCCTTCGCCGACTTCTGCGGCGAGATGATAGAGCGTTACGGGCCGCGCGCCGGGACGGTGACCGCCCTGAACATGCTTACGAAAACTTCGGGAGTCACTCATGCTTCGGCCTGATCGCAGAGGGATCAATGTCGCCCTGGTGGGCGTCGGCAACTGCGCCAGCTCGCTGGTTCAGGGAATCGCCCACTACGGCGCGGGCAGCAATGCCGCCACCGGCCTGCTCCACCCCGACATCGGGGGCTACACGGCCGAAGACATCCGGGTCGTCGCCGCTTGGGATATCGACAGCCGCAAGGTTGGCCGCGACGTGGCCGAGGCGATCTTTGCCCCTCCCAACTGCACGACCCGCTTCTACCCGCATGTGCCCCGCACGGGCGCGAAAGTCCGGATGGGAAGGCTGCTGGACGGCGTTGCGGAGCACATGGCGGCCTTCCCCGAGGAACGGACGTTCCTCCCCGCCGCCGCGCCGGAACCGGAGAGGTCTGAAATCGTCGAAATCCTTCAGGCCACGAATACAGATGTCCTGGTCAACTACCTTCCCGTCGGGTCACAGAAGGCCAGCGAGTTCTATGCAGGCTGCGCGCTGGAGGCCGGAGTCGCGCTGGTCAATGCCATTCCCGTGTTCATCGCCAGCGATCCGGAATGGGCGGAGCGGTTCCGCCGCGCCGGGGTTCCCGTGATCGGCGACGACATCAAGGCCCAGCTTGGCGCGACCATCGTCCACCGCGTGCTGACGGACCTGTTCAGGCGCCGCGGCGTATCGCTGGACCGGACTTATCAGCTCAACACCGGCGGCAACACCGACTTCCTCAACATGCTGGAACGATCCCGTCTCGCCTCCAAGAAGATCTCCAAGACAGAGGCTGTGCAATCGGTCGCGGCGAACCGGCTCGAGGAAGAGAACATTCACATCGGCCCATCGGACTACGTTGCGTGGCAGAACGACAACAAGGTCTGCTTCCTGCGCATGGAGGGGCAGCTGTTCGGCGGGGTGCCGATGAACCTGGAACTGCGTCTGTCGGTAGAAGACAGCCCCAATTCCGCCGGCGTTGCCATCGACATGATCCGCTGCGCCAAGCTTGCAAGCGAGCGGGGCCAGGGCGGGCCGGTGATCCCCGCCGCCGCGGCCTTCTGCAAGCACCCGCCCCAGCAGATGACCGATGACGATGCTTTCACGGCACTGGAGGCTTTCATTGCAAGCTGAGCGCCTGGAACACATGATGCGCGCAGCCACGCTCGCCGCTCCTCATGATATCCGCGTGGACCTTGCGCCGGTCCCGGATCCGGGCCCGTGCGAAGTGCGCATCCGTCTTGAGGGCTGCGGCGTCTGCGCTTCGAACGTCGAGCCGTGGGACGGCAATCCCTGGACCAGCTATCCGGGCGAGCCGGGCGGCCTCGGCCATGAAGGCTGGGGCGTCGTCGACGCCGTGGGCAGGAACGTCAGCACCATCCATCGCGGGCAGCGGGTCGCCTCGCTGGCGTGCAGAAGCTACGCCGATTACGATGTTACCCCGGTTACCGAGCTGGCGGTCCTGCCCGACACGCTCGGTGAAATTCCGTTCCCCGGGGAAGCCCTGGCCTGCGCGGTCAATATCTTCCGCCGCAGCGACATCAGGGCCGGACAGACGGTGGCGATCGTCGGCGTCGGCTTTCTGGGAGCGGTGCTCACGCGGCTGACGAGCCTCGCAGGGGGGCGCGTGATCGCGGTGTCTCGCAGGACATCTTCGCTCAACCTTGCCCGCGATTTCGGCGCAGCGATGACGATCGTCATGGACGATCACCAGCGGATCGTCGAACGTGTCGCCGCCGAAACCCAGGGCCGGATGTGCGAGAGGGTCATCGAATGCGTCGGGCGCCAGTGGCCGCTGGATCTCGCTGGCGAACTGGTCGGCTTCGGGGGGCGCCTGGTGATAGCCGGATATCATCAGGACGGGCCCAGGCAGGTGTCGATGCAGATGTGGAACTGGAAAGGCATCGACGTGATCAACGCTCACGAGCGCGAAAAGGAAATACAGGTGCGGGGCCTGCGCGAGGCGGTGGATGCGGTTGCCGGTGGCAGGATCGACCTCGCCCGGCTGATGACCCACTCCTACCCCCTGGAACGGCTGGGAGAGGCGCTGCAGACGACGCGCGACAAGCCCGAAGGCTTCGTGAAGGCATGGGTGCAACTGGCATGAACGAGGTGCCGCACCTCGGCTTCGTCGGCACGGGCTGGATCGGCCGGCATCGCATGGAAGCCATTCTCGCGTCCGGCTGGGCCGACGCCGCCGCTATCCTCGAGCCCGACCCGCGGGCCCTCGAACTTGCACGCGCCCTGGCCCCTGGAGCGCGGGTAATGCCTTCTCTGGACGCTCTTCTGCAACTGCCGCTCGACGGCATGGTGATAGCCACGCCGAGCGCTCTTCACGCCCAGCAATCCATCGCGGCGCTCGAAGCCGGCATGGCGGTGTTCTGCCAGAAGCCGCTAGGCCGCAATGCTGCTGAAGTGCGCGCCGTGGTCGACGCTGCGCGCAAGGCCGACCGGCTGCTCGGCGTCGATTTCTCCTACCGGCACACTGCCGCCGTGCAGGCATTGCGGCGGACGATCGAAAGCGGCGCTCTGGGGCAGATCTACTTCGCCGACCTGGTGTTCCACAATGCCTACGGTCCGGACAAGCCGTGGTTCTTCGATCCTGCACAATCGGGCGGCGGCTGCTTGATGGACCTTGGCGTCCATCTGGTGGACCTCGCGCTCTGGCTGCTGGGCTTTCCCGAAGTCGAGCATGTCTCAGCCCGAACCAGACTCGGCGGTGCCGCTCTCCTGGAGCCGGAGTGCGAGGATTTCGCCACGGCGGAACTGGACCTCGCTGGCGGAACGACGGTTCGGATAGCCTGCTCCTGGCATCTCCACGCCGGGCGGGACGCGGTGATCGAGGCAACGTTGCAGGGAACCGGGGGCGGCGTCTCCATGCGCAACGTGGGCGGCAGCTTCTATGACTTCGAGGCCCATCTCTGGCGCGGCACGGCTAGCGAACTCCTCGCCGCACCGCCTGATGCATGGGGCGGCCGCGCGGCCCTGCAATGGACGAAGCAACTGGCCCGGGGCGGGCAGTTCGACCGGGGTGCGCACGAGCTCGTCCAGATCGCTGAGGTCATCGATATTCCCAGGCAGCAAGTGGAGAACGTCATGAGTACGGCCACGACCACCACCGATCACGACAAGATCCGACGCTGGATCGAGGAGCGCGGCGGCCGGCCGTCGCGGGTTGCTGACAGCACGCGCGGCGGCGAAGGCGGCGGGATCCTGCGCGTCGACTTCCAGGACAAGGACGAAGGGCTGGAGGAACTCGACTGGTCCGAATTCTTCCGGATCTTCGACGAGAATGACCTCGCATTCCTGCATCAGGACCGCACCGAGGACGGAGGGAAGAGCCGGTTCAACAAGTTTGTTGACCGCAACGACCAATAATCAACTCGATCATAGGTTAGTGCAACTGGCCGGTCTGATCGGCACGACTCGTCTCAGGTCCGGAACGCTGCGAGCCAGTCCGGCGCTCTCGGAACATCCCCCTTCACCCCCCGCGAAACGGAGACTGTTTCATGAAAATCAGCGAATGCATGAGCCGCGACGTCCACGTTTGCGCGCCGGACAACACGCTCCAGTCGGCAGCCCAGACCATGGCGGAGATCGATGCCGGTTTCCTTCCCGTTGGCGAGAATGACCGGCTCATCGGCATCGTTACCGACCGCGACATCGCCATCCGCGGGGTCGCCCAGGGCAAGCCGCCAGAGGCGAATATACGCGACGTGATGAGCGGCGAGGTCTGCTATTGCTTCGATGACGACGACACCGACCGGGTCATCGAAAATATGTCGGAGTTGCAGGTCCGTCGCCTGCCCGTCGTGGATCACGACAAGCGCCTGGTGGGCATCGTGGCTCTATCGGACCTCGCACGTGGCGGCGCGCGTATGGCCGCCGGCGAGGCACTCAAGGACATCGCGCGGCCGAGCGCACAACATTCTCAATCCCTCTGAGACGGCTTCTCCCCCGAGCCGCCGCAGAGAGGCGGAAATGATCCCGCCCCGCGGGACCGTTTCCGCCCTCGATCTCTTTGCGGGCCAGACAACCGAAGGAACTCACCATGAGAGCAACCGCAGCCTGTTGCATCGGTGCGATGATGCTCGTCACCGCCTGCCAGAACCAAAACAAGGAACCGGGCGCCGCCGACACGGGCACCGCCACCCCTACCGGCGCCGCGATGTCCCCGGAAGCCGGAATGGAGACCGCTTCCCCGGTAGCGGAGGCACCGATGGCGGCACAGGATTTCGTCGACACGGTTTCGGGCAGTAATCTCTATGAGACGGAAGCCGCGAAGATCGCCAAGGACAAGAGCAAATCCGAAAAGGTCCGCAGCTTCGCGAGCGAGATGATCGATGACCATGGCAAGGCTCAATCCCAGCTCCAGAGCGCCGTCACCGCTGCCGGCAACGGGCTGCGCTTCAATCCCAAGCTGGACGCCGATCACAAATCCCAACTCGATGCACTCCGCAATGCGAAGGCGGATTTCGACAATGTCTATGTAACCCAGCAGCGGGCCGCGCATGAGCAGGCGCTGGCGCTGCTGCGCGATTATGCGGAGAGCGGAGACGTAAAGCCCTTGCGCGAATTTGCGCAGGAGACTTCTGAAGTCGTGGCCAAACATCTCCAGAAAGCCAAGGGTCTGCCTTCAAGCTGATGAGCGCCTCCATGCCGGAAACCAAGAGACAGTCCCCAAAGGCGTTGAAAGACAAGGAGATGCGCCGCAAGCCGGTTCCTGCGGCTCGCGACCCGCGCGACATCATGCATGACGATCGCGGGGTAGGCGCGGGCCGAGGAACCGAAGACGACCAGATCGAGGGGAAACCGGAGGGAGAAGGCTGGAACAGCAATACCTGAACGAGGCGGCGCGGCGGCGGTTTCGATCCGGCCTCCGCGCCGTACGGTTGTTGTAGTGGGTGGCCTGTTAAAAATGCGACGAGCGGAGTCGGAATCTTCGGTCCGCGTAGGGCGCTGATCTTAGCATTACCAATTGGTTAACGATGAGATGAGTGCGGGCGTGGACGAGACGCAGGGAACTATATCCCACGGCAGATGTAGCACATGTGGAGGCTGTTTCGCCCTCGCCAATGAACCCCGCCGGTCCCCTGGACCATGCCGGAGAAGGTCGATGCTGCTTGCGGAGCCACAGGAAAACGTTGCAAAAAGACCCGTGAGGAGTTCTCCGCATAGCGGATTGCTTGTGGAATTCGCCTCTCGACAGCGGCTTCGCACTTATCGTCCCCGGCAAGTCGTGCTTCATCAGTCCGACTGCACCGACCACGTCCTGATCGTTCTCAACGGCTGGGCGGAGCTGGTGCAGCAATTCGCCGACGGGCGACGCCAGATACTGTCGCTCGCATTGCCGGGCGATTTGTGCACTTCCAATCTCAGCGCCCATGCGCGGATGGACTACTCGATCACGGCGATAACTCCGCTGACGATCTCCATCATCGGCAAGTTCGAGTTCCGGACCCTGCTGACCGGACATCCCAAGCTGGCGCGCACCTTTTGGCGAAATCAGTTGCTCGCACTGTCGATCCAGCGCCGCTGGACAGCAAACCTCGGTCAGATGGGAGCGATGGAGCGAATAGCACACCTGATGTGCGAGCTCTACACGAGGCAGGAGAAGATGGGCCATGCAAACGGCAACACCTGCTCCTTCCCCCTGACCCAAACGCAGATCGCCGACGCCTGCGGCCTGACACAAGTCCATACCAACCGCGTCATACAGGAGCTACGGCGGCGCCAGCTCATCGATTTGCGCAGCAAGCGCCTTTGCGTGAAGTCACTGAACGATCTATGCGCCGTGGCGCAGTTCGACCCCGGCTATCTCGAACTCGCAGAGCCGGAGATTCCCTACTTCGACGCGCAGATCGCTTCCTGAAAACGGACGATTGGCGCAGGTCAGTCGGCTGACCTGCATCAGCTTTCGCGTTTCCCCGGTTCAGGGGCACGTCCACCGGCGAGGGGCGGCTTCCCCTCCCTGTTGGTCCAGCGACCATCGGGTGTCGTCGCGGTCCCGGTAATGTTCCGGGTATCCTTGGGCTCGTATTCTCCCCTTTCCTCTCGTGGGTCTTCCTGCTCGCGCCAGGAGCGCCGGTGACCCCTGGTTCCAACCACCCGCCGCGAATCCTTCGGTTCGTATTCTCCGCCTCCTGTCATCGCGTCACTCCAAGCTGTCTGTTTCAAGTGGATGCGCTGCGTTCAGCCCCTGAGACTGTCCGATCTGCGCCCCGGTCCTAAGGAAAAGTCGAGAGCCCATGGCGGGTGCCGCGGAAGCCGCCGATTACCGCCAGTCGTGCCTGACGCGTGACGAACCGTGACCCAGGATAAACCGGGATCAATGTCACGCTCCACCTGCCGGTGCACCTTGGAAGACCGGCCCGCGCTCTGCCGTAGAGCATTGCCGCAACGGAGGGGAAAATACGGTGCGTTCAACGAACAATCTTGAAACGGATCTTCGTCTCGCCAGCAGAATAGAGAACTGGCAGCGATCGACCCTCCTCGGTGTCGCGGGAGCCGGCCAGATCGACGCCCATCTGAGCCACGTGATCGTCTGCCATGCCGAGAACGCCTCGATCAGGACCGCCTTGATCGAGACATGCCTGAAGCAGGTCGATGCCGAGGCCGGGTATGGGAGGACCGAGGCCGAGGACGTGCCCTTTGCCTTGAGCCGGCTGATGTCGATGGGAAGGTCAGCCCCGGTCCCGCTCATGCTGGAAATGGCGCGGCTGCGCCTGGCGTTCTATCGCCGGCTCCGCATGCTGGCGCGCCGCGCGCATCAAACCAAGATCGCCAGCGTGTGCGATGAGATATACCGGCTGGAGAGCAGGTTCGCGCGGGCCGTGCACGCCAGGCTGCCCGCAACGGCTCCCCTCCCGATCGCATTCAGCCCCCGCGCCGCGTCGCCGTTGGATGCCCTGCTCGCCCGCCATGCAAGCGCAGCGGCGGCGTCGGCAATGATCCGACCTCGCTCGCCCCAGCAATCGAACAGGCCGCAGTAGCTCCTGCTCAGGCCGCGGCGAGCCGGATTCCGCTGAAGGCCCAACGCGCCGAAGGCGGAAAGAAGTTGCGATAGGTAAGCCGTGCGTGTCCGGGGGGCGTGGCGAGTGACCCGCCGCGCAGCACGAACTGGTTCACCATGAACTTGCCATTGTACTCGCCGATGGCGCTTTCGTTCGGGGCGAAGCCGGGATAGGCGACGTAAGGCGAAGCAGTCCATTGCCAGGCGGCATCGTATAACTGGCGCAATGGGGCAAGCCGTGCCGCGATTTCCCATTCGGCTTCGGTTGGCAAGCGGCAGCCGGCCCAGCGGGCATAAGCGTCAGCTTCGTAGTAGCTGACGTGCAGCACCGGCTCCTCGGGATCGAGTTCTCGGCGCCCTGCGAGAGAAAAGCGGGTCCAGAGGCCATCCTGCACGCTCCAGTAGAGCGGCGCCGTCCATCCCTCGGCCTCGACCGTCGCCCAACCGTCGGAAAGCCAGAGCTCCGGCCGCTGATAACCGCCGTCCTCGACGAAGGACAGGTATTCGGCGCTGGTTACCAGCCGGTCGGCGACAGCGAAAGGTTCCAGCCACACCTTGTGGCGCGGCCCCTCGTTGTCGAAGGCGAAACCGCCCCCCTCATGCCCAACGGCGTGAAGGCCTCCCGGCATGTGCTTCCACCCAACGGTGCCCGGCGCACGGTCAGCCTCGATGCCGCTGTACGCCGGCTCCAGCGGGTTGCGGCTGAACGCGTGCTGGATGTCCATCAGGATCAGTTCCTGATGCTGCTGCTCGTGCTGAATGCCAAGCTCGAGCAGTTCTGACCAGACATCGCCGGACACTTCGCTCACGAGTCGCTCCGCGCCTATGTCGACGTGGCTGCGATACGCGAGAACCTCCGCGAGCGATGGGCGGGAAAGCATCCCGCGTTCGGCACGAACATGCCGCGCGCCCACCCGCACGTAATAGGAGTTGAACAGCACCGCGAACGCAGGATCGAACGCGCAATAGCCGGGAAGGTACGGCAGAAGCAGGAAAGTCTCGAAGAACCAGGCGGTATGCGCAAGATGCCATTTTACCGGGCTCGCGTCCGGCATCGACTGAAGCTGGCCGTCCTCGGCCGAAAGCGGCGCCGCGAGCGCAAGAGTGTCCGCGTGCACCCGACGGTAGCGACGGCAAATTTCCATAGTGTCCGGCGCGATAGTCCGATGCGGGGCGCTCATGGCTGCATGACCTCCGGCATCGCCGTCCAGACGTGCACGCCGAACCGATAATCCTCGTCGCTCCAGTGCGCCAGCGGTTCCCAGCCGGATGCGCGGGCCATTAGGCGCGCTTCTTCGAGAGTATACTTGTAGCTGTTTTCGGTGTGAATCGTCTCACCCGGCTGCATCGAGAAGGCGCGGCCCGCCACGCGGAAACACAGAGCCCGCGTCGCCATCAGATGCATCTCGATTCGCCCCAGACCGTCGTGCCAGATCGCCCGGTGCTCGAACGCCTCCACCGGAATGGTGCCGCCAAGTTCGCGATTGATCCGCTCAAGCAGGTTCAGATTGAAGGCGGCGGTGACCCCCGCCTCGTCGTCATAGGCCGCTTCCAGCAGCCGCGGGTCCTTGCGCGTGTCGATGCCGATCACGAGGCGGGAGCCCTCTCCCAGCATTTCGCGAAACCGCCGCAGCAGGTCGAGTGCGCTGCGATGATCGAAATTGCCGATCGTCGATCCGGGAAAGAAGCCTGTGAGCGGCCCTTCCAGTGGCGGGAGCTGGAGCGGCCTGGTGAAATCGCCGGTTACGGGGATAACGCGCAATCCTGGAACGGTCCGTACCAGGTCTTCCACGCTCGCGAGGAGAAAAGCGCCCGAAATATCGACCGGGACATAAACGGGTGCGGCGGTCGCCCGCAGCAGGATGGGGGTCTTGGCAGCGGAGCCGGCACCGAACTCGACCACGGCCCGGCCATGCCCCGTCAAGCGGCCAATTGCGGCCGCATGCTTCTGCAGCAGCGCGGTTTCAGTGCGCGTGAGATAGTACTCGGGAAGCCGAGTGATCTCTTCGAACAACCGGGAGCCGCGATCGTCGTAGAAATAGCGCGCGGCAACGGTCTTGCGCGGTTGCGAGAGGCCGGCCAAAGTCGCGCCGCCAAAATCGGCTAGCACTTCGGCTGTCGCCTCGGCCATAGGGCACCTCCTGTCCCGATCATCCGATCGTCCCGTGACTTCGGACGACGCGGCATTTCGTAGCATACAATCAGGGCTGCAACAGGGAAGCCGCGCGATGGTTCCGCGCCGTGCCGTGAGTTTGCCGCGGGTATGGTGCGGGCACCGGTGCAGCCGAAGAACCCGTACGGGAGCGAAGTTGATCTGAATGAACTTTCCCTTCCCGAAACCCTCCGAATCGGCGTTTGGAAGCGCGATGCAGAAACCTTGGGGTTCCGACCGCGCTTGCTGAAAACAGTAGGAAAGGAGTGGCGCCACATGGCCCAGCGGGAAGATACCGGTTTCTTGAAGCACACCTTGAATGCCGCACAGGACA
Organism: Novosphingobium sp.; assembly: GCA_035278205.1. GTDB lineage: Bacteria > Pseudomonadota > Alphaproteobacteria > Sphingomonadales > Sphingomonadaceae > Novosphingobium. The sequence goes on along the minus strand of DATEJH010000056.1, from coordinate 23,314 downwards.
AGGCAGGGGAGTTGACAGGGCGCACGCAGGCGGCCCTGACTGCGGACGCACAGGATTTCGTTACAAGCGCGGCGATCAGCGATCTCTATGAGATCGAAGCCGGGCGCCTTGCACAGGCGCGCGCCACGTCAGAGGGCGTTCGCCAGGCAGGCGGCAGGATGGTCAAGGACCACATGGCGAGTTCTCAAAAGCTGAGGGAAAAGACCGCTGTAGGACACCTGACCATCCCCGCCTCGCTGGACAGTCGTCGCGCCGGAATGATCGAGCAGCTGCGCGAGGTACCAGCCGAACATTTCGACAGGACCTGGCTCGACCAGCAGAAGGCCGCGCACGGGGAAGCCGTCACGCTCATGCGTCATTACCGCAAGGAGGGAAACGACCCGGGATTGCGGCGATTCGCGGGCGAGGCTCTCCCAATCATCGAAAGCCATCTCGCTCACGTGGAAACCCTTTCCTGAACCCGACGGCACCAGTGTAGGTCCCCCGCGTCGCGGCGCGGGCCGTGCGAGATCTGCGGTCCTTGCCTCCGCGACCGGGAAATCGATCGCCTCTTGTCCGTTGACTCTTTGAAAGGAGAGAAAACGATGTCCCACCCAAACGATCCAAGCAGGGCCGAGCCCGCTCGCAGCCCGGTCCACCAGACCAGCGAGTCAAAGGGCCGCATCAAGAAGGAACAGGTGACTGACGCGGAAATGCGGGAAAAGGACCTGCCAAGAGGCAGCGAACCGGAAACCCGCGGAGCAAGCAGTCGCCGATAACGCAGCAGGAGAGAGAAAATGGCGGAGAGACATTCCGACAATGACCTGATCGATGAAATGAGCAAGGCGCCTGGCCAGAAAGGCAGCGCCGGCGGGGACCTGGCGCAGGCCGTGGGCAAACGCGCGGAGGAAAAGAGCGCGACGGAAGACATCGAAGTCGAGCGCGTCACCGGCGCGGACAAGCCGCAAGCCAACGCGCAAAAGGGTCGTAAGACCACCTCGAGGATGCTAGGCGGAGGTTAGCGCAAATTCACCCGCACCCCTGCAGCTTCCCACCTGAGACAGGAAACGGTTTTCCGGTGGCCAGAATGAACGCGGTGCCCTGACGGCACTTTACCCGCGGTCGACCGTTACCTGTCCAACGATGCCGCTGCCGGGTGAGCCGGGCGGATGTCAATCACGGGCCGGACCAAGTGTGATGCGCTACGCGGACATTGACCAGCCTTCCATCACCCGACGCAGGTACCGCAGACGATGGGTCTATCTCGACGCAGACGGCAGCCGCATCGAGGATGCCACGGAGATCGAGAGGCTGGACGCGATCGGGCTTCCCCCGGCCTACACCGACGCCTGGTTCGCTCCCGACCCTGACGTGCATATCCTGGCCACTGGCTTCGACGCCAAGGGCCGCAAGCAATACGTATACCACCCAGAGTACGTGGCCCAGCGCGACGCCCGCAAGTTCGACGGATGCGCGGGGTTCGGGCGCCTGCTTCCCCGGATCAGGGCGCGAGTGGCGCAGGATCTCACCAAACGGACCCTCTCGCGAGAACGAGCGATCGCCTCGGTCGTGAAGCTGCTCGACAGCGGACAGATCAGAGTGGGTAATGAAAGCTACGCGCGGGCCAACCGCAGTTTCGGGGCAACGACGCTACGCCAGCGCCATGCGCGGCTCGAGGGCAACCGACTGGCGCTGCGGTTCCGCGCGAAGTCGGGGCGCCTCTGCGCCCTGAACGTGACAGACCGGGGGCTCGTCCGGTTCGTGAAGCAGGTGCAGGACCTGCCGGGCCAGCACCTGTTCCAGTACCGCGGCGAGGACGGCGAGTTCCATCCGGTGAGTTCGACAGACGTGAACGCCTACATCCGCGAAACGATGGGAGAGGAATACACGGCCAAGGACTTCCGGACCTGGGCGGCCAGCGTGCTGGCATTCGAATGGCTGAGGAAAGCGGGCGAAACCGGCAAGTTGCGCGAGATGCTGACACACGTCGCCGAGCATCTTGGCAACACGCCGGCAGTGGCGCGCAAGTCCTACGTTCATCCGGCCCTGATCGAGGCGGTCCGCTCCGGTGACCGGTCCGGCCTGCCGGAAAGACTGCCCCGTCGAACCCGCTGGCTGAGCGCGGCCGAGCGGGGACTCATCGATTTCCTCGACCTCCAAGGCGGATGCCGGTCTTCCTGACGCAGGGGTTAACCGGAAATCCTGGCGCGGGGTGCCGTTGACGCTGATCGGGCAACAAGGTGCGGCTCATCGGCTCACTCGCCCTCAATGGAAGCCCCTCCCCGCCGAAGCGGCCGTTCGTCCTCGCGTTCGATCGCGTCGAGGACAGCCTCCGGCACCACATCGCGCTGCAGTTCCGTCAGTTCAGGATCACTGGCCACCGATACGCCCAGATGATCGGCCATCGCCGACGTAAGCCGCATCACGCGCGTGATCTCGCGCTCCGCCAGGAGACTGATCTGGAGATCGAGGTTGGCCCTGCGCTCGGCGGCGGAGGAGGCGCGGTTTTGGCTGATGAGCACGAAAGTCGAAAGAAAGATTGCTTCTACGGACGCCCATGTCGCCAGAATCACGAACGTCGGATCGAACCGCGGCAAGCCCGGCACCACGCCCAGATTGATCGCCACCCACGCCCCTACAAGAAGGACGTGGAGGTACACGAAATGCATGTTACCGCTGAAGCGGGTTATCGCGTCGGCCAGCCTCTGCTCTCGGGTTGCATTGGCCTCCTCTGCCTTTCGCCGCCTGCGCAGAACGGCGATATTGCGCTCCAGCGCAGAAGCGAAGCTGGGCTGCCCGGGCTGCGTGCCGCCCGAGTTCTCGGTCGGGGGCGCCTCTTTCACCGCCCGCCCTCGCCCGACCTCTGACTTTGCAGGACCGTCGGTGGCGTGTTGATCGACCAGAAAAGTCTACCCATGGCCGATTAACGGCGCGCGATCCCGGCGGGTTCCTGCGCAGTAACTCAGCCGCCACGCACCACCTCGGCGCTGCGATGCAGATGGCGGACTTTCAGGAGATCGTGCCGCGTCAACATGCCGGCCACGCGGCCGGTGGAAGGTTCGACGATGGGGATGCGTCCCACTCCGGTATCGACCATCATGTCAGCGATCCGGCTGATCAGGTCCTGCGGCATGCCATGGGGCAGAGATGCGTCGGAGAGCGCTTCCGCCAGCGTCGCCTGATCCGGCGTGCGGTTGACCTGCCAGCGCAGCGCATCCGATCGGGAAACGAGCCCCAGCAGCGTCCCGTCCGCATCGACCACCGGATAGCTGCGATGCCGCGCCTCGCCGTTGAAGAAGGCAACCGCGCACGCCAGCGTCATGGTGCCCCGCAATGTCTCCGGTTCCGGCGTCATGACCTGCCTCGCCTGCAGGAAATCGAAGGGGTCGACAGTGTATTCCTGAAGGACGTGCCGGCCGCGGCGGGCGATCTTCTCGGTCAGGATCGAGCGCGGCATGACCAGTACGCTTACCGCGTAAGCACCCGCCGAGGCCGCGAGCGTGAGCGGCAGCATCGCGAAGTCACCGGTCAGTTCGACCGCGAAGAGCGCGGCGGTCAAGGGCGCGCGCATGGCGCCGCTGAGAATGCCTGCCATCCCCGCCAGCGCCCAGAGCGCACTGCCGCCGGGCAGGTATTGCCCCAGCAGGAACCCGAGCGCGCCGCCCATCAGCAGGAGCGGCGCCAGCACGCCTCCCGAGGTGCCCGAACCCAGCGCAACCAGCCACACCAGCGCCTTCACCAACAGCAGCGCCAGCACCGCACGGATCGCCAGCGATCCTTCCAGCAGTCCCCGGATGCTGTCGTAGCCCGCGCCCAGCACGTGCGCATCGACCAGCCCTCCTATGCCGACCACCACGCCGCCAATGGCCGGCCACCACATCCAGTGCAGCGGCAGATGGGCAAAGAGATCTTCGATGCGATAGAGCAAAGCGGAAAGCAGCGACGCCTGCCCCCCGCCGAGGATACCCATGCCCAGGGCAATGCCGATCAGCCGGAAATCGGGCCCGACCAGATGCTTTGCCGGGAACAGCGCGCCGCTGTCGATCAGCACCGGCCTCCACAGGACGGACACGAGAACGGCGATGACGACCGGCACGAAGCTCCGCGGCTTCCACTCGAAGAGCAGCACCTCGATCGCCAGCAGGATCGCAGCCATCGGCGTCCCGAAGATCGCGGTCATCCCCGCCGCCGCGCCGGCAACAAGCAATGTCTTGCGCTCGGCGGCACTGAGTTGGAAAGACTGCGCGAACAGGGATCCGATCGCCCCGCCGGTCATGATGATGGGCCCTTCGGCGCCGAACGGTCCGCCGCTGCCGATGGAGATCGCCGAGGAAAGAGGCTTCAGCAGAGCGACCTTGAGCGAGAGCCGACTCTCGCCATAAAGGATTGCCTCGATCGCCTCCGGTATCCCGTGACCGCGGATCTTGTCCGAGCCGAAGCGGGCCATGACGCCGACAATCAGGCTGCCGATCACTGGCACGGCGATCAGCCAAACCCCCAGTGCGTTGCCGGTGATCGCCGCCGGGGCCGCGGAAAGGCGGCCAAACCAGAAGAGGTTGGTGGCAATGGCTATCGCATTGAGCAGCACCCACGCCCCCATCGCGCCGCCGCTTCCCACAACAAGAGCCGCGGCGCAAAGCATCAGCATGCGCCGGTCCGTGCTGTAATCGGCAAGCCGACGATGCGGCATAGTCTGGGTAGAGGAAGCCATGGTTGCGAATCCGGCAGGAAGAGAATGGAACGGAACGGCCGCGCCGTTATATCGTAATACGATATTTATCAACGGTTGACAGAAGCGCTGACAAAAACGGACTTGAGCCATGGCCGCCGAACTGACCGATGCCGATTATCAGGCGCTCGCCGACTTCCGCTTTTCCTTGCGGCAGTTCCATGCATTCAGCGAGGGAAAGGCTGCCGAATGCGGCCTCACGCCGCAACAGCACCAGGCGCTGCTGGTGATCCGGGCTGCTCCTGAAGGCGTGGCTACTGTCGGGCACGTGGCGGAGCGGCTGATCCTGAAACCGCACAGCGCGACGGGACTTGTCGATCGCCTCGTGGTTCTGGGCTTCGTCAGGCGTAGCCCTTCGCCGCGTGACAAACGGCAGGCCCTGCTCGAGCTGACGGAGCAGGCCCACGAGACGCTGGCGTCGCTGAGCGCCACTCATCGCGAGGAAATTCGCCGCCTGCGGCCCTTGCTGACGGAACTGTTGGAAAAGCTGAAAGGCTGAGGCGCTCCGAAATAGAGGAGTTCGCCGTCAGTCGTTGGTCAGCGGCGCCATTGCCGACCGGGCGCGAGATTCATCCTCATCTGTTCGAGGGTTTGCAGCAGGTGCGCCTTGTCTTCCTCAGACACGCCCTGGAGAGCCAGAGCCGAGGTGTCGCGGGCCAGCGGCTCGAGCTCCCCGGTCAGTTCCCGGCCGCGATCGGTCAGGAACAGCCGCCAGGCCCGGCGGTCCGCCGGATCGGGCCGGCGCTCGACGAAGCCGGCTTCCTGCATCCGGTCGATCATGCGCCCGGCCGTGATCGGCTCCACCTCCAGGATCTCGGCAAGGCCGCCCTGCTTGACCCCTTCGTGCTCGCGCAGAACGCTGAGCACCAGCCACTGCGGCCGGGTGACGCCAATTTCGTGTGCCCGCTGGTCGAAGCTGCGCCGCATGAGGCGCGCGACCTGCGCCACGACCGTGCCGATCTTGCGTTCCATGACTTTTGAGATAATAGGCTTGCTTATTATTAGCCAGCGCAATCTTCTGCCGGCCCCCTCATGCGGTGATCGCCAGGTCGTCGCTAAAGAACGCGGCGGTCAGCAGCTTCGCGATTCGAATTGCGTTCACAGGAAGGCTTTCACTTCCTGAAGCATCATCCGGGCGTGTTCCTTGCGGCAGATCAGCAGGTCCGGCATGTAGACGTCCTGTCGGTTGTAAACCAATGGGCTGCCATCGATGCGAGAGGCGTGCAGCCCCCAGCCCAGTGCAACCGCCGCCGGGGCGCAGCTGTCCCACTCGTACTGGCCGCCGGAGTGGAGATAGATGTCCGCCTCGCCCCGCAGGATCGCCATGGCCTTGGCGCCCGCCGAACCCATCGGGACGAGTTCCGCACCAATCGCTTCGGCAACGCCGGTCGCTTCCCTCGCAGGGCGCGTGCGGCTGACGACCATGCGCAGCTTTTCGGGCGCGGCGGGGATTTCTTCCGGCTGATCCGAACGGAGCACCACGCCCAGCCCAGGCAGCCCCACAGCGCCCAGCACCGGCACGCCGTTCACCGCAAGGCCGACATGAACCGCCCAATCAGTGCGTTCCTCACCGTACTCGCGCGTGCCATCGACGGGATCGACGATCCAGACGCGCTCCTTGTCGAGGCGCTCAGGATTGTCCTTCTCCTCCTCGGAAAGCAGCCCGTCCTCCCCGCGCTGCCGCCGCAGCGCATGAACCAGGAACTGGTTCGCGGTCTCGTCGCCCGCCTTGCCCAGCGACTTGCCCTCGAACATGCCGGATGCCCGGACCTGTAGGAGAATCTTGCCGGCTATGTCCGCCAGGTGAGCGGCAAGATCGCCGTCAGTCATGGTCATCAGACGTCTCCCAGCAGCTTGTCGACGATGATGTTCGCGGCCTCCTCGGGCGAAATCCTGGTGGTGTCGATCCGGATCTCCGGATTGCGCGGCGCTTCGTAAGGGCTGTCGATACCTGTAAAGTTCTTCAGTTCACCGCTGCGCGCCTTCTTGTAGAGGCCCTTGACGTCGCGCGCCTCGGCCACTTTCAGCGGGGTGTCGATGAAGACCTCGAAGAATTCGCCTTCGGGCAGCATTGAGCGCACCATCTCGCGATCGGCCTGGAAGGGCGAGATGAAGGCGGTGATGACGATCAGGCCGGCATCCGCCATCAACTTGGATACTTCGCCGACGCGGCGAATGTTCTCGATGCGGTCGGCCTCGGTGAAACCCAGGTCCTTGTTGAGGCCGTGGCGCACGTTGTCGCCATCGAGCAGGAAGGTGTGCCGGTTCATCCGGTACAGCTTCTTCTCGACCAGATTGGCGATCGTCGACTTGCCCGAGCCTGACAGGCCGGTGAACCACAGCACAGCCGGTTTCTGGTTCTTCAGGTCGGCGTGCTGCTGACGGCCGATGTCGAGCGCCTGCCAGTGTACGTTCTGCGAGCGGCGCAGGCTGAAATTCAGCATGCCGGCCGCAACGGTGGCGTTGGTCATCTTGTCGATCAGGATGAAGCCGCCAAGCGCGCGATTATCATTATAAGGCTCGAACACGATCTGCTTGTCGGTCGTGACCTCGGCGACGCCTATCGCGTTGAGCTCAAGCGTCTTTGCCGCCATGTGCTCCATGGTGTTCACGTTGACCGTGTATTTGGGAGCGTGGACCGTAGCCGAGACCATCTGCGTCCCCAGCTTGAGCCAGTAGGCGCGGCCCGGAATCATGGCGTCGTCCGCCATCCACACCAGCGTCGCCTCGAACTGGTCGGCAGTCTGCGGCGGATTGTCCGCTACACAGATCACCGACCCGCGCGAGCAGTCGATCTCATCCTCGAAGCAGACCGTGACGGACTGGCCGGCGACGGCTTCTTCCAGATCGCCGTCGAAAGTGACGATGCGGCTGACCGTGCTGGTCTTGCCTGAAGGCAGGACGCGGATCTTGTCCCCCCGCTTGACCGAACCGGTGGCGACCAGTCCCGAGAAGCCCCGGAAGTCCAGGTTCGGGCGATTCACCCACTGCACCGGAAGGCGGAACGGCTTGTCAGCATCGACCGAGGAGAGGACCTCCACCGTCTCCAAGTGCTCGACCAGCGTGGGGCCATCGTACCAGCGCGTGTTGGTCGAAAGCGTCGTGATGTTGTCGCCCTTGAAGCCGGATATCGGCATCGCGGTGAAGCTCTCGATCCCGATCGACCTGGCGAATTCGCTGTAATCGGCGACGATCTTGTCGAAGACCGCCTGGCTGTAATCGACCAGATCCATCTTGTTGACGGCGAGCACGATGTTGCGGATGCCGATCAGGTGGCACAGGTACGAATGGCGCCGGGTCTGCACCAGCACACCCTTGCGCGCGTCGATCAGGATCACGGCGAGATCGGCGGTGGAGGCGCCGGTCACCATGTTGCGGGTGTACTGCTCGTGCCCGGGGCAGTCGGCGACGATGAACTTGCGCTTCTCGGTGTTGAAGAAGCGGTAGGCGACATCGATCGTGATGCCCTGCTCGCGCTCGGCGGCAAGACCGTCGACCAATAACGCGAAGTCGATCTCCTGGCCCTGCGTGCCCACCTTCCTGGAATCGCTCTCGAGCGCGGCGAGCTGGTCCTCGAAGATCATTTTCGAATCGTAGAGCAGGCGCCCGATCAAGGTGGATTTGCCGTCGTCGACGCTGCCGCAGGTGATGAAGCGCAGCATCGTCTTGTGCTCGTGCTGCTCGAGGTAGGCGTTGATGTCTTCAGCGATCAGCTTGTCGACGACGTAGACGGGTTCGGTGGTTTCAGTATCAGCCATTCTTTATTCTCTCCGCTCGCCCTGAGCTTGTCGAAGGGCGTGGGCGCGTCGCTCGGGGGCTTCTACAAGCTCAGCCTGAGCGGGGACGGAACAGGATATTCAAAAGTAGCCCTGCTGCTTTTTCACTTCCATGCCGGCACCGCCGGCGTCCTTGTCGATGGCACGGCCCTGCCGCTCGGAGGTGGTAGTGAGCAGGGTTTCCTGGATCACTTCGGGAAGAGTCCTGGCCGTGCTTTCCACCGCGCCGGTGAGCGGATAGCAGCCGAGTGTGCGGAAGCGGATCGAGCGCATCACCGGCTTTTCGCCGGGCCTGAGCGGGAAGCGATCGTCGTCCACCATCAGCAGCATGCCGTCGCGCTCGACGGTCGGGCGCTCCTCGGCGAAGTAGAGCGGCACGATGGGGATGTCGTTGAGGTGGATGTACTGCCAGATGTCCAGCTCGGTCCAGTTCGAGATCGGAAAGACGCGGATCGACTCGCCCTTGTTCTTCCGGGCATTGTAGAGGTTCCACAGCTCGGGCCGCTGGTTCTTCGGGTCCCACCCATGCGAGGAAGTCCGGAACGAAAAGATGCGTTCCTTGGCGCGGCTCTTCTCCTCGTCGCGGCGGGCACCGCCGAAAGCCGCATCGAAGCCATACTTGTCGAGCGCCTGCTTCAGACCTTCGGTCTTCCACAAGTCGGTATGGAGAGCGCCATGATCGAATGGGTTGATCCCTTTCTCCATGGCTTCCGGATTGTGATAGATGAGCAGGTCCATGCCAGACAGGTCGGCCATCTTGTCACGCAGCTCGTACATTGCCTTGAACTTCCACGTCGTATCGACGTGAAGCAGCGGAAAGGGCGGCGGCGAAGGATAGAAGGCCTTTCGGGCAAGGTGGAGCATCACCGCACTGTCCTTGCCGACCGAGTAAAGCATCACCGGCTTTTCGGCCTCGGCAACGACTTCCCGGATGATGTGGATGCTCTCGGCTTCCAGCCTCTCGAGGTGCGTCAGTGTCTTCATCGAATGTCCCTTTGTTGGGGCCGTTCCATGCCTCGCTGGCTTGGGTTGCGAATCTCTTTGCAGGGATGACTTTTGCAAAAACCTCCCATATGGGAGGATATGGCACTAAGCAGTCACGACGAGACCGACCTTTTGCTTCCGCTTTTCCGCGGATTGGCCGAGAATGCTCGGTTTTCGACCTTTCTCGAGAGACTCAGGCGCCGCACCCAGGCGGAATACGTGGCCCTGATCCAGAGGACAGGGAACGGCGCCCACGCCGAAGTGCGGGAATTCCACGCCGGCATGGATCTGCGGAGCCGGGCAGAGGACGACGACCCGCTGGACACCCACGCCCTCGACCGTTTCCACTACGACAATCTGCGACCCGGCCGGGTCTATTCCATCGCCGAGTTCTTCGATCACGACCCGCTTTACCGCGCCGAACGCACGCGCCGGATGCGCCGGCTTGGCATTGCCGACGAGCGGGTGGTGCGGATAGCCGATATCGACGATGTCAGCGCCTGGCTCATCATGGCCCGAGCAGTTCCGTGCACTGCCGCTGACAGCGCCTTGCTATCCAACCTTGCACCCTACGTCGAGGAAGCCTTGCGCGCGCATGTCGAGCTGGAGCGGCATCGCGTGCGGGCCGGCGTCAGCGTGCAGGGGCTCGCACGCTCGGCCACCGCCTGGATGGTCATGGACCATGAGGCACGGCTGCTTTCAATAGACCCTCGCCTCGACAGGTGGATGCGGCAGACCCTGGGCTACTCTCCCCGGATCGGCGAGCGGCTGCGCGACCTGGGCGCCCGCGCTGAGCGCGACATCATGGCCGCTGCGGCCCATTTCACCGGAGACGACCCCGGACCAGCCCGCCCTCTCCTGCTTTTCGATCACCCGCGGCTGGAAGCGCTGCTGACGTCCACGACCGACATGCCTCGCCGCTCCATGCTCGTGCTCTGCCGGCTGCCGAATGCGCGCACGGCCGAAAGCGTCGAGCGGCTGGCCAGGCTCTTCGATCTCCCTGCGAGGGAGGCGGAACTGGCCATCGCGCTCAACGAAGGCCTGTCGATCGCCGAAGCGGCCGAACGCATGGGACTGACGCTCGAAACGGCGCGCAACTATTCGAAGCGGCTCTATGCCAAGCTTGGCGTGCGCGGCCAGGCGGAGCTGGTTCGCCTCGTCTGCGACAGCGTGGCGGTGATGGCGTAGGCGAAGGCGCTGCTGGACGCCGTTTGCACTATCATCGACGCGCCCGCCCGCTCAGGAAGCCTGGCAGAAGCCGCTCGCGATCGCCTCGTGAAAGGCCCTCACCGCCGCCGCCTCGTCACCGTTCCACACCGCACTCGATACGGCGAGGAAGTCGGCGCCGGCAGCGACCAGCGGGCCGCAGTTTTCCGGTGTGATCCCGCCGATCGCGACGCAGGGAATCTCGAACAGCGCCTGCCACCATTCCAGCAGATCGAGCCCGGCGGTGTGCTTCACCTGCTTCGTTGTGGTGGGGAAAAAGGCGCCGAACGCGACATAGTCCGCACCCGCCTCTCCCGCTTCCATCGCCAGATGGCGGCTGTCATGGCAGGTCACGCCGATCTGGGCGGCGCGGCCAAGTGCCTCGCGCGCTTCCTCAACCGTCCCGTCATCCTGCCCCAAGTGGACGCCGTCGGCGCCGATGCGTTTTGCCAGGCTGATCGAATCGTTGACGATGAACGCCACATCCCGCCTAGCGCAGATCGTCCGCAACGGCTCCGCGAGGCGTGCGGCCTCGTGCTGGTCCACGCCCTTTACCCGAAACTGGAACGCCGCCACGGGCGCCGCCTCGAGCGCGCGGGCGAGGCGCGTGCCGAAATCGCCGCCCACCTCAAGCGGCGAGATCAGGTAGAGCTGCGTCGGTTCGCGCTCTATTTCGGCTGCGGCGATTTCGTCGGTCATGGGTGCCCTCTAGACCGCGCCGCACGTCTCGCCAAGCACGCCCCTGGTGATTCGCACCCTTGATGAAGGTCACCGTTACTTTACCGTTCGATGTTAGTCTCGCCCTACGGCTAATGGCAGAGGCAGTTAAACGGGAGCGCAAGTGACACCAGCATTCGTGATCAAGGCGGAAGAACTGCCCGTTCTCAATCACCTGCGCGACGATCACCCCCGCCCGCTCCTAGTCGAGTGGATCAATCGGGGTACGAACCAGCGGATGAACCGCTCGACGGTGGACATGCTGTTGCGCACGCTCTCGCAGGAGGAAGTCTCCCCCAGTGTCGAACGGCTTCATCAGTCCGCGGGATTGCGGCTGAGTTTCGGCACCGACGAGGACCGAAACATCTTCGCCGCTGCATTCGCCAATGCCCGCGCGCAACTTGACGTTCGCAAGCGCCACCTCGTCGCCGCGATGTTCGACAGCCGCCAGGATGCGGAACGCGTGGTGTCGCAACTCGAAAGCGCCGGCATTCCGAAGGATTCGATTTCCCTGTTGTGGCGCGCCGGGCAGTTCGTGGACCCCAACGGGACGAATCGGCAGGGCCATAGCAAGCGGAGCGTGGCGGCAGCGGTGGCCGGCGGCGGCATTGCTGGCGCGATGCTCGGCGTCGCGTTTCTGGCGATACCCGGAATCGGGCTGGTGGCTGCAGTCGGAGCGATCGCGGCCTCCTCGTTCTCCTCGGTCGCTGCCGTCAGCGCCGTTATCGGCGCGACAGGCGGAGCAATGGCCCGGATGCTGACCGACCACGACGTCGATGGGCGGGAAGCCAACTATTTCGAGCGGGAGATCCGACGCGGCAAGGTCTTCGTGTCAGTGGACACGCGGATCGCCCGGGGACAGCGCGAGGTCGCACTCGAAGTGCTCCTGCAGAACGGCGGCCATTCGCCCCCGCGGGGTTGAGTGCCGCTCTGGGCCGGGTAAAGTACCCGCCCGGCTCAGACCGCTTCCCTGGCCTGGTCCGCGAATTCCTTCACCGCCAGATAGCGTTCGGCATCGAGCGCGGCCATGCAGCCGGTGCCGGCGGCGGTGATCGCCTGGCGATAGACGTGGTCCATCACGTCGCCGCAGGCAAACACGCCGGGAATGTTGGTCTGGGGCGTGCCGGGCTGAACCAGCAGATAGCCGTTCTCGTCCATCGCCAGCTTGCCCCTGAACAGCTCGGTGGCGGGAGCGTGGCCGATTGCGACGAAAGCGCCATCGGTCTCGATCTCGCTTTCCTCGCCCGTCCGAGTGTCCATGAGCTTGAGCGCGCGCAGGTCGCCTTTTTCGACATCGACCATGAAGCGCTCCACGCGCTTGTTCCACAACACGGTGATCTTCGGGTTCGCGAAGAGCCGGTCCTGCAGGATCTTCTCGGCGCGCAGCGAATCGCGGCGGTGAATCAGCGTCACGTCGTCGGAATGATTGGTGAGGTAGAGAGCTTCCTCGACCGCGGTATTCCCGCCGCCGATCACCACCACCTTCTTGCCGCGATAGAAGAAGCCGTCGCAGGTGGCGCAGGCCGAAACACCCTTGCCGGAGAGTTCCTGTTCCCCCGGAACGCCAAGCCATCGGGCCTGGGCGCCGGTGGCGATCACCAGCGTGTCGCCTTCGTAGATGTCGCCGCTGTCGCCGACGGCAACGAACGTCGGCCCCGACAGGTCGACCGAGGTGATCGTGTCCCACATCATACGCGTGCCGACATGCTCGGCCTGGGCCTGCATTTCCTGCATCAGCCAGGGCCCCTGGATGACCTCGCGAAAGCCCGGGTAGTTCTCCACGTCCGTGGTGATCGTGAGCTGACCGCCCGGCTGGAGGCCCTGAACCACGATCGGCTCCATCCCCGCCCGCGCGCCGTAAATGGCGGCGGAAAGGCCGGCCGGGCCGGAGCCGATGATGAGCATGCGGGTCTTGTGCGTCGTCGCCACGTGTATTCTCCGAAACTGTCGCAGGCGAGATAGGGCCAAGGCCCCCGTTTTGCCAAGCGCGGGGGCTATCGAATTTATTCATCCCCGCAAATCACAGCTTCGATTGACCTGCCCGCGTCGCCGATCCACTTTCGCGACCATGGAACCGCAACTTGGCCCCACCACGAACCGTTTCATCTCGCAGCGCCTGCGCCTCAGCTATGTCGACTGGGGGAACCCGGAAGCGCCGCCGCTGATCCTGCAGCACGGCGGGCGCGACCATTGCCGTAGCTGGGACTGGGTGGCGGAGGAACTGCGGCACGACTGGCACGTGATCTGCCCGGACCTGCGCGGCCACGGCGACAGCGAATGGTCACCCGAAGGCCACTACGGAATGGACGCCTTCGTCTACGACTTCGCGCAGCTCGTCCACACGCTCGGGCATGAGAAGGTGACGATCATCGCTCATTCGCTGGGCGGCAACATCGCCACGCGCTTCACCGGCCTTTATCCGCAGAAGGTCGAAAAGCTGGTCAATATCGAAGGGCTCGGCCCGCCTCCCGAAATACGCCGGCGGACCGAGGGGAAAGGCATCGGCGAGCGCCTGCGCCAGTGGATCGACGACAAGCGCGAGGCCTCCGGCCGCGTGCCCCGGCGCTACGCCACCCGCCGCGATGCCTACCAGCGGATGAAAGAGGAGAACGCGTTCCTTACCGAGGAACAGGCGCGCCATCTCACAATCCAGGGCACCAGCCGCAACGAGGACGGCACCTGGAGCTGGAAGTTCGACAACTATCTCCACGTCTGGTCGGTGAGCGACACGCCGACGGACCAGATCATCGACCTGTGGCAGGCGATCACCTGCCCGATTCTCCTGCTATGGGGCAAGGACAGCTTCGCGAGCAGCCCGGCTGTCGATGGGCGGCTCCAGTATTTCCAGACTGCCCGCCTGATAGAATACGAAAACGCCGGGCACTGGCTGCACCATGACCAGTTCGATCGGTTCATCGGGGATGTGAAAGCCTTTCTCGAATAGACGTTCGCCCCCGAGCGACGGGACCAAAACAGGCCTATCCCTCCACGAGCACCGCACGCAGTTTCTCCCGTGCGGCGGCGCTCATGCCCAGCGCCTCGTCCAGATAGGCGTCGATGGAGCCGTGCCGTTCATCTACCGCGGCAAAGGCGGTTTCAAGGTATTCCGCCTCGACGCCCATCAGCACGCGGACGACGTCCTCGGCGAGTAGTCCCGTGAGGGCGAGCATGGCATTGGCTCCAGCCGCGATGCGCGCCTCCGAATCGCCGGCAGTGTTAGTCAGGAGATAGTCCTCGAGGACATCGTCCTTGTGAACGCCGACGCTGAGGTGAAGCATCGCCACGGCGATTCCCGTGCGGTCCTTGCCGGCCATGCAATGGATAAGGCTGGGCCCCTGCCCTTCCGCCAGATGTGAGAGATAGCGGCGCATCATCGTCTGCAGTTCGGGGCGAAAGCAGATGCCGCCGTAGTTGCGGACAAGGCTCTCGCGCATCGCCCCGGCCGTTCGCCACCGGGCCATCTCGGCGGCTGCGATATGCGGCGCATGCGTGTGCACAGGATCCTCGCAATGGAACACCTGGGCTGCGAAGTCTTGCGGGCGGCGGCAAGGATGGGTCTCGCGTTCTTTCGAGGTCCTGAGATCGAACACGCTGCCAAGCCCGAGGCCAGCGATCTCCCGTAGATCCGGATCGGTCGCGCCATGGTGCTGGCCGGACCGCCAGAGAACGCCGCGCTGCAACCTGCCCCCGCCCGAGACGGCATATCCGCCGCAATCCCTGAAATTGTGGACTCCCTCCAAAACGAGGACTCGATCCATCATGAGTGCGATCTTCCTATTGCCGATAGTAGCCATGCTTAGTATCGGCGTATATCAGGCCTGACAGGAATTTGCATGAACGTGGAGAGCAACATTTCGGCCGATACCGAAACGGATGCGGTAGTCCCGCGCCGGAAGCGCAGCCTGCGTACGATTCTGATGGTCGCAGGACCAGCGATCGTGCTGCTGGCCGCCGCGTACATCTATCTTTCGGGAGGCCGCTACGAGTCGACGGACAACGCCTCGTTGCAGACCGGCATGGTCGCGATCAGCCCGAGCGTCGCAGGCAACGTCGTTTCGGTCGAAGTGCACGAGAACCAGCGAGTGAAGAAGGGGGACGTCCTTTTCCGCATCGACAGCGACAGCTACGGGACCTCGGTCGCCGAAGCCGAGGCGGCCCTCGCGGCGGCGCGCACCGACGTCGGCTCGCTGCAAGCAGATTACCGTGAAGCCATGTCGCAGGTGAGCGCGGCCAAGGCGCGCTACGACTATGCCGTGAGCGAGGCGATGCGGCAGAAATCGCTGCTGGCCGAAGGCATTTCCTCGCGCGCGCAATATGACGAGGCGGCAACCGAGGTGCAGACCGCGCGCGACGCCATCGCCGCTGCTCAGGCCAAGGCCGACAGCCTTCGGGCCAGTCTCTCCGGTGCCGTGGAAGGCGGGGTCGAGAACCAGCCGGAAGTGCGCAAGGCCGCATCGAAGCTTTCCCATGCGCGCATCGAGCTGGGCGACACCGTAGTGCGCGCGCCGCAGGACGGCGTAGTGACGCGAGTCAACCAGCTTCAGGTCGGCAATTACGTGAGCCCGGGCCGCCCGGTCTTCATGCTGGCCGGACTGCACTTCTGGGTCCAGGCCAATTTCAAGGAAAACCAGCTGCGCTACATGCGCGTCGGCCAGCCCGCAACGATCGAGGTCGACGCCTTCCCCGACCACAAGCTGCGCGGCCGCATCGAAAGCTTCAGCCCCGGCACGGGCTCGAGCTTCGCCGTGCTCCCCGCAGACAATGCGACAGGCAACTGGGTCAAGGTGGTGCAGCGCCTTCCGGTACAGATCGCCATAGATGAGGCGCCGGAAAGCGTGCCGCTCAGCGCCGGCCTCAGCGCCACTGTCGAAGTGGACACGGGCCACGAGCGCCATGTTTTCGGGCCGGACTCGCCTCCCGCCACGCTGGCCCGAAAACGTTAGGCCGGCCGCGCGGCAGTATGACGACGCTCGTGCCATCCCAGTACCCGACGCGAACGCGGCGCCTGATGATCACGATTCCGTCGATGATCGCCACCACCATGGTGATGGTTGACGTCACCATCGCCAACGTGGCGCTGCCGCATATGCAGGCGAGCCTGTCGGCCTCGCAGGAGCAGGTGCTGTGGGTGCTGACCTCCTACCTTGTAGCCGGCGCCATCGCGACACCGCTTACCGGCTGGCTGGCAGGGCGCGTCGGGCGCAAGAACGTGATGCTCTTCTCTGTCGGCGGTTTCACGCTGGCCTCTATGCTCTGCGGGCTTTCCACCAACCTCGAAACAATCGTCCTCGCCCGATTCCTGCAGGGCGCCTGCGGGGCGGCGCTGGTGCCGCTCAGCCAGGCAATCCTGCTCGACATCAACCCGCCCGAGGAACATGCCAAGGCCATGGCGATCTTTGCGCTCGGCTCGATGGCAGGGCCGATCATCGGGCCGACCCTTGGCGGCTACCTCACCGATGCGCTGAGCTGGCGATGGGTATTCTTCATCAATGTGCCGTTCGGGATCCTCTCCTTCACCGGCATGCTGATCTTCCTGGTGCGGCGCCCCAACCGGGATACTCAGCGCTTCGATGTGTTCGGCTTCGTCACCGTGTCCATCGTGCTGACCTCGCTCCAGCTCATCCTTGATCGCGGAGAGCACCTCGACTGGTTCGATTCGGACGAGATAAAGGTCTACGCGATCATCCTGGCCATTGCCGCCTGGCTGACGGTGGTTCACATGTTCACCGCCAAAGGCACGTTCCTGCGGCCGGAGCTGTTCAAGGACCGCAATTTCGCCATTGGCGCAGTGTTCAGCGCCGTGATCGGCATGGTCTCCTTCGCAACCCTGCCCCTGATCATCGTCATGATGCAATCGCTGCTTGGATTTTCAGCGCTGCGCACCGGCATCCTCGGCCTGCCCCGCGCCATGGGCACGCTTGCCTCGATGCTGATGGTGTCGAGGCTGCTCACCTTGGTCGATCCCCGGGCACTGATCGTCGCGGGACTGACGATCATAGGGGTGAGCATGCTGATGTATTCGCAGATCGATCTCTACGTCGATGAGCGGGCGCTGGCGGCGGCCGGTTTCGTCCAGGGCCTCGGCAGCGGGCTTATCTTCGTGCCACTGACCGTGATCGTGTTCTCGACGCTCGATCCGAAGCTGCGCAATGAAGGCGCCTCAATGAACGCGCTGACCCGCAATATCGGCACCGCCATCGGCATTTCGCTGATGCAGTACCAGTTGACCCAGTACTCGGCGGCCTCGCGCGCCGATCTGGTGCAGGGCGTGCGCCCCGACAATCCGGTGCTCCAGTATGCGCGGCCCGGGTTCGACTTCAATTCGGTCGAAGCCCTCGCCGGCATGAAAGCCGAGATCAGCCAGCAGGCCGCGATGGTCGGCAACATATCGATCTATCACCTCGTCTTCGTCATCTCGCTCGCGGTTGCTCCGCTGGTGCTGCTCATGCGCCCGAGCAAGACCGGCAAGATCGATGCGAAGACGCTTCCGATCGGGGAATGACATGAAGCGCCACACCGCCCTTCTCCCGCTCCTGCTCGCGGGCGCCTGCACGACGGTCGGGCCTGACTTCAGGCAGCCGGCCGCCCCCCCGGCCGCGGCCGGATATGTCGGCGGCGGCGGTGGTCGGGTTGCGCTTTCCGAAGGGCCGGAGCGCGAGTGGTGGAAGACCTTTGCCTCGACCGAACTGGACACGCTGGTGGAGCGGGCGATCGCCGGCAATCACAGCCTGGCCGCCAGCCGGGAAACGCTCGAGAAGGCGCGCCAGCGGATCGCCGCCGTCTCCGGCAAGGCTCTCCCGCAGGTTGATGCCAACGCACGTGCAGAGTACCAGAGGATCAACCTTGCCGCCTTCGGCCTTTCCGAAAGCCTCGGACGGCCCGGCGTCGGCAATCCGGAGTTCGACCTCTACACGCTGGGCGGCGGCGTCAGTTATGACCTCGACCTGTTCGGACGCAACCGTCGCGCGGTCGAGCAGGCGGCAGCGGAGGCCGAGGCGCAGCAGCGCGAAACCGAAGCAGCGCATCTCCTCATCGCCGGCCGAGTGGTTATGCAGGTCCTGGCCATCGCCGCCCTCAATGACACGATCGCGACGCAGCACCAGCTTCTTTCCGAAGACGAACGCAACGTCTCGCTGACCGAAGCCCGGCGCAAGGCCGGCGCCGGGACGCTGGTGGAAGTGCTCAGTGCCCAGGGGCAGCTTGCCGGCGACCGCGGCAGTCTTCCCTCTCTGGAACAGCAGCTTGCCGAAGGCCGCTTCATGCTTGCCGTACTGCTCGGCATTTCGCCGGCCGAGCTGGGGCCGACCGACTTCAGCCTCGACCGGTTCGTGCTGCCGGCCAACATACCGGTGGCGCTGCCCTCCGCCCTCGTCCGGAAGCGCCCGGACATCCTCCAGGCCGAAGCGCGGCTCCATGCCGCCGTCGCGGGCGTCGGCATTGCCACAGCGGATCTCTACCCGGACATCGCCCTCGGCGCATCGATCACCCAATCCAGTTCGGAGCCTGGCCGCATCGCCAGCAGCAAGTTCAATGCATTCGACATATTCGCCGGCCTGACCGCGCCGATCTTCCACGGCGGCACCCTCAAGGCGAACAAGCGCGGAGCCGAAGCCGAGGCGCGCGCCGCCGCCGCGCAATATGAGCAGATCGTCACCGAGGCCTTCGGGCAGGTCTCGGGGCTGCTCTCCGCGCTCGACAATGACAAGAGAGAACTGGCCGCGCGAGACGAAGCCGCCGGGATCGCCGATCGATCGCTCTATCTGTCGCGGCGCAGCTTCCAGGTGGGCAATAGCGGAGTGCTGCAGGTGCTGGACGCGAGCCGGTCTTACCAGCGCGCAAAGCTATCATTGCTCCAGACGCGCGCCAACCAGTACCGGGACGTGGCCCGCCTCTACGCTGCCACCGCCGGAGGATGGATACCTGACATGGCCGGCGAAACCGGGAACGGCCGGCCGGAGACCGTTCAGGTAAGCAGAAAATAGCCCAACGCGGCCCAGCACGCCGCGCAAAGCAGGAGGGCGACTATCAGCCCGCGCGCGTCATGCTCGTGTTCACGATTTGATTCCGATGACCCATAGATCAGGCGGGCGCTGAGGGAATCCTCGTCGCGCCTGAAATCAACGACCCTATTGTCCACGACCTTCATATTGCATCCCCGCTCCACGGACTCGATCATTCAACCCTGCCGGCGAGACCCGGCAGATCTGTTATGTGATCAAGTCCCCCCACCGGACCGTAACCTGTTGGTTTGCCGATCCTGACTTGCTGACGCAGGCCATTTATAGCTCAACTAACGACCTTTTACCATATCATGCCGACATCAATGCCCGCTGTCCCGATCTGCGGCCCGCGCGTTCGCGCCATTGCCGCTTCGCGACGCAGGCTCTACCTCTCTGCCATGACCGGCAACCCGCGCCTCAAGATCAAGATCCAGCTTCATTGCGCAGAGGAAATCGCGATGGGTCCGGGAAAGGCCGATCTGCTCGAAGCGATCCGAGCGGAGGGCTCGATATCCGCCGCGGCGCGTGCCATGGATATGAGCTATCGGCGTGCGTGGCTTCTGGTCGACGCCATGAACCGCTGCTGGACCGAACCGCTTGTGCACACCGCACCAGGGAGATCGCGGACCAGCGGCGCGCATCTGACACAGATGGGCGAGCGCGTGCTGGCGCTTTACCGGTCGCTGCAGCAACGGCTCTCCGCCGCTGCCGCGGGCCCGGAATTGAAGGCGTTCGAGGCGGCGATCCTGCCCGCACCGCGTGAAAACCAGCGGAACTAGGCTCCCTTCCGTTCCGCGCAGCGGTTCAACAGGGCAACGGCTTGCCAAGCAGGCGATACCGTATATGGTGAAATATAGTTTCTCCGGGAGGTCCTCATTGGAACGCCTCGTCAGCCTTTTAGTCTCGCTTTTCCTGTTGATCGCCGCTCCTATCGTCCATGCTGCCCCGGCAAACGGACCGCTCGTGCTCGCGGCCGCGAGCCTTCAGGAGGCGATGAACGCCGCTGCCCATGCCTGGGCCACGAAGGGACATGACCGGCCGCGCATTTCCTTTGCCGGCAGTTCCGCCCTCGCCCGCCAGATCGAGGCCGGCGCAGCGGCGGACATATTCGTCTCCGCGGATGAGGAATGGATGGACGATGTCGAAAAGAAAGGCCTGCTCCGTTCCGGAACCCGCGTCTCGTTCCTGCGCAACGTGCTCGTCCTCGCCGCGCCGCGCGACAGCAGGATGAAGCTGGCCATCCGGCCGGGCTTCCCTCTTTCGCAGGCGCTCGGATCTGGCCGGCTCGCCATCGCCGATCCCAAGGGCGTGCCCGCGGGAATCTATGCGAAACAGGCCCTCACCCGTCTGGGCGTATGGAACTCCGTGGCAGGCAAGCTTGCGCCAGCGGAGAATGTGCGGGCGGCGCTCGCTCTGGTTAGCCGGGGGGCGGTTCCGCTCGGCATAGTCTACGCGACCGACGTCCAGGCCGATCCGAGGGTGCGGGCGGTGGGAACATTCCCGCCCACCACTCACGATCCGATCAGCTATCCGGTGGCGGTGCTCAAGGCTTCGCGCAATCCTGATGCCGAGAATTTCCGCCGCTTCCTCATTTCCGGCGAGGGCACGGCGATCTTCCGCCGCTTCGGCTTCGGAACGCTGTAGCCGGGAAGGTGGGAACCCTGACTGCCGAGGAATGGCAGGTCCTGCTGCTGTCGCTGAAAGTCAGCATAGTGGCGATCGCGGCCGTGCTCCCGCTTGCTTTCGCTCTGGCCTGGGTGCTCGCGCGGTGGCGCTTTCCGGGCAAGGTGCTGCTCGACGCGCTGGTGCACCTGCCGCTGGTGCTGCCTCCCGTGGTGACAGGCTGGCTGCTGCTTATCGCGTTCAGCCCGAACGCGACGGTCGGCCGCTTTTTCGCCGAGTATCTCGGGCTGACTTTCCTGTTCCGCTGGACCGGAGCCGCGCTTGCTGCCGCCGTCATGGCCCTGCCGTTGATGGTGCGGGCCATGCGGCTTTCGCTGGAGGCGGTGGACCGGCGGCTGGAGAGCGCGGCACGCACGCTCGGGGCCGGGCGGATGCGCACTTTTGCCTCGGTCACCCTGCCGCTCTCCTCCTCGGGCATTCTCGCGGCGCTGGTGCTGGGCCTTGCCCGCTCGATCGGCGAATTTGGCGCCACGATCACTTTCGCCTCGAACATTCCGGGGGAGACGCAGACGCTGCCGCTCGCCATCTACAGCGCGCTGCAGGTCCCCGGATCGGAGCTGCAGGTCGTGCGCCTCGCCGTGCTTTCGGTGCTGCTGTCGGTTGGTGCCCTCGTGCTCTCCGAATGGCTGGCGCGCCGCAGTGGGCAGGGAAAGGTGCGCCATGTCCTTTGACATCGCCGTGACCCTGCAACGCGGACCTGCGCGCTTCTCCTACGAGTTCCGGACGGGCAAGGGGCTCACCGCCCTGTTCGGTCCGTCCGGGGCCGGCAAGACCAGCCTGCTCGACGCCATCGCCGGGCTCGTGCGACCGACCTCCGGCCGCATCGCGGTTGCCGGCGCAACTCTGTTTGACCGCCAGCACCGCGTCGATCTGAAACCTGAGCAGCGGCGCTGCGGCTACGTGTTCCAGGACCTCCGCCTGTTCCCGCACAAGACCGTGCGCGGCAATCTCGCGTTCGGATGGAAGCTGGCAGCGCCCGGGCAACGCTGGCTGGCTTTCGACACCGCCCTCGAGTTCCTGGGCATCGGGCACCTGCTGGATCGCATGCCGGGGACGCTGTCCGGAGGCGAAGCGCAGCGTGTCGCGATCGGCCGCGCCTTGCTGTCCGGCCCGCGCTTCCTGCTGATGGACGAACCGCTCGCCTCGGTCGATGCCGCTCGCCGCGGCGAAATCCTTACCCTGATCGAACGCATCCGCGATGAGCTGGAACTGCCGATCCTCTACGTCAGCCATGACCGTCCCGAAGTCGAGCGGCTGGCCGATCGCATCATCCCGGTGGAAGCCCCGATGCTGGCGGCCCACTCATCGGCGTAGCTTTTCGAAGACCGAACGAACGCCGCCGGAAAGCTCCACATCCGGATCGTCGAGCATGGCGACCGCCTCCGCCTTCATGCGCCGATCCCAGAACAGCTTGAGATGTTCAGCCGCTGCCGCCACCGCCGCCGTCTCGCCGCGCGGGCCGAAATTGCGCAGGATCTGGCCGGCCATGTAGATGAGGTGTTCACGAGTGCTCGGCATGGCAGCTTCACTCCGCGGTTTGGACCCTTTCCTGATTTTTCGACCGGACCGGCGACAAGGTCAATAATATCTCCGCAGCGATCGACATCGCGCCAATAAGGGACAAGTCCCGTTAGCATTACGCCGTGATCGCAACTTCCCCGATGGGCTCGATTGCGATAAACCCGTGTGCATGTCCGGGGGGAATCCACAAGACGCACTTGGCAGGCCACGCGCAGCCCGCACGCGCGCCGAGATTGCCCGGCCGGGCGGCAGCGGAGGCAGGGTGTTCGCCCGCGCAGCTCGCGCTTCGTTAATGCTTGCGGCATTGCCCGCTGCGACGAGCCCGGCTGTTGCCCGGAACCTGCCCCAGATTTCCGCGACGGCATCGGTGGGAACCGCCGAAGCGCTTGACAGCCGAGGCCAGCAATTCCGGCCTCCACTCGCGGGCAACCGCTCGATCGTGCCGGACGGGACGCAATCGCAGGCCCAACTCACGGTGGTCCGCGCCGACGTGGCCGCAAGCGTGTCGATCGACACCGGCGCGCAGGCCGGGCAGGTATCCCTTGCCGGACCCGTAGAGGGGGCACAGGTCGTCGCGTCCCGAACGTCCGACATCGTCGGCCGCCCGATCGACATCTTCCGGCCGACGGGTTCCGGCTCGGGCTCGAACCTCTCGGTCCGCTTTCCCTCGCGAATGCCGGTCGCCGCGCGCGCCGTGACGAGCGGCTTCGGATGGCGCA
>DATEJH010000055.1:0-22947 GCA_035278205.1 Novosphingobium sp. | reverse complement strand
CGCGAAGGCGGGGGCCCCGCTTCTGGCGTCAGGGAGGGACGAGAGGAGGCAAGCGGGACCCCCGCCTTCGCGGGGGAGACGGCGAAGTTATCGGCGGACTTGCCCTCCCCCGGCTCCTCCCGCAGGCGGGAGGGGAGATGGGCTATCGCCTGCGGGATCGGGAATTTCATCTCCATGCCCCTCAGAACGGCGAGATCATGTTGAAGAACTTGCCGAGCCAGCCCTGCCGGCTCGCGCGCTGGAGCGCCCCTTTGCCCGAGTATTCGATCCTGGCATCGGCCACGCGGGTCGAGGGAATCGCATTCTCCTGGTCGATGTCGGTCAGGCGGACGATGCCGGAGAACCGGACCCATTCGTCACCCTGGCTGAGCAGCATCCGCTTTTCACCTTTGACCAGCGCGGTGCCGTTTGGCCGCACTTCGGCGATGGTGACTGACAGCGTGGAAGCGAGCGAACTCGTCTGCGCCGCGTCGCCCTGGCCGTTGAACGTCGAGGAACTGCTGGCTTTAAGCGCGTCGGGATTGAGGAACGACAGCGGGCCGGCCGTCGGCGGCGTGATCGAGGCCCCGCCGCCTTTCTGGCTTTTCGAACTGACCGCCTTGGCTGCCGTGGTCGATTCCACGAGCAGGATCGTCACCGGATCGCCTACCATCCGCGCACGGTTGCCTTCGTAGAGCGGGGCATAGCCGACAGAGGCGTTGAAGATGCTGCCGGTGGGGGCGGACGCGTCGGCCGGCGCGAGCGGCAGGGTCGCCTCGAAGCCGGAGACCTTGGGCTTGTCTGCGAGGGCGGGAGGTGCGGACAGTGCCAAGCCAATGGCGAGCGCCAGCCCAGCATGCGTCGACAAGCCCAGCACGAGCGGATTTCCCATGATTGCCTTGACACCGCTCGTCCTGAGCCTGTCGAAGGACGTGTTCGAGGCGGACCACCGTGCGCGCATCACGATCACAGCGTCTGGTTGGCGTTCTGGAGCATCTGGTCGACCGCGGAGATCATCTTGGAGTTGATCTCGTAGGCCCGCTGGGTCTCGATCATGTCGACCAGTTCCTCGACGATGTTGACGTTCGACGCTTCGAGCATCCCCTGGCGGATCTGGCCGCGGCCGTCCTGACCGGCCACGCCGATCTGGGCGGGGCCGCTCGCCGCAGTTTCCAGCATGAAGTTGTCCGACGAGGCCTGCAGGCCGCCCGGGTTGGTGAAGCTGGCGATGGTGATCTGGCCGAGCTGGGTCGGGTCGGCCTGGCCGGCGATCTGCGCCGAGACGGTGCCGTCGGTCGAGATGGTGATCGAGGTCGCGTTCTCGGGCACGGTGATCGCGGGCTGCACTTCGTAGCCTTGCGCCGTCACCAGCTTGCCTTCGGCCGAGCGGGTGAAGTTGCCGGCGCGCGTATAGCCAAGCTGGCCGCCGGGCATCTGCACCTGGAAATAGCCGTTGCCGTCGAGCGCGAGGTCGAGCGTGTTGCCGGTCGCCTCGAGCGAGCCCTGCGTCTCCATGCGCGTGGTCGACTGCACGGCGACGCCGGTGCCGAGGTTGAGTCCGGTCGCGTAAGTGGTCTCGGTCGAGGAGTCGGCCCCGGCCACCCGCGTGTCCTGGTAGGCCAGCGTCGCGAAGTTGGCGCGGTCGCGCTTGAAGGCGGTGGTGCCGACGTTGGCGAGGTTGTTGGCGATGACGCGCATGCGCTGGTCTTGCGCTTCAAGACCGGTGCGGGCGACCTGGAGTGCGGAACTGGGCATGGTTTATCTCTTCCTCAGCTTTCGATGCGCATGAGACGGGCGCCCCCCTCGTCGAGCTGCCTGGCGGTGTCGATGAGCTTGGTGCGCATGTCGAAGAGGCGCTGGGCGGAGATCATCTCGACCAGCACTTCCGATGCGTTGACGTTCGATTGTTCGATCGCGCCCGGGATCAGGCGGGCGTTCTCGTCCACCGGCAGCACGCCGCCGCCGCGGACGCGGAACTGGCCGTTGAGGTCCTTCTCGACCTGCGTGCCTGTAGTGCTGACCAGCTTGAGCCGGTCGAGCCGCGCCGGCGGCTGGTCTGGGGCGGCGGGATCGGCGACGAGGACGCCGCCGTCGGGCGCGATGGTCACGCGCGATCCCGGCGGAACCGTGATCGGGCCATTGTCGCCAAGGACCGGAAGGCCTTCGCCGTTCTCGATCACGCCGGTGACCGAGACGGACAGGTCGCCGCGCCGGGTGTAGGCCTCGCCCCCGTCGTAGCCCTGCACCGCAAGCATGGCGTCGCCCTGGAGCGCCACGTCGAGCGGATTGCCGGTGTCGGTCACCGAGCCTTCCTTCATCGACGCGCCGCGTACCTCGGTGCTGGTCATCGCGCGGGCCTCCAACTGCGGGCCTTCCAGCGTCATCGGCGTCGCCTGGATGATCTCCTTGCGAAAGCCGATGGTCTGGGCGTTGGCCATGTTGCTGGCGATGACGCGCTCGCGGGTCATCGAGGCGTTCATGCCGGAAACGGCGGTGAAGATCAGCCGGTCCATGGGTTCGGGTCCTTGGTTTGGATGAGCGGCGGAAATCGGCACCACTTCCGCTCAGGACGAGCGGGGTTGGTGCAAAATTCCTACGTCCTCAGGCTGGATCAGGTCCGCAGGTTGATGATCGTCTGCGAGATCTGGGTCGCGGTATCGACCGCTTTGGCGTTGGCCTGGAAGTTGCGCTGCGCCGTGATCAGCGAGACGAGTTCCTCGGCGATGTCGACGTTCGACCGTTCGAGCGAGCCCGACAGCAGGTTGCCGTAGAGGCCCGAGCCGGGCTCGCCGTAGTTGGCCGCGCCGGAAATGCCGGTCGCCTGCCAGCTCGCATCGCCCATCTGCTTGAGGCCGATGGGTGCCAGGAACGAAGCCATCGCGACTACGCCGACCGTGGTGTTGGTGCCATCGGCATAAGTGGCGACGACCTGGCCGTTCTGATTGATGGTAACGCCCGCGAATTCCGCGCCGGCGGCGTTGGTCGCCGGAATCTGCGCATCCTGCAGCGTGGTCGTGGAGGTAACCGTACCGGTGGCGTCCACCGGGAAGACCTGGAGACGGGCGTCCTTGGAAGTCTTGATGAAGCCGTTGCCGTCGATCGAGAACGAGCCGGCGCGGCTGTACTCGGTCGCGCCCGATGTCGGGGAGACGACGGTGAAGAAGCCGTCGCCGTTGATCGCGACGTCGAGCGCGTTGCCGGTCTGCTCGATCGCGCCGATCGAGAAGTTCTGCTTCACTTCCGCCACGCGGGCGCCAATGCCCACGGTGGTCTTGGGGTCGGCGAAGACCGAGCTGGAGATGATGTCCGCAAAGGCGGTATCGCTCTTCTTGAAGCCGGTGGTTTCGGCATTCGCGATATTGTTGGAAATGACGTTGAGGTCGGTCTGGGCGTTCTTCAGGCCGGTCAGCGAAGTGTAGAAGGACATTGCGTTGGTCTCCTGAAAATGGGGTCAGGCGGTGGTCGAGGTGTCGGGCGACTGCGATGCGGCGACATTCTGGGCCAGCATGCCGACCGCCTGGTTGGTCGCGGTCTGGGCGGTCACGAGCGTGTCGAGCTTGGAGGAAATCGCCTTCAGCGTGTCTGACATCTCGGTCGTGCCGGCCAGCGAGGAGAACTGCGCCATCTGCGCCAGCATCTCCTTCTGGTCGACCGGGTTGAACGGGTCCTGCTGCTGCATCTGGGTGAGCATCAGTTTCATGAAGTCGCCCTGGTCGAGCTTGGAAAGCGCGGTCTTGGCGATGGACGAATTGCCCGTCGCCGCACTCGCGGAAGTGGTGGAAGTGACGGTCATTTGAGCCTCATCGTGTCGAGCATGAGCTGCTTGGCGGTGGAGAGGGCCTCGACCAGGTTCTGGTACTGGCGTGAGGCGTCCAGCATTTCGACCATCTCCGCATTCTCATCGACGGGAGCGGACCATACATCGCCGTTGGCGTCGGCGAGCGGGTGGTCGGGATTGTGTTCGCGCACGGCCGAAGCCTGCTCGCGCATCACGCCCTGCACCTGGACGGTGGCGAGGCCGCTGGCCTGGTCGAGGTCTTCGGCGAAGACGGCGCGAATCGGCTTGTAGGCCGCCTGCTCGCTGCCCGAGACAGAGCCGGCGTTGGCGAGGTTGGAAGCGGCCGCGTTCATCCGCACGAGCTGTGCGGACATGCCGCGCTGCGCCACGTCGAAAATGGTGAAGGGCTGTCCGGCCATCTTACTCGCCCCTCAGCGCGCGTTTGACGTTGTCGACGCGAGAACGGATGAATTCCAGCGTCGTCGAATAGCCGACCGCATTTTCCGAGAAGGCGAGCTGCTCGTTCTGGAGTTCCACGGTGTTTCCGTCGAGCGAGGGCATGACCGGCACGCGGTAGAGCGACGCCGCCTGCGCGGCAGTGTCGATATCGGTCCCGTTGCCCGCCGACCTGAGCGCGGCGGCGAAATCGATGTCGCGGGCCTTGTAGCCGGGCGTCGCGGCATTGGCGATGTTCGAGGCGATCAGGCCCATGCGCTGCGAGCGAAGCTCCAGCGCCTTGCCATGAATTCCGAACAGGTCCTGCGGCATTGATCCTGGCTCCAGGTTTTTCCTGCTGGGGCATTCAGCAAGCACCGTGCCAATTCGTCGCAGCGGCCCTTTTCTGCGGTTGCGATTTCAGCGGCAGGCGGTGCGGCAGGCCGCGGCGGCAAAGGCTTGCCGGGAGGCGGCAAAAATGTGCGCCTCCCCCCCTCGAAATCCTTCCGCACCTGCCGTTCTCGGGTTTCGAAGGAGGCCCTGCACGATGCAGCTCGAGAATCTGTTCGATCCCGCCAGCGCATTGATCGTCGTGGGCGGGACCGGCCTTGCCACACTCCTGCGCTGCGGCGTGGCGGACGCGCGGGCGGCGCTTGGCCGGCTTGGGGGACTGTTCGGCACGCGCTTCGACGCCGCCCAGGCCCGAGCGGAACTGGCGGTGCACGTGCGCGAGATGCAGGAGGACGGCGTGATCCGTGCCGCTCCTCACCATTTCGGCGATGCCGAGTTCGACGAGGCGACCGACGCGCTGATAAGCAGCCGTTCGACCGGCGCGCTGCAGCTTGCCCACGCCGCGCACAAGCGGCGCCGGGTGAGGCAAAGCCTGCGCGCGGTACGCACGTTCAACCAGGCGGCCGATCTTTCGCCGGTGTTCGGCCTTGCCGGCACTCTCATCTCGCTCAGCCAGCTTCCCGCAGCCACCGGAGATTTCGCGCAGGCGATCTCGATGGCGGTGCTCACCACGCTCTACGGCCTGCTGCTCGGCAACGTCGTCTTCGCACCGATCGCGCGCGCCATCGCCCGCGCGGCCGCCCGCGAGGAGAGGGAACGCCAGAAGGTGCTGGACTGGCTCGAGGCGCAGGTCGTCACCGCGTTGCCGATCCATAGCCCGGCCCCTGCGCCAGGGCGGCACGTGCCGGCGCGCTCTGCCACAGGGCGCGCCGCCGCGGTCGCAAGGTTATGAGCGGCCGCGCTTCGGTCGGCTGGCAGACTGCGCTCGCCGATCTCTCGCTGATCCTGTTCATGATCACTGCCGCGGCGGTAAGCCGGCAGCCGGCGCGCGCCGGAACGCATCAGGAAGGGGGCGGGAATGCGGCGGCGGCCAGCGCCACGCCGTCGCCGCAAGCGGAACCGCTTGCGGTCTACGTCGACGCGCCCGGGGCGCCTCCCCTGCCCGAATGGCTCGCGCAGCAGACTCTCGATCCTCGCCAGCAGGTGACGATCACCGCGCGCTACGGCGCCGAGAGCGGTGCGCAGGAACGCGCGATCGCTGCGGCCGCGAGGCTGCTTTATAAAGCGGGAAGGGCCGGGCGCGCCGCCCGGGTCGTCGTGGAGCCGGGGGAAGGCCCCCCGCGCATCGTAGTCGCCTTCGATTCGCCGCCCGCCCCGGAGCGGGTAGGGGCGCAACCGGCGCTGGCATCCCATGAAATGTCACGAAGCATGCTGGCAGGCAGGTGAACTCGAGCCACGGGAAACCTGAAGATGACCACAGGCCTCGCCCTGATCGCCGCCGCTGCCGCTACCGCCGCGGGCGCCTTTGCCGATCTCGACGCGATCGACCGTCAGGTCACCGCGTTCACCGGCGCGCCCATCGGCGCTGCGGGGGGCGCAATGACGCCGGTCGACCGCCGCCTGCGCCTTCAGCCCTGCAGCAGCGGCCTCGCGCTGTCGTGGCGCACGGCGATGCACGACAGTGTCGTCGTGCAGTGCGGGGAGGGCAAGGGATGGCGCATCTTCGTGCCGGTTCGGCAGGCCGCAGCGGCCCGGCAGGCAGCAAATGCGGTCAATCGCGGCGATGCCATCTCGATAGCGGTCACCGGCGAGGGTTTTACCGTGTCACAGCCCGGCGAGGCGCTCGATTCCGGGGCTGTCGGCGACTGGATCCGGGTCCGCCCGGCAAGCGCGGAACGGGCTCGCGCAGAACCGATGCGCGCGCGCATCGTGCGTCCCGGGCTGGTTGCTCTTCCCATGCCGTGAACCCGCGTCTTTCGGCTTCCCCTCAGGTCCTCAGAGGGTGAATGCAAATTTTTGCCGCGTCGCCTTAAAAGTTCCTTAGCCGCTCCGTCCTATTCTGCAGGAAATTTGAAGGAGCGGCATCATGCCACCTATCGAAACGGGACCTGCACGCGCGCTCAGTGCGATCGGTGCGAGGATTGCCCGCAAGGCGGGCGGTGACACTTTACCTGGCGCCAACGGCGTCGCGGCGGCGGGCAGGACCATGGTTTCCGACCAGACGGGCGCGGCGGGTGCAGCCGTGGCAACCAGCGAGGCGCTCGATCCGGGCGCGGCTCCGGTAGACGCAGCGCGCGTCGAGGAAATCCGCAAGGCGGTCAAATCCGGCAGCTATCCGCTGATCCCGACCAAGATCGCCGACGCCATGATCGCGGCCGGCGTGCTGCTGAGGAGCGGCAAGTGATGACCTCGAACGAACTGCGCGACGCCCTGCGGCAGATGCTTGCCGTCCTGGAAAGCGAGCGGCAGGCTCTTGCCGGTCTGGACCTCGACGCGATCATCGGCGCGACGCAGGACAAGGACCGCCTTTGCGGCACGCTCGGCAATGCCGGAGCCATCGAGCTCGACGACGAGTGCCGCAGCATGATCGACACGGCAAAGCGCCTCAATGAAGTGAACCGGCAGGTTCGCAACATCATTGCCGCCAACGTGACGACACGCCTCAACGCGATCGTCGGCAGCCCGCAGGTCTACAAGGCCACGCCGGGTTATGCGCGGGTAGCGGGGCGGAATTAGGCTAAATCGGCAAATCTGCGCTACGTCCGCTCGTCCTGAGCTTGTCAAACGACGCCGGGCGCGGCGCTGGGACCACACCTTCAAGCTCAGCGGGAGCGGGGTGCCGCAGATATCCGGATTGACGCGACCCGCATAGATCATCGTCATTGCGAGCGGTGAAGCCGCGCGGCGCCGATGCGTTCCTATCCAGTCTTTCTTACATGACCATTTGGCACGGCTCTTGCTGAAACACTCCCGGTTAGACATTCGACCGGGAGTCTCAATTGAGCGATGCACCAGTCATCGGCGGGGCAGGAAGCCCAAATAGCGGCGGCGCGAGAGTGCAGGCCGCGATCGCGCGTGCCGCCGCGGCTACCGGTGTCGACTTCAAGTACCTGATGGCCCAGGCCAAGCTGGAGTCCAGCCTTGATCCCGGCGCGAGAGCCGCAACGTCGAGCGCCGCCGGCCTTTATCAGTTCACGCAGGGAACCTGGCTCCAGACGCTCGACCGCCATGCGGAAGGCCACGGCCTCGACTGGGTAGGGCAGGCCATCCAGGGCGGCCGCGTCGACGATCCCGCGATGCGCGCGCAGATCATGGCGATGCGCTACGATCCCGATGCTTCGGCGATGATGGCGGCCGAGCTTGCCAACGACAACCGCGGCGAGCTTGCCTCGGCCCTCGGCCGGGAGCCCGACGCTTCCGAACTCTACCTCGCCCATTTCCTCGGAATCGGCGGGGCCAGCCAGTTCCTTTCGGCTCTCGAGACTGATCCTTTACAGAGCGCAGCGGCGATCCTGCCCAAGGCCGCGGCAGCCAATCGCTCCATCTTCTTCCAGGGCGGCGTGCCCCGCACCGTCGGCGGGGTGATGGATGTCATTCGCGGCAGGGTGTCCCAAGCGATGGAAGGC
Source organism: Novosphingobium sp. (assembly GCA_035278205.1). Lineage (GTDB taxonomy): Bacteria > Pseudomonadota > Alphaproteobacteria > Sphingomonadales > Sphingomonadaceae > Novosphingobium. Next base: position 14,838 of record DATEJH010000055.1, on the reverse strand, counting down.
GGCGGCCAGTCGAGCGATCCCACGACGGCCGTCGCCATGGCGGCCTCGGCTCCCGCGTACCAGCCTCACATGGGGCCGCTCGCCCGGGAATTTCATGCCGGTCTCGGCGAGACGCCCCGGGCACCGCGATCCATGGCGGAGACTCTTCAGGGCACGTTCGGGCCGGGCACCGGCGCCGATGCCGCCCCGCCTCACGTTCGTGAGGCTTACGCCAGGCTTGCGAGGTTCGGGCTGTGAGTCCGTTCAAGCGCATATCCGATCCGGGCGCCATGGCGCTGCCGGCCGGCATCCTGATCCTCATCGTGCTGATGATCGTGCCGGTCCCGGCCTTCATCCTCGACGTCTCGTTCGTGCTCAACATCGCCCTCTCGCTCGCTATCCTGATGGCGGCGATGAATGCCGAAAAGCCGCTGGACTTCTCCTCCTTCCCTTCGGTCCTGCTCTTTGCGACCCTGCTGCGCCTCGCGCTCAACGTCGCCTCGACCCGCGTGGTGCTGGTCCACGGGCACGAAGGGGAATCCGCCGCGGGCAAGGTGATCGAGAGCTTCGGGGCCTTCCTCATCGGCGGCAATTTCGCTGTCGGCATCTTCGTCTTCCTGATCCTGATGATCATCAACTTGGTGGTCGTCACCAAGGGCGCGGGCCGCGTGTCGGAAGTCTCGGCGCGCTTCACTCTCGATGCCTTGCCCGGCAAGCAGATGGCGATCGACGCCGATCTTGCCGCCGGCCTGATGACAGCAGAGGAAGCCAAGGCCCGCCGCCGGGAAGTGGCGACGGAGGCGGACTTCTACGGATCGATGGATGGTTCGTCCAAGTTCGTGAAAGGCGATGCCATTGCCGCCCTGCTGATCCTGGGCGTCAACATCATCGCCGGTTTCTGCCTTGGCATGATAAGCCACGGGTTGTCGGCGGCCGACGCGGCGCAGACCTACATCACGCTCGCCATCGGCGACGCGCTGGTGGCGCAAGTTCCCTCGCTACTGCTCTCGATCGCCGCCGCCGTGATCGTCACCCGCGTGTCCGACAGCCGCGACCTTGCCGGCCAGATCGGCGGGCAGCTCGGCGCTCCCGGCACCTGGCTGCCGGTTGCCGTCGTGCTGGGCGCCATCGGCATGATCCCGGCCATGCCGCAGACGATCTTCCTGCCCGCCTCGGGCCTGGCGTTCTGGCTGTGGCATTCGCTCAGGAAGCGGCGCGACCGTCCCGCGCCGGTGGTCGAAGCCCTGCCCGAGCCGGTCGACCCTCAGAAGATTTCGCTCGACGAGGTATCCGACCACACGCTCGTCACGATCGAGCTCGGCTATGGCCTGGTCCAGCTTGTGGACGACCGGCGCGGTTCGCCGCTGGTGCAGCGGGTCACGGGGGTGCGCAAGCAGCTCAGCCAGGAATTCGGCTTCATCGTGCCGCAGTTCCGCGTGCGCGACGCGCTGGACATGCCGCCGCATGATTATCGCATCCTGCTTGGCGGGGTGAACTTGGGCGGGGCGACGATCCGGGCGGACAAGGTGCTTGCCATCGATGCCGGCGAGGTCCGCCCCGGCCATACCCTCAAGGGAGAGGCGACGCGCGACCCCAGCTTCGGCTGCGCTGCTCTGTGGATCGACCCTGCCCAGCGCGACCATGCCACAGCCGAGGGTTTCCTTACCGTCGACGCCGGCACCGTCATCGCCACGCATCTCAACCAGCTCCTGTCCGAGCGGCCGCAGGACCTGCTCGGTCCCGATCAGGTCAAGGACCTTCTCGAGGCGCTCAAGGAGCACTCGGCCGGGCTGGTCGAGACCGTCCACCCCCAGCCCCTCTCGCTTTCGGCGCTCACCCGCCTGCTTCGGGCCCTGCTGGAGGACCAGATCCCCATCGCTCATCCGCTGCCGATCCTGCAGAGCCTCAGCCGCGCGGTGCAGCAGACGGTCGATCACGACCGGCTGGTCGAGCTGGTCCGCGCGGACCTTGGCGCGCTGATCGTCGGGCGCATCTGCCCGCCGCACGAGCGGCTGCCGGTGCTGACGCTCGACGCCAACCTCGAGGGCGCGATCGTCCAGGGCATGCAGGATCCGGCGACCGGGCAGCCGGTGATCGAGCCCGATCTTGCCCGCATGATCGGCGAGCGCGTGACCGAGCTGTCCACGGCCCGAGGCCCCGGCGCCATCCCGCTGACGCTCGTCGTCCAGCCCCGCGCTCGCCGCGCGCTCGCCGCCCTCCTGCGGCTGCGGGCGCCGACGTGCCTCGTTCTCTCCATCGCCGAACTGCCGGCGACCCAGCCGATCGAGGTCATCGACGTGATCGGCTCACCCGTGCCGCAGCATCAGGCCCCGGGCCTGCCGCATCCCGACCATATCGACCCAGCCGAAAGCATGGCCGCATGAAGCAAGATCACAGGGTATTCGAACAAGCGACTTTTGCGCCCGTTCCGACCTACCGGATTCCCGCCGCGCAACCCCGGCGCATGTGCGGCGCCTATCGGGGCGAGGTCGGCGACCGGGTCCGCCGGTTCCTGCCTATGGTCCGGCGCCTCGCCTGGCACGTCCATGGCAGCGGCCGGCCGGGTATCGAGCTTGAGGACCTGATGCAGGCCGGCCTCGTCGCTCTTACCGAATGTGCGCAGCGCCATCAGGGGCCGGGAGAGGACGGCTTTGCCGCTTACGCCAAGATGCGCGTGCGCGGAGCGATGGTGGACCTTGTCCGCCGTGCCGTGCCGATCTCGCGCGGAGCGGCCGAACGGCGCCGCCAGCTTGCCGAGCACGAAACCGAGCTGCGCGGCATCCTCGGCCGCGACCCTTCCCCTCGCGAGCTGGCGGCGGCCATGGGCATCGACGAAGCGGAGCTGCTCTCGCTGCGCGACGCCAGCCAGCCGCTCAGGTTCGATCCGATCGACGAGGTCTATTCCGATCACAATCCCGCCTTTGCGGCGGAGACGCCCGACAGTCTCTCACTGCTTCAGGACGAGGAGACGCGCGAGGCCGTGATCGCGGCCATCGCCGCCTTGCCCGAGCGGCTGCAACTGATCGTGCAGCTCTACTTCGTCGAGGAGCTGAACCTGTCGGAGATTGCACAGGTCCTCGACGTATCGGTTCCCCGCGTGCACCAGCTCAAGGCGCAGGCGCTCGGCAAGTTGCGGGTGGCGCTGGAGGGGATGTCGCAGGTGCTGTAGGGCATGCAACCTGAAATCCCGTCAATCCCGGTCACCCTGAGCTGTCGAAGGGTGGTCCCGGCGGTGCGCCAGTGTCCTTCGACAAGCTCGGGACGAGCGGGTGTGGTATAGATCCGGACGCGGCACCCGAGAAGGCCGCGGGGGGTTCTCCCGGGAGTGGCTCAGACCGCCAGCAGCCGTCCGAAGAATGCGCGATAGCGCTTGAGCGCGATGCGCAGGTCTTCTGTCGAGACGTCGCCGCCGCGGTCCCATTGCTCCTCCAGGCCTGAGCGTTCGCGCGCGAATGTCTCGGCGAGACGCTTCATGGCGCCCGCGACGAGCGCATCGGCATCTTCGACGGCGCGGCGCGGTTCATCCACGAAGCTTGCCTGCACCGCTTCCCAGCGGCTGCGCAGGTCCTGCGCGTCTTCGGCTGGGAAGAGCGGATTGTCGACGCCGTCGGCCACCGAAGCACTCTGCGACGCGCCGGCTTCGGCTATCGCTGCCGTACCGCCCGCTGGCTCTTGCCACTGGTCATCGCTCATGCGGGGTTCGCCTTGCGCAAGGCCCGGGCCGGGTCCGGCACCCTCCAGCCGCTCGCGATCTTCGATGCGGTCAGCCACGGTGAGTCTCCTTCTTCTTGCGCACGTCGATGACGCGTCCGCCGCGGTGCTCGATCACCGGTTCGCCTTCGACGGGTTCGTGGATGAGATCGTCGAACAAGGCGCGATAGTGGATCATCGCCTGACGCAGATCCTCGGTGCTCGCCTCCCCGCGTGCGTGGCGCAGGGCGATGGTATGCCCGGCTCGGTAGTTCTGCACGACGTCGCCGTGGTCAACCGAAAGGTCGGCCGAACGCTGCTCGAAATCGGCGACAGGGTAGCCGCGCTCTTCCATGACTTCGCCAAGGAGCACATCCGCGCGGGTAACGGCTTCGGCCGGTGCGTCGACGAACTGCGCCTGAATCTTGCGCCATGCCTCGACGAAGTGCGTGCGGCTTGCGGGCGAGAGCGGACGGATGTCGAAGCGTTCGACGCGCTTCTCGCGCTCGTGGAGGATCGTTTCGGCGCGGTGGGCGCCGCCTGCCTGCTGGACCGTGCGCTCGTATTCGCCGCCGAACCTTTCCCTCAGGGAAGCCGTGCTCCGCCTGCGCATCCAGATCACGCTGACCGCGATGATCGCCGCAAGGACGATCAGGCCGATGGCCAGCTCTAGCGGGGTAATCGTAATCACGTCACATCTCCCGGTTGCTGTGTTCTTCATCATGGGCGGAGCGCCGAGGCGTTCCGTCCTCGCATGAACTCAATCTTCCGGAGCGCGCTTTGGTTCCGCGCAGAGAACGCGTTGTCGCAAACGAACCGGCGCTGTGCGGTCCGGGCCCGAAGCCGGAGTGGCTCATGGTCAGGCGAAAGCGCCCTCGATATCGTTATCGCTGGGCTCTCCGGCATGGTATTCTGCCGCTCCTTTCAGGGGAGAGCGAAGATGCCGCAATTCGTGATCGAAAGAGACATGCCCGGAGTAGGCGGGCTTGGCGCGAACGAACTCAAGGGTGCATCGCAAACGTCCTGCTCGGTACTGCGGGACCTGGGACCCGATATCCAATGGGTTCACAGCTATGTGACCGACGACAGGATCTACTGCATCTACCGGGCGCCGAGCGAGGAACTGATACGCAAGCACGCGGAGACGGCGGGTTTTCCGGCGAACCGGATATCCCGGGTGCGGAACGTCATCGATCCGACTACGGCGGAGTGAGGGACCCGCTCAACCGCCCGCCTTGCCCGCCAACAGCGCGGGCGTCAGGACCTGCGACAGCTGTTCCGGCTTCCCGCCGGCCGGATACCACACGTAGAGCGGCACCCCGGCCGCGCCGTGGGCGGTGAGATAGCGCGTGATCTTCGGATCGCGGCGGGTCCAGTCGCCGCGCAGGACGATCACGCCCGCCTTTTCAAAGGCATTCCTGGTTTCCTCGCGCTCGATGGCCACTTCTTCGTTGACCTTGCACGTGAGGCACCAGTCGGCAGTCATGTATACGAACACCGGCTTGCCCGAAGCGCGCGCCTTCGCGAGGGCGTCCTCGCTGAAGGGACGGGTGTCGAGCACGCTTTCAGCCTGCGCCGTAGCGGGATCGGGGCGCGGCAGGAGGAAGATCGAGGCCGCTGCCACGAAGACCGCGAGCAGCGCGGCGGGCAGGGCGCTCTTGCCCCGGCGCTGCGCCACGCCCGCGCCGGTGAGGGCGGCGGTCATGAACGCCACGAAGATCAGCGCCCCGGCCGCGAACCACGGGCCGCCAATCTTCCAGGTGAGCCAGGCGAGCGCGAGTGCCGTCAGTCCCATCGGCGCGGCCAGGGCGCGGCGGAAGCCGTTCATCCATGGGCCCGGCCTCGGCAGGCTGCGACGCAGCGGAGGTATGAAGGCGACCGCGATGAAGGGCAGGGCGATGCCCAAGCCCAGCGCCGCGAAAAGCGATAATGCAGGCACGACCGGCAGCAGCAATGCCGCGCCCATCGCGCCCGCCATGAATGGCCCGGTGCAGGGGGTGGCGACGAAAGCGGCAAGCAGGCCGGTGGCAAAGGCGCCCTGGGTGTAGCTGCGCGGACTGCTTCGGCTGGCAAAGCCCGGCACGGTGACCTCGAACATGCCCAGAAGATTGGCGGTGATCGCGCTCGCCAGCAGCAGCAGAACGACGACGACCATCGGTTCCTGCAACTGGAAGGCCCAGCCCACTTCCTCGCCCGCCGCCCGCAGTGCGAGCAGAAGACCGCCAAGGCCAAGGCAGGCGAGGATCACGCCGGCGGCATAGGCCATCCCCTCGATACGGGCATGGCTTTCGCTCTCCCCGGCACGGGCGAGGCTCAGCGCCTTGAGGCTGAGGATCGGGAACACGCAGGGCATGACGTTGAGCAGCAGCCCGCCCGCCAGCGCGGCGAGCAGCAGCGCGGGCAGCCAAGGGAGTACAGGACGGCCCCCGCTGGCGATCACTTCGCCGCCGGCAGGCACCACGCCTTTGCGGGTGGTGAAGGACACCCCGTTTCCGGCGTCGTCGAACTTGAGCACGCCGTCGACCGCCGCGGCCGCGCGGGGATCGAACCTGGCGCGGGGTATGGTCACCAGCAGCATGTCGCCTTTTCGCGCGAAGGTCTGCGGGGCAGCGTAATCGACCAGCTTGTCCTGCCTGACGAAGACGTGCGGAGAGCTCAGCGTCACCGAAGCGGGCAGCGGGATGGCGAGCCGCAGCGACTTGCCGGTCATCGCCATTGCCCCGGCCCGGTCGAGCGGAGCCGGCAGCAAGCGCATCCATTCGGCAAAACGCTCGTCGTTTTGCGGCCCGCCGCCCGCCACGGCCTCGGTCGCCAGGTCGGCCCGTTCTGGCACGCAGATCTCTTCGGTGCAGGCGAGCCACTGCGCCTCCAGGCGGATCGGCAGGCGGCTGCCTTTCGGAGCGTCGGCCGGCAGCGCCAGCGGCACCAGGACCGCGTAGTCCCTTTCATAGACGTGGTTCATCAGCCCGGAGACGAGCAGCGTCTGCGGCACCGGATACCGCGGCTCTCCAGCCTTGGCACCCTCCGGCAGCGTCCAGTCGAGCCTCATCCCCTCGCCGGCGTCGCCCGGGTTGATCCAATAGCCGTGCCAGCCTTTCTCGGGCTTCATGTGGATCGCGAGCATCACTTCGCCGTGGGGCCCGGTCGCCGGCCCCGCCACCAGTTTGGCGGCGATGTGATTGGGCGCGCCCAGGGCCGGGACGGGAAGAAGGAGCAGGGCGAGCAGCCGACACAGCATTGCCACAAACCGGCGATAGCGACGCTTTTCCATGAAGCTCCCGTGCTTGTCGCGGCCTTGTGCGAGTTGCGCGCGCCGGCCTAGTCTGCATCTGCCCCCATTGCGCTGACAATTCAAGGAACCTGCCTTCATGTCCCGTGACTTGCGCTTTCGGCCAGTTGCTCTTGCCCTCGCGACTGCTCTGGCCCTCTCGGTCCCGGCCGTTGCCCAGGAAGCGCCTGCTCCTGTTGCGCCAAGTGCTCCCGCTGACACGCCGCAGGGCAAGCCCAAGCTGATCGTCGCGATTTCGGTCGACCAGCTTTCGGCCGATCTCTTCGCCCAGTACCGCGAGCACTTCAGCCATGGCCTTGGCCGCCTGCTGACCGGCGCGGTGTTCCCCTCGGGCTTCCAGTCGCATGCGGCGACCGAGACCTGCCCCGGCCACTCGACGCTCCTGACCGGCGTTCACCCCGCGCGCACGGGGATCATCGCCAACAACTGGTTCGTCCCGGGCATCGGCCGCGCGGACAAGCAGGTCTATTGCGCCGAGGATGAGCGCGATCCGGCGAGCACCTCGGAAAACCCGGTGGTCTCGCCCGCTCACCTCAGGGCGCCGACGCTGGGAGACCTGATGAAGAAGGCAAACCCGGCCGCGCTCAACGTCGCCGTCTCGGCAAAGGACCGCGCAGTGGTGATGATGAGCGGCCACACCGCCGATGCAGCCTACTGGTTCAAGGGCAAGGGCTTTGCCACTTATGCGGACCGCAAGACGACGCCCGCGGCCGAGGCGGAGAACGCGGTGCTGGCCTCGATGGTCGAGAAAGGCGCGGGCGATCTGCCGGTGCCGGGCTGGTGCGCTGTCGTCGATCGCGCGCTGCAGCTGGGATCGTTCTCGATCGGTACCTACCGCTTCCCGCTCAAGCCGGGCGATTTCAGGAGCTTCGGCCGCAGCCCGCGCATGGACGCCGCGACCGCCGACATGGCGATCCGCCTGCTGGACGAGATGCCGCTGGGCAGGGACGAAGTTGCCGACGTGCTCTCGGTCAGCTTTTCTGCCACCGACTACATCGGCCACGCCTTCGGGACCGAAGGGGTGGAGATGTGCATCCAGATGGCCGAGCTCGACCAGACGATCGGCCGGCTGCTCGATGCGCTCGACGCGCGCGGGATCGATTACCTCGTCATGCTGACCGCAGACCACGGCGGGATCGACGCGCCCGAGCGCCTGCGCAAGCAGGGCGTGCCAAGCGCCGCGCGGCTCACCCCTTCGCTGACCAGCGCGGCGCTTTCCCAGGCCGTATCGAAGGACACGGGGATCGCCGCCAGGTCTGGCCAGCTGCTTTACGGCGCTGACGGTTCGGGTGACATCTGGATTGCCGCCGGCCTCACCGACAAGCAGGAGCAGAAGGCGGTCGCCGCGCTCACTGCCCGGCTGAAGGCCAACCCGCAGGTCGAAGCCGTCTATACCGCCCAGGAACTGGCGAAGGTGAAAGTGCCCAGTGGCAACCCTCAGGACTGGACGATGATCCAGCGCGTCGCCGCCTCATTTGACCTCGAGCGATCGGGGCAGGTGCTGATGATGACGAAGCGCGCGGTCGTGCCCGGCACCGCGCCGCGTCCGGGCTATGCCGCGACCCATGGCAGCCCATGGGACTACGATCGCCGCGTGCCCATGCTGTTCTGGCGCAAGGGCATGGTCCACATGGAGCAGCCGCAGCCGGTCGAAACGGTCGACATCGCACCGACCCTCGCCGCGCAGATCGGCCTGGCCGAACCGGCGGGCACATGGGACGGCAGGTGTCTCGACATCGAGGCGGGAGAGGGCGATAGCTGCTCGCGATGAGCGACTCGAACACGACCAAGGCGGCCGAGCGCCGCGACCTGATCATCCTCGGCGGCGGGCTCGTCGGCATGACGCTGGCACTCGCGGCCGCGCGCTCGGGGATCACCAGCCACGTGATCGACCGCGCCGATCCGTCGGACCTCATCGCCGAGGGCGCGGACGGGCGCGCTTCCGCGATCTCCACCGCGAGTTGGAACCTGTTCCGCAACATCGGCATCGCGCAGAGCCTCGAACCGCTCGGCTGCCCGATCGATTCCATCGCCGTGACCGATGGCATGAAGCCGGGACGGATCGACTTCACCCCAAAGCCCGACGAAGGCTCGCTCGGCCGCATGTTCGCCAACCGCGACTTGCGCGTCGCCCTGTTCGAGGCCGCACGGAACGAGCCGAACATCGCCTGGCACGTGAAGACCGAGGCGTTCCGGCGCGATCGCGGCCTGCACGGTGTCGAGGTCGAGCTTTCCGACGGGCGCGTGCTCAGCGCGAGTCTTCTGGTCGCGGCCGAGGGGCGCCAGTCGCCCACCCGCGACGAGGCCGGGTTCGCTCTCGCCAAGTGGGACTACAAGCACCGCGCTTTCGTCAGCGCGCTGTTTCACGACAAGCCGCACGGGAACACGGCTTGGGAAATATTCTATCCCGCCGGTCCGTTCGCGCTCCTGCCGCTGCTCGATGACGAGCAGGGCCGCCACCGCAGCGCGCTGGTCTGGACCGTCGCGGAAAGGGACGCGGCGGGGATCTCCGCCATGCACGACGCCATGTTCGTGAATGAGGTTGCCGGCCGCATGCATGGTGTGCTCGGCCGGATCGAGCTGGCCGCGCCCCGCATGTCCTATCCCCTGCGCTTCCACCATGCCGGCAAGGTGATTGGCGAGCGTCTCGCGGTCATCGGCGATGCTGCGCACGGCATGCACCCGATCGCCGGGCAGGGACTCAACCTGGGGCTGCGCGATGTGGGAGCGCTGGTCGAAGTGCTTGCCGAAGGCATGCGGCTGGGCCTGGAGCCGGGCGATGCGCAGTTGCTCGCGCGCTATGAAAAGTGGCGGAGTCTCGACGCTTTCATGGTTATGTCGGCAACCGACAGCCTGACGCGCCTGTTCGGCATCCCCGGACGCCTGCCCAGCGCCGTGCGCCGCCTCGGCATGGGCGCGGTGCAGCGCATGCCAAGCCTCAAACGCTTCTTCATGGACGAGGCGCGGGGCATGTCAGGCAAGCTGCCGGAGCTGCTGCAGGGGTAACGCGTCCATTCCTTCCCGTCGCGGGGAGGAACTGTGCCTCGTTCAAGTATTCGGCGCCATCGCCGGCTCTGCTCCGGCTTCCGGCGCCCCCTGCGGCACCGTGGGGCTCGCAAGCGGGCTTGGGTGTTCCACCTTATGCCCTTCGGCGTCCTGCAGGCGCCTGGGCTCGAGCATTGCGGTGGTCTCCAGCAGATCGAGCGCCTGCTGCGCCTCCTGATAGCGGCGGGCATCCGCGATCCAATGGTCGGCGGCTTCGGCGCCGGGCAGGCGCTCGACTTCGTCGATGGCCTTGCCGACCCGGCGGGCCGTAAGCATCACGCTTGCCCGCTCTATCCGCGCCTGGGGGGTGAGCAGGGCGGAGGAATCACGGTGCACCGCGAACAGGCTTGCCACTTCGCGGCGGGCGCGTTCCCATAGGCTCTGGTTCTGATCCGTCAGGCTCAGTTCGGGCGAGAGGGCTTCCAGGCGGGCGCGCAGTTCGTCGATTGTGACCGGGTTCTTCGAGAAATCTATGATCGTCTGGACCGCGCGCGGCTGGGCATTGGCGAAGCGCAGGCGGAGCTGGTCGGCCACATAGCTCAGCGGCTCCCCCCGATCGATCATGCGGCGGGCGGCGAAGGCTATCAGCAGCCCTTCGGCGCGCGAGGCGTTGCCGGAGGCGGCGTCGGTCTGCTGATCGATACGCGAAAGCCGGTCCTCCAGCATTGCCAGGCGACCCTCCAGCGTGCCCATCGTCTCCAGCTCCTCGGGGCTCGGCTTGGCCGCCTCCGTCGAGGGCGTTTCCTGCAGCACGCCTGCGTCATTGGTCACGAGCGGCGGCTCGGATGTCGCGGACGCCTCTGGCGCGGGCTGCAGCCGGTCGAGATAGCCGCGTGAACCGGCCCAGGCGACCAGCAGTGCGCCCAGGAGGAACGCCAGCAGGGCCACGAAGACCACGCCGCTTCGCGAGCGCGTTGAAGTCTGAATCTGCGGCGCTGGATCGTCCTTCATGGAGTCTTGTTCAATTTATGGGAACCCGTGCCGGTGTCTTGGCACATCTGGAACGCCAAGGCCAGCAACGCGGCGTCACCCGGCTCGGAAGCGCTGCGCAGGGCTGCCCAGCCTGCCCCGGCGCGTGCCGCGACGCGCGGACCGATCGCTGCGAGCGAGAGCTTGGCCCGATCGACGCCGGCTTCGGCGCAGCTTTTCGCGAAATGCGCGGCGGCCTCGCCCGAATGGAGCAGGATCACCGCCGGGCAGGCCAGAAGGCTGGTCAGCTCGGCCGGGAAAGCGAGCGGTTCACTGGCGTAGACATCGCGCGTTGTCACCGTCACGCCAGCGGGTATGGAGAGATCGACGCGCTCGCGGCCGGCCAGGCGCAGGAGGCGGGAATGTCCGGGCGCGAGCCGCCCAAGCACCTGCTGCAGGCCGCCGCTGCCGATCGCCGCAACCTCCAGCCCCGCTTCGCGCGCGGCCGCGGCGGTTGCCTGGCCCACCACATAGGCCGGCAGGCCGCGATAGCGGTCCAGGGCAGGGCCGCCATGGCGCAAGGCATTGGCGCTGCCGAGCAGAAGGGCATCGACGTCTCCGGGCGGAACCGGCTCCCAGTCCAGCGCGCGTACCTCGAACAAGGGAAACACCCGCATGTCCAGACCAATTGCCCTTCCCGCGCGCAGCGTGGCTGAAGCCCCCGGCTCCGGGCGAATGACGACGAGGGGCTGCATCGTGCCGATCAAGTCGCTCCGGTGAAGTGGACCCTGATCGCCGGGACAGCGCGCGCGAGCAGGTCGACGCCAAGCCGGGCCGGGGCGGCGGTGTCGCTGGCGGGGAAGCGCGCCTCGCCTTCGACTTTCTCCGCACCGTCCGGGCTGTAGAGCGCGGCGCGCATGACGATCTCGTCGCCCTCGATGCGGGTGAGGACCGCTGTCGGGCTGTGGCAATTGCCGCCGAGCGATGCGAGCAATGCGCGTTCCGCCAGCACGGCCGCGCGGCTGGGGGCGTGATCGATTGCGGACAGGACACTGCGGGTTCGCTCGTCGTCGGCACGGCACTCGATCAGGATAGCGGCCTGACCGGGGGCGGGAAGCCAGCGGTTCTCGTCCAGCGGATGGCCGGTGCCGGTCTCGCCCAGCCGCTTGAGACCCGCGGCGGCGAGGAAGGTAGCGTCGGCTTCCCCGGCGGCGAGCCTGGCAAGGCGGGTGGCGACATTGCCGCGAAACGTCACGACCCTGCAGTCGGGCCGGGCATGAAGGAGTTGCGCGGCTCTCCGGGGCGCGCTGGTGCCCACGACGGCTCCTTGCGGCAGGGCCTGGATGCTTTCCGCCCCGATCAGCACGTCGCGCACGTCCTCGCGCGGGAGCACCGCGCCGATCACGAATGCCTCGGGCCGGATCGTCTCGACATCCTTGGCCGAATGAACCGCGAAATCGATCTCGCCGGCGGCAAGCCAGGCGTCGAGTTCCTTGGTCCAGAGCGCCTTGCCGCCGATTTCGGCGAGCGGCCGGTCCTGGATGCGATCGCCGCTGGCGGTTACCGCGACGATCTCTATATGCGCTGGCTCGATTCCGTGCGCAGCCGCCAGCCGGTCGCGCGCTTCCTCGGCCTGGGCCCTGGCAAGCGGCGATCGGCGGGTGCCGAGGCGGAACTTCGTGTCTTGTTTGTCGTAAGTCATCGGCGGCTTGTGCTACCCGCCATTGTCGTTCAGGGAAAGCCGAGATGAGGACAGTTCTCGGGATAGAATCCTCCTGCGATGAGACCGCGGCCGCCGTGGTGACGGACGGGCGCGTCATTCTCGCCCAGCGGATCGCCTCGCAGGACGAGGCCCATCGTCCCTACGGGGGCGTCGTGCCGGAGATCGCGGCGCGCGCGCACGCGGAACGCCTCGCGCCGTTGATCGAGGCGACGCTGGCCGATGCCGGAATGTCGCTGCAGGATGTCGATGCCATTGCCGCCACTGCCGGGCCGGGCCTGATCGGCGGGGTCATGGTCGGGCTGGTCACGGCCAAGGCGCTGGCGATGGCGACCGGTAAGCCGCTGATCGCGATCAACCACCTCGAAGGCCATGCGCTTTCTCCGCGCCTGGCCGATCCTGAACTCGAGTACCCCTACCTGCTGCTGCTGGTTTCCGGCGGCCACTGCCAGATCCTCTCGGTGGAGGGCGTGGGGCGCTTCCGGCGCCTCGCCACGACCATCGACGATGCTTTGGGAGAGGCGTTCGACAAGACCGCCAAGCTGCTTGGCCTCGGCTATCCCGGCGGCCCGGCGGTGGAGCGGCTGGCGGCCGAGGGTGATGCCGGGAAAGTGCCGCTGCCTCGGCCGCTCGTGGGTTCCAGTGAGCCGCACTTCTCCTTCGCCGGCCTCAAGAGCGCGGTCATGCGGGCCAAGCAGGCGGTAGGCAAGCGTGCTTCGACAAGCTCGGCACGAGCGGACCTGGGTAGTGGATCGAACACTGACCCCGCCCGCCTTGCGCCCGTCGAGGGGCCGTACACCGACGCAGACATAGCCGCCTCCTTCCAGGAGGCAGCGATAGACTGCCTGGTCGACCGCACGCGATTGGCGCTTCGTAATGTCGGTAAGATGAATGCGCTGGTGGTGGCCGGCGGGGTTGCTGCGAACAAGGCGATCCGCTCCGCGCTGGAAGGCCTGGCGGCCGAGCACGGCCTGCCCTTCGTCGCTCCGCCGCACGCTCTTTGCACGGACAATGCGGCGATGATCGCCTGGGCGGGAGTGGAGCGGCTTGCGCTCGGGCAGTCCGATCCGCTCGACACGGCGGCACGCCCGCGCTGGCCGCTTGATCCGGATGCTGAAGCGGTGCGCGGGGCGGGAGTGAAAGCATGACCCTTCGAAGGGCCCAGGGCGAAAGCAGCGTGGGGGTGATCGGCGCCGGCGCATGGGGCACCGCCCTTGCACAGACGCTGGCAAGCGACGGCAGCGAGGTCTTGCTCTGGGCGCGCGAGCCGGAGCTGGTGGCGGAGGTGAATGCCGCACGCACCAACAGCCTTTTCCTGCCGGGCGCCTCGCTGGCGAAGTCGATCCGCGCCGCGGGCGACCTTGCCGATTTCGCGAATGTGGGTGTGCTGCTGCTTGTCGTTCCCGCGCAGTTCCTGGCCTCCGTCATTGCCGGATTGCCGGAAGGAGAGCGGGACCTCGTTCTCTGCGCCAAGGGCATAGAGGCGGGCACGGGCCGCCTGATGTCGGATGTCGCCGCCGATGCTGCCCCAGGCGCACACCTGGCCGTGCTGTCGGGGCCGACTTTCGCGCATGAGGTGGCCGCCGGGCTGCCCACCGCGGTGACTCTCGCCTGCTCGGGCGGCGAAGCGCAGTGGAAGCGGCTCTCCCCCCTGGTCGCGCGTCCGAGGTTCCGGCCGTACTTTTCGGACGACGTGCTCGGTGCCGAAGTCGGCGGGGCGGTCAAGAACGTGCTGGCAATCGCCTGCGGCGTCGTCGAAGGGCTTGGCCTTGGCCAGAACGCCCGGGCGGCCCTGATCGCGCGCGGTTTCGCCGAGATGCTGCGGTTCGGGCTCGCCCGCGGTGCCCGGGCGGAAACACTGTCGGGCCTCTGCGGCCTGGGCGATCTCGTGCTCACCTGCTCTTCCACCTCGAGCCGCAATTTCTCGCTGGGCCTCGCACTCGGAAAAGGCCTTTCCGCCGCCGAGGCGCTGGCGGGCAAGAACAGTGTGGCCGAAGGGGCCGCGACGGCGCCGGTCCTCGCCGACCTGGCGCGCCGCGACGGCGTCGACATGCCGATCGTGCAGGCGGTCTGCCGCCTGCTGGAGGGTGAGGCGCCTGCTGCAGCCGTGGTCGACGACCTGCTCTCCCGCCCCTTGCGGGCCGAGCAGGAGCAGGCTCCTTGAGCGAGTTTCCGACCCGGGAGGAATTGCTGCGGGATATCGAGC
>DATEJH010000054.1:0-3919 GCA_035278205.1 Novosphingobium sp. | reverse complement strand
TGCCTGGACGAGCTGACGGTCGATATTTTCGGCTTCAACGCCATCCAGATCGGCGTGCCGCAGATCGACGCGCTGGCCGCCAACCGCATGCCGAACAAATGGCAGGCGGCGACGCGCACGTCGACGGCCGACGAACTGGTCTATGCCGCCACCGGCAAGCAGATCGCCGTCGCGCTCGACTTCGCCGACCTGCCGTTCGCGTCGCAAAGCCTGGACCTCGTCGTGCTGCCGCACGTGCTGGAATTCGCGGCCGAGCCGCACCAGGTGCTGCGCGAAGTCGAGCGCGTGCTGATCCCGGAAGGGCAGGTGATCATCTGCGGCTTCAACCCGGCCAGCCTGTGGGGCGTGCGCCAGGGGATGGGGCGCATCACGAGCAGCGACTACCTGCCGGCGGCGGGGGAGTTCATCTCTATGCCCCGTCTCAAAGACTGGTTAAAATTGTTGAATCTCGGCGTCACGCGCAGCCATTTCGGCTGCTACGCGCCGCCGTTCCGGACCGCGCAGTGGCTCAACCGCTTTGCCTTCGTCGAAGGGGCGGGGCAGCGCTGGTGGCCGTATCTCGGGGCCGTGTACATGGTCCACGCGATCAAGCGCGTGAAGGGCATGCGCATCATCGGTCCGGCCTGGAATAAAAAGACGAGCAAGGCGCCGCAGGCGGTGCCGGCAGCGAACCGCAACGAACATTACAAGTAAGACATAAGGAAGAAGCGCAGCATGACCAAAGTTGAGATTTTTACCGACGGCGCCTGCAAGGGAAATCCGGGCACCGGCGGCTGGGGCGCGCTGCTCGTGGCCGATGGCGGCCACGAAAAGGAAATCTTCGGCGGCGAGCCGAATACGACGAACAACCGCATGGAACTGCGCGCCGTGATCGAGGCGCTCACCGTCCTCAACCGCCCATGCCAGGTCGTCCTGCACACCGACAGCCAGTACGTGCAAAAGGGCATCTCGGAATGGATCCACGGCTGGAAGGCGCGCGGCTGGAAGACGTCGGCGAAGGAGCCCGTCAAGAACGACGACCTGTGGAAGGCGCTGGACGCCGCCCAGCAGCAGCACGCCGTCGAATGGCGCTGGGTGCGCGGCCACAACGGCCACCCCGGCAACGAGCGCGCCGACGCTCTCGCCAACATGGGTGCGGCTTCGCTAAAGCGTTGATATTGCGCTGATTTTGTTATACTTACCGGTTCTTTCCACGCTTACTTGAGTTTGCACGCGCATGCGCCAAATCGTCCTCGATACCGAAACCACAGGCCTGAATCCGCGCACCGGCGACCGCATCATCGAAGTCGGCTGCGTCGAGATCTTCAACCGCAAGCTGACAGGCAATAACTTCCACCGCTACATCAATCCCGAGCGCGACTCGGACGAAGCGGCACTGGCGGTCCACGGCCTGACGACCGAGTTCCTCAGCGATAAGCCGAAGTTCCACGAGATCGCCCACGAACTGCGCGACTTCGTGCAGGGCGCGGAGATCATCATCCACAACGCGCCGTTCGACCTTGCGTTCCTGAACCATGAGTTCGAGCGCATGGGCCTGCCGCCGTTCGTCCAACACTGCGCGAACGTGATCGATACGCTCGTCCATGCCAAGGAACTGCACCCCGGCAAGCGCAACTCGCTTGACGCGCTGTGCGACCGCTACGGCATCTCGAACGCGCACCGCAAGCTGCACGGCGCACTGCTGGACTCGGAGCTGCTGGCCGACGTCTACCTGGCGATGACGCGGGGGCAGAACACGCTGTCGATGGACGTCGAGGTCGAGGCGAGCGGCGGAGGCATCGTGCTGGAAGCCGGTCCGCTGGGCGAGATCTTCGTGCTGCCGGCTGCTGCCGACGAGCTCGCCGAGCACGAGAACGTCCTTGCCGCACTCGACAAAGGCGTAAAGGGAGAATGTGTTTGGAGAAAATATTCTCCGCAGGGGTGACAAAACGCAAAAGTCCCCCTATAATGCTCGTCATTGCAGCGACGCAATCGCAGCAAAGCAGTAAAAAGTAGGGCGGTTAGCTCAGGGGTAGAGCACAGCATTCACACTGCTGGGGTCGCAAGTTCGAAACTTGCACCGCCCACCAGGATTCAAGCTCCGGTGCACGGGATGGGTTCAGAAAAACCACCTGGAAGTCGGAGCGACAGGAAGGCCAGCGATAAGCTGGCCTTTTGCGTTTCTGGCGTCCTCTCCGCTTCCGGCAGACTCGCGCCGGGCAGGTCGACAGTCTTCAGCGCCTGGCACCCGTCACCCGCCAGACCACGTCGCCGACGTCGTCTGCGATCAGCAGGGCGCCGTCCGCGTCCTGGGCGAGGCCGACCGGCGCGCCGAACAGATGTTTCTCGTCGGCGGAATGGAAGCCGGTCACGACATCCTGGGCCTTCCCGCTCGGCATGCCGTTGGCGAAAGGCACCCAGACGACCTTGTATCCGCTCAGCGGTGCGCGGTCCCAGCTGCCGTGCTCGCTGATAAAGGCGCCGCTCTTGTACTGCGGCAGGGCGTCTCCGGTGTAGAACAGCAGGCCCAGCGCCGCCACGTGCGACCCGAGGGCGTAATCCGGCACGATGGCTTTCTTGACGAGATCGGGGCGCTGGGGCCGGACCCGGTCGTCCACATGCTGGCCGTAGTAGCTGTAGGGCCATCCGTAAAAGCCATGCTCCCGCACGGAGGTGAGGTAGTCCGGCACCAGGTCCGCGCCGATCTCGTCGCGTTCGTTGGCGATCGCCCATAGCTTTCCGCTCTGCGGTTCGAACTGCAGGCCGGTCGGATTACGGATGCCCGAGGCGAACACGCGGCTGGCGCCGGTCGCGGCGTCGACTTCCAGCACGGCGGCGCGCCGGTATTCCACCTCCAGTCCGTTTTCCCCTGCGTTGCTGTTCGAACCGCTGCCAACATACAGGTATTTGCCGTCGGGGCTCGCCACCATCGCTTTCGTCCAGTGGTGGTTGACGGTGCTGGGCAAGTCGCCGAGTTCGGTTCCCGGATCGGACATCTTCATCTCGCCCGGCGTGTAGCGGTATTTCATGATGTTGCCGGTGTTTGCCACATACAGGGCGTCGCCCACCAGCGCGATACCAAAGGGCGAGTGCAGCTTTTCGATATACACGAACTTGTCCCACTCGCCGCCGCCGCCAGGTTTGCGGCGCAGCAGGGTGACCCGGTTGCCGCCCTTGCCGCCCTTGCCGGACTGGTTCTTGATCTTGCCGGCGATGAGCTGTTTCGGCGTCGTGATCGCCTCCTCACCCGGGCCGTTGCCTTCCACCACCAGCACGTCCTGGTTCGGCAGTACCAGCACCTGGCGCGGGTGCATGAGCCCCGAGGCGATCTTCTCGATCTGCAGGCCGGTCGCTACCTGGGGCCTGGCATCACCCTGCCAGCCGGCGAAGTCCGGCACCTTCATCGGCGGGAGCAGGTAAGCCTTCGGGCGCGGCAGGGGCGGATTCTCGCCCATCTGCTGGGAGGGGGCGAGGCTGGCTTTCTCGCCGCAGCCGGCGAGGGCCAGCAACAAGGCCGCGGCCAGGACCAGGCCGCGCCGGCGCGTGCGCTCATGCTTGTTCATGGCGGTATCCCCGGTAGTCGACTCTGTCCCCGGCCAGGACGATCCTGCCGATAACGAGTGCGAGCACTGTCACGACGGAGAGCCAGAGCCCGGCGGGCATGCTGCCGTATGCATCCCGGCTGTGCACGAAGGCATTGAAGATGGCCGCCACGATCGCGACGACCTGGAGCCAGAAATTGATCGCGAGACCCTTGGTCCGGCCCCTGGTGAACCAGGTGCGGCCGAGATTGATAAGTTGCGGGACGATCGCGAACAGGAGGCCGATGCTGACCAGCCACGCCGCCGCTTTCACCCAAAGGATCGTGAAGGTCTCGACATACAGGATGTCGAAGACGAGCGCGGCCACGAAGAAACCAAATGGTATCGGGTCGAGCACA
>DATEJH010000053.1:0-24544 GCA_035278205.1 Novosphingobium sp. | reverse complement strand
GGACTCCGAGCCTTTGAAAGCCGGTTGCTAGAGTTCGCCTGAGGTCGTGGAGGCGCCAAGGGGGCATGGAACTGTCGTCGTCCTTGGCAATCGAACTGCCTTTGTCCTTTGAAATCAGCTTATCGAGCTTCGTCTTGCCCTTGTGATAAGCCGTGAACGCGGCACCGGTCGCCGTTGGAAACACCCTTCCACGAACCGGCCACTTTTCGCTTCCCGCCACTTTGTCGAGTTCGGACACCGCGAGGTCATTGAGCGGGATGCTGGTCGGCTCGCCGTTCTTCGTCCGATCGCCGGACAGCCGCATCTCGCGTTCAGCGCGATCCAACTCCTGCCAGTGAAGCCCGCCGATCTCTTCCCGACGCTGGCCGGTAGCAATCAGGAGTCGCACGATCGACCCAAAGCACCGATGGCATTCCGGGGCATGAATCCAGACCCTCGCCAACTCGCTGTCACTCAACCAGCGCTCGCGGGGTTTAACGGCTTTCGGCGTTTCCATGCCTTCCATCGGGCTTCTGTCGATATCGCCGCGACTCACCGCCCATCGAAATAGGCGCCTCAGCACCGCGAACACGTTGCGACGATTGGCTGCCTGATCTGCCGGCATGTGATCGAACACGGCCACCACATCAATGCGCGTGATTGCGGGAAGCGCCTTGTCCCGCAAGACGGGCTTGACGTGTCGCCGAAGTGAGCGCGTTACGAGTGTCGCCCAACCTTTCCCTTTGCAATCCGCCGCAAAGCGATCGGCATAGTTGGAAAAGGCAAGGTCGACAGCCTCGCGCCGACGCTGCTTGTCCGATTCTACTGGGTCGATCCCTTGGGCGACGAGGCGGAGGAGTCTCGTCGCCTCCTCCCGAGCGGTGAAGGGCGTCCATGGCGAGCCATGACCGCCGATGGTGTAGCGACGCGTCTTCGCCTCGCGACCACCCATCCGATACTGGACGACATAGGACGCAGAACCGCCCGCGGTGATCTTGAGTCCGAACCCCTTCAGTTCGTCATCCCAAAGGAAGCCGGTAACAGCCCCTGCCTGGAGAGCATCGAGGGTTCGCTTGGTGATTTTTCCGGTGGCCATGACGAACCTCATGTACCAGAAAAGTAATCACCCAGCAATCACCGGAACGGAAATCGGCGGCGGCAGGCGGCGGCGCGTTTCGGAGTAACTACCTGAAAAACAGTCATTCATTCAGCCAAGCTATTGGTCTAAATCCGCCGGTAACGGAAGTACCAGACCTCGTGCCCGAGCTTGCGGGCCTTGGCCTCGTAGCGGGTTTCGGGCCAGCCGCCGGGGCGGGTCCGGAAATCGGCGGGCTTGTCGCAGAGCCAGTTGAACTGGTCGGCGTGGCGCTGCATGACCATCAGGGCGTGGCGCAGGTAGACCGGGTGGTCGGTGCCGAAGCGGAACTCTCCGCCGGACTTCAGCTTGGCCGCAAACATGTTCACAGGCCCGTCGTTCATCATCCGCCGCTTGGCGTGGCGCGCCTTGGGCCAGGGATCGGGGTGCAGGAGATAGAGGAACGAGAGCGCCCCGTCAGGCACCCGCGAAAGGACTTCCAGCGCATCGCCATGATGAATTCGCACATTGCCGATCGGCGGATGGGCCCCGTTGTCCCCGCTGACGTGGACCAGCGCCTGGGCAACGCCGTTGATGAAGGGCTCGCAGCCGATGAAGCCGTGGTCGGGCAGCATGTCCGCGCGCTGGGCCATATGCTCGCCGCCGCCGAAGCCGACCTCGAAATGGAGCGGGCAATCCTGGCCGAACAGCCGTTCGGCAGTGATCGGCCCTTCGGCGGGCACCGCGATCTGCGGCAGCAGATTGTCGACCAGCGCCTGCTGGCCCGCGCGCAGGGCCTTGCCCTTGGCACGACCGTAAAGGCGGTTGAGCGTGGTGGGATCGCCGGATTTGTAAGCCGTCATGGGGCGCGGCAGTGGCAGCGAAGCCGATGCCGGTCAATGGCTGGGGCATCAAACCGAAAACGGCCCGCCCTTTCGGGCAGGCCGTCGTTACCCCGCAACGGGTAGCTCGTGTCAGGCGGCTTCCGCCTGTTCGTCGGGATCACGCAGAACATAACCGCGGCCCCAGACGGTTTCAATGTAATTGGCACCGCCGCAGGCGTGCGAAAGCTTTTTGCGCAGCTTGCAGATGAAGACGTCGATGATCTTCAGCTCAGGCTCGTCCATGCCGCCGTAGAGGTGGTTGAGGAACATTTCTTTCGTCAGCGTCGTGCCCTTGCGCAGCGAAAGCAGCTCGAGCATCGCGTATTCCTTGCCGGTCAGGTGCACGCGGGCGCCATCGACCTCGACCGTTTTGGCGTCGAGATTGACGACGAGCTTGCCGGTGCGGATGACCGACTGCGAATGACCCTTGGAACGGCGCACGACCGCATGGATGCGCGCGATCAGTTCCTCACGGTGGAAGGGCTTGGTCACGTAGTCGTCCGCGCCAAAGCCGAACGAGCGGACTTTCGAATCCATTTCGGAGATGCCGGAGAGGATCAGGACCGGCGTCTGCACCTTGGCGACGCGCAGCTTCTTCAGGACATCGTAACCGTGCATGTCAGGCAGGTTGAGGTCGAGAAGGATGATGTCGTAGTCGTAGAGCTTGCCCAGATCGAGGCCTTCTTCGCCCAGATCCGTCGAATAGACATTGAATCCCTCGGCCGAGAGCATCAGCTCGATGGCCCGGGCCGTGGTCGGTTCGTCCTCGATCAACAGCACTCGCATGAGGTAGTCCCCCTTTTGCCCCTTAGTCCGTCCGGGCTAATCCCTCGTCAACGGACATTGCCGTGTATTAACCATAGGAGCAATGAAGGTTAAAGGTTAATTTCGCGTAAATACAATACCTACGCCCTTCAGAATAGTGAAGAGGGCCGGGAATGCTGCATTGCAGCCACACTGGAGGCGTCAGTGACAAGACCGGCCTCAGGCCGGCCGCATCTCGCGATTGATCTTGCGGTGGGACTTCCTGCCCGGCTCACCCGCGGAACGGCCGATGCGCCGGAGATAGCTCCAGAAGCCGCATTGCAGCCCCACCAGCATCAGGATGAAAGGCTGGAACGCGATGCCGACGAACAGCGAGCCGACGAGGTAGATCACATGCGCCTGCTGCAACGCCAGCGCCAGAGAGGCCGCCCAGGCCTCGTCGGGAGCCCGGCGGCCCTGCCAGCGGCGCCGAATCAGTTCCATCTGCACGAGGCCGGTTGCCTGGATCAGAAACCAGATCAGGAAACCCGGGTAGCCCTGCTCACCCAGCATCTCGAAGTAGCTCGAGTGGAATGCGCGGGCCTGCTCGACCACCTGCTCGCGTTCGACCACGATGTTCGTGCCATCCGATTGTCGGGCCACGGTGTCGTATGCCAGCCGGTTGGCAAGGTATATCTCGAAACCGCCACCTAGCGGGTGGCTCTTCGCATAGTCCCAGGTCCATCTCCACACTGCGAGCCGCGTGCTTGCCGACTGGTCGGCCTGGTGATTCTCGATCGTGTTCATGCGCGCGAGGAAGGACTGCGGCAGGAACGGCAGCGCCAGCATCACGGCCAGCGCCATGCCCGCGGCGATCAGCGCCCTGTGTTTCGCCGCCCTCAGGCTGAGCCCGCAGAGGACCGCCAGGCACACCAGCCCGGTGCGCGCCTGCGTTCCCACCGGGATCAGCGCGCAGGCAAAGATCAGCGGCGCCGCGAAGAGCCAGGCGCGCCGGTCGCGCGGATAGATTGTGCCATGCCGCACCAGCCACAGGATGATGGGTATGATGGCGATGGCGATGCAGGACAGGATCGAGCCTTCGTAAAGGCCGGTGTTGTTGTCGACGAAGATGCGCAGCGTACCATAGCCGCCGCCTCCCATGACTGTCTTGATCCCGCCGTCGATGATGAGCGCGCTGGCCGAGAGCACCATCACCAGCGCAACGGCCTCTATCCTCAGCCGCGTACGCAGGGTCAGCGGCAGGAAGATCGCGAAGACCAGCGCCTTCCACACCCAGGCCCACTTGTAGGCGGCATCGACCGGATAGACGGCGGCGAAAGTTGTCGCCGCGCAGTAGCCGAGCAGGAGGACGAGGAGGGCCTGGCGGAACGTGAAGCGCGAATCGCGCTTGTCGTCGAACACCAGCCACCCAAGGAATGCCGCAGCGAAAGCGATGAGCGAGACCGGAACCCTGGCGAGGATGCCCCAGGAAATGACCTGCGGCGCAACGATGTCGACATAGAGGTAGCACAGCACCCAGAGGAACGGGCGCCTGAACCCCAGCAGCAGGAAGCAGCCGAGAAAAGCGGTCAGGCCAAGGTCAAGCATCGCTGCCCCCGTCTCCGCCGCCGGACGGGACTTTCATCGCGCGCCGTGCCGCGAAACGGGAGCGCCGCAGCGGCTCGCCGACCTCCTCGTCCAGTTCCGGGCGCGGTAGCAGCCGGATGGCGGCCAGCGCGAGCAGTCCGTGCGACAGGGCAAGGGCGAAAATATCGACCATGCCTGCGCGATAGCAGCGCCGGGTTGACGCCCCGTTAAGCGTTGCAGGCTAGGGGTTTGCCGGTCATGACACGAATCCTCCACGTCCTTGACCACTCGCTGCCGATCCACAGCGGCTACAGCTTCCGCACCCGCGCGATCCTCAAGGCACAAGGCGCGATGGGTTTCGAGGTGCGCGGGGTGACGGGTCTGCGCCACACCGCCGATGGACCTTTGCCGGAAGAGGCCGACGGGCTGCTGTTCCACCGCACCCGCGGTTCGGCGGGCGGCTTTGCAGGCCTGCGCGAATGGCGCGAGATCGCGCGTTTTGCGCAGGCGATCGAGCAGGTCGTGCGGGAGTGGCGGCCGGACATCATCCATGCCCACTCCCCCGCCCTGTGCGGCCAAGCCGCGCTGAAGGTCGCTCGGCGCCGCGGCATTCCGCTGGTCTACGAAATCCGCGCCTTCTGGGAAGATGCTGCCGTCGGCAACGGGACTGGCGCCGAAGGTTCGCTTAAGTACCGCCTCACGCGCGGGCTGGAAAGCCGCATCGTCGCGCAGGCCGACGCCGTTGTGACCATTTGCCAAGGCCTCAAGTCCGACCTCGTCGCGCGCGGCACGGATCCGTCGCGGATCACGGTCATGCCCAACGGCGTCGACCTGACGCTGTTCGGAAAAACCCTCCCGCGCGATCGGGCGCTCGCCCGCGAGCTGGGCCTTGAAGCGGAGGGCAGGCCCTGCCCGGTGATCGGCTTCATCGGCAGCTTCTATGATTATGAGGGCATCGACGTGCTGATCGAGGCTATGGCCCTGCTGGTGCGGCGCCAGCCTGACGCCCGTCTTCTGCTTGCAGGCGGAGGCCCCTGCGAGGCGGCGCTACGCGCGCAGGCGGCGTCCTCGCCGGCGGCGGAGGCGATCCGCTTCGTCGGCCGCGTTCCGCACCACGAGGTCGACCGTTACTACGCCCTTGCCGACGTCATGGCATATCCGCGCAAGCGCAGCCGCCTGACCGAACTCGTCACGCCGCTCAAGCCGCTCGAGGCCATGGCGCAGGAAAAGCTCGTGGCGGCAAGCGATGTCGGCGGACATCGCGAGCTGGTGGCGCACGGTACGACCGGCGTCCTGTTCGCCCCCGACGACCCTTCCGCCTGCGCCGAAGCTCTGGCCGGCCTGCTGGAATGTCGCGACTCGTGGGACCTTTACCGCAGCGCCGGCCGCGAGCACGTGCGGATCCGGCACGACTGGGCGGCAAACGCCGGCCGTTATCGGGACGTTTACCAGATGCTGTCACCTCTGGGGGCCGAGAATGGACTGGAAGCGGCTGCGTGACGACCTGATGCCGGTCCGGTGCAGCGAGAGAATGAGGTAAGGGAACGTGGCCGAAAAGACCCGCAGCGTGGCGGAAGGCAATCAGCCGATCAGCCGGCATCCGCTGTTCCCGGCGATCGTGGCGCTATGGTTCGGCGCTCTGTTCGGCCTTGTCAGCCTGGCGATCAAACCTGAACTCATCGAGCAGATCATCGTCGCCAGCGGCATCCATTCGATCGTCCCCATGGCAGCCCCGCCGCTCGGAACGACGATGCGGATCCTGCTCGCGCTGGCCATGACGGGGATCGGCGCCGTCACCGGGGCGCTTATTGCCCTGCGGATCGCCCGTCCTGAGCCCGAAGTGCTCGAACATGGCCTACCGCGGCGATCCCGGACCGAGAAAACCGGCCTCACCCTCGCCGCCCCGCGCGGGACGGACAAAACCGGGCCAGCTCCCTTTCCCGACACGGCAACGCGCAAGCCCGCCAGCGAGCCCGCGATCCTGAACGTCTCGGATTTCGATCTTGGCGGCTACGGCGACCAAACGGTGGAACCTGCCTCAGAGCCCGCACCCGCGGGCGACCGCCTGTTCGACACCTGCACACGCGAAACCATCGCCCGGCCCGCCGCGCATGTCGAGGCGCCCGAAGCCGGCTGCACGCCGCTGGCGGACAAGCAGGAGCCCGCTCCGGAACCTCCCGTCCCGCCGGCACGCGATCACCGCCGCGCCGCCGCGCGGATCGTGTCGGCCGAATTGGACAGGCTCTCGCACGTGGAGCTTCTGGAACGCCTGGCTCTCGCCATGGCCCGGGCACGCGACGCGGCGGTACGCGAGGAGCTTGACGCTTCCGCAGCCGCGCAAGGCCAGCCTGAAACGGAGGATTATTCCAAAGCGGAGCGCCGGTTCGCAGCGGAGGCCGAAGCACCGCTTCCCGAAATCGCATCCTTTTCCTGCCGCGAGGCGGTGGAAGCCGAGGCAGCGGCTTTGCCCGTGCCGGCAGCACTGCGTCCGGTCGGGCGCGATTCGCCGGATAACGACGACACGCTGCCGGGCTACGTTCCGCCGCGGCACATCGCCATGGCAGTCGAAGACAGCAGGGCTGCGGCCCAAGCGCAACCCTTGGCGTTCGATGACGACGAAGATGTGGAAGAGGACGTGATGGAGGAAGGTTATTCCTCGCTGCTCGACCTCTCGCGATCCTCCCTCGCCCGCGCGCGGTTCACCGACGGAGATGGGGAAGCGGACGCTGCGAGCCAATATCCCGCGACCGCCCGGGCGGACGACGGTGCCGCCCACGACGAGCAGGCGCGGCTGGCGGCGGAGCCCCCGTCCGCGGTCAGCCAGCCGCCGTTCGACGGCCTCGAACCGCCCGATCGGGATGACACCGAACGGGCTCTGCGCGCCGCTCTTGCCACCCTGCAGCGGATGAGCGGGGCGGCCTGATCCGGCGCTCAAGGAGGCATGCCCCCTTGAGCCGATCCGCCGGCGGGTTTGAAGCTTCGATTGCCGCCCGCTCCCGCGGCATTTTTTTGACAATAAAAGTCCCGAATTTCCAAGGCCCGCAGCATCATTGATGCGCGGGAATGCGCCTTCTTGGTTGCAAAACCCGGCCGCAATCGTCATGGGGACCGTGGGGTCACTATGCCGCGTGATGGAAGGTGCGCGATTCGCGCACACTGAGGCTGCGCGTAGGACACACCCCGGCAAATGACAGGACGGATTTTTATCGATGGGATTTCCTAAGCCCCAGGGCCTTTACGATGCGCGTAACGAACACGATTCCTGTGGCGTGGGTTTTGTTGCCCATATCAAAGGGCAGAAAACGCACGCAATCATTACCCAGGCACTGGAAATCCTCAAAAACCTCGATCACCGCGGCGCGGTCGGCGCGGACCCGCTGCTGGGTGACGGCGCGGGCATCCTGACCCAGATTCCCGACCAGCTCTTCCGCAAGTGGGCGCAGGGCGCCGGCCTCGAGCTGCCGCAGCCGGGCGACTACGCCGTGGCGATGTGCTTCCTGCCGCAGGACGAGACCGCGCGCGACTTCGTCGTCTCCACATTCGAGAAGTTCATCAAAAAGGAAGGCCAGCGGCTGATCGGCTGGCGCGACGTCCCGACGACGCTGGACGGGCTCGGCAAGGCGGTCATCGCCTCGATGCCGGTGGTCCGCCAGTGCTTCGTCGCGCGGGGCGACAACTGCGCCGACCAGGATGCTTTCGAGCGCAAGCTGCTGGCGATCCGCAAGCAGACCCAGAACCCGCTCGCAGCGCTGGCCGAGAAGCACCACCTGCCCGGCCTGACAGAGCTCTACATGCCAAGCTTCTCCAGCCGCACGGTGGTCTACAAGGGCCTGCTGCTGGCGACGCAGGTCGGCTCGTTCTACGACGATCTGCGCGATCCGGACTTCGTCTCGGCGCTCGGACTTGTGCACCAGCGCTTCTCGACCAATACTTTCCCGAGCTGGAAGCTGGCACACCCGTACCGCTTCATGGCCCACAACGGGGAGATCAACACGGTTCGCGGCAACGTGAACTGGATGAACGCGCGCCGCCGCACCATGGAATCGGAGCTGCTCGGCGCCGATCTCGACAAGATGTGGCCGATCATCCCGCACGGCCAGTCGGACACCGCCTGCCTCGACAATGCGCTCGAGCTGCTGGTCGCCGGCGGCTACAGCCTTGTCCACGCGATGATGATGCTCATCCCGGAGGCCTGGGCGGGCAATCCGCTGATGGATCCCAAGCGCCGCGCCTTCTACGAATACCACGCCGCGCTGATGGAGCCGTGGGACGGCCCCGCAGCCGTCGCCTTCACCGATGGCCGGCAGATCGGCGCCACGCTGGACCGCAACGGCCTTCGCCCCGCTCGCTTCCTGGTCACAGACGATGACCTGTGCGTCATGGCTTCCGAAAGCGGCGTGCTGCCGATCAAGGAAGACAACATCGTCCGCAAGTGGCGCCTCCAGCCCGGCAAGATGCTGCTGATCGACTTCGAGGAAGGCCGCATCATCGAGGACGAGGAGATCAAGACCAGGCTCGCAGACGAGGAGCCCTACCAGAAGTGGCTCGACCAGGCGCAGTACATGCTCAAGGACCTCGACGTGATCGAGGAAGTCCTTGACGAACTGCCGCCGGTGACGACCTCGCTGCTCGATCGCCAGCAGGCCTTCGGCTACACCCAGGAGGACGTCGGCCGCTTCCTCGAGCCGATGGCGCTGGAGGCGGACGATCCGATCGGCTCGATGGGCACCGACACGCCGATCCCGGTGCTGTCCGACAAGTCGCGCCTGCTCTACGACTACTTCAAGCAGAACTTCGCCCAGGTCACCAACCCGCCGATCGATCCGATCCGCGAGGAACTGGTGATGAGCCTGGTCTCGATGATCGGTCCGCGTCCCAATCTGCTCGGGCACGACGCCGGCACGCACAAGCGCCTCGAAGTAAGCCAGCCGATCCTTACCGACGAAGGCCTCGCCAAGATCCGTTCGGTCGAGGCGGCGCTGGACGGCGCCTTCCGCACCGAGACGATCGACATTACCTGGGACGCCAGCACCGGGGCGGAAGGCCTCGAAATGGCGATCAAGGAGATGTGCTGGACCGCGACCGAGGCGGTGCTGGCGGACAGGAACATCCTAATCCTGTCCGACCGGATGCAGGGTCCGGACCGGATTCCGATGCCGGCCCTGCTGGCAACCGCGGCGGTGCACCACCACCTCGTGCGTCAGGGCCTGCGCATGCAGACCGGCCTTGTCGTCGAGACCGGCGAAGCGCGTGAGGTCCACCACTTCTGCGTGCTCGCGGGCTACGGCGCGGAAGCGATCAACCCCTACCTCGCCTTCGAGACGATCGAGGAGATCCGGGTCCGCAAGAACCTGCCGGTCACCGCCGAGGAAGCGCGCAAGAACTACATCTACGCGATCGGGAAGGGCATCCGGAAGGTCATGTCCAAGATGGGCATCTCGACCTACCAGTCATACTGCGGCGCCCAGATCTTCGATGCGGTCGGCCTGTCGAGCGCTTTCGTCGAGAAGTACTTCACCGGCACCGCCACGACCATCGAAGGCGCCGGCCTGCTCGAAGTCGCGGAAGAAGCGGTGCGCCGCCATGCCGCCGCCTACGGCGACAACCCGGTCTACGCCAACATGCTGGATGTCGGCGGCATCTATGGCTCGCGCGTGCGGGGGGAGGAGCATGCCTGGACCTCGGCCAACATCGGCGCGCTCCAGCATGCGGTGCGCGGCAATGTGCCCGAGAAGTACCGCGAGTTCGCGCAGACGATCAACGACCAGTCGACCCGGATGCTCACCATCCGGGGGCTGATGGAATTCGTGCCGGCCGAAAAGCCCATCGACATCTCCGAGGTCGAACCGGCTAGCGAAATCGTCAAGCGTTTCGCTACCGGCGCGATGAGCTTCGGCTCGATCAGCCGCGAAGCGCACACCACGCTGGCGATGGCGATGAACCGCATCGGCGGCAAGTCGAACACCGGCGAGGGCGGCGAGGAACCGGACCGCTTCGTGCCGCTGCCCAACGGCGATTCGATGCGCTCGGCGATCAAGCAGGTGGCCTCGGGCCGCTTCGGCGTGACCACCGAGTACCTCGTCAATGCCGACGACGTGCAGATCAAGATGGCCCAGGGCGCAAAGCCCGGCGAGGGCGGCCAGCTGCCCGGCCACAAGGTCGACAAGGTGATTGGCAAGGTGCGCCATTCGACTCCGGGGGTCGGCCTCATTTCGCCGCCGCCGCACCACGACATCTACTCGATCGAGGATCTCGCGCAGCTTATTCACGATCTCAAGAACGTGAATCCCAAGGCGCGCATTTCGGTCAAGCTGGTTTCCGAAGTGGGCGTCGGCACGGTCGCCGCGGGCGTCTCCAAGGCGCGTGCCGATCACGTGACGATCTCCGGCTACGAGGGCGGCACCGGCGCTTCGCCGCTGACCTCGCTCACCCACGCCGGCTCACCATGGGAAATCGGCCTGGCCGAGACCCAGCAGACGCTGCTGCTCAACAACCTGCGCAGCCGCATCTGCGTCCAGGCCGACGGCGGCCTGCGCACCGGACGTGACGTGGCGATCGCCGCGCTGCTCGGCGCCGACGAGTTCGGCTTCGCCACCGCACCGCTGATCGCGGCTGGCTGCATCATGATGAGGAAGTGCCACCTCAACACCTGCCCGGTCGGCGTCGCCACCCAGGACCCGGTCCTGCGCGCGCGCTTCACCGGCCAGCCCGAGCACGTGGTCAACTACTTCTTCTTCGTAGCCGAGGAACTGCGCGCGATCATGGCCGAGCTGGGCTTCCCCACGGTCGCCGAAATGGTCGGCCGCGTCGACCGGCTCGACATGAAGAAAGCGATCTCGCACTGGAAGGCCGGGGGCGTCGACCTTTCGCGGATCCTCTACCGGGCGCCACAGGGGGACAGCCCTTCGCTAAACTGGAGCGAGCGGCAGGACCACGGCCTCGAGAACGCGCTCGACAATGCGCTGATCAAGGGCTCGGCCGATGCGCTCGAAAGGCGCGAGCCGGTTCGGATCGAGAAGCCGATCATCAACGTCAACCGCACAGTCGGCGCGATGCTCTCGGGCGAAGTGGCGCGCCGCCACGGCCATGAGGGCCTGCCTGACAACACGATCAACGTGAAGCTCACCGGCGTCGCCGGCCAGAGCTTCGGCGCCTGGCTCGCCCATGGCGTCACGCTCGACCTCACCGGCGATGCCAACGACTACGTCGGCAAGGGCCTGTCGGGCGGCCGCGTGATCGTGCGCCAGCCCGGCCATGTCGACCGCGATCCGCTGCAGAACATCATCGTCGGCAACACTGTGCTCTACGGTGCGATTTCCGGCGAGGCTTTCTTCAACGGCGTTGGCGGCGAGCGGTTCGCGGTCCGTAATTCGGGCGCGATCGCCGTCGTCGAAGGCTGCGGCGACCATGGCTGCGAGTACATGACCGGCGGCGTAGTGATGGTTCTGGGCAAGACTGGCCGCAACTTCGCGGCGGGCATGTCCGGCGGCGTCGCCTATGTCTTCGACGAGGACGGCGACTTCGACAAGCTGTGCAACCACTCGATGGTCGATCTGCTCAAGGTCTCATCCGACGCCGAGGAGGATGCCGACGAGCTTGGCAGTGCCGGTCGTCCGCAGCAGCGGACCAACGGCGTCAATGACCTCGGCATGGGCGACATGCTGCGCCATGACGCCGAACGGATCCGCATCCTGCTTGAACGCCACCACCTGCACACCGGCTCCCGGCGGGCCCGTGCGCTGCTCGACGACTGGTCGAACACGGTCGGCAAGTTCGTCAAGGTGATGCCGCGCGATTATGCGCGCGCGCTCAAGCAACTCGAGGCCGAGCGGCTGGAAGCCGCTTCCGTGGCCGCAGAATAAGATCGGGAATCACTACAAGATGGGCAAGGAAACCGGCTTCCTCGAACTGGACCGCAAGGATCGCACTTACGGCCCGATCGACGAGCGACTGAAGAACTACAAGGAATTCGTGGTCCCGCTGGCGCCCGACGCGCTGCGGGCGCAGGCGTCGCGCTGCATGAACTGCGGCGTGCCGCACTGCCACACGGGCTGCCCGGTCAACAACATCATCCCTGACTGGAATCACCTGGTCTACGAAGACGACTACCGCAACGCGTTGGAAGTCCTGCATTCGACCAACAACTTTCCGGAGTTCACCGGCCGCATCTGCCCTGCCCCGTGCGAGGCGGCCTGTACGCTGAACATCATCGACCAGCCGGTCACCATCAAGTCGATCGAATGCGCGATCGTCGACAAGGGCTGGCAGGAAGGCTGGATAACGCCGCGCATTCCCGAGAAGCGCACAGGCAAGTCGGTTGCCGTGGTCGGCTCAGGCCCGGCGGGCCTGGCCGCCGCACAGCAGCTTGCCCGCGCCGGCCACTCGGTTACGGTGTTCGAGAAGAACGACCGCCTCGGCGGCCTGCTCCGCTACGGTATCCCGGACTTCAAGATGGAGAAGCACCTCATCAACCGCCGCGCGGTGCAGATGGAAGCCGAAGGCGTGGTGTTCAGGACCTCCACCGAAGTAGGCGTCACCGTCTCGGTAAACTCGCTGAAGGAAAACTTCGACGCGGTGATCTTCGCCGGCGGCGCCGAGGAGGCCCGCCGTCTCGACATTCCCGGCTCGGAGCTGCCCGGCGTGCGCCTGGCGATGGAATTCCTCACCCAGCAGAACAAGCGCAACGCTGGCGACGACGAATTGCGCGCCGCGCCGCGGGGCTCGATCACCGCCACCGGCAAGCACGTCATCGTCATCGGCGGCGGCGACACCGGTTCCGACTGCGTGGGCACCTCGAACCGCCAGGGCGCGGCTTCAGTGACCCAGCTCGAGATCATGCCCAAGCCGCCGGTGCATGAGGACAAGGCGATGAGCTGGCCGAACTGGCCGCTCAAGCTGCGCACATCCTCGAGCCACGAGGAAGGCTGCGAGCGCGACTGGGCCGTGCTGACCAAGCGCGTCATCGGCGACAACGACGTCAAGGGCCTGGAGTGTGTGCGCGTCGAGTGGAAGAACGGCAAGATGCATGAAGTGCCGGGCAGCGAGTTCACGCTGCAGGCCGACCTCATCCTGCTCGCCATGGGCTTTACCGGCCCGCGCAAGGCCGGCCTGCTCGATCAGGCGGGCGTCGAGTTCGACGCGCGCGGCAACGTCAAGGCCGACACCGAGAAGTACCAGACGAGCGACGAGAAGATCTTCTCCTGCGGCGACATGCGCCGTGGCCAGTCGCTGGTCGTCTGGGCGATCCGCGAAGGCCGCCAGTGCGCCCGCGCCGTCGACGAGATGCTGATGGGCGCCAGCGAGCTGCCGCGCTGAGGCAATTGCGACAGGACTGAGCCGGATTCGCGCGTGCCATGGCAGGCCCGGGTCCCGCAACCTCGATAATCGTGATCGACTGAGCCGAGGGGTCACATCGCCCCCGCCGTCGATTCGCACGGCCGCGTCCTGGGCTTCGACCTGGCCGACATCGATGTCGCCGACGCCGGCCGACGCGACGAACGGCTTGCGCACTAGGAGTGGCCAGAACCATGCCGGGCGGTGCATGTGCGGCCGAGGCCGGCTTAAGCAAAGATTTACCACGCTGTGGCACAACGGAAGCCAGTTCGCTTTGGCGGGGATCCACATGGACAGTTTGCGCGGTCAATTTCCCGGGGAGGATCAGCCGGATGACGGCTTTTCCCGCGAGGAAAGCAGCGTCAAGGAACGCCCGGCGATGATCGGCAACGACGAGCGGCGCATGCAGGTGCGCGCCTACAATTTCTGGGCCAGTCTGCTCGACAATCGCAATTTCCCGGATGTCGCCGATCTCCAACCCGGGGAACTGGGCGACTTCGGTCCCTATAGCGTGCTGCTGGACTTCACGAACAGTGTCGATGACCCGGTGATCGCCCATCTGGGAGAGGAACTGGCACAGGAATGTGACACCACGGGCGGGATTCGCGTCCTCAGTCAGGTTCCCAGCCGCTCGCTCCTCTCGCGCATCACCGACCACTACATGCAGATCATCGCCAATCAGGCGCCAATCGGATTCGAGGCCGAATTCGTCAACCAACGCGGCGCGACGATCCTTTATCGCGGGATTCTGCTGCCTTTCTCCCGCGACGACGAGCACATCGATTACATCTATGGCGTCATCAACTGGAAGGAACTCGCCGACCAGTCGAGCACCGATGCGCTGATGAAGCGGGTGGACGAGGCCGTGGAGACGCGTCCGTCAATGCTGCGGGGCGCGATGCCGCTGACGGGCTGGGCCGACGGACCGGTCGGAAGGGGAATGGTAGAGCCACTGGAAGGCCCTGCCGAAATGGATTTCTCCCTCGAAGGCTACGAACTCGCCGAGGATCGCCTCGACGATGCGCCGGTGCCATCGCAACCGGAGACGATGACTCTTGGCGACTGGCTGGATTCGGCGCGCGAACTGGCACTGGCGGCGCGCGGCAGCGAGGAACGCTCGCGCCAGGCGCTCTACGCGGCAATCGGCCGCGCCCACGATTTCGCGCTTGCGGCGGCCGATGCGCCAGAGGACTTCGCGGAACTGATCGAGGATGCCGGACTTGCGGCCCAGGGCCGGGCGCCACTGACGCCGATCGTCAAGCTGGTCTTCGGCCCGGACTACGACAAGACGCGCCTTGCCGAGTTCGCCACCGCTATCGCCCACGGCCAGCGGCTGGGACTCGGGTTCGGCGCGCTGGGTCCTTACCTTTCCGCGGCTGCCGGCGGCCTGAAGGGCCTGGTCACCGAAGAACGACGCCTCCGCCGGGAGGAGAGCGGCAAGGGCAGCGACGCACGCTCGCGCCGGGAGGCGCTGGTAGTCGGCCTTCGCAAGCTGCAACCCAGGTCGATGGACGAGGTCGGCAGGAGCAGCGAATTTACCGTGCTGGTCGCGCGCCGGACGGAAGGGGGCGATATCGTCCTGCTGGGCGAGGTCGCCGATGACGAGGCACTGCTCAACCGCGCCGCCCGCCGCCTGCTCGCCTGACCGTCCGCCGCTGCATCCGCGGCCATTCCTCTTGGAAACCTCGGCCGGCGTCGCTAGGCTTGCTGCGGTGCACTGACAGCGGCTGTCCGGCGCCCTTAAGCGGCGGTTCAGCCCGAGAGGTTCCTTAAGAGACGATGCCGTTCGCGCGACTTGCCGCCCCTCTGGCGAAATTGCTGGCTTTCCTCGCCCTGCTCGGATGGGCGGCGGCGCCCGCGTCTGCCCAGTCAATTCTGCGCGATGCCGAGACCGAAGCCCTGCTGAAGGACATGGCCGCGCCGCTGGTCAAGGCATCCGGGCTGGTGCCGGGCAATGTGGACATCGTTCTCGTGAACGATCCTTCGGTGAATGCCTTCGTCGTTGGCGGCCAGGCGGTCTACCTCAACAGCGGCCTCATCAACGAGGCTGATACCGCCGGTGAAGTGCAGGGCGTGATCGCGCACGAGCTTGGCCACGTTACCGGCGGCCATGCCGTGCTCGACCTGGGCAGCAGGG
Source organism: Novosphingobium sp. (assembly GCA_035278205.1). GTDB lineage: Bacteria > Pseudomonadota > Alphaproteobacteria > Sphingomonadales > Sphingomonadaceae > Novosphingobium. Next base: position 8,805 of record DATEJH010000053.1, on the reverse strand, counting down.
GCGCGACCAATATCTCGCTGCTTTCGCTCCTGCTCGGGGCCGCTGCCGCCGCGGCCGGCGGCGGCGAGGCGGCGATGGGCGTCATCATGGCCGGTCAGCAGGCCGCCATGGGCAAGTACCTCGCTTACACGCGCTCGCAGGAAGCCTCAGCCGACGCCGCCGGCGCGAAGTACCTCTCCGAATCAGGCATCAGCGGGCGCGGTTCGGTCGAGTTCTTCAAGAAGCTGCAGAACCTTGAGTTCCGCTACGGCTACAATCTCAAGGACGGCGACGAGTTCTACAGCACTCACCCCCTCACCGGCGATCGCATCCAGACGCTTGAAGACACTTACGAGAGGGACGCGGCGTGGAACAAGGCTGACGACCCCGAACTGCAGAAGCGCTTCGTGCGCATGAAGGCCAAGCTCTTCGGCTATCTCGCGGAACCGCGCCGGGTACTGCAGAAATATCCGGTGACGGACAACTCGATACCGGCGCACTACGCCCGCGCATATGCCTATCACAAGGAATCGCAGTTCGATCTCGCCAAGGCGGAGACGGAGGCGCTGGTCAAGGCCGATCCCGGCGATCCTTACTTCCTCGAGCTTCAGGGCCAGATCCTGCTCGAATCGGGTAAGCCGCAGGAAGCCCTGCCGCCCTTGCGCAAGGCCACCGAGCTGACCGGAAACCAGCCGCTCATCGCGACGCTCTTCGGACACGCGCTGCTTGCCACAGAGGACCGCGCGAATTTCAAGGAAGCCGAGCAGGTACTACGCAATGCCGTCGCGCGGGACCGGGAAAATCCCTTCACCTGGTATCAGCTCGGCGTGATCTACGCCGCCAATGGCGATATGCCGCGCGCACGCCTTGCCAGCGCCGAGCAGCAGGCGCTCGCGGGCGACATGGGCGCGGCGCTCGCCAGTGCCCAGGCCGCCGAAGCGGGGCTGCCCACAGGCTCACCGGACTGGCTGCGCGCCCAGGACATCGAAATGCAGGCGCGCGCCGAACTGGAACGCCAGAAGAAGCGCCGCTAGGGAATTGACGACGCGGCCCGGGGGCGGGCCCATGCAGGAAAGCAGGATTCGCGAAATGGGTATCGGAACGAAGCTGGCCGTCGGTGCCGCAGGTCTCGCGCTGGTCGGCGCCGGCGGCTGGTTCGGCGGCCGCATGGCGGTAGAGCGCGTGGTGCACGATTATATCCTCGAGCACCCGGAGATCCTGCCGCAGGCCATGCAGAACCTGCAGGAGAAAGAGGCGAGGGAACAGCTTGCCGGTATTCGCCAGTCGATCGAGACCCCTTTCCCGGGCGCGGTGCTGGGCAATCCCGCCGGCAAGGTCACGCTTGTCGAGTTCAGCGACTATGCCTGCGGATATTGCCGCAAGAGCGTTCCCGACGTCGCGGAGCTGGTAAAGAACAATCCGGACCTGCGCGTCGTCGTCCGCGAGTTGCCCATCATAAGCCCGCACAGCCCCGATGCAGCGAAAATGGCGCTGGCCGCCGCTGAGCAGGGGAAGTTCCCGCAGTTTCACGAGGCGATGTATGCAGCCGGCCAGGTCGATCCGCAGTCGATCGCAGCCGTGGCGAAGTCGATCGGGCTCGACATGGAGCGGGCACGCACGGTTGCCGCCAGCCCCGTTGTGCAGGCGGAGATCGCGCGCAACTACGAAACGGCCGGCCGCCTCGGCTTCAACGGCACGCCGAGCTGGGTCGCAGGGGACCGGCTGATGGCGGGCGCCGTTGGCGTCAAGCAGCTCACGCAGGCGCTCGAGGCCGCGCGGGGGAGTTGACAAGAGGCCGCTTCACGCAAAGCACCTGGTTCTGCTTTGCGGCGATCTGGGCTAGAAAACGGCCATGAGCGTTCTGCCGATCCAGCCCATCCCGTTCTTCGCCAACAAGGACAAGGCCTTCTGGCGCCTGCAGGGCGTGGGCTGGGCCGGAGCGATGCTGCTGCGCACGATGTCGGCGCTCGCCAACAACCAGCCGCTGTCGAGCCTCGTGCTGGTGCTGATCGCGACAATCACCGGCTTCTCGATCTCGCTGGTGCTTTCGGTGATCTACCGCACGCTGATTACCAGGCGGCCGCTTGTCACCTGGGGCGTCACTGCGCTGGTGCTGCCTTTCGCGGTAGGCCTCCACGCCTTCATCGATGCCTGGGTGATCTCGCTTTACCGCAGCGACAGCGACGCCAGCTTCACCCAGCTGTTCCTCGGCGTGTTCTATCTCGACGCGACGCTGCTGGGGGCCTGGTCGGCGCTTTACTACGCGATCAACTTCTACCTTCAGGTGGAGGAACAGAACGACCAGCTCATTCGGCTGGAGAGCCAGGCGACGCAGGCGCAGCTAGCCATGCTGCGCTATCAGCTCAACCCGCACTTCCTGTTCAACACGCTCAATTCGATCTCGACGCTGGTGCTGCTCAAGCAGACAGAGCCCGCCAATGCGATGCTCTCGCGCCTCTCATCGTTCCTGCGCTACACGCTGGTCAACAAGCCCTCGGCGCGGGTGACGGTGGCGCAGGAAGTGGAGACGCTCAAACTCTACCTCGACATTGAACGCATGCGCTTCGAAGAGCGTCTGCGCACCACTTTCCACATCGATGCCGATACGGAGAACTGCCTGCTGCCCTCGCTGCTGCTGCAGCCGTTGGTGGAAAATGCCATCAAGTACGCCGTGACTCCGCAGGAAAGCGGGGCGGAAATCACCATCGCGGCGCAACTCATCGGCCCCATGCTTCGCATTACCGTGTCGGATACCGGTCCCGGCTTGCAAAGCCCCACGACGGACAACAGACTGTCAGGCATGACCTACGATGGAGGGGAGCCTGTCTCCACGGGCGTTGGCCTGTCTAACATCCGCGATCGCCTGATGCAGGCCTATGGCGAACACCACACCTTCGATACCGTCGAACCGATCGAGGGCGGCTTTGCCGTCCTGATCGAAATCCCCGTCGAGCGCCTGGAAGCGGGCGAAGACGGGCTGGAAGTCCCGCGGCTCGCCGCAGCGGCGGCAAGATGAAACAATTTTGGACCCCGCGCGTTTGCCGGTCCGGAGATAGTACCGAATGACAATCCGCACCATCCTCGTCGACGACGAGAAGCTAGCAATTCAGGGCCTTCAGCTCCGGCTGGAGAAGTATCCCGATGTCGAGATCATCGACACCTGCTCGAACGGGCGCGAGGCAATCCGCAAGATCAAGACCGAAAAGCCTGACCTCGTCTTCCTGGATATCCAGATGCCCGGCTTCGACGGCTTTTCGGTGGTCAAGGGCGTGATGGAGATCGAACCTCCGCTCTTCGTCTTCGTTACCGCCTATCAGGAACACGCGGTTCGCGCTTTCGAGGCCAACGCAGTGAACTACCTGATGAAGCCCGTCGAGGAGAGCAAGCTGGACGACACGCTTGCCCGGGTGCGCCAGCGCATCGCGGAAAAGCGCTCGGCCGAGGAAGCCGAAAAGCTCAAGAACGTGCTGGCCGAAGTGGCCCCAGACGCAATCGAGCATCTGCCCGAAGAAGTGGACGCCAACGCCGATCGCTACGAAAAGCTCATCAACATCAAGGATCGCGGCCAGATTTTCCGCATCGACGTCGATTCGATCGAGCACATCGAAGCTGCCGGCGACTACATGTGCATCCGCACCGCCGACAACTCGCTGATCCTGCGCGAAACCATGAAAGACCTCGAGCGCCGCCTCGACCCGCGCGTGTTCCAGCGCGTCCATCGTTCGACGATCGTCAACCTCAACCAGGTGCGCCAGGTAAAGCCGCACACCAACGGCGAATGCTTCCTGGTGCTCGATTCGGGCGCACAGGTGAAAGTGAGCCGGTCCTACCGGGACGTGATCGCGCGCTTCGTACATTGACGCTCGACTGAGGGGAAATCCCTTGCTCCGCTCATCCTTCGGCAGGTTCGGGGTTAGCGGATACTGATCAGCTTGTTGGTTCGCACCTCGACAATCTGCGCCGGACGCGCGAAGGAGCGGCATGATCGACTTCGCGCTCCCCGGCTTCGACCTCGAAGCATTCGTCACCGCCACGCTTGAAGAGGACCTTGGAGTCGGCCTGCCCGGCGGCGGCCATGACGTCACTTCCGAAAGCGTGATCGATGCCGGTGCCCGGTTCTCCGGCGTCATGGATTCGCGCGATGCCATCACCGTGGCCGGCCTGCCGATCGCCGCCGCATTCTTCCGCAAGCTCGACCCCGCGATGGAGTTCGAGATCCTTGCCGAGGAAGGCGCGCGTGTTGCGCCCGGATCAGACCTCATGCGCTTGACCGGCAATGCCCGGGCCATGCTCACCGCCGAGCGCTCGGCGCTCAACACCGTGCAGCACCTCTCCGGCATCGCCACGATGACGCGCGAGTACGTGGACGCGATGAACGGCAACGCCATTTTGCTCGACACCCGCAAGACGGTCCCCGGTCTGCGCCACCTGGAGAAGTACGCCACCCGCATGGGAGGAGCACGGAACCACCGCATGGGCCTTTGGGACGCGGCGATGATCAAGGACAACCATGTCCTCGTCGCTGGCGGCGTCGGTCCGGCCGTGGCACGGGCCAAGGCCGCCGGAGTCAAGCAGATTATCTGCGAGGTCGATCATCTGGACCAGATCGAACCCGCCATAGCGGCAGGCGCGAACCACATCCTGCTGGACAACATGGCGCCCGACATGCTGCGCCAGGCCGTTGCCATCATCGCCGGCCGCGTGCCTGCCGAGGCATCGGGGGGGGTGAACCTGCAGACCATCGCCGCCATTGCCGCGACCGGGGTGACTTATGTCTCGGTCGGCCGCCTGACCCAAAGCGCCCCGGCCGCCGATATCGGGCTGGATTTCACGCCGCTGTGAGAGCACTGCTCGCCGCCGTGGCGTTCCTGCCCGCACCGGCGCTGGCGCAGGCGTACCAGTGCGGCGTACCGAAGAGTATCGAGCCCGTCCGCCCTCCGCGGCCCGACGGCCCCGTCCGACGGGTGCCGATTGCCGGCTACACTCTCGCCGCGAGTTGGTCGCCCGATTACTGCAAGACGAGCGGTGAAACTGCTTCGATGCAGTGCTCGCGCCGCAACGGGCGCTTCGGCTTCGTCCTGCACGGCCTCTGGCCCGAAGCCCGCTCCGGTCCTCCTCCGCAATGGTGCGGCACACGACTGACCCCCTCGCCTGATATCCTGCGCCGACACTTGTGCATGACGCCATCGGCGCCGCTACTCGCCCACGAATGGGCCAAGCACGGGTCATGCATGACAGGAAAGCCGGAGACATATTTCAAGGTCGGTTCGATCCTCTGGCGTTCGATCAGGTGGCCCGACGCCGACCACCTCTCTCGGCAGGACAAGCTCACCGTAGGAGATTTTCGCAGGGCATTCATCACCCTCAATCCCGCCTGGAAGCCTGGATATGTCGGCGTCGGCCTGAGCCGTGCCGGATGGTTGCGTGAAGTCCGGCTCTGCTACGGCAAGGACTTCACGCCGAAAGCATGCGGCCGGCAGCAGTTCGGTCCTGCCGATTCGGCGGGTCTGAAGATCTGGCGAGGACTGTAGAACAACCGTCCTTGTCCGGGCCGGCGGCAGTCGGAAGGCTGAATTTCACCGTCGGTCCCGAAAGAACGCCCGCAGCAGCTCTGCCGATTCGGTTTCCCCCATGCCGGAATAGACTTCCGGCCGATGCAGGCACTGATCGTGCTCGAAAACCCGCGCGCCGTGTTCGACCGCGCCCCCCTTCGGGTCCGGCGCGGCATAGTAGAGCCGGGCGATGCGGGCATGCGAAATGGCGCCCGCGCACATTGCGCAGGGCTCCAGCGTCACCCAGAGCTCGCACCCCTCGAGCCGCTCATTGCCGAGGACCAGCGCCGCCGCCCGAATCGCCTCGATCTCGGCGTGGCTGGTGGGGTCGCGCCGGCGGCGCGGGCCGTTGCGGCCGGTGCCGATGACCTTGCCGTCCTTCACCACCACCGCGCCGATCGGCACTTCGCCGCGATCCGCCGCCTCGCGGGCTTGCGCAAGCGCGAGCTGCATGTATTCGGAGAGCGGCCAGCGGGTCATGCCAACGCGCTAGCCTGCCGAAAACGGTCGCGCAACTTGACCTTGCGCGGGTGAATCGGTAAGGGCGCGCCTTCCCGTACCAACGGCACCGATTTTTTTCGAGCGAGAGTAGACATGTCCCGCATCTGCGAACTGACCGGCAAGGGCCGCCAGGTCGGCTGCAACGTCAGCCACGCCAACAACAAGACGAAGCGCGTCTTCCTGCCCAACCTCCAGAACGTCACGCTGATGTCGGACGGCCTGGAGCGCAGCTTCAAGTTCCGCGTGTCGACGCACGGCCTGCGCTCGGTCGAGCACAACGGCGGCCTCGACAACTGGCTGCTCAAGACCGCTGATGGCAAGCTCAGCCCCCGCGCTCTCAAAGTGAAGCGCGAGCTCAAGAAGAAGCAGGCCGCCTGATTTTGCGCTCCCCCAGGGAGCGTAAGGGCTGCGACTTGAAAAGGCGTGCGGGAACCGTCCCGCGCGTCTTTTCGCGCGTCCGCGTCAGGGAAGCCGGCGTGGATCGACCGAAAGCTTCCAGAGAATGGTGCTTTGCAGGTTTGAGTAATTGTCGTCCGAGATGATCCAGACGGTCAGGCGGCCGCTGCGGTCCGGGACGACTGCGAGCCCCTCGAAATTGTCGATCGGCAGGTTCGAGGCGATCCGGGCGACCTCGCGGACTTTCCAAGGCTTGCCGGGCCGGATGCCCGCCGGGTCGGCAATGGCGATCCGTCCTGCGAAACGCTGCGGCATCGGCCAGACGAGCCGCCGCATCAGAACCAGCAGCCGCCCGTCCGGAAGCTGGGCCATGTCGGTCGGACTGAAGCCGGCGGGACCATCGAAGACGAAGTGCCAGGACTTGGCGCCTTTCGCCGGATCGCCTTCGAAAACCACGGCGTCGTGCCGCCGAGGCTCGAACCAGCCGGCGAAGCCCTCGCACAGCAACACGAAACGCCCATCGGTCAGGCGGGTCATCGCCTCGGTGCCGGAGTTGTCGTCCCACCGGGAGATCGCGGAAGGGCGGGCCTTCCGGATGACGTCGAGCCGGGGTGAAAGGCTGACGACCGAATTCGAGCCTTCCAGCCCGAGCCAGATCTCGCCAGTGGCGGGGTCCCGCGTCGCCGATTCGGCATCGCGATCGCTCTTATCGACGGGGTAGCCCGGCAACACATGGCCCGAATCGACGACCGAGCCGGATCGATCCGGCGGAATGAAGCGCAGATAGTCGCCGCCGTCGCTGATGGCGAGCAGGCTGCGATCGGGCATTGCCAGCAGCGCGGAATAGCTCCCGAAGAACCACGACCGGCTCCTCATGTGCCAGGCGCCCTCGAGGCGGAAGGGGGCGAGATGGTAGCCCGGATCAGTATCCTGCCTGGGTGCCAGGGGCGCGAACTCGACCCTCATCCCATGCTCCCGGTCGGGCCTCTTCGAGCGCGCCCAGGTGGCGCCGACAAGCAGGATCAGTAGCAGAAGGGCAATGCTGCGGCGCACAAGGGCTGAATAGCCATTTGCGCCCGCCCCGCAAGGGGCTCGCGGCGGGTCAATCCATCGGCCCGGTGAAAAGCAGCGGATCCAGCCGTGCCGAGTGCCACTTGATGCTCCAGTGCAGGTGCGGCCCGGTAGCCCTGCCGCTCATCCCGATCCTGCCGATGACCTGCCCCTGCTTCACGTGGCTGCCTTCCCTTACGAGGATTTCCGAGCAGTGAAGGAATGCGCTGTTGAGTCCCATGCCATGGTCCAGCATCAGCAGGTTGCCTTCGAGCGTGAAAGGCTCCTGCGCGGCGAGGATCACGACCCCGTCGGCCGGGGCAACGAAAGGCGTGCCGCTCGTTCCGGTGGAAATGTCTATACCCGAGTGATAGCTGCCCGGCTCGCCGCGATAGATACGCTGCGATCCGAAACGGCCCGAGATGCGGCCCCTGACCGGCCAGATGAAGCGCTGGCGCCAGCCCATCGCATCGGTACGCAGCGTCCGGGCGGCGTCGATCCGTGCCAGCTCCGGCGCGCGAAGCCTCATGAATGCCTCGGTGGGACCCTCTCTGCGGCGCGGAAGATCGATGCGCTCGATGTGCCACTCACGCGCAGCAACTGCCAGCTGCCGCGAGAACATGGCCCCGTTCGGCAGCCGCGCCGTCAGCGTTTCCAGAGCAGGCGCGTCGCGGTCGAACGCGGCGAACCACGCCCCGTCCGGCGCGATGTTCACGCTTTTGCCGGCAAGCTGGAGCTGGGTCGTCCCCAGCGGGGCGACGCCCCGAATCCAGCCGCCCTGGGTCATCTCGCCGCCGAACTCGATGTCGGGGGGCGAGACGGCCGCGGTCCGGACTGGCGCGGCACCGTCCGGGTCCGCCTGGCGCTTCACCGGAGCAGCAGCGCGCGCCGCGCTGGAACCCACGGCCCAGCGCCCGGCAAGCAGCGCCTGAACGGCGGCCATACCGCCCAGTTTCAGCAGTATGCGCCGGCTCTTGGGTGCTCTCATGCCTTGCCGAGCAAGCGCCGGGCGGCGATGTCGGCAGAGGCGTAGGGTTCCTGACGCTCGACACTCCAGTAGCGTAACGCTTCCAGGGGAATCTTTTCGCCCGTCACCGCGCAGACCACGAAGTGGCCCGAGCTTATCATGCGGAATCCGTTGGGACCGTAGCTGAGCGTGGCGGGACGATCGGTGGAGGACATCAACATGGAACGATTCCTAGCAGAGCGTCTGATTCAAAACAAATCGCCTTGCCTGGGTTCCCCGGACCGCGACTGCGCCGACTTGTTCGAAGGCTTGCGCGACGGAGGCGCGGGAGCCGGCGCCGCGGGCGTACCTGACACCGGA
>DATEJH010000052.1:0-17582 GCA_035278205.1 Novosphingobium sp. | reverse complement strand
TGGACCACGACTGACCGTCGCGCCCGGCCCGCAACGCCGGCCCGATAGACCGGCGGAGCGTGTACAGCGCCCCACCGGATGGCCGGGCATATAACCTAAACGGTTCTATTTGTCAAGTGATTTATTCCATATACCAACCGTGGCTGGCGACCAGCGACTGACCGGTCAGCGCATTGCTGCCGAAGGCCGCGAAGAACAGGGCGACTTCGGCAATGTCCTCGACCGTGGTGAATTCGCCATCGACCGTCTGGCCCAGCATCACGCGGCTGACCACTTCCGTTTCCGGGATGCCCAGTTCCTTCGCCTGCTCCGGTATCTGCTTGTCCACCAGCGGCGTGCGCACGAAGCCGGGGCAGATCACGTTGCTGCGCACGCCCTTCCTGCCGCCTTCCTTGGCGATCACCCGGGCGAGACCGAGGAGGCCGTGCTTGGCCGTGACATAGGCGCTTTTCAGGGGGCTCGCTTCCTTTGAATGGACCGACCCCATGAAGATCACCGACCCGGAACCTTGCGCGTACATGTGCGGCAGGCAGGCCTTGGACGTGAGGAATGCCCCGTCGAGGTGGATGGCCAGCATCTTCTTCCAGTCGGCAAAGGCGAACTGCTCGACCGGATTGACGATCTGGATGCCGGCGTTGGATACCAGCACATCGACCGTGCCCCAGGCGCTCACCACTTTGCCGACGCCCTCGTTCACCTGCTCCTCGCTGGTCACGTCCATGGCAACGGCGATAGCCTCCCCGCCGGACTGCTCGCGGATATCGGCCGCCGCCTTTTCGGCCGCGTCGAGATTGAGGTCGGCGATCGCGACCCTGCCCCCTTCCGAAGCATAGCGACGCGCGATGGCGTTGCCGATGCCGCTGGCGGCCCCGGTGACGATGCAGACCTTGTCCTTGAGCTTCATGCAGGTTCTCCGTGGGATGCGGTCAGCGGATGCGATAAACGGCCGCCGGCCAGGTCGAAAGTCACGATTTCGTCCGGTTCGGGCGCGCGGCCCGTCCAGTCGGGATGCTCCAGCGAATAGAGTGCGTCGGCCCTGCCGCCTGCCCAGTGCTCCTCGACCGTCAGGCGCGAGAACTCGTAGTCCTTGGAATTGGATTCGTAGCCGTGCGCGCGGTTGATCAGGTGCATCACGGCAACCGCGCCCGCGGGGCGGTGGTTGAGCAGGATGGCAAGGTCCGGATCGTCGCGCAGTTCCTCAGGCAGCTTGCGCGCCAGCCGCTTGGCGGCGGCGCATACCTTGTGCATGTGCTTCGAAAGATCGGTGCCGAGGCGGGTGCGGCTCGAAAAACGAATGTCCTTCTCGCGCTGGGCAACGTCGGCCATGGTTCGTGGCAGGATCCCGCGCGAGCTGAAGAGATCGACCTGGAACACCGTCATCTCGCAGGGCGGGCGGTTGTCGAGCACGTATTGCAGCGGCGTGTTCGAAACCAGGCCGCCGTCCCAGTACCACTCGCCGTCGATCTCGACCGGGGGAAAGCCCGGCGGCAGGGCGCCGCTGGCCATGATATGCTCGGCACCGATCGTGCGCTCGGCATTGTCGAAGTAGGCGAAATTGCCCGTCAGCATGTTTACGGCGCCGACGCTGAAGCGAGTCTCGCCGCGGTTGATCCGCTCGAAATCGACGAGTTCAAGCAGCGAGGCGCGCAGCGGCGCGGTGTCGTAGTAGCTGAGCTGCCCCAGTTCGTAAGGCCACTGGGGATGCAGCGGCATCGGCATGCGCGGGATGAAGAAGCCCGGCACGCCGAAACAGACGGCGTACTGCGCCGACATCTCGTTGAAAGCACGGCGGGCGAAGCCGATCGGCTCGTCGAGGCGAAGCTGCAGCTCGGAAGAGGCCTGGTCCCAGAACCGGCGAAGGTTGGGGAGGCGGTCCTTCGGCGCGTTGCCCGCGATGATCGCGGCATTGATCGCGCCGATCGAGATGCCGGCCACCCAGTCGGGAGCGACCGCCTTGTCGGCGAGCGCCTCGTAAACGCCGGCCTGATAGGCGCCGAGCGCGCCGCCGCCCTGGAGGACGAGCACGGTCTTGGAAGCGGGGCCTCGCCTGCGGCCGGGTGCATTCATGGCAGTATCCTGCGCAAGAAGGATGTTGCGCCGCAGCATGTGGGCCCGGTGGAGCGGCGTTGCAAGTCCTCTGGCGTGCCCGCACGAGTTTCCGCAGTTTCCGCTCATCCCGAGCCCGTCGAAGGATTCTTGCGGCCGTCACAATCGCGGGCGATAGCCGCTGACCATGAAGCGCCTCCTCTCCCTGCTCCTCGTCAGCCTTGCTGCCGCCTGCGCCGCGCCCCAGACGGCGCGGCACGCTGCCGCCCCGGTCGAAGTGGGCATTATCGCGATCAACGACTTCCACGGGGCCCTGGAGCCGCCGAAGGCGTCGGTCGCGGCACCTGACGGAACGGGCGGATCGATCCCGGTGCCGGCGGGCGGGGCGGCCTGGCTCGCCTCGGCGGTCGATGCGCTCAAGGCGGTGCATCCGAACAACGTCGTCGTCGCCGCCGGAGACCTGACCGGCGCCTCGCAGCTTGCCTCCTCGCTTCATCTCGACGAGCCGGCGGTGGGGGTGCTGAACCGCGTCGGGCTGGAATTCAACGCCGTCGGCAACCACGAATTCGACCGGGGATGGAAGGAACTGCAGCGCCTGCAGAACGGCGGCTGCGAGAAGAACACGCGGCTCAAGCCCTGCCAGCTCGAGCGGTTTGCCGGGGCACATTACAAGTACCTTTCGGCGAGCACATACAAGGCCGACGGCTCGGCGCTGTTTGCGGCGACCGGGCTGAAAAGCTTCGGGGCCGGCGCGAACAGGGTAACGGTCGGCTTCGTCGGCCTCTCGCTCAAGGACGTGCCGACGCTGGTCTCGCCCGACGAGGTCAGAGGCCTGCGCTTTGGCGACGAGGCGGAGGCGATCAACCGGGAGGTGCCCCGGCTGAAGGCGCAGGGCGCGGACGCGATCGTCGTTCTTATCCACCAGGGCGGCAAGACCACCGACGAGAACCCTGACGGCTGCACCGGCCTGACCGGTGAAATCCGCCGGATCCTCGACCGGCTGAACCCGGGCGTCGACGTCGTGGTATCGGGGCATACGCACTGGCAATATGTCTGCCGCTACGGCGAAAGCGCCCACGGCCGGCCGATCCTGCTTACCAGCGCGGGCGTCTACGGCAAGCTGGTGACGGACATCACGCTGCTGATCGACCCGGCGACGCATCGCGTGCTGGAGAAAAAGGCGCACAACGTGATCGTCCAGTCGCCCGGCTATGCCAGCGGACGGGGCGACGTGCCCAATACCGCGCTTTATCCGCAGTTCTCCCCGCGCGCGGACGTGGCCGATTACGTGGCGCGCTATGTGAATGATGCAGCCGCCCTGATCCAGCGGCCGGTCGGCAGGATTTCAGGGGCCGCCGCCAAGCTTTCGGGCGAAAGCGGCATGGGCGGGCCGCTCGGCAGCCTGATCGCCGATTCCCAACTCGATGCAACGCGCGGCGCCGGGGCGCGGATCGCTTTCACCAATCCCTTCGGCATCCGCGCGCCGATCGATCCGGGCCCGGGCGGGGTGGTGACTTTCGGTCAGGTCTATGCCGTGCTGCCGTTCAACAACAACCTCGTGACGATGACGCTTACCGGCGCGCAAGTGCGGGCCGTGATCGAAGAGGGGCTGGACGACACAGGGCCCCGGCAGGCGCTTGCCTCCTCCGCCGGTCTCAGGTTCTCGTTCGACATGCGGCGCATGGCGGGCAGCCGGGTGGTCTCGCTCACCCTCGAGGGAAAGCCGATCGATCCGGCGGCGGATTACCGCGTAACGGTCGTCAACTTCCTCGCCGAGGGCGGGGACGGGTTCTCGACATTCACCAAGGGAACCGACCGGGTGCGGGGGATGATCGACAACGAGGCTTTCCAGCAGTGGATCGCGGCCGTTCCCGTGCGCGAAGTGCCGCTGGAGGAGCGGGCGGTTGAAGTGCGGGGCCGCTAGATCCCGTGCGGGGGGGCCTTGCCTCAGAACCCCGAACCCTCAGGCCATTCGGGCGAGGCCAGGCCCATCACCTTGAACAGCATACCCATCTGGTCATCCGCGACCAGCCGTTCCTTCGCGGCCTCGATCGCGCCGGCCTGTTCCGGCGCCGCTTGCGCCAGAGCCCGGGCCCGCTGCTCGATGCCGAGGGCGCGCAGCCAGTGTCCCTGCGTGACCGTGCCGAGGTGGCACGCCCCGCGCGAGAGGGCGGCATCCGCCATGGCGGCAAAGTCGACATGTGCCGTCAGGTCCGCCTCTCCCGGCATCGCGAAGGGGTCGACCTTGGTGTGGGCGCGCAGGGCCTGCAGGGTGGATCCGGTACGCGGCGCGTCGTGGCCATAGTCGATCAGCAGCGCCGCGCCGCCCTGCGCCGCCAGTCTTCCGGCGATCTCCTCGACCACGGCAGCGGCGGCGGGGCAGGTCTCGATCAAGGTGCCCTGGGGCGCTGCGCGTAGCGGCTCCGGCACGGCGGCATCCATCGGCTTGTCGCCCGCGACGGGCACGAATCGCTCACCCTCGAGGCCCACCATGCGCTCGCGCCAGCCGCCCGGCGTCTTTACCAGTTGGCGGATCGGCAGCGCGTCGAGGAATTCGTTGCCGACGACCAGCACGGCGCCCGCCGCCGGCACGGTGGAGAGATCGTGATGCAACCGCGCGTGGGGCACGGCCTCGCGCTGCAATGCCCTGAGCGCGCTGGAGCTTTCGACGAAGTGGACGTGCGGCTCCAGCCCGAAACGCTTCATCGCCCGCAGCGCGTCGCGCGCCAGAGTGCCCCGGCCGGGCCCGAGTTCCACGTAATGGACTTCATCAGCGCTGCCGGCGCGGATCCAGATGTCGGCCAGCCAGAGCCCGACCAGCTCGCCGAACATCTGGCTGATCTCGGGCGCGGTGACGAAATCGCCGGCGGCGCCGAGCGGGTCCTTGCCCGCGTAGTAGCGCGTATTGGATTCGCCCATGTAGTGCTGGAGCGAGATCGGGCCGAGATTGGCAATCAGCCGGCGGAAGATCGCTGCCAGCGCGTCGGCGCTCTCACCGGATCGGGCCATCAGGCGGCGGCAGGCCTGCCTGTCGCCAGAGCCGGCCTCGCGAGGGCGCGGCCGATCAGGAACAGGCCAAGGAGAATCAGCGGGATCGTCAGCCACTGGCCCATCGAGAGGCCGGTCTGGCGCGCGAATTCCGCAAGCTGGGCGTCGGGTTCGCGGAAGAACTCGACGAAGAAGCGCGCGCAGCCGATGCCAACGGTAAAGACCCCCACCAGCAGCCCGGGGCGGAAACGCGCCCGCGTCTTCCAGAACAGCAGCAGCATGATCACGATCATCATCAGCCCCTCCAGACCCGCCTCGTAGAGCTGGCTGGGATGGCGCGGCAGCTGGTCCGGCGCGTCGGGGAAGATCATCGCCCAGGGCAGGTTGGGATCAGTGGCCACCCGGCCCCACAGCTCGCCGTTCACGAAGTTGGCGAGCCGGCCGAACAGCATGCCGAACGGCACGCAGACCGACAGGTAATCGGCCACGCGCACGAAGTTCAGTCCGCCGCGCCAGGAAACCCAGGCGAGCGCCAGCAGCACGCCGATCAGTCCGCCATGGAAACTCATGCCGCCGTGCCACAGCGACAGCAGTTCGCCCGGGTGGAGCCAGAGGCTGGGAATGCCCGTGTCGCCGCCGGTGTAGAACGTCGCATAGCCCAGGCGTCCGCCGAGAATGATGCCCAGCGTGCAGTAGAAGAACAGGTCGTCCGCGTGGCGCTGTGCCAGCGGAGCGCCGGGGGCCCTGATCATCCGCGTCAGGTGCCAGTATCCCAGCACGATGCCGGCGAGGTAGGCCAGAGAGTACCAGCGCAGTTCGAAGCTGCCGATCCTGAAGAGATAGTTCCTCAGCCCCAGGTCGACCCAGTGAATCGGCTCGTGCGTCTGCGCGGCAGCGGCGGCAAGGGTAATCAGGGACAAGCGCTCGACCTCGTATATCTGTCACTGCGGCGGCTGCCGTGCGGGCCTTCTGGCATAGGCGGATGCCCGATGGTAGCCGGGTTTTGCCCGGCAACCGTCGAAAGGTCCGATCGAAGCGGGTTTCCCTGATGAAGCCCAGCGTCTAGAAACCGCGAACAATGAGCGTCATCCGCATTCCCTCTCCGCGCGCCGTGATCGATCGCCGCGATCTGGTTGGCACCATCGACAGGCTGGTCGAAGAGCATGGCCATGCAAAGGGCCGCCGCTTCGTCGTCGACGCACTGCGCCAGGCACTCGATACCGGCCGCGCCGAAGTGGCCCGGCGCCTGAAGGAAAAACCCTCTGCCGGGCACGACATTGCCGAGGCGCAGGCCTTCCTTGTCGACCAGCTCATCCGGGTGATCCACGATCACGTGGTGGACAACGTCTATCCGGTCAGCAACCGCTCGCGCGGGGAGCGGCTGACGATCATGGCCGTCGGCGGCTATGGACGCGGCGAGATGGCCCCGCATTCGGATGT
Organism: Novosphingobium sp.; assembly: GCA_035278205.1. GTDB lineage: Bacteria > Pseudomonadota > Alphaproteobacteria > Sphingomonadales > Sphingomonadaceae > Novosphingobium. The sequence goes on along the minus strand of DATEJH010000052.1, from coordinate 11,108 downwards.
CGACATCGCCTTCCTCACCCCGATCAAGCAGACGCCCTGGTGCGAGCAGGTGATCGAGGCGATGCTCTATTTCCTCTGGGACCTGGGGCTGAAGATCGGCCACTCCAGCCGCTCGCTGGACGAGATGGTGAAGATGAGCCGATCGGACCTGACGATCCGCACTGCCATGCTCGAGGGTCGCTACGTCTGGGGCGACCAGGCGCTGTTCGAGGAAGCCCGCCAGCGCTTCTGGAAGGACGTCGCCGCCGGCACCGAGCGCCAGTTCGTGGTCGAGAAGCTGGCCGAGCGCGAAGACCGGCACAAGCGCATGGGCGACAGCCGCTATGTCGTCGAGCCCAACGTGAAGGAAGGCAAGGGCGGCTTGCGCGACCTGCACACGCTCTACTGGATTGGCAAGTACATCCACAAGGTGCGCGATCCTTCGGAACTGGTCGACGTCGGCCTGCTCACCCCCCGCGAATACCAGGCGTTCCGCCGTGCCGAAAACTTCTTCTGGGCGGTGCGCTGCCATCTGCATACGATCACCCGCCGCGCCGAGGACCGCCTGACCTTCGACCTGCAGCGCGAGGTCGCGGCGCGGATGAACTACGCCGAACGGCCGGGAAAGAGCGCGGTCGAGCGGTTCATGCATTTCTTCTACCTGCAGGCGAAGATCGTCGGCAACCTGACCGGCGTGTTCCTGGCGCAGCTGGATGAACAGTTCGCGCGCAAGACGCCGCGCGGCCTGCTGGCGGGCTTCCGCGCCCGGCCGCGGGCTCTAAAGGGCTACAAGGTTTTCGGCGGCCGCATCCAGGCGCCCTCGGCGGACTGGTTCCAGGCCGATCCGGTGCGCATGCTGGAAATCTTCGTCATCGCCGACAAGGAGGGGCTCGAGGTTCACCCCGAGACCATGCGCCTGATCTCGAGAGAGACTGCGCTGATCAAGAGCGACGTGCGCCGCGACAGGCGGGCGAACGAGCTGTTCATGGAACTGCTCACCAGCCGCCACAATCCCGAGGTCATCCTGCGCGCCCTCAACGAGGCCGGGGTGTTCGGCCGTTTCGTCACCGAGTTCGGACGGGTCAACGCGCAGATGCAGTTCGACATGTACCACCACTATACGGTGGACGAGCATACGATCCGCGCCATCGGCCTGCTCGCCCGGATCGAGAACGGCGAGCTGAAGGACGATCACCCGCTGGCGCACGACATCATCCAGAAGGTCCGCTCACGCCGGGCCCTCTATGTCGCGGCCCTGCTTCATGACATCGCCAAGGGGCGGGGGGGCGATCACTCGGAGCTGGGCGCCGAGATCGCGCTCAAGCTCTGTCCCCGCTTCGGGCTGGACGAGGAAGAGACCGAGCTGGTGAGCTGGCTGGTGCGATACCACCTGCTGCTCTCGGCCACCGCCTTCAAGCGCGACTTGTCCGACGCCAAGACCATCGCCGATTTCGTGCAGGTGGTGCAGTCGCTCGATCGCCTGCGGCAGCTAACGCTGCTGACCATCGTCGATATCCGCGCGGTCGGCCCGGGGACCTGGAACAGCTGGAAGCGCCAGCTCATCGGCGAACTCTATGCGGCAACCGAAGAACGGCTGCGCCTGGGCCATGCCGAGTTCGGCCGCGAGAAGCGCATTGCCGCGAAGAAGGCGGCCGTAGAGGCACTGGATCCCGCGAATGCCGCGCTGATCGGAAGCGTCGGTGCCAAGTTCATCGATGCGTACTGGATCGCCGAGTCCGAAGACGTCATCGCCAAGAACCTCGCCCAGCTCGAAGCCGCCGAGGCGCAGGCCGATCCGCTTTCGATCCGCACCGAGTACTACCCGGCTCGCGGCGCGACGCTTGTCACCGTCATCGCCTCGGACCATCCCGGGCTTTTCTACCGCATTGCCGGGGGCATTCATCTGGCCGGCGGCAACATCATCGACGCGCGCATCCACACCACCCGCACGGGCCGCGCCGTCGACAACTTCCTGGTGCAGGACCCGCTCGGCCGTCCGTTCATGGAGGAAAGCCAGCTCCAGCGGCTGCGCACCTCGATCGAGAATGCGCTCGCCAACCGGATCAAGATCCTGCCGCAGCTTGTCGCCAAGCCGGATGCCCGCCCGCGCGCCGATGCCTTCGAGGTGCGCCCGCGCGTGCTTTTCGACAACAAGGCGTCGAACCGCTTCACCGTCGTCGAAGTCAATGCACGTGACCGGCCGGCGCTGCTCAACCGGCTGGCCTATGCGCTCTTCGAATCCAGGCTGATGGTCTATTCAGCCCACATCGCCACTTACGGCGAGCGCGCGGCGGATACCTTCTACGTGACCGACCTGCTGGGAGAGAAGGTAAGGTCGGCGAGCCGGCTCAAGGCACTGGAACGGAAGCTGCTGGATGCCGCGAGCGAGCGAACGGTGGCCGAAGCAGCGGCGTAATTGGCAAATCTTCCGCATGGGCGCGGGGGATTAAAAGTTCCGCGCCTCCGCGCGAAAATTCTCAGCCAGAGGAGTATCCGTCCTCAGTGCGCTTGCCCCTCCAGCGCGTGCATCTGTGCGTCTGAAAGACCGAAGTGATGGCCCACTTCGTGGATCACCACATGAGTCACCAGCGCCTCCAGGCTCACTCCGGTCTCGCACCATTCCGCAAGCAGCGGCTGGCGGAACAGCGTGATGCGCGAGGGCAGCTCTCCTGTTGTCCAGACCGATTCGTGCTCCATCGGCCGGCCCTGGTAGAGCCCGGTCAATTCCCAGGCATCATCGATACCCAGGGTTTCCAGAGTCTCCTCGTCGGCGAACTCTTCGATGTGAACGGTGATGCCTTCAAGGTGGCGCGCGAATGGGTCTGGAATCCGCGCGAAGGCAGACCAGGCCAGCGCCTCGAAATCGGCGGCCGAAGGCGCGGTTCCGATCGAACCGCTCATTTGCCGAGCCTGTAATGCACGGACCTCGTCATGCCTCTGTAATACCTGACAGCGGCCGCGCAGTCACTGCGCGGCTCGGCCTTCCTGGCGCAGCACCCTCACACGTCGAGGTTGGCGACGTTGAGCGCGTTTTCCTGGATGAAGTCGCGCCGCGGTTCGACCACGTCACCCATCAGCCGGGTGAAGATCTCGTCGGTGACGTCGGCATCCTCGACCTTGACCTGGAGCAGCGCGCGGTTTTCCGGGTCCAGCGTGGTTTCCCAGAGCTGCTCGGCATTCATTTCGCCCAGACCCTTGTAACGCTGGATCGAAAGGCCGCGGCGGCCGGCGGTCAGCACCTTGTCGAGCAGTTCGCTCGGGCGAGTGATGGCGTCCTCGCCCGGCACCGGACGTGCCGCCGTGGTTTCGCCTTCTTCGTCGCTCTCGGACGTCTCAGCAGGTTCGGACTCGGCGGCTTCGGCAACGGCGCTGGCGCGCACGAGACGGGCCGTGCCGGCGTATACCTCTGCGTTCTCCCCGGCGAGGCGGGCGAGCTTGCGCGCCTCGGCGCTGGTGAGGAACGCGGCTTCGATCTTGTGATGATCGGTGACCCCGCGCCAGAGGCGCTCGACCTCGAGGTTGCCCTCTTCGGTCATGCGAACAGTCCACGTCGCTTCGCTGTCGCCGCGGTCGAGCCATTCGGCCGCCCGCGCCATCGCGGCTTCGCGATCCTGCCGCGAAAGATCTGGCGTGAGCACGCCCGCCAGCGCCAGCGCCTCGATGATGTTCGGATCGTAGCGGCGCGGCACGAAGGCCATCAGGTTGCGCAGCCGGATGGCATGATCGACCAGCGCCTCCAGGTCATGCCCGCTGCGCGCCCCGCCCGAGGTTTCGAGAACGCGGCCGTTCAGCCCTGCCTCGACGAGGTAGCGGTCGAGCGCGGCATTGTCCTTCAGGTAGACTTCCGATCGGCCCTTGGCGACCTTGTAGAGCGGCGGCTGGGCGATGAAGAGGTGCCCGGCGCGGATGATGTCCGGCATCTGGCGATGGAAGAACGTCAGCAGCAGGGTGCGGATATGGGCGCCGTCGACGTCGGCGTCGGTCATGATGACGATCTTGTGGTAGCGCAGCTTCTCGAGGTTGAAGTCGTCGCGAATGCCGGTACCCATCGCCTGGATCAGCGTGCCGACCTCCTTCGATGAGATGATCCGGTCGAAACGGGCACGCTCGACGTTGAGGATCTTGCCCTTCAGCGGCAGGATCGCCTGCGTCTTGCGGTCGCGGCCCTGCTTGGCCGAGCCGCCTGCCGAATCGCCCTCGACGAGGAAAAGCTCGCACTTGGAAGGGTCACGTTCCTGGCAGTCGGCAAGCTTGCCGGGCAGGCTGGCGATGTCCATCGCGCCCTTGCGGCGGGTGAGTTCGCGGGCGCGGCGCGCCGCCTCGCGGGCGGCGGCGGCATCGATGACTTTCTGGATGATCGCCCGGGCCACGGCGGGGTTTTCCTCCAGCCAGTCGTTCATCTTGTTGCTCATCAGGCTTTCGAGTGGCTGGCGCACCTCGGAGCTGACCAGCTTGTCCTTGGTCTGGCTGGAGAACTTGGGGTCCGGCAGCTTGACCGAGACGATCGCGGTCAAACCCTCGCGCATGTCGTCGCCGGAAAGCGAGACCTTCTCCTTCTTGAGCAGGCCCGAACGTTCCGCATAATTGTTGAGCGTGCGCGTCAGTGCGGCGCGGAAGGCGGCCAGGTGCGTGCCGCCGTCACGCTGGGGAATGTTGTTGGTGAAGCACAGGACGTTTTCGTAGTACGAATCGTTCCATTCCAGCGCGACTTCGATGCCGATCCCGTCCTTGTCGGCGGAAATGGCGATCGGCCCCGGCATCAGCGCCTGCTTGTTGCGGTCGAGATACTGGACGAAAGCGGCGATGCCGCCCTCGTAGAACAGGTCGTGCTCGATCATTTCCTCATGCCGCCGGTCGCGCAGCTTGATGCGTACGCCGGAGTTGAGGAACGCAAGTTCGCGATAGCGGTGCTCCAGCTTCTCGAAATCGAACTCGGTAACGTTCTTGAACGTCTCGGTGGAGGCCAGGAACGTCACGCGCGTGCCTTTCTTGCCGTCCGGGGCGGGGCCGCGCACTTCCAGCGGAGCGACGGCATCGCCGTTCGCGAATCGCATCCAGTGCTCCCTGCCGTCGCGCCAGATCGTCAGTTCGAGCCATTCGGACAGTGCGTTGACGACCGAGACCCCGACGCCATGGAGACCGCCGGAGACCTTGTAGGCATTATCGTCCGACGTGTTCTCGAACTTGCCGCCGGCGTGGAGCTGGGTCATGATGACCTCGGCCGCCGAGACGCCTTCCTCCTTGTGGATGTCGGTCGGAATGCCGCGCCCGTTGTCCTCCACCGAGACCGAACCGTCGGGGTTGAGCTCGATCAGGACGAGGTCGCAATGTCCGGCCAGGGCTTCGTCGATGGCATTGTCCGAAACCTCGAACACCATATGGTGAAGGCCCGAACCGTCATCGGTGTCGCCAATGTACATGCCCGGCCGCTTGCGCACGGCATCAAGGCCCTTGAGGACCTTGATCGATTCGGCGCCGTAGGTGTTGTTATTCTTCCCGTTTTCCGGGGCGGTTTCTTCGGAATTTGCCATGACGATTCTATAGGGATTGCGGGGGCCAAACCCAAGCAAAAGCGACCTTCGAGGAGTGCTTTTCCACAGGACTCGGGTCGCTTCTGACGGGAGGCGGCGGTGCCTTCATCGCGCCGCTCGTTCGGAGCGCGGTTGTCAAGGCTGCATCAGAAGTTGGGATTTATGCAACCGTCGCTCTCGAGTCGGAAAAGAGGTGTGAGGAGGGCTCCGCCAGCTTCCGTTGTGTTGCGCTGCGTCATGACAGGGGCAAACGAAAAAGGCGGCCGTTGAGGCCGCCTTTCCGTTGGGTCGGTATCGCCCCTCAGGCGAGGGTAAGCGCGAACGCCAGGGCGCTTGTGCCCAGGGCCGCGGCGAGACCGACAGTCTTCTGAAAGATCGTCACGGTCTTGCTCCTGCAGTTGCTTCGGGGGGTGCCCCCTCTTCGCAAGTGCAACTTAGTAAGGTTAGTAATTTTCGCAATGTCAAAAGCAAGAAACTAAGATGCAGTTTATGCAATCGCTGATCCGGGGCCTGCGCCGCGGCTGATTTCCCGCATGCAGGCATCTGGACACCCGGCGCTCGCGATATTAGTGCCCGCCCATGAACACTCCCTCCTCTGAATCGGTGCTGATCGTCGATTTCGGCAGCCAGGTCACCCAGTTGATCGCGCGCCGCGTGCGCGAAGCGGGCGTCTATTCCGAAATCGCCCCATTTTCGGCGGCGGAAGAGGCATTCAAACGGCTCGATCCGGCGGGCGTGATCCTCTCGGGCTCACCTGCCTCGGTGCTCGACGAGAACGGCCCCCGAATTCCGGACGTGATCCTTGAAAGCGGCCGGCCGATGCTCGGCATCTGCTATGGCCAGCAGTCGCTGATGCATCAGATGGGCGGCGAGGTCCTGCTTGGCGATACGGGCGAATTCGGCCGCGCTTTCATCGAGATCATGGATGAGTGCACGCTGTTCGACGGTCTCTGGACAGTCGGCGAAACGCATCAGGTCTGGATGAGCCACGGCGACAAGGTGACGAGCATTGCTCCCGGCTTCCGCACCGTCGCGTCCAGCCCCGGCGCTCCTTTCGCGGTGATCGCCAATGACGAGAAGCGCATCTACGCGATGCAGTTCCACCCCGAAGTGGTGCATACGCCCGATGGCGCGAAATTGCTCAAGAACTTCGTCCGCCACGTCTGCGGCCTAGCCGGCGACTGGACCATGGCCGAGTTCCGCAAGACCAAGATCGAGGAGATCCGCGCGGCTGTCGGCAAGGGACGCGTGATCTGCGGCCTTTCGGGCGGGGTCGATTCGGCGGTGGCGGCGGTCCTCATCCATGAGGCGATCGGCGACCAGCTTACTTGCGTCTTCGTCGACCATGGCCTCATGCGCATGGGCGAGGCGGAGCAGGTCGTCTCGCTGTTCCGCGGTCACTACAACATCCCGCTGGTCCATGTGGATGCCTCGACCCTGTTCCTCAAGGGTCTGGAAGGCGTCACCGATCCCGAGGCGAAGCGCAAGTTCATCGGGAAGACCTTCATCGACGTTTTCGAGAACGAGGCGAAGAAGATCGGCGGCGCCGAGTTCCTCGCGCAAGGGACACTTTATCCCGACGTGATCGAATCCGTCTCCTTCACCGGCGGCCCTTCTGTGACGATCAAGAGCCACCACAACGTAGGCGGCCTGCCCGAGCGGATGAACATGAAGCTCGTCGAGCCCCTGCGCGAGCTGTTCAAGGACGAGGTCCGCGAACTCGGGCGTGAGCTGGGCCTGCCCGACATATTCGTCGGCCGTCATCCGTTCCCCGGACCGGGCCTTGCCATCCGCATCCCCGGCGAAGTCAGCCGCGAGCGCGCCGACATCCTGCGCAAGGCCGACGCGATCTACCTCGAGGAAATCCGCAACGCCGGGCTATACGACGCGATCTGGCAGGCCTTCGCAGTGCTGCTGCCGGTCAAGACGGTGGGCGTGATGGGCGACGGCCGCACTTACGACAACGTCTGCGCGCTTCGCGCCGTGACCTCGACCGACGGCATGACCGCCGACATCTACCCCTTCGACGCCACGTTCCTGAGCCGCGTCGCCACGCGCATCATCAATGAGGTCAAGGGCATCAACCGCGTGGTCTACGACTATACATCGAAGCCGCCGGGCACGATCGAGTGGGAATGATTCAGGCCCATCCGGGCCTATCGCGAGCAATCGCCAGACCCTAACTAAATAACTGAAAAAAAGATTATCCCTCGTATTCTATCGGGATCAATCGCTGAGCAGCGGTTGGCCAGGACGGTCTGCGCGACGGTATCCCCCAAACTTGCACAACGCGCCAGACGACGATACCGTCAGGATCGTCGGCTCAGTTGACGGTATTTTTTCGGCACCAACACGCGGAAAAGCAAGGAAAATATCTCCGCGATAGCACCGGAAATGGGCTGGGTGGCCTTCCTAAGAAGGGAGTTCTGCAAAATCGCTTGAGGAGCGAGGCGGCCATGGCAGGCTGGTGATGTTCGAAGTCACCGACCCCATGAGGAGCCCCACCATGATCAAGGATCAAGGATCAAGGTAAGCCTGCGGTTGCCGCTGTCCAAGAGCTTCTGGCGCAAAGTCCGGACGGTCTGCGCGAGATCGTGCGCAGCGTGATGCAGGCGATGGTCGAGGCGGAGATGGAGGAGACGCTCGGCGCCGGCAAGGGCGAGCGCAGCGAAGGCCGGCTCGGCTACCGTTCGGGCTACTACGGGCGCACGCTGATCACGCGGGTGGGCAAGCTGGAGCTGCGCGTGCCGCAGGACCGAGCCGGGCGCTTCTCGACCGAGCTGTTCGAGCGCTACCAGCGTTCGGAGCAAGCCCTGGTCGCGACGCTCACCGAGATGTACGTGCAGGGCGTCTCGACCCGCAAGGTGAAGGCGATCACCGAGGAGCTGTGCGGCCATGCCTTCTCGGCCTCTTCGATCTCGGCGATCAACAAGAAGCTCGACGCTAGCCTTGCCGCGTTTGCCGGGCGCCGCCTCGACGAGCCGTTCGCTTACCTGATCCTCGATGCCCGTTACGAGAAGGTGCGCGAGGCCGGGGTGGTGACGAGCCAGGCGGTGCTGATCGCCATCGGCGTCGATTGGGACGGCCGCCGCCAGGTGCTCGCCGTCGAGATGGCCAACCGCGAGAGCAGCTCGTCGTGGAAGACCTTCCTGCTGGGCTTGCGCGAGCGTGGCTTGCATGGGGTCGAGTTCGTGGTTGCCGACGACCACGCCGGCCTGCGCGCGGCGATCCGCGAAGTGCTGACCGGCGCCGCTTATCAGCGCTGCTACGTTCACTTCTTGCGCAATGCGCTCGATCACCTGCCCCGCAAAGCCGATGACGACCGCCTGCACGAGCTGAGGTGGCTCTACGACCGGCGCAACCTCGCCGGGGCGCGTGCCGATCTCGCGCAATGGCTCGCCAAATGGCAGGGCAAATACCCCAGGCTCACCGACTGGGCCGAGGAGACGATCGAGGAGACCTTCACTGTAGCGCGACAAACTGGATGAGGATTGCGCGTCAATCAGGATGAGAATGTGATTGTCGCGGCGCGTCGATCAGTGCCTGTTTTGATTGTCGCTGGCAAGGTCGTCGTTCTCATCCTGGTTGTCGCGGATGCGGAAGGCGGCCGAGAGGCTGTCGGTGCGATGAAGCTTCGGGGCGCCGCCTGCGGACCAGAGCGCATTCTGCAGCCCTTCGGCCAAGGCAACGAAACTCTCGCCGCCCAGGATGACGTGTCCGTGCTCGAAGCCGCCGCAAGGCAGCCGGAAGTGATAGAGCAGGTGATCCAGCGGCTGTCCGGCGATCGAAACTGCCAGATCGTCCATGCACGTAAAATCGGACAGACCGAGCCGCCCCGCCTGGTGCACTTGCCGGAAAATGACTTCGCGATCTTGCCCATTCATGGCGCGCCAGTCGCGAATGCGCCTCTCCAAAGTTCGCCGGGACCCGAACACCGTCTCGGGGTATCGGCGCCGCAGTTCTTCGAAGATCGCGATAGGCCGAAGGCCGGGAGCAGCCTCAAGCATCGGCACGACCACTTCATCGAAGATACCGGCAAGCGGATCGGGTCGGCGCCGGCTGCGCGGTGTTTGCCGCTGTGATCGCAACCGGGCGTTCTGCAAAACCCGATAGCCCGTCGCCGGGCTGAACCCGGCCTTCGCCGCCGCCAGAGCGACGGGGTCATTACGTCTGTTGGTCATGAAAAGTCTCACCTGATGATCGTTGATGTGTCGGCCGGCCACACGCCAGGCCCTCCTCCCCGGAAAACCCGACGCATAGCGGCCACCACGACCATCACAGGCACCTCGCAAAGAGGGCCTCCGGTGTGTCGGGACCGGCTACGGGCTACGCCCTCCGCCGATCCCGACACACCGGATTCTCATCTTGATTGTCGCGCTTTCTCACCCTGAGCGTCGCGCGACACCTTCACCTTCTACCGCCTGCCGCGGCGACATCACAAACACATGAAGAGCACCAACATGCTCGAACGCTTCAACGAGGAAATCCGGCGGCGGACCTTTGTCGTGCGCATCTTCCCCAACGCCCCAAGCTGCCTGCGCCTGCGCTTGAGATTGCCGATCACCCGGCTGCGATACCGTTCTTCATATTGGGTGGCGCCCGGATCATGGTACGCCATGCCGTAACGCAGGCTGTTGTAAAACATGACGGCGATCTTGCGCGCGGTGGCCGTGACCGCCTTGGCCTTTCCCGCGCGTGCAGACAACCGCCGGTAAAATGCGCCCAGTGAGCATCATAGCATGGCCCGTTTCTACCGCGCACAGGCGGGATCAGCCGGGGACCGTTTTTTTAGGATTTCCCTCTCCTCCCGAAGCACGCGGTTCTCAAGGCGAAGCCTTTCATTCTCTCGCGCCAGGTCTGCCTGCGGCGCTGCCACCAGGTCCGACGGACGATAATGCGAAACCCATTTGTTCAGGGTCGACTTGCCGACCCCCAAATCTGACGCAACCCGCTCGCGCGGCAACCCGCTGGTCAGCGCAATGCGCACCGCCTCCTGCTTGAACTCTTCACTATGCTTGATCATCTCGTCGGTCTCCTTGAACGAGCCTTAAACTCTCAAGTGACCGGCACAAAACCGTTACAAGTCCACAACCAGGCCTTCAGGCCATCCAGAACGAAGCGCTCGCCTCGCCTCTTCGACAAATGGCGCCTTGCGGAGCCGCGAACGAACGCTGCTTCATCCTCCGGGCGGATTTGATCGAGCGCGATCCCGCGACGGCCAAGCCAACGACTGAAATCGCCAACGATGAACGTCTTCTTTTTGTGCGAGACATAGGAATATCCGAGATCCGCAAGATACTCGGAGTAGGCCCAGAAATACGGAGCCAGCGGCCCTTCGATCTCACGTCGAGAACGCCTCTCGCGATACGCGTTGTCCATACAGCCAACCAGTGTCGGTCGGGTCCAATCGGACAGGACTATGCCGACCGACTTTCGCCCAACTAACTCAGGAGAATGCCTGAGGTGGTGCCGGAAATCTGGACAGGATGCTAAGCTAATCCCGACCTGATGGAATGGTACGGGAATGAAGACGACGAGGAAACGCTACAGCGCGGATTTCAAGGCTAAGGTGGCGTTGGAGGCGATCCGGGGCGACCT
>DATEJH010000051.1:0-27627 GCA_035278205.1 Novosphingobium sp. | reverse complement strand
AACAGGCCTGAGGCAGGGCCTGTCATGAGCTTGCCTGCGGTGCAGGCGCTGTTGGCGTGGACCACGACTGACCGTCGCGCCCCGGCCCGCAACGCCGGCCCGATAGACCGGCGGAGCGTGTACAGCGCCCCACCGGATGGCTGGGCATATAACCCAAACGGTTCTATTTGGGGGATTATATACTTGACAAAGCATCCCTCCATCCCGTAGGGATGAGGTATGACGAACATCACCGCCCCGCACTTCACCGATGAGGATAAGGCCCGCGAGCATCTTGAGACGCTGCGCTGGCCGGAAGGTCCGTTCTGCCCGCATTGTGGCTCGGTGAACGCTACGCGGCTTCCTGCGCAGCGCGGCCGCCCCACCAAGGCGCACCCGGAAGGCAAGGTCCGCAAGGGCGTCGTCCAGTGCAACGACTGCCGCCAGCAGTACAGCGTGACGGTCGGCACCGTGTTTGAGAGCAGCAAGGTTCCGCTTCATAAGTGGTTGCTTGCCAATCACCTTCTCTGTGCCAGCAAGAAGGGTATGAGCGCGCACCAGCTTCACCGTATGCTCGGCATCACCTACAAGACTGCGTGGTTCATGTTCCACCGCATCCGCGAGGCCATGCGTTCGGATGACGCGTCGCCCATGGGCGGCACCGGCGGTATGGTGGAAGTCGATGAAACCTACATCGGGCGCCAGAAGGGCAAGGAAGTTCGCACAGGCGGTGGCCACAAGATGAAGGTTCTCGCTCTCGTGGACCGTGAAAGCGCCAAGGTGCGTTCGTTCACCGACCCCGACCTTACCGCCAAGGACATTCACCCGATCATCCGCGAGAACATCGCCAAGGAAGCGCGCCTGATGACGGACGAGGCCCGCCTGTACTGGAACATCGGCAAGGAGTTCGCCGCGCACAACCGCGTGCTCCATGCTGGCGGCGAGTACGTCCGCAAGGGCGACGCCACGATCCACACCAACACGGTCGAAGGCTTCTTCTCGATCTTCAAGCGCGGCATGCGCGGAATCTACCAGCACTGCGGAGAGCAGCATCTGCACCGCTATCTGGCCGAGTTCGATTTCCGCTATACCAACCGCAGCGCCAATGGGGTTGAGGATGACATGCGCGCCGATCTGGCGCTCAAGAACATCGCTGGCCGTCGCGTCACCTATCGGCGGGCTGACAGCCTCTACGCCTGAGGCAAAACCAGCTAAGCGCCCGAAGTATCAGCGCTGGCGCGGGAAGCCTTAGACTTTCCCGCCTTTTTCCGTTTCGGACTCGACTCTTGCGCCGGTTTGTGCGGCTTAGGTGGCGTGCTCAGCATTCTGCGGAGCACATCATCTTCTCGCTGCTGTTCGGTGTCCTTCATGCCTCGCCCTTTATCACATGTTACCAAAGCCACGGGATATATTGTGGGCTTAGGCAATCTCGTAAATGCGCGCCCGCTCCTCGCCCAATCGATGATGAACGTCATCAGCAGTTGGGCGTTCGCAGAAGCCGAGATAGGAGCGTCTCTAGTAGACATACTAAAAAACGATGCCCGAGGTGTGATCGACGAGTTTATAAACTTAAGGAGCTTGCCGCGTCAAAAAGACCTACTCCTAGAACATGGGGCAAAACACCTACACTCAGATGATCTAGAGATACTCCAGGCACTTCTGATGATGCTTTCTAGCGGCCAGCGGGAGCGGAATAGGTTGGTTCATGGTCTATCCGGATTTTCAATCTCGGTCCCTGAGTGTGTCGTAATCGTGGACACGCGCAAGCGCCTGTCTATGCTGGTCGATATGAGAGATAATGATCTTTCAAAGGAATTAGATGCTAAGCCAATAGCATATTTTCAGTCTGACTTTGACAGAATGTATGAACTCGCGAGCAATATCTGCAGGGGATTTACCCTATTCAAGGTAATTCTTCACCATCCGACAAAGCGCGCTCAATTATTAGAGAGGCTGCGTGAAATGCCTCAGTTTCGGATAGCAATGTCACGGATACAAGCGGATCACTAAATTCATCGACCAATGTTTGGCGTATGATTTTGTGGAGCAGGTTCGCGCGTATCGCGATCCTGCTACTGATCCCTGCTACCGGCCTGTCACGCTCGGCGCTCTTAACATCATGAGGGTGCTTTGTCATGTATATAATCCCCTCTATTTGTCAAGCTATATGGTTGCTTACTGGTGGGGGTCTTCATCCGGCCCCGAACCGATTGTCTCTGCCCCGGACGCAGGCGCCTTGGGGCGAAGCCGTTTTCAGCAGCGCCGCGTCAAAGGACCAGGAAAGGCCGGACACGACGCATATCGTGCCCGGCCCGAATCCGATGCGTTGCTCGGAAGACCTTTGATGCCAGGGCTTATTGGCCCTGCTGAGGCTCCGCCGCGGCATTCTGGCTCGATGCGGCGGCGCCGGCGTCGGCGCTCGCCTGGGCGGAGCCGGCGGCCTGGGTCGCCTTGGCGAAATCGGCCGCAGTCATGCCGAGCGCGAGCGACTTGTCCGCGCCCAGCCCGAGGTTCGACTTCTTGAGCGCCACGGTGGCGCCATCGGTAAGCGTGACGGTCACGTCATCGCCTTCGACCTTGCTAACGGTGCCGAGGACGACACCGTCGCTGCTCTTGACCGGGGCGTTGACGACCAGTGCGGAAGCCATCGCCGCACCGTTCTGCGCCGCGGCACCATTAACGGCGGCTTCGAGCTGGGCCTTCGTCATGCCGATCGCCAGGCCTTTTTCGCGCGCGGCGAACGAGGTCTTGGGCAGACCTGCGCGTGCCGTGCCGGTGGAGACGGTGACGACGTCACCCTGGACGGATTCAACGGTGCCGACTTCATTGCCTTCGGGGTCGAACACCTTGGCCCCCACCGTCGGGGCGGCGGCGGCAGTGGCTGCCTCCTGCGCCACGACGGCGACGGGAGCCAGGCTCGCTGCTGCAATCGCGGCGGCGATGAGCGTTTTTTTCATGTTTTAACTCCTTCTCGTGCGAAACCGCTGCGCGGCTCCGTTGCTGGCTCCCGCAATTCGGGAGCACGAAAGGGGAGTCCGGACCAATGCCGGACGGCTTATCCGACCCGAAGGATCGGGAGCCCGCCCCGCACGAACTGTCGCTTGATGGGGCGGACGTCGTTTGCATGTTCTAACACGCCGGAATACGAATGGCTGCTGAACGAGGGGAGATCAACCGTCGAGCCTACCGGCTTTGCCACCGGAGTGGCGGAAATTCGCCACGTTGCCCCAGGTTTAAGATGATCTGCGCGGGGCGAGGGTTTTCGTCGACGGGAAGCGGCCGCGCCGACGGAATACGATCCTCGACACGGCCCGGGGCCACCGGGAGGAAGCAGGGGGGCTGGCACGTGCCCGGTAAGGGCTTGATCCGCGAACCCGCCTGCTTCAGCAAGGCGGTTAATGAACGATAACAATGGCGATAGCAAAATGGCGGTCATCGAGGCCGGGCAGCCTTCGGTGTGGCGCTATGCCACGGCGCGCCGGGCCCGCATGGTGATCGACGGGGAGGACTATTTCGATGCCATGCGCGAAGCGATGCTCAAGGCAAGGCAGCGCATCTTTCTGATCTTCTGGGATTTCGATTCACGCGTCCTGCTTCCGACCGGGCGCCGATGGTGGCAGAGCGGTCGCAGGGAGCGGTACCCCGCGCGCCTGGGCTCGTTCATCCTCTGGCTCGTGCGCCGGAACCGGCGGCTGGATGTGCGCGTCCTCAAATGGCAGCTCTCGCTCATCAGGTCGCTGTTTCGCGGAACGATGATCTTTGACCTCATCCGCTGGTTCATCAACGCGCGCATCGACTTCAAGTTCGACTCCTCCCATCCGATCGGCTGCAGTCATCATCAGAAGATCGTCGTCATTGACGATGTCTTCGCGGCGTGTGGCGGCATCGACATGACCTCCAGCCGCTGGGATACGAGCGAACACCTCCCGAAGGACCCGCGCCGGCGCAAGCCGACCGGACGTTTGTACGGCCCCTGGCATGACGCGGCCCTGCTCATGGAAGGGGAGGTTGCCGCAGCGCTCGGGGACCTTGGCCGCGAACGTTGGGAGGCGGCCGGCGGCGATCCTCTTGACGCCTGCGAGCCGCAGCACGAAACCCCTTGGCCGGAACCGATCGAGGCGGAATTCCGGGATGTCGAGATCGGTATTGCGCGCACCCGTGCTGCCTGGGGGCCGTACAGCCAGGTCACGGAAATCGAGGAGCTGTTCCTGGAACAGATCCGGCGCGCCAGACGCTTCATATATGCCGAGACCCAATATTTCGCCTCCAGGGCCATTGCCGAGGTTATCTGCGAACGGCTGCTGGAGGATGACCCGCCGGAGATCGTCATCATCAGTTCGTTGACGGCCGAGGGCTGGCTGGAGCAGGTGGCAATGGATACGGCGCGCGTACAGCTGGTGGAGGCGCTGAGACAGGCCGACCATGCCGGCCGCCTGCGCATCTATACGCCTTTCGCTTCGGATGGGACGCCGATCTACGTTCATTCGAAGCTGATGATCGTAGACGACGAGATCCTGCGCGTGGGCTCCGCCAACATGAACAACCGCTCCATGGGCCTTGACAGTGAGTGCGACGTTTTCATCGACACGCTGAGGCCGGCCAATGCGGATGTCGGACCAATCATTACCTCCTTGCGCATTCGCCTGCTGGCCGAGCATTGCGGGTTGAGGGAGGACGTGGCAGCGTCCGGGCTGCGGCGGCACGGATCGATGGCGGGGCTGATCGACTCGCTGGTGCCGGTGGGCAAATATCTCGCGCCGTTGCCCTTGAAACATCTCTCCGAAGCTGAAAGAGCACTTGGAGCAAGTGCGTGGCTAGACCCGGAGCGCCCCGGCGAAATCTTCGAGCCTATCGAGCGTCGCGGGTTGTTTCGGCGCAAGGGGCAACTGATTCGGATAAAGCTGATGCAAAGACTACAAAGGAGATCCAGGGGATGAGCAGTCTGGTAGGGCCCGACGAGGACAATCCGCTGGGCAAGCCTCCCGTTCCCGAGGACGTCCAGGAAGCTATCCGCACGCTGATCCGCTGGGCCGGCGACGATCCGCGGCGGGAAGGCCTGCTCGACACCCCCAGCCGGGTGGCGCGTGCGTGGAAGGAATATTGCATCGGGTACGGCGAGGATCCCGCCTTTCACCTTTCACGCATCTTCGAGGAAGTGGGCGGTTACGACGAGGTCGTCCTGCTCAAGGACATTCCATTCCAGTCGCATTGCGAGCACCACATGGCGCCAATCATCGGCAAGGCGGCGATTGCCTATCTGCCGCGCGACCATGTCGTCGGTATCTCCAAGCTTGCCCGTGTCCTTCACGGTTTTGCGCGCCGCCTGCAGATTCAGGAGAGGCTGACGGCGGAAGTCGCCCAGTGCATCTGGGACAATCTTCAGCCGCACGGCGTTGCCGTAGTCATCGAGGCAAGCCATGCGTGCATGACCGCACGCGGCGTTCGCACGCCGGGCGTCAACATGGTCACGAGCCGCATGATGGGCACATTTCTGGAGGACGAGCGCAGCCGGAAGGAAGTGCTCGGCCTGATGGGCTATTGAGGATACCGGCCCATACCGGGAACAATTTTTATATCGAGCGCCCAAATGGGGTCTTGAACCTCGACCCGTGATGGGTTTTCCCTGCCGCGTCCGGCCGTTGCGCCGGTCGGCTCAGCGCGAGGGGGTACTGTTGCACGGCGCAACGCGGCCAAACGCGATTTCGGTCTTGCGGAGCTTGCGGTTTCAGGAGTGGGCGCTGGCGCTCGCTCCCGCTGCGATCCTTTGCGCCTTGCTCACCCGGCCGGTCTGGGACGTCGACATATTCTGGCAGCTTCGGCTGGGCGAGATGATCCTGCAGCATCGTGGCCCGATCCTGCGCGAGCCCTTCGCCGCCTCGCACTTGGGGGAGCCGCTGCCGGCGATCGCCTGGCTGGCGCAGGCGGCATATGCCGAGGTGCGACTGCTGGGCGGGTGGAATGCGCTTCGCGCGTTCGACGCCTTGTGCTGGCTGGGCGGATTCTGCTCCCTCGTGGCGGCGTGCCGGGCGAGAGGGGCTGCGCCTGTTGCTGCCGTGATAGCGCTCCTCCTGTCCGTGATGGCGGCACTGCCGACGGCAAGCGTTCGGCCGCAGAGCTTTGCGGCGCTTTGCTTTGGCCTTCTGCTCGCCTTGTTGCGGCTGGAACTGAGACCCCTATACACCGTGGCTCTCGCGGTGCCTCTGCTGGTGCTCTGGCAAAACCTCCATCCATCCGTCGCCGTCGGTGCCGTCGCGCTTGGCGCCTCTGCCGCAGCAGGATGGCTTGCCAGGTGGCGTGACCGGGAAGAGACGATGCCGCTGGCGGCCACAATCCTGGCGCCCGTAGCGGTGGCCGCGATGTTCGCCACGCCCGACGGGCTGTCGGTGCTGGCCGTTTCGGCGCGAAACGCCCGAGCAAGCCTCGCGATCGACGTAGCGGAGTGGCTGCCGATGTGGGCGCCCGCAAACCGGGCAAATTCGATGGGGATACTTTTCGCGGCGGCAGTAACTCTCTGGCTCGTGTTAGGGCGTCCGCGGCGGATCGTGCTCACCGAATTGGCAGTGGCCGCCACGCTTTTCGCAATGACGGTCGTGACCACCCGCTTTGTGCTGTTCTGGGCGATTTCGACGATCCCCGTCATTGCCCGTGCCGCCGCCGATCCGGTCTCTTCACGCATAGACGTGCCGAAATGGGTTGCGCCGCTGGCCATCCTTGCCGCCGCAATTGCGGTTCCGCAGGCAAGGCCGACACGCTTCGATTCGTCTCTGCCCCTCGACGCCATCGAGCGACTCAGGCAGGCGAATGTGCGCGGCGTGGTCTACGCCGATTTTCCATATGGCGGCCCGATCATTGACGCCGGCTATCCCGATTGGCGGGTGGCTTACGATGGACGCTACTACCGCTACACGACCGAGGAATGGCGCTTCAACGGCGATATCGAGAGCGGTGAACTCGGGCTTCGGGACATATTGCGAAAATGGCGCGTGGCCGGGTTCCTGCTGAAGGTGTCACACAACACGCCCCTGGCACGCGAACTGGCCCGCACGCCCGGGTGGACGTGCATCTGGGATCGCGATGGGATCGTGGTCTACGTGCGCGCCGACAAGAAGGCGGCCGGGTAGGGGACTTCAGCCTCCGCGTGTCACGGGGATCAGAGCCCCGGTGATGGCGCGGGCGCCGTCCGATGCGAGAAAGGCTATCACATCCGCGATCGCCGATGGCTGGACCCAGCTCGAGAAATCGGCATCGGGCATGTCGGCACGATTGGCCGGCGTGTCGATGATGCTGGGCAGGACGGCATTGACCGTCACGCTCGTGACGGCAAGCTCTTCCGCCAGTGCTTCGGTCAGCCGATGGACGCCTGACTTGGAGGCGGCATAGGCGCCCATGCCCATCGCAGCCTTCACGGCGCCGCCTGCGCCGATATTGACGATCCGGCCGGCACCGGAGGCCTTTAGCGACGGCAGCGCGAGCTTTGTGATGGTCGCGTTGGTCACCAGGTTCATTGCGTGCATTTTCGCGAAGGTATCGAGCGAGCCGCCTTCGATCGTCTCCCAGGCAAATCCGCCGGCAACATTGACCAGAACGTCGATGCCGCCATGCTCGGCGATGATCTTGCCCAGAGCGGCCTGTGTCGCTGCGCTACTGGTCAGGTCAACCCCGCCGATGTCGAGGGCGCCTTCGATCGCCCGGGAAGCCTTGGGCGCGAAATCGATCCGCGCGACCTTGTCACCGGCTGCAGCGAAGGCCTCGGCGACTGCCTGCCCGAGAATGCCGAAACCGCCGGTGACGATAACCGAACGTGCCATGAGATATCCTCCCTTCCGGCCTGCCAGCTTCACCATGGCTGCCGGGCAAGCCGATCGCGGACGCCGTCATCCGAGCGATGAGCGGCCTCTGAAAAAGGCGGGCTCCAGACGTGGAAGCCCGCCACCTTAGGTATTCTGTCGGCTTGGTTCAGAACTGACCGAGCATGTGTTCGGCCGAGCTCACTTCGAAAGTGCCCGGCGCCTCGACATTGAGCTTTTCGACCACGCCGTCGTTGACGACCATCGAGTAGCGCTGGCCGCGGCTGCCAAGGCCGAAGCCGCTGCCATCCATCACGAGGCCGAGCGCCTTGGCGAAATCGCCGTTACCGTCGGCGAGCATAGTCACGTCGTTCGAGCCCGAAGCCTTGTTCCACGCGCCCATGACGAAAGCGTCGTTGACGGCGGTGCAGACGATCTCGTCGATCCCCTTGGTCTTCAGTTCCGAAGCCTTTTCGACGAACCCGGGCAGATGCCTGGCCGAGCAGGTCGGCGTGAACGCACCTGGAACCGAAAACAGGGCGACCTTCTTGCCGGCGAAGTACTCACCGGTCTGAACCGGCTCCGGCCCGCTTTCGCCGGCCTTCATCAGCTTCACGTCAGGCAGCTTGTCTCCAACGGCGATGGTCATGAGGTGCATCCTTTTTTCTGCAAGTGAATCGCAACGGGGAGATAGAGACCCTGCGGCATTCCGGCAACGCCCCGTTATGGTGAATTTTGATTCATAGTGGGTGTTTAGCCCCCGCTAAACGAATGGGAGGATTTTCGGTTTCACGCGGGGACTCATCCTGCGGGGGGACCGAGACATGGGAACTTTGGGAGAATGCGCGGGGGCGCAGCAAAGATCGATTCGTAGAACACGCGGTGAGCGCAGCCTGCTGCTCGCGTCGATTGCGGGTATAGCCGCTGCCATAGCGTTGGGGCTCGCCATGCCGGCGCATGCCGCCAGCGCAGACGGCAGCTCCGAGAAGCTGCGCCGGCTCGACATCATGCTGATGGTCACCGGTCTGCGCTGCCGGAAGACTCCGGACAATTTCACCGAGGATTACGGCCGGTTCACCAGCAAACACCTGAGCGAGCTGAACGAGGCCAGCCGCGATCTCAAGGCGGAACTTGCGCGGCGTTATGGCGCCGTGGGTGCGGCGAGAGCACTGGACCAGATGAGCGTTGTCATGGCCAACGAGTACGGCGGCGGACATCCCTGGCTGAGTTGCGGCGAACTTCGCCAGGTCACGCGCAATCTGGCAGTTGCACAAGGACGCGAGCCTCTGGTCGAGGCCGCAGACCAGCTGTTCTCGCAGGCGCGCGGGCCGGTTTTGGCGCTGGCATCGCGCTAGCCGTCCATGGCACCCGGATCGGCTGGTCCGGTTCCGGCTCGTCCGGCCGCGGGAGAGGGGGGACTGCTCTCCCGCGGCCGTGTCATATAAAGATACCTTTATATTTGCGTCCGCAGGACTGAAACGGTAGGTACGCCGCACATGATCGTCCGCCTCGAGCCGAGGTGCGGCGGCGCCTTGAACCGTTTCAGGAGTTTGTACCCTTGGCCACTGCCCAGATTGCCGCCCGCGATTACGCTGTCGCCGACATCGGCCTTGCCGATTATGGCCGCACCGAGATCAGGATCGCCGAGACCGAGATGCCGGGGCTGATGGCCCTGCGTGAGGAATTCGGCGGATCCAAGCCGCTCAAGGGTGCGCGGATCACCGGCTCGCTGCACATGACGATCCAGACGGCGGTGCTCATCGAGACGCTGGCGGCGCTCGGCGCCGAAGTACGCTGGGCGACGTGCAACATCTTCTCGACGCAGGACCACGCCGCTGCGGCGATCGCGGCGCAAGGCATCCCGGTCTACGCCATCAAGGGGGAGAGCCTTGCCGATTACTGGGATTATGTGGGCCGCATCTTCGACTGGTCGAGCGAGGGCAATCCCGATCTTACCGCCAACATGATCCTGGACGACGGCGGCGACGCCACCATGTTCGCGCTGTGGGGCGCGCGCGTGGAGGCCGGGGAACCGCTGTTCGAGCCTTCGAATGCCGAGGAGATCGAGTTCGTCCGCGCGCTGAAGGCGTTTCTCAAAGCCAGGCCGGGCTATCTTTCGCGCACCGTCAACGCGATCAGGGGCGTCTCGGAAGAGACTACTACGGGCGTTCACCGCCTCTACCATCTCGCCAAGGACGGCAAGCTGCCGTTCCCGGCGATCAACGTGAACGACAGCGTCACCAAGTCGAAGTTCGACAATCTCTACGGCTGCCGCGAATCGCTGGTCGACGCGATCCGCCGCGCGACCGACGTCATGCTGGCTGGCAAGGTGGCCTGCGTCGCCGGCTTCGGTGACGTCGGCAAGGGGTCGGCGGCATCGCTGCGCAATGGCGGCGCGCGCGTGATGGTGACTGAGATCGACCCGATCTGCGCCCTGCAGGCTGCCATGGAGGGCTACGAAGTGGTTACCATGGAGGAGGCGGTCCAGCGGTGCGACATCTTCGTTACCGCCACCGGCAACGAAGGCGTCATCACCGCCGAGCACATGAAGGCGATGAAGGACAAGGCCATCGTCTGCAACATCGGTCATTTCGACTCGGAGATCCAGATCTCCGCGCTGGACAACTACGACTGGCATGAAGTGAAGCCGGGCACAGACCTTGTCACTTTCCCCGATGGCAAGCAGATCCTCGTCCTTGCCAAAGGCCGTCTCGTGAACCTGGGCTGCGCAACCGGGCATCCCAGCTTCGTGATGTCATCGAGCTTCACCAACCAGGTGCTGGCGCAGATCGAACTGTTCGCCAAGTCCGACAATTACGAGAATCGCGTCTACGTCCTTCCCAAGCACCTGGACGAGAAGGTCGCCGCGCTTCATCTTGAGAAGCTCGGCGTCAAGCTGACCAAGCTGAGCAAGCGTCAGGCCGACTATATCGGTGTCCCGCAGGAAGGCCCGTTCAAGCCCGAGCATTACCGGTACTGAGTTCGCCTGTCCTTCCTCGTAAGGGATTGCGTCGAGCTCCCCGCCAGCGGTGGATTGCGTCCGAAGGGGCGCATCCACCCCATTGTCATGTGAGGCCGCGCACATCATAGCCGTCTGCGATGGACAGTGAGCGTCTCGTTACATTGCTGATCGGCTTGCTGCTTGCGGGATGGACGCTGGCAGCGGCCTGGGCGATCCTTTCGGCGCGGGCGCGACAGAAGCGGGCGGAAAGCTCGCTCCGTTCCGCCCGCCGCCTCGCCCGCATGGTGGAAGAATCGCCGGCTCTGCCGCTGCTGGTGCGCTCCGACGGGCGGATCGAGGCGAGCGCGCGGCTGGCGCAGTGGCTCGGGCTCGATGCCATACCGCAGTATCTCTCGGAGCTTGACGCCGGAGAGCGCGGCCTTCCTGCGGAGAAGCTGGCCGAACTGACCGAGGCCGTGCGCCGCTGCCAGAAGACGGCGGCACCGTTCCGGATGGTGGCGACTCCGCGCAACTCGACCCGCAGCCTGGCCCTGCGCGGCCATCTTGCCGATCCGCAGGTTTCGCCCGGCGGCGCGGCGCTCGTCTGGGTCTTCGATTTCAGCGACAGCCAGAGCGAACTCGCCAGGCTGCGCGAGGAAGCGACGCGGGCGAGGGGGGATTTCACCGCGCTCGTCTCTCTGATCGAGGCGGCCCCGATGCCGATGTGGTTCCGCCGCCCGGATGGCGAGCTGCAATTGGTCAATTCGGCCTATGTCGCCGCAGTCGGAGCAGACAGCGCCGAGGGCGTGGTCGCCAGCGGCACGGAGCTTATCGAGTCGGTCGACGGCATAACGCCTGCGCAAGTGGCGAAGGCCGCGCGCGACAAGGGCGCGCCGATCGAGCGCATCGTCTCGACGACCATCAATGGCCAGCGCCGCACCTTGCGGGTGAGCGATCTGCCGCTGGGTTCCGACGGCATCGCCGGCTACGCCGTCGACATCGAGGATCTCGAGGAAATGTCCCGCTCGTTCCGCGCGTTCCGCGACGCGCAGCGGGCGATGCTCGACCAGCTCTCGGCGGGGGTCGCGCAGTTCGACGCGAAGAAGCGCCTGACCTTCGCCAACCAGCCGTTCCAGCGCCTGTTCAAGCTGGCTCCGCGCACGATGCAGGATCCGCCGGTGCTGGAGCGCCTGCTCGATGCCGCTCGCGATGCCGGCAGGGTTCCCGAAGTGCGGGACTTTCCGGCCTGGCGCCGCGAGAAAGCGGCTTGGTTCGCATCCGGCGACAGCCAGGAGGAGGCATGGTCGCTCGCCGACGGCACGCACCTGCGCATCGTCGCGCAGCCGGTGCCCGATGGCGGGCTGCTGCTGATCGTCGAGGACCGCACCGAGCAGCTTCGCCTCTCCGCCGTGCGCGACACGCTGCTGCGCACCCGCACCGCGACTTTCGACAGCCTGTTCGAATCGATCGCGGTCTTTGCGCCCGATGGCCGCATGCAGCTCTGGAACCGCCGCTTCGCCGCCGATTGGGGGCTGGACAGCGAGTTCCTCGACACCCATCCGCATGTGGAGGCGCTGCTCAGGAAGATCGCCCCCCGGCTCAAGCGGGGCGTGGAGGCAGAACTGGTCGGCAACGTCGTCCGCGCCGCCACGCTCGACCGCACACAGAAGGGCGGGCGCATCGCGCTTGCCGACGGGCGCATGCTCGAGTTTGCCGGTGTGCCTCTGCCCGACGGCAACGGCCTCCTCGCCGTACTGGACATCACCGATTCGCAGAAGGCGGAGGATGCGCTGAGGGAGAGCAATGCCGCCCTGATGGAAGCCGATGCCATCAAGACGCGCTTCCTTGCCAACATGAGCTACGAGCTGCGCACGCCGCTCACCTCGATCGGGGGATTTGCGGAACTGCTGCAGGCTGGCTTCGGCGGCGAGTTGACGGAGAGCGGCCGCGAATATGTGGCCGACATTCTCGCCTCCGTCGAACAGCTCGGCGAGCATATCGAAAGCCTGCTCGATCTCTCGCAGAGCGAGGCGGGCATGCTGCCTCTCAAGAAGGAAGAGCTTGATCTCATGCCCTTCCTGCGCGGCGTGGTGGAGGAGCGCGCCTCCCGCATCGAAAAGGCGGGGCTGGTGCTCGACTTACAGGCGAAAGGCCTGCCTCGCCCGATCACCGGCGACCGCAAACGCCTCGCGCGCGCGATCGGTCATCTCGTCGACAACGCGATTGCCGCTTCCAGGCGCGGTCAGCACATCCTGGTGCAGGCCTCGCACCGAAAGACCGCGCAGGGCGAGGTGGCGCTGATCCTCGTGCAGGATAACGGAGTGGGCCTCGACAGCCGCAGCCTCACCCGCGCGCTGGACGGCATGAAGGTCAGCGCTGACGGAAAGAGCGTCGAGCGCAGGCAAGGCCTGGGCCTGCCCCTTGCGCGGCAACTGGTGGAAGCGCACGGCGGCACGCTGCGCCTGGAATCGGAGCCGGGGCGGGGAACGACAGCCCTCGTGGAACTGCCATGAGGATCCCGCTTCCCGACCTGGCAGCAATGGAGCGTTTCGGGCATGCGATTGCCGACAGGCTGCATGTGGGCGATGTCGTGGCCCTGAGCGGCGGATTGGGGGCGGGCAAGACGACCCTGGCCCGGGCGATTATCGCGGCGCTCGGGCACGAAGGCGAAGTGCCATCGCCAAGCTTCGCGATCGTGGAGTGCTACGATCCGCCTGATGTTCGCCTGCCGATAGTCCACGCGGACTTCTATCGTCTCTCCAACCCAGCCGAAGCTGACGAGATCGGTCTCGACGATTACCGCGAGGGAGCTGCGCTGGTGGCCGAGTGGCCGGATCACGCCGGCGGTTTCGGGCATGAGCCGGGCTGCCTTTCCGTCACGCTGGAAATTGCGGACGAGGGGCGGATCGCCATTGTCGAAGCGGGTCTTGATTGGCTAGGGCGAATGCCATCATGACGGATGCCACCGCCACCCTGCCCTCGGGCCTGGACTCGTTTCTCGAAACTGCCGGCTGGGCCGATGCGCAAGTGGAGCCGCTAGCCGGCGACGCGTCGTTTCGCCGCTATTTCCGCATTCGCCGTGGCGACAGGTCGGCCATGCTGATGGACGCCCCCCCGCCGAACGAGGATCCGGGCCCGTTCCTGCGCGCCGCCCGCTGGCTTGATGCCAACGGCATGCGCGCACCGCGCATCATCGCCGAAAACGCCGCTCGCGGTCTGGTCCTGATTGAGGATTTCGGCGAAGCGCGCATGCGCGACTATCTCGACCAGTGGCCGGATGATGAGGTTGCGACCTACCAGGGGGCCGTCGACGCGCTCGTGCGCCTGCACGAGCTGCCGCCGG
This sequence comes from Novosphingobium sp., assembly GCA_035278205.1. GTDB lineage: Bacteria > Pseudomonadota > Alphaproteobacteria > Sphingomonadales > Sphingomonadaceae > Novosphingobium. The sequence continues at coordinate 13,577 of DATEJH010000051.1, read as the reverse complement.
GCCCGTTCCTCGATTACTCGATGAGCGAGTATCAGCGCGAGGCACGGCTGTTCATCGACTGGTACTGCACGGCCAGAAAACTCTATGTCGACGTGGCGGGCTTCACCGCAGCATGGGAGAGCGTGCTGGGCGAGCTCCTGCCTCGCCAGCGCCCGGGCGTCACCGTGCTGCGCGACTACCACGCTGAGAACATCATGCTTTTGGGCGCGCTCGAGCGGCAGGGGCTGCTCGACTTCCAGGACGCACTGGTAGGGCATCCCGGGTACGATCTCGTATCGCTGCTGCAGGACGCCAGGCGTGATGTCTCGCCGGAGCTGGAGGCACAGATGTTCGACCGCTACGTGCGTGCCACGGGCGTTGACGGCGGGACGTTCCTTGCCGATTATGCCCGGCTCGGCGCCCAGCGGAACACCAAGATCGTGGGCATCTTCGTCCGCCTCTGGAAACGTGACGGAAAGCCGCGTTACCTCGAGATGATTCCGCGCGTATGGAGCCTGCTGGAGCGTGATCTCGCCCATCCGGCGCTGGCGCCTGTGGCTCGCTGGTTCGACGCCAATATTCCTGCGGAACTGCGGCAGGCGGGCGGGGGCGCTTTCGAGGTATGAGCATCAGACCCCTCGCCAGCGACACGGCATTGGTCCTTGCGGCCGGGCTGGGCAAACGCATGCGTCCGCTCACGGCCAGCCAGCCCAAGCCGCTCATCAGGGTCGGCGGCAAGGCGCTGATCGATCATGCACTCGACAAGCTCGACAATGCCGGCGTCGCAAGGGCGGTGGTCAATGTCCATTACCTGGCGGATGCGCTCGAAGGGCATCTCAAGGTGCGCAGGAACGGTCCGGCCGTTGCCATCTCGGACGAGCGTGCGCTTCTGCTCGAGACGGGCGGAGGCATGGTCAAGGCGGCGCCGATGCTTCCTGACCCGTTCTTCTGCCTGAACAGCGACAACATCTGGCTCGATGGCCCGGATGACGTCTTTGTAGAGCTTTCGCAGGCCTGGGATCCGGACCGGATGGATGCTCTCCTGCTGATGGTGCCACATGCGCGAGCACTCAATTATCGCGGCGAGGGGGATTTTCATCTCGATCCGTTAGGCCTGGTCAGCCGCCGCCGGCCCGGCCGCATCGCACCGTTCATCTACACCGGCATCCAGATCGTGTCGCACCGCCTGCTGCGCGACGCGCCTGAGGGCCCATTCTCGACCAATGTCCTGTGGAGCCGCGCTATCGAGGAAGGCCGGCTCTACGGTACGTCCCATACCGGACTCTGGTTCGAAGTCGGCGAACCTGCCGCGATCAGACCGACAGAGGCATGGCTGCCCCGTGCCTGAAAGGGCCGGTCCGCGGGTCTATTCGATTGCTGCTCACCGCGGATTCGCCGATGCCCTCGTTGCCGGGCTGGTGCCGCGTTATTCGGACGGGGATCTTGGCCTCGCGCGACTGACGCTTCTCCTGCCAAGCCGCCGTGCCATGCGCACGGTGACCGAGGCTTTCGTTCGCCATTTCGGCGGCAGCGCGCGCGCGGGAATGCTCCTGCCGCGAATGGCCCTGGTCGGCGATCTCGATCTGGACGAGACCCTTGGCCCCCTGCTCGACCCGCTGGGTGCAGCGGATATCCCGCCCGCCGCCGATCCGATCCACCGCTGGCTGCGCCTAGCGCATTATCTGCGCGAAATTGAAGGCGACGCGGCCGGAAAGGGCGCCGCATTGCTGCGCCGGGCGTGGGAGATCGGGCGGACAATGGACCGCCTGCTGATCGAAGGGATCGCCCCGATCGACCTCATGTCCGAAAGTATCGTCGGCATTGTGGGAGAGCTTGCGGGCCACTGGACCGAGAACACCCGCGCATTTCTGATGGTGCAGCAGCACTGGATCGCCGAACTGGCCTGGCGCGGACAGATCGATGCGCCCGAGCGCCGCAACCGCTTGTTCGATCATGCGGCAAGGCGATGGCGCGAGACGCCTCCGGAGCATCCGGTTGTCGCGGCCGCCGTCACCAGCGCCTCGCCTGCGCTCGCGAAATTGCTGCGGGTGGTGAGCGAACTGCCCCAAGGCAGCGTGATACTGCCCGATCTCGATCTTACCCTCGATGCTGCGGTTTGGGACGAACTCGGCACGGCCGGCAGTCCGAAAGAGCCTGACGATCCGCCATTCGGTCGAAGCGACGCGGTCACGCATCCTCAGTATCACCTGAAACTGTTGCTCAACCGCATGGGCATCGCGCGCGCTGAAGTGCAGCCGTGGCACCGTTCGGGACCCGGCGCTGCCCCGCCGGAGCGCAGCAAGGCGATTTCCAGCCTCTTCCTGCCGCCGAAGGCGTCAGCTGCCTGGGTCGACCTGCCTGCAGAAAAGCGGCGGCTTTCCGGAGTGCGGTTGATGGAAAGCGCACATCCGGGCGAAGAGGCGCAGGCGATCGCGATCCTCATCCGCGAGGCTCTGGAAACGCCCGAGCGCCGCGTGGCACTGGTTACACCGGATCGCGGCCTCGCCGGCCGCGTCGTCGCGCATCTGCGACGCTGGGGCATCGAGGCGGACGACACCGCCGGGCGCCCGCTGCCGCAGACAGCGGCGGGGCGCCTTTTCCTGCTGCTGGCGGAAGTCGTCGCTGAACAGGCCGCGCCCGTGCCGCTGGTTGCGCTGCTCACGCATCCGCTCGTCTCGGCCGGAGAGGGGCGGGCGCGATGGCTTGAGAATGCCCGCCGGCTCGATTTGGCGCTACGCGGGCCGCGGCCCCGCGCCGGCCTTGAGCCCCTTGCTGCGATCGCTGAGAAGGCGCGGCTCGGCGAGTGGTGGCGTGAAACCGAAGCCCGGCTGGCTACCCTGTTTGCCTTGGGCGAGGCGGAACCGCTAGACCTCCTGCTGGGGACGTTGGCCAGGGTGGCGGAAGCACTTTGCGGAGAGGCCTTGTGGAGCAGGCCGGACGGGCGATCGCTCGGCGCATTCGTTGAGGAATTCAGGGCCGCCGCTACCACGGCGGGCACGTTGCTGGACCCGCGCGAACTCCATGCCGTGCTGCGCGACGCCATGGACCGGGTTTCGGTTCGCCCGCCATGGGGCGGCCATCCGCGCGTCTCGATCTACGGCCTTCTCGAAGCGCGGATGAGCCGCGCCGAACTGGTGATCTGCGGCGGTCTGGCGGAGGGGGTCTGGCCCGCATCATCCGCGCAGGATTCATTGTTGCCGCCGGCCGTGCTGCGCGCTCTTGGCGTTCCCGGAGCGGACTTCCGCATCGGCCTTGCCGCGCATGACCTTGCCGCAGCATTGGGCGCCCCCGAAGTGGTTCTGAGCTGGGCTCTGCGTGACGAAGGCGGGCCGGTGATCCCATCGCGTTTCGTGCTGCGCGTCAAGGCCATGCTCGGCGATCAGGCAGGACGGCATTTCGAAACAGAGACCAGGCGCTTGGCGCGTATGATCGACGATGCCCCGTCCGTGCCGCCGCATCCGAGGCCGAGGCCGAGGCCGGGTGCCGCGCAGCGCAAGGTCGATATTTCAGTCACCGGCCTCGATCGGCTGCGCGGCGATCCCTACCAGTTCTACGCCGGCTCCATCCTCGGCCTCCGCCGCGTGGACGCGCTGGACGCTGATCCCAGTGCTGCGTGGAAGGGAGAGATTGCGCACAAGATCCTCGAGCTCTGGCACAAGGAGGGCGAGCCTGAGGGGGGGCTTCATGCCATTGCGCAGCGCGTGCTCGATAATGCAAATGCCCATGCGCTGATGCGCGCGCTCTGGTGGCCGCGCCTGTCGGCGGCGTTCGAGACCTTCGACAGGATGATCGCCGAGCAAAAGGAGCACGGGCGCCAGGTCCTTGCCGCCGAAGCGTGGGGCGACATGCGATACCGCGACGTTCGCATTCACGGCCGCGCTGACCGTATAGACCGGCTGGCCGACGGTTCGCTCGCGGTGGTGGATTACAAGACCGGCGGTCCGCCCCGGCCGCTGCAGGTCAAGGAGGGCTTCGCCCTGCAGCTCGGCCTTATCGCGATGATTGCTGAAGCCGGAGGTTTCAAGGGCGTCGAAGGGAAGGCGAGCGGTTTCGAATACTGGTCGCTCGCCAAGTCGCGTTCGGGCGATTTCGGCTACGTCGCAGAGCCTGTCACCGACGAGGAGAAGAAAAGCGACAAGATGCTCCTGCGCGCGGAGTTCCTGCCGGAAACGGAGCGCTACCTCAACGATGCGCTGGATAAGTGGATTCTCGGCAATGAGCCTTTTATCGCCCGCTTGAATCCCGAACTGGCGAACTACGCCGATTATGACCAGCTTATGCGTCTGGACGAGTGGATCGCCACGCTTGGCAGCGGGCTTGATGGCGGGGCCGCGCATGACTCGTGAGGCAGCCGTCCATCCGCTGCACGGCAACCAGATGCGGGCGGTGGATCCCCGGGAGACGGTCTGGCTCTCGGCATCGGCGGGCACCGGCAAGACGCAGGTCCTCTCTTCGCGCGTGCTGCGCCTTTTGCTGCAGCCCGGCGTCGAGCCGTCGCAGATCCTGTGCCTGACTTTCACCAAGGCCGGCGCGACCGAGATGGCCGCGCGTATCAACGGGACGCTCGCGGAATGGGTGCGGCTGGAGGACACGCAGCTTGCCGCGCGTCTCGAAGCGATCGGTGCCAGCGGCGGCCCGGCAATGCTGGCGCGGGCCCGCACGCTTTTTGCTGCAGTGCTCGATTGCCCGGGCGGGGGTCTGCGCATCGACACGATCCACGCCTTTTCGCAGTGGCTGCTGGCGACCTTTCCGCTCGAGGCGCAACTCATTCCCGGCTCCCGGCCTATGGAGGACCGGGAGCGTGTCCTGCTCGCGCGGCAGGTGCTGGCTGATCTCCTCGTCGATGCCGGGAATGAGCCGCATGACGCCTCGCAGTTGCTGCGGGCTGCCAGCGACCTGTCGCTGCGGCATGGCCCGGACGCGGTGGAGGCTTTCCTCCTGCGCTGCGCCGCCGCTCGCGAAGCCTGGTTCGGTCCCGGCGGCTGGCAGGAGCCCATGCGCGAAAACGTGCTGCGCCTGTTGGGCTTGCCGGGCGATGCGGATGAGGCGTGGCTGGGGGAGATGTGCGCGGACACCGCATTCGACATCGCGTCACTGCGGCGCTGCATGGAAATCAACCACGAATGGGGCACCAGGACCGGGCTTGGCTTCGTAGATGTCGTGAGCGAGTGGCTGCTCGGCGATGCGGCGCAGCGTGCGGCAGAAATCGGCGCCCTTGCCGCGGTTTTCCTGACACAGAAGGGAGAGCCTCGCTCAGGCAAATCGCAGGAGAAGCTGGACCCCGCCTATTCCGATTATTGCGGCAGGGTCATCGCCTGCATTGTGCGGATACTCGAGGGCCGGGCACTGCTGGATCTCGCCGACCGGCTGGTTCCCGCACTGCGTCTGGGGCGCGCCTTCGCGCTGGCATGGGACGAGGCCAAGCAGCGCGAGGGGCTGATCGACTTCGACGACCAGATCCGCCGTGCCGCCGATCTGCTGCGCAATCAGGACCAGGCGGACTGGATCCGCTACAAGCTGGACCGGCGGTTCGATCACATCCTGATCGACGAGGCGCAGGATACCAATGCCGCTCAGTGGGATATCATCCTCGCCATGGCCGAGGAGTTCTGGGCCGGACTGGGCCAGCACGATGAACTGATGCGCACGCTTTTCGTCGTGGGTGACTATAAGCAGGCGATCTTCCGCTTCCAGGGCACCAGCCCCGAGAATTTCCGACGCGCCGCGGACAAGGTGCGGGCGCTGATGGATGAGTCAGCGCAGAACGCCGAAGTGTTGCGCAGCAATATCCGACCGCGCCGCCTTCTTCAGCTCGGGCTGGATCGCAGCTTTCGGACAGCGCAGAAGGTGCTCGAATTTGTCGACGAGGCGATCGGCGGCATCGGCCATGTCAGTTTCGGCCTGGGGGAGGCTCCGGAGCGGCACGAGGGGCAGAAACGGCCGGGATATGTCGCCCTGTGGCGCCCTGTCAGCGCGACATTGGACGAGGAGGTTTACGACGAGGGCGGGGATGATGAGGCTGCGCACGATGGCTGGCTTTCGCAGCCCGACCGCCAGGTGGCGGAACGCATCGCCCGTCAGGTCAGGGCATGGCTCGATCCGCTGGGCCCCGGTTTCACTCTGCAAAAGGGAAACCGGCGCCGCGCCGCGGCGGGGGACATCATGGTGTTGGTGCGCCAGCGTAAGAAACTCGCGGGTCTGATCGTCGGCCGTCTTCATGCAGCGGGGGTGCCCGTGGCCGGTGTCGACCGCCTGCGCCTGGGGGCGCCGCTCGCGGTGAAGGACCTCGTGGGGGCGCTGCGTTTTGCGGTGCAGCCTTACGACGATCTCAACCTTGCCAGTCTGCTGGTTTCGCCGCTCGTCGGCTGGAGCCAGGAGCGATTGCTGCGCCATGGCTATCGCGACAAGCATCAGCGCCTATGGCCGCACTTGCGCGCATCGAGCGATCCGGAGGTCGCGGTCGTGCTGCAACAGCTTGGTGAACTGCTGGCCCTCGCCGATTTCGAGCAGCCGCAGCAATTGCTGCACTGGCTGCTGGTCGGCCCGTGGCAGGGCCGACGCAAGCTTGTCGCGCGGTTGGGCACGGAAGCGAATGATCCCATTGACGAACTGCTCAACGCTGCTCACGCCTATGTCGCAACCGACGCGCCGAGCCTGACCGGCTTCCTTGCCTGGTTTGATGCCGGCGACGGCGAGCTGAAGCGCGAGGCGGATAGCGCCGCGGGGCTCGTGCGCGTGATGACCGTTCACGGCTCTAAAGGCCTGCAGGCACCGATCGTGATACTGGCGGACGCCACCGGTGATCCTGAGCGGAGCCGCGATCGCGGGCTCGATTTGCCCGACCCTCGCAACGAACATCGCAGGATTCCGCTTCCGCTGCTTTCGAGGCACGAGAAAGTCGGGCCCGTCCTGGCCGAAGTCGAAGCGAATCGCGCTGCCGACGAGCAGGAGCACTGGCGCCTGCTCTACGTTGCCATGACCCGGGCCGAAGAAGCGCTGTTCGTCGGAGGCGCGCTGGGCAGGCGCGACGGGGGCGTTCCGGCGCCAAAGAGCTGGTACGCGCAGCTCCGCGACCTTTTTCCTCCCGAAGCGGAGATCGACGATCCCATATGGGGAACGCGATGCGAATGGGGCGAGCCGCCCGCGCCAATCGCTGCTGATACCCGGCCGGCCGAACTGCCGCTTCGCGAACCGCTGCCGCGCTGGCTGGAGCGCCCGCCGCCTGCCGAGCCTCGTCCGCCCCGGCCGCTTGCCCCTTCGGCTCTGGGCGAGGAGGAGGCACCCGATCCGCCATTTCCGCCAGGTGCCGGGCATGCGGCCGCCCGGCGGGGCACCCTGGTGCACAGTCTTCTCGAGCGGCTTCCCGAAATCGCCGCACCGAGGCAAGAGGAGGGGGGACGAGCCTGGCTTGCGCGCAATGCAGGGGATATCGACCAGGACCAGCGCGAAGCGATGCTGCACGATGCACTGTCGGTCCTCGCCAATCCCGACTGGGCCGAACTCTTCGCGCCGGGCAGTCTTGCCGAAGTGCCCGTCGCGGCGGTGGTTGGGGGCCAGGTTGTTGCCGGCACCATCGATCGCCTGCTGGTCGAACCGGGCCGGGTCCGCCTGATCGACTACAAGACTGCCCGCCGTCCTCCCGAATCGCTTGAGGCGGTACCGAAAGCCAATCTCAGGCAGATGGCGGCTTACGCGACTGCGCTGGAAGCCGCCTTTCCCGGCCGGACGGTCGAGGCCGCGCTGCTTTATACCACTGCGCCGCGGCTGATTGAGCTGCCAGCCGAATTCCTGGCGCGCCACAAGCCCGGCTTCACGGCACCCGAGTAAAGCTATGGCTGGCCGGCGTTGCCAGCGATCGTTTCTTGCCTAGATTGCAGTCAAACCCATTGCGCGAGGAGTCAGTCCATGTCGACCATAGCCGTCACCGATGCCAGCTTCGAGGACGATGTCCTGAAATCCGACAAGCCCGTCCTCGTCGATTTCTGGGCGGACTGGTGCGGCCCATGCAAGATGATCGGCCCGTCGCTCGAGGAAATCAGCGAGGAACTGGCCGGCAAGGTGACCATCGCCAAGATGGACATCATGGCTAACACGGAGACGCCGATGCAGTTCGGAGTTCGCTCGATTCCCTACCTCGTGCTGTTCAAGAACGGCGAGAAAGTGGCCGATAAGCTTGGCGCCGCTCCAAAGAGCGCGCTCAAGGGCTGGATCGAAAGCGAACTCTGATTGCCCGCATCAGCGTGGTGAACTGACGAGCCCCTCTAGCCCGCCGGCTGGAGGGGTTCAGTTCATTCGGGCAGCGATCTCGACAAACTCGTCCCATAGGGTGGGTGAGGATGCCCCGATAAGCTCGCGCCGTTCGTATTCATCGACACGATATGCGCTCCCGTCCGGGCGCGCCGCCTTCCCGCCCGCTTCATTGAGAAAGAGCACGCCCGCGGCGTGATCCCAGGGCAGGGTGCGGTTGAACACCGAGATGTCGTTGATGCCGAGCACCAGGCGAGGGTACTGCTCGGCCGCGCAGCGCGGAATGTCGGCGAGACGATAACGGGGCGCCAGATAGGCAACGACTTTCTCGCGCTCGGCTGCGTTCAGAAAGATCGTCGAGATCGCGGCGACCGGCGGTGTTTCCCCGCTGGTGCGTGCGAATACGCGCTCACCGTCGATCCAGGCGCCGGTGCCCTTTCCGGCATGGCAGAAACGTCCGCTGAGCGTGTCCAGGATCCAGCCCCCGATCGTCTCTCCCCGGTCGGCCAGCGCGACGAGGACGCCGAAAGGCGGCTTGCCCTGCGAGAAGTTCATCGTGCCGTCCAGGGGATCGACAATCCAGCAGAGCCTTTCCTTGAGCCGTTCCATGACGGACGCATCGGCATGCGCCGCTTCCTCGCCCACAACCGCCGCTTCCGGCAGCAGTGCTGCGAGCTTCTCGGTGAGGAGCGCCTCGCTTTCGTGATCGGCCACCGTCACGACGTCATCGGCCGCCTTGGCAACGATCTCGTGACCGGCAAGCGCGCGGTAGCGCGGCAGGATCGCGCGCTCACTCGCCTCGCGCATGATCGCTTCGACGGAGCGGGCGAGGGCGAATGGCCTGGTCAACTGCGATAGTCCGCGTTGATCGAAATATACCCGTGCGTCAGGTCGCAGGTCCACACTGTGGCGGTCCCGTCTCCTAGCCCGAGATCGACTTCGATCGTGATGTCCTGGCTCTTGAGGTGGGCAGCAACCGGCGCTTCGTCATAGTCGGCGAGGGGCAGCCCTTCGCGTGCCGCCCAGATGCCGCCGAAGCCGATCGAGAGCTTGTCCCGGTCTGCCGGCTCTCCGGCCTTGCCGACGGCCATGACCACGCGGCCCCAGTTGGCGTCCTGCCCGGCAATGGCGGTCTTGACCAGGGGCGAGTTTGCAATGGCGAGGCCGATCCGGCGCGCACTTTCGTCCGAAACGGCGCCAGTGACGGTCACGGTGATGAACTTGCTGGCGCCCTCGCCGTCACGCACGACGAGATGGGCCAATTGCCGGCACACGTCGTGGACCGCGGCGGCAAACGCATCCGCACCTGGGCTGTCGAACGAGACGAGGGGCGTATTGCCCGCCTTGCCGGTGGCGAATGCGAGAACGGTGTCGCTGGTCGAAGTGTCCGAGTCGACCGTGATGCAGGAGAAAGTGCGCAGGTTCGCCGCCGAAAGGCACGTCTGCAGGAATGCCGGGTCGACCGCGGCGTCGGTGAAGAGATAGCCGAGCATCGTCGCCATGTCCGGCGCGATCATTCCCGAGCCCTTGATGATGGCGCTGACCGTCACTCTGGTGCCGCCGACCATAGCCGTCGCCGTTGCCCCCTTGGGAAAGGTGTCGGTCGTGGCGATGGTGCTGGCGGCATCTTCCCATGAACAGGGCGGTGCGGTCAGTGCCTTTTCGACCCCCTCGCGGGCCTTGTCCTTGGGCAGCGGAACTCCGATGACGCCCGTCGAGGAGACGAAGACCTGTTCGCGCGGGCAGCCGAGATGGGCGCTGACCTGCCCCATGATCTGTTCCACCGCATCCCGGCCGCGATAGCCGGTGAAGGCGTTGGAATTGCCGGCATTGACCACCAGCGCACGGGCCTTGCCCTGGCGGACGTTCTCGCGTCCGATCTCGACTTCGCTCGAGCAGCAGACGTTGCGGGTGAACACGCCGGCCACCGTCGTACCTTCATCAAGCTCGACATAAGTCAGATCGCATCGGCCCCAGTCCTTGTACCCCGCGCGCGCGACGCGCAATGTCGCGCCTGCGATCGGCGGCATGTCCGGGAAGGGAGCGGCGAGCGGAGAGACGGGATAGGCCATGTCTGCAGCGCCTAGCGCATGCCTTCGGCAGGTCAAGCGGGGAGGGGATTTGCCCGGCACTGGCATCTTCGCGGAAATGGCGATGAGGCGCGCTACATGGTGGACTATTCGCGCCGCCGCTCCTATCTGAGCCGCATGGCGAACCGCCTGATACTGACCCTGCTCGCCCTGTTGACGGGCCTTGCCGCGCAGATCGGCCCGGCCGAGGCGCGTTCGTCGCAGGTTGCCTGCATGCAGGTTGGTGCGGTCGTCGAGGCTGCGTCTGCAAAGTCACCTCGGGCGCCGGCGGCTCTTGCCCGCTTGCCCGAACCCGGCCTTCGCAACGCGCGCAAGCATGCTCCTGCATTCGGCTGCGACAAACCCTTCGCTGTTCCAGCGCCTGCGGTATTCACCGGCATCGACCGCGCGCGCGAGTAGCTTTCGACATACCGAATCGCTCCCGAGGGAGCCATTGCAGTGCCGGGCATGACGCCGGGCGCTTTTCCAGCCTACGTATTCATCTACAGAACAGGGACTCCGCCATGCTCGGCGCCATCGTCAAATCCATCTTCGGCTCGTCCAACGACCGCTACGTCAAGTCGCTCGACAGGATCGTCCAGCAAATCAACGCCTTCGAACCCACGCTGGAAGGCTATTCCGACGAGGAGCTCGCGGCCCAGACGGCAAGGTTCCGCGAACAGCTGGCGGCCGGCTCCACGCTCGACGACATCCTTCCCGAAGCCTTTGCCACTGTGCGCGAGGCTTCCAAGCGTGTCTTCGGCATGCGCCATTTCGACGTTCAGATGATCGGCGGCGTCGTCCTTCATCGAGGTGAGATCGCCGAGATGCGCACCGGCGAAGGCAAGACCCTGGTGGCAACCACGGCGACTTACCTCAACGCGCTGGAAGGCAAGGGCGTGCACGTCGTTACCGTCAACGACTATCTGGCCCGCCGCGACGCCGAATGGATGGGCCAGCTCCACCGCTTCCTGGGTCTGACCGTCGGCGTGATCGTGCCCAACCTCAACGAGTTCGAGCGCCGCGAGGCCTATGCGGCCGATATTACATACGGCACGAACAACGAATTCGGCTTCGACTATCTGCGCGACAACATGAAGCACGAGCGCAGCCAGATGGTGCACCGCCCCTTCAATTTCGCCATCGTAGACGAGGTCGACTCGATCCTGATCGACGAAGCGCGAACGCCGTTGATCATTTCCGGGCCGACCGACGACAAGTCGGAACTGTACATGCAGGTCGACGCGATCGTGAAGCAGCTCGTGCCCGAGGATTACGAGACCGACGAGAAGACGAAGAACATCACCCTCACCGAGGACGGCGTGGAAAAGGCAGAGCGCATGCTAGAGGCTGCCGGTCTGCTGGTGGGCTCCAACCTCTATGATGTCGAGAACACGCAGGTGGTTCACCACCTCGACCAGGCCCTCAAGGGCAACGTCATGTTCAAGCGCGACACCGACTATATCGTGAAGGACGGCAAGGTCGTCATCATCGACGAATTCACCGGCCGCATGATGGACGGGCGCCGCTGGTCGAACGGCCTGCACCAGGCAGTCGAGGCCAAGGAAGGCGTCCGCATCGAGCCCGAGAACCAGACGCTCGCTTCCATCACCTTCCAGAACTACTTCCGCATGTACCCGAAGCTTTCGGGCATGACCGGCACCGCTGCGACCGAGGCGGCCGAGTTCTACGACATCTACAAGATGAACGTCGTCACCATACCGACCAACCTGCCGGTGCAGCGGCTCGACGAGGAGGACGAGTTCTACAAGAACACGCGCGACAAGTTCCAGGCGATCGCCAAGCTGATCCGCGAGAAGAACGAGATCGGACAGCCGGTACTGGTCGGAACCGTCTCCATCGAAAAGTCGGAACTGCTTTCGGACTACCTGAACAAGGAAGGAGTCAAGCACTCGGTCCTCAACGCCCGTTTCCACGAGATGGAGGCGCACATCGTCGCGCAGGCGGGCCGGCTCGGCGCCGTGACGATCGCGACCAACATGGCCGGCCGCGGCACCGACATCCAGCTGGGCGGCAATGTCGACTTCCGCATCGAGGACGAGCTTAAGGACATGCCGGAGGGTCCTGAACACGAAGAGGCGATCGCACGGATCAGGGCGGAAGTCGCCGAGGAGAAGCAGCGGGTTCTTGAAGCAGGTGGCCTCTGCGTGATCGGCACGGAGCGCCACGAAAGCCGGCGCATCGATAACCAGCTTCGCGGCCGTTCCGGGCGCCAGGGGGACCCCGGCCTTTCCAAGTTCTACCTCTGCCTGGAAGACGACCTGCTGCGCATTTTCGGTCCCGACACGCTCTTTGCGAAGATGATGAACAGCAACCTGGCCGACGGCGAGGCGATCGGTTCCAAGTGGCTGTCCAAGGCGATCGAAACCGCGCAGAAGAAGGTCGAGGCGCGCAACTACGAGGTACGCAAGCAGGTTGTCGAGTACGACGACGTGATGAACGATCAGCGCAAGGTCATCTACGAGCAGCGCGCGGATATAATGGACGCCGAGACGGTGGATGACGTGGTCCTCGAGATGCGTCGCGATACCGTCAATGCGCTGGTTGCTGATACCTGTCCGCAGGGCTCCTATCCTGAGCACTGGAACATTGCCGGTCTGAAGGAGAAGGTTCAGGACATCCTCGCCATCGACCTGCCGATCGAGGAGTGGATCGACGAGGACGGGATCGAGCCCGAGCTCGTCGAGGAGCGTATTGCCAAAGCCGCCGACGCGCACATGGAAGCGAAGATGGCAGACGACGACCCGGCGATCTGGCGCCAGGTCGAGAAGTCGATCCTGCTGGACCGCCTCGATCACTACTGGAAGGAACATCTCGCCACGCTCGATGCGCTGCGTCAGGTGGTGTTCCTGCGCGCTTATGCGCAGAAGACCCCGATCAACGAGTACAAGCAGGAGGCTTTCGGCCTGTTCGAGCACATGCTCGAGACGATCCGCGAAGACGTGACACGCATCCTCTCTGCCAGCGAACTGCGTATTCCGGAGCCGGCCCAACTGCCCGATCTTCCTGATTTCCTCACCGGTCATATCGACCCCCTGACCGGCTTCGAGGATTTGGACGATGGGGACGGGTCCGCCCCGCGCGCAGCACTGTTCGGTTCGCTTGCCGGCAGCAGCCCGCTGGCTACGGCGAGTGCCGGCGGCGCAGGGGAGAACCCCTACGCCGACATGCCGATCAGCCGCAACGCTCCGTGTCCTTGCGGCTCGGGCAACAAGTACAAGCACTGCCACGGCGCGCTGGTCTGAGCCGCGCGCCGGCAAC
>DATEJH010000050.1:0-34563 GCA_035278205.1 Novosphingobium sp. | reverse complement strand
GATTGCGCAAAAGCCGGCGCCGAGACCGCGATCGCAGACGTTGCCAACAAAAGCTTGAAACAGTGTCGAACCATAATTCATCCTCTCCTGCGGGTTACCCGGAGCAGCTTCGCTCCCCGAAATCTCGCTCCCCGGGCATTGAAAATAAAATTCGAACATCCGTTCTATCTAGGATGCTTATTGATTCGCGATTTGTCAACATGGCCGTCCGCCCCGTGAATGCCGCCCACACCCGGTCGAAAGGCACTCAATTTTCCCCGGCTCGAGAGTGCGCCCAAAAGCCTCAACCGCTTCAAATTTGCGGGAAATGGGTGTTTACGCTAAGTACCGGATGGCTCAAGCGCCTCTGCGCAACTCAGCGATTTGCTGGATTACACCACCCACGCCATTGATTTGCCGAACGATTCGCTTCGGGCAGCAGGCAACACCCCGCTTGCAATGGATCGGCCGGAACCAATCCCGTTGGCTCGCCGAGAACGGCGCCCGCGCACCAACGGGCCTGCTCATCCCCGCAATGTCAGGAGCTGTTTTAGCCATTGCCGTGGCGGCGGTACCATATAATATGAATTTCTGTTCTATTCTAAATTTGGTCCGCTGGTCCGCCAACTGATCGGCGGGCCGAGGCTGTCGAGGATGAACTCAGGCACCTTCTGGTGATGCCGACTCTTCCGAGCAGGCGGTGATGCGAAACACTTTCGCGTCTCCTTCCCTTCTTTTATACACGGGAAGGAAACACGGGCCCGGCGGAAGGGGTTGGCCTCCATGTGGGAAACAGCAGACGCCCTCGTTCTCGCGCGCATCCAGTTTGCCTTCACGGTCAGCTTCCACTTCATCTTCCCGGCTTTCTCGATTGGCCTCGCGAGCTATCTCGCGGTGCTTGAGGGGCTGTGGCTGAGGACGGGAAAGGCGCTCTACCTCGACCTGTTCCGATTCTGGCTGAAGATATTCGCTGTGGCTTTCGCGATGGGCGTCGTGTCCGGCATCGTCATGTCCTACCAGTTCGGCACCAACTGGGCGGTATTTTCGGACAGGGCCGGTCCGGTGATCGGGCCGCTGATGGCCTACGAGGTCCTGACCGCATTCTTCCTCGAAGCCGGGTTCCTCGGCGTCATGCTGTTCGGCATGAAACGCGTCGGGCGAAAGCTGCACTTCGCCGCCACCTGCATGGTGGCGGGGGGCACATTCGTTTCGGCATTCTGGATTCTCTCGGTGAACTCCTGGATGCAGACGCCGACCGGCCATGTCATCGGCGCCAATGGCCAGTTCCTGCCCGGTGAAAGCTGGATCGCCCTGATCTTCAATCCCAGCTTCCCCTATCGTCTTTTGCACACCGTGACGGCCGCTTACCTTACCACCGCCTTTGCGGTCGGAGCGACCGGCGCGTGGCACCTGCTGCGCCAACGCGGAAATCCGCATGCGCAAAAGATGTTCTCGATGGCGATGTGGATGGCCGCTCTTGTCGCGCCAGTACAGATCTTCCTCGGCGACCTCCATGGCCTCAACACGCTCGAACACCAGCCGGTGAAAATCATGGCAATGGAAGGCCACTATCAGAGCCATCCGCGGGGCGCGCCGCTGATCCTCCTCGGAATTCCCGACAGCGGGGAACGACGCATCGACTACGCGATCGAAATTCCCCGGCTTTCCTCGCTGATCCTGAAGCATGACCTCAATGCTCCGCTCAAGGGGCTCGATACTGTTCCCGATCGGGACCAGCCGCCCGTGGGGATCGTGTTCTGGTCGTTCCGCATGATGGTGGCGCTCGGCTTCGCGATGCTCGCCATCGGTCTGTGGAGCCTTGCGGCACGGCTGCGCGGGAAGCTCTACGAGTGGACCTGGCTGCACCGGGTAGCGGTGGTCATGGGTCCCTCTGGCTTCGTCGCAGTGATCGCGGGATGGGTGACGAGCGAAGTCGGTCGCCAGCCGTGGACGATCTATGGCCTGCTGCGAACGCAGGAATCGGTTTCGCCGCTTGGCGCGCCGGCCGTCGCCGCCTCGCTATTGGCCTTCATGATCGTCTACTTCGTCGTTTTCTCGGTGGGCACATGGTACATCCTGCGGCTTATGAGCCGGCCGCCGCACCCGGATGAGACTGGATCGGTGGAAGAGGCCGATGCGCCGATCCGAACCGCCGGCATACCCCCTGGGCCTGCCCGGCAGTCAGCCGGTGACGGAGAGGAGCAGCAGCCATGAGCGTCAACTTCGACCTCACCGTGATCTGGGCTTTCATCATCGCTTTTGCCGTCTTCGCTTACGTTGTGATGGACGGGTTCGATCTGGGCATCGGCGTGCTCTTCCCCAGCTTCGAGGCAGGCGAGGAGCGAGACAGGGCCATGAACGCGATCGCGCCGGTGTGGGATGGCAACGAGACCTGGCTCGTGCTGGGCGGCGGCGGCCTTCTTGCGGCCTTTCCGATGGCCTACGCGATCATTCTGCCGGCCACTTATCCGCTCATCATCGCCATGCTGCTCGGGCTCGTCTTTCGGGGCGTCGCTTTCGAGTTCCGCTGGCGCGACCCGCGCCACCGCGCCTTCTGGGACGTGTCCTTCTCGGGCGGGTCGCTGGTGGCGGCACTGGCGCAGGGGATGATTCTGGGTGCGATCCTGCAAGGCATTGAAATCGCCAACCGCGCCTATGCCGGTTCATGGTGGGACTGGCTCACCCCCTATACTCTCCTGACCGGCCTCGGCGTGGTGGCCGGCTATACCCTGCTCGGCTCTACCTGGCTGATCTGGAAGCTGGACGGGCCGGCGCAGAACCATGCCTATCGTCTGGCGTGGTCGGCAGCGATCGCAACGCTCGTGCTGCTGGTCGCGGTGAGTCTCTACACCCCGCTCCTCGAAGAGAATTACTGGGCCCGATGGTTCGAGATGCCGAGCGTGCTCTTCGCGGCGCAAGTGCCGGTGTTGACGGCGATCGCCGCGTACCTGCTGTTTCGGGCACTGGCGAAACGGCACGAGGCGACGCCGTTCTGGCTGTCGCTTGGTATCTTCCTGCTTGGCATGGCCGGGCTTGGCGTCAGCATCTGGCCTTACGTCTTGCCCGATCAAGTGACCATCTGGGACGCCGCCGCGCCCGAACGCAGCCAGGTCTTCATGCTGGTGGGCGTGGCACTGACACTGCCGCTGATCATCGGCTATACAGCCTGGGCATACTGGGTGTTCCGCGGCAAGGTGGGTCATGAGGGATATCACTCATGAAGCCGCCGCCTCTCGAGGCAGACTCCGCCCCGCTTTGGAAGCGGCTGGGCTGGATGGCGGCGATCTGGGCGGTCAGCGTTCTCGTCCTTGGCGTGGTTGCCGGGGTGATCCGGTTCTGGCTGAAGTAGGCGCCGGGATCAAAGAAAGCGCGCGATGCCGTCCATGCAGGTTCACACGAGCAGCGGTTTCCGCGTCAATTCAGAAGCGGGTTTTCCCGCAGCCGGGTCACCGCCATGTCGATGAATGCCCGGACCTTGGCGGGCGCATGTCGCGCCTCCGGATAAAGGACGTGAATGGGCAGCGGCGGTTCCTCGAAATCGCTGAGCACGATCTGCAATTCGCCCGAGAGCAGGTGCGGGCCGATCTGATAATGAAGCACTCTGGTCAGGCCCCATCCGGCCCTGGCTGTGGCGATGACCGCTTCGTTGCTGTTGCACTGCAGCACGGGATCCACGGTTACCCTCTGGTCTCCATCGAACCGCCATTCGGGGGAGGCCCAGGCACTTGTCGAGGCGGCTACGCGATGCTGCCGCAGGTCGGCGGGTGTCGATGGGACGCCATGACGGTCGAGATAGGCGGGGGAAGCGCAGACGACGTGCCGCACGGTCCCCACCTTGATGGCGGTAATGCCTGAATCGGGCAAGTGGCCGATGCGCACCGCGACGTCGATGCCTTCTTCCACGATATTCACCGGACGGTCCACGAAGAATGTCCGCGCGCGCATCGTGGGAAAGCAGTCCAGATACTCTGTGACGATCGGCAGCACATGCATCTGTCCGAACATCGCGGATGCCGTGACGGCGAGCGTCCCGGTCGGGGTCGCATAGGAACCGGCCGCCGCGGCTTCCGCTTCGGCAATGTCCGACAGGATGCGGCGGCAATCCTCAAAGTAGCGCGCTCCTGCCTCGGTCAACTTGACCGAGCGGGTCGTGCGGACGAACAGACGAGCGCCGATCAGATCTTCCAGCGCGGCGACGGCGCGCGTCACCGACGGCGCGCTCATGTGCATGTGACGCGCGGTTTCCGCGAAGCTTTCTGTCTCCGCCACCCTCACGAAAATCCGCATCGCCTGCCAACGATCCATCGGTTCCCCATTGCCGCAGGATTCCCGCGGGCACTTCAGGACGCCGCGGGAATCCGGTTGAAGCACTTCTATACGGCTCGCCCTCGGCATCGCCAGTCTGGATCACATGCCGAGGACGAGCCGGAAGGCAAAACGGGAGGCGGGAAGCGGGGAAGAAGAGCGATCAGGCTCCTCCCACCGGCCAATCAAAAACCGAAGTGGCTGAGGCCCGGATGATCATCCGGCCGGCGGCCGAGCGGCCAGCGGAACTTGCGGTCTGCCTCAGCAATCGGATGCTCGTTGATGCTTGCATGGCGCACGCGCATCAGTCCGTCCTCGGCGAACTCCCAATTCTCGTTGCCATAGGCGCGGAACCACTGGCCGCTGTCGTCATGATATTCGTAGGCATAGCGAACAGCGATACGGTTGTCCTTGAAGGCCCAGAGCTCCTTGATCAGCCGGTAGTCCAGTTCCCGGTTCCACTTGCGGGTGAGGAAGGCTTCGGCCTGTTCCCGCCCGTTCACGAATTCGACGCGATTCCGCCAACGTGTGTCGTTGGTATAAGCGAGCGCGACCTTGGCCGCATCGCGGCTGTTCCAACCGTCCTCGGCGAGGCGCACCTTCTCGATCGCGGTGTCTTCGGTGAAGGGAGGAAGAGGCGGACGGGACATGGGAAACTCCTTTGCTTGTTGATGACGCGTTTGCATTGCCGGTTTCGCAGCACGCAGCCTTTCGGCAGTCTGGTGCCAGTCTCCCGTCACCAGCGAATTGGGCGACCAGCCGTCCTCGCGGAACCTCCAGCGCAAGGCCAGGGCAGCGCGCCGGCGAATGATCTTGCGCGCCGTGAATGTCCATAGCCGCTCGGCTCCCTGAAACGCCGCGATCTTGGGAGAGTCCAGGATAACCTCTGCATCGCCCGTCATCTGCAGCATGTCGCCGCTTGCGAAATCAACGAAGGTCAGCCCCGCCTTGCCATTGAGCAGGATGTTGCCGAGCGTTGCGAAGAAACGGTTGCCTTCGAAATCCGGGATGGTGAGCGTTCCATCCCCAGCCGCATGGACGAAACCGGCCCTGCCGCCGCGGTGCGACACATCGACCTGCCGCCGCGATCCGCGATCGGCATAGGAAGCGACGAAGAATGCGTCGGCCCCCTCGATCAGCGCCAGAGCTGCCGGATCGAGCATGGCGAGCTCCTCCACCCTGCCCTCGAAACGACTCCCTGGTTCGCGGGCAAAGGCGAAGTCCCGCAACTGGATGTAGCGTGGGCAGTTGCCAAAGCTCTGTTCGACATCGACGCGCATGCCGCCGGCCCTGGCGGATACGACACCGTTCATGCGATTGCGCCGCCGGGTGTGCATCTCGATGCCGAGAAGCCCGATCGCCTTTCCCTCCGCCACGCCTTTGCCGGCCGGATCGTCAGCGTCGGGCAGCACGGCAATGTCGAGCGAAGTGGGTGCGGGAGAGGACATGAAGCCGGGCCGGCCTTCAAGGAAGGTCGCCCAAGCGTCTCCCTGCACGTCGACACTGCCGAGCACGATGAAAGGGAGTTGCGAGTAGAAGTCGCGATGCTGGTCGGGCAAGAAGTCGCGGATCAGCCGCTGCCCTACCGACACCATCCGCTCCGCGGCGCCGATCTTCTCCTGCATGAATATTTCGCCATCATGCCAGATCGGCAGTCTGTCCTGCTCCTGCCCCATATCCGCTCTTCCGCCTTGAAAGGAGGGGGCGCGCCGGCCAGCGCGCCCTCATGCGTCACGCCGCGGCGAGACCAACCGGCATCTGGGCAAAGGGCACAAAGCCCGGCAGCGCCTCGATGCGCCGCAGGAAAGCGTTCACCGCCGGATAGCCCGACAGGTCCACATTGCCCTCCGGCGCGCGCGCGACGTAGCTGTAGATCGCAACGTCCGCGATCGTGGGACCATCGCCGACAAGCCACTCGCGATCCACCAGGTGCGCCTCCAGCTTCGCCAGAAGGGCATGCGCCCGGCCGATCACTTCGTCGGGATTTAAGCCGGCGCCAAGCACCGTGATGAGCCGCGCCGCCGCCGGACCGTAGGCGACCTCCCCCGCGGCGACCGAGAGCCAACGCTGCACCGCCGCGGCGCCTTGCGCATCTTCGGGCAGCCAGTCGGTCCGATCGTGCTTCTTCGCCAGGTAGACCAGAATGGCGTTGGAATCCGAGATCACCGTGCCGTCGTCTTCAAGGACCGGCACCTGGCCGAACGGATTCAGCTTGAGAAATTCAGGCTGCTTGTGTGCGCCTGTCATCAGGTCGACCTCGACCAGATCGTGCGGCAATCCGAGCAGCGAAATGAACACACGGGCGCGATGGGCATGACCTGACAAGGGGTGATGATAAAGCTTCATGTCGCGTGCCTTCGATAGGGGACGGGTCGATTCCCGGTCCGCATGTCGAAGATGGCCCAACGGAGTCCGCGTGGGAATGACTGGTTTGCGAAGCTCATAATTACATAAAATGGAACAATCAGCACGTAGCCCCTACTGCTCAACGGCTTGGAACAGGTGTCCTTCGGGATCGGCGAGGTAAGCGGTTCTGGTCATTCCCCCTTGCCTGTATCCATGGGCCTGATGTCCCAATGGATCGCTCCCCCGGACGCGAGCACTTGAGCACGCAGCGCATCAGATCGGGCGTGAAGAAGCTCGACAATGCGCCGCCCGGTGCTCGTGCAGCGCGCCCGCCCGATCCGATTTTTGCGGTCCTGATGTAGCCTTTGCGCCCTCCATCATGGTGCTCCTGCCCGTCTCATGCTTGAAAATGCCAAGCGAGGATCACGGGGGAGTGGAACATATTATCATGCCAACCGAGACCAACTCTCAACCGAACGACGGCAGGGTATCGAAATTCAAGCGCCCACTCAGGACGATCGCGCTGTTCGGAGGCGCGAACGAGATCAGCAAATCTGCCGCCCAGTTCATTTCCAACCAGGCGCAGGACGTCACCGTCAGATTGCTGGTTCGCAGAGAAGAAGCGCGCAACGAGCTCAAGAGCATTTTTCCCAATGCCGATATCCGCTTCGCTGATTACTTTGACAGGGATTCGCTCACGGCCGCTCTGAGCGGGGCGGATGCCGCATTCGTGATTACGCCTGACTTTTTTGATGAAACCACGGCCATGACCAACCTCGTTCACGCAGCCGGGGCCGCCGATATTCAGCACATAGTCCGGCTGACGGGTGATCCGCCCGGCATGACGCTCAACCGCGTGCCGGAATTTATCAAGCGCGCCGGCAATGTGCCGTCTATCCAGCACTTATACGCTCGCGCCGTTCTCGAGCCGAGCGGGCTCCCGGTCACGTTTCTCAACAGCGCTGCTTATTATATGCAGACCATGGCCACTCCGCTTTTCGCTTACGCGATCAAAAAGGACCGCGTGCTGTCGATGCCGTGCGACAAGAACATGACTTTCATAGACAAGGCCGACATAGGTGAATGCGCCGCAGCCTTGCTGCTGTCCGACGATCCCCGTCATGTTGGTGCTTCATATCATCTCAACAATGGGAATGACCTGTTGTGCTTCAGGGATTTCGCCAAGCTGTTGAGCGAGGTCTTGGGAGAGGACATCGGCTATGACGGCAGCGAGGAGCGCTTTCTTGAGTATAATGCCGCAGCCCTGGAAGCCTTGCTGAACATCCCGGATGCCGGGAAGCTGATCCTGGAAATGTTCAAGTTCGAAACGGCAAATGAGCACGCCTGGAGACGCTCCGACATAGTGCAATATCTTCTGGGAAGGCCCGCAAAGACATTGCGGCACTGGCTGGAGGATAACCGAGACAAATTCGACAGGATCTGACGTTCCGCACCGTGCAGATTTGACCCGCTGAAGCGGTCAGGAAGGACCGGAACGCCGTCGTCCGGTTGTGCGTTCAATAGCTGAATACCGTTTTCAGCGGAGCGCAAAGTGAGAATCATGGCCCTCCTGACAGGCGCAGCAGCGTTGGGGCCGCTGTTGGGCATCGCGGTCAGCGGGTCGATCAACACGGTTCCGAAACAGCCGGGCGGCGATATGCGGGCTTTGCTGGATTCAATCCCGCAGCACGAGGACCCGCCATTCAACTTGGAACAGAGCGCTTCGCTGCCAGACCATTACCCGCTCGTCACGCCGCAAGGCACGATCCAGGTCGCGGACTTATGGCTGCATGGCTTCTATCGTGACCGGCGTCCTGCCCGTTTCGGCTACGATTTCGGGCCGGAGCTATACGAATTCGATGCACCAGCGGTCGAGCTGCTCCCCGTCGGGGACACGGGCGTCGCGCGGGAAGGCGCCCTTTCCGGCGAAGAAAAGGGCACAACTGCCGATCTATCCCTCGACCAGCCCGTCGCCCCGCATGAGGCGCCGGCTGCAGCCCCCATGCCGGGTTCGCTGCCCGGATCGCGGCAGGTACAATCATTGCAGGCCGGTCCAAAGATCATCGACGTTGCGGCGGTACTGGCAGGCAAATAGGCGGCTGCTCGCCCCCCCTCAACCGCGTTCAATGACGGGAAATATCGTTCAGCCTGACGACGACTTCGAGGCCAGGCGCGCCGTCGCGGAGTTCGACCGTGCCGTTGTGAAGGTGAGCGACGGCCTGCACCAGCGAAAGCCCGAGCCCCGCTCCGCCGCCCCCGCGAGCCTCGTCCAGCCGGCTGAAGCGCCGCAGCGCCTGGCCGCGTCTGCCCGGGGCGATGCCCGCCCCCCGGTCGGTCACGGTGATCGTCGCTCCGCTGCCGTCGGGCATGAGCGAGAGGGTGATCGTTCCCGCCCCATACTTGAGCGCATTATCGACGAGGTTGCCGATCAATTGGTCCAGCAATTGCCGATGGACCAGCATCTCGAATGAAGCCGGCGCCTTCACGACGATCGCCCGGCCCTGTTCTTCCACGAGCGGAGAATATATCTCGGCGACGTTGTTCAGGAGTTCGGAAAGGTCGCTGACCGCGAAGCTTTCTCGCCCCAGTCCCGCTTCGGCCCGGGTGATGCTGAGCGCAGTGTCGATTATGGTCATCAGGCGCTCGCTTTCGGCAAGGGCCTGTTCGACAAACGGCTGCGAACCCGGATCGCTGACCTGCTGAGCCATCCGGTCGAGAGCGGTGCGCATACGCGTCAGCGGCGACTTCAGGTCATGAGCGAGCGTGTCGGTAGCGATCTTCAATTCGTCGTTGAGCGCGGCCACGCGCTCGAGGGCCTGATTCACCTCGCTGCCCAGCAGTGCGAAGGCATCGCCCGTGTCGTCCGGGGGGACCCGCCGCGAAAGGTCGCCCTCGCGCACGTCGCTCAGTGTAGCGATACTGGCTCCGAGGCGGTTGAGGATGAAGCGGGTGGAGAAGAACGCGGCCAGAGCGGCAAAGACGACCGACAGTGCAAGCGCGATCATGCTCGCCCGCTCGAGACGGGATATTATCTGCCGCTCGCTTTCGACGACAGTGCCGGTCAGCAGGATATACCCGTGCGGCAGCCGAAGCGATTGCACGAGCATGGCTTCGCTCGATGCATGTCCCGCGCGCCGCCGCTTGATCTGCGTGTAGGACACATCAGGCGTCAGGCCCGGTGGCAACTGGTCGAGATTGCCGCCCAGCGGTCTGCCGCCCGGGCTTGCGACAAGCAGTACCGCCGCCCGCTCGATCCCGCGCGACACGCGATTGTCCACGGCGTTGACAAGCGCGGGAAGACCGCCGTCCGAATAAGTCTCCAGCAGGTCGTCGCGCATGTTCTCGGCGGCCGCTACGGCTTGTGCCCTGCTCTGCGAACGCAGCAATGCGGCCGGGCCCAGGAGAAGCACCGCTGCGGTGATGATCTGGAACAGAAAGACCAGCGCGGCGAACCGGAACGTGGTCGACCGCCAGATCATGGTTCGACGCCAATGCGATAGCCCGCGCCCCGAACCGTATGCAGCAGACGGCGCTGCGCCCCTTCGTCGATCTTCTTGCGTAGCCGGCTGACGTGAACGTCGACGACATTGGTTCCCGGATCGAAATGGTAATCCCACACCCCTTCGAGGAGCATCGTTCGCGTAACGACCTGATCGACATGGCGCAGCAGGAATTCCAGCAGCCGGAACTCACGCGGCTGCAGGTCTATGACACGGCCGTCGCGGCGGACCCGACGGGAAAGCAGGTCCATCTCGAGATCGTCGCAGCGCAGCACCGTATTGACGCCATTACCCGATGTGCTCCGGCGGATCAGCAGGCGAATTCGCGCCAGAAGTTCGGCGAAAGTGAACGGCTTTACCAGATAGTCGTCACCGCCGCGCGTCAGCCCTTGTATGCGGTCTTCGGGCGAGCCCAGCGCGGAAAGGATAAGGACCGGCGTTTCGACGCCCGCGCTACGCAAGGCGGCGAGCACGGACATTCCGTCGAGGCCCGGCAGCATTCGGTCAAGGACAATGCAGCTGTACCCGCCGTCAGTGGCCAGGAACAGCCCGTCGCGGCCGTTCTCCGCGCGATCCACGATGAACCCGGCTTCGTCCAGGCCCTTGGCTATGAAATCGCCGGTGGTCGCATCATCTTCGACAAGAAGGATCTTCTGGCTCATTCCCCTTGCCGTCCCCATCTCCGGACTGCTTCGTCGCGTTGCTCTTCGCAATGACGATTCAGGCTTCTGGCGCGCTGCTTTAGTATCGCTCATTGTTGCTCATGCAAGGCAGGTTCCGCCAGAGCGCGGCCGAAGATTACCGAATTTTCATCTTGAGGAGAACGCCGGGCAATCCAGTCCCGCCTAGTTGGGTGGCGACCTCACGGAGCCTGCGATGCGACGCGCCCTTCTGATCCTGCTGCTTGCCATCCTTCCCGCCTCCGCCTCCGGGCACGATGTCAGCAGGGCGGCCGATGCGGAAGGCTTCTGGATGAATCCGAAGGGCACCGTTGCGGTCCATGCCGCCGCCTGCGGCGAGGCTCTCTGCGCGCGGATCGTTTGGGCCAGCGCGGAAGCGGAGGCCGATGCCGCCGGCAGCGTGCCCCGTCTGCTGGGCACCCAGGTACTTGAGGACTACCGCTTTCGCGGCAATGGCGTGTGGAGCGGCACCATCTTCGTGCCCGACATGGGGCGCCGCTTCGCCTCCCAGATCGAGGAACTTTCACCGACGCGGCTGAGGATCAAGGGATGCGTGCTTCGCGGCCTCCTGTGCAAGTCGCAGATCTGGACGCGCGTCAGGTTTGTGCCCGCATGAAGGTGCTGGCCGAACTTCTCGACCGCCGCCGGCGCGTCATAACGGCGGGAGTCGTCCTCGCGATCATCGCGCTCGGGTTCGCGGCACTGGACTCGCTGACGCACCAGATCCGCTATGCCCAGGTTCGAGCCGCGCTACATGCACTGGGCCCGGGGCAGATCGGGCTGGCTTTGGGCTTCACTGCTGCCAGCTATCTTGCCCTGACATTCTATGACTATCTCGCACTGCGGATCATCGGGCGCCCCTTGCCATGGCGCACGGCCGCTCTCGCCTCGTTCACCAGTTATACTCTCAGCCACAATCTCGGCCTGTCGCTGTTGACCGGCGGATCGGCCCGCTATCGCATCTATGTCGCCGCCGGGCTTGACGGCCCTGATGTCGCCAGAGTGGTTGCGCTGGCGGCCGCCAATTTCTGGGCGGGCGTAGTGACGATAGCTGCCGCTGCCATGCTGGTTCACAGCGGACCGCTGGCACTGGGCGCGGTCGTGCTCGGCCCTGAGACCGCGCACGTCGCCGGCAGCGCGATGCTCGCGCTGATGGCAGCACTCGTGCTCGCAGCCAGGCTCGTGAGCCGCCCCGTCTCGATCCTCGGGCTGAGACTGCCCATCCCGCGCCCGCGCCAAATCCTTGCGCTGGGCGGAGCCGGCATCGTCGATCTCTCCTGCGCGGCCGCTGCGCTTTTCGTTCTGCTGCCCGCCGCCGATCCCGGACAACTGCCAACATTCGTGCTGGCCTATGCGCTGGGCATCATTGTCGCGCTGGTGAGCCACGTTCCCGGGGGGCTCGGAGTGTTCGAGGCGGTCGTCCTCGCCGTCGTGCCGAATGACCGGGCGGACCTGTTCGCGGCGCTCATCGCCTACCGCGTGGTCTATTACCTGCTGCCCCTGGTCATCGCATCGCTGCTCCTGGCCTGGCGCGAGTGCCTGCGCAGCCGCAGGGTGACGATACTGGTCGACGGAATGCAGGCCCTCGCAACGAGCCTCTCGCCCCTCGTGCTGAGTTCGGCCGTGTTCCTGGGCGGCGGGATGCTTTTGCTTTCCGGCTCACTCCCTGCGATCCACGCGCGGATGGGCCTGCTGGCCGATTTCCTGCCCTTTCCCTTCATCGAGGCAAGCCACATCGCCGCAAGCCTGGTCGGGACGGCGCTGCTGCTGCTGGCGCCCGGCCTCTATCGCAGGCTGGACGGCGCTTGCTTGGCCACGCGCCTGCTCCTCGTGGCGGGAGCCGTTTTTTCACTCACCAAGGGTATCGATTACGAGGAGGCTTTCGTCTGCCTTGCCCTGGCCGGTCTTCTCCATCTGACGCGCCGCGCCTTCTACCGCCGCACTGCCCTTACCGAGGAGCCCCTCGCCTCGGGATGGCTGGCGGCGATAGCGATGGCGGCTGCTCTCGCCGTCTGGACCGGCCTGTTCGTCTATCGGCACGTGCCGTACAGCGACGATCTCTGGTGGAAGTTCGCGCTTCGTGCCGATGCGCCGCGCTACTTGCGCGCGGCCCTCGCCTGCGCCGTATTCCTCGCAAGCTTCGCCACATGGCGCCTGCTCGCGCCAACGGCCGCGCCGCGCCACGGGCAGACGCTGGAAGAGGCGGCTCCCGCCATACGCGCCATCATTGCCGGCAGCAGCCGCACGGAAGCCATGCTGGCGCTGACCGGGGACAAGCGCTTCCTCCTCTCTTCAAGCTGCGACGCCTTCATCATGTATCAGGTCAAGGGGGCCAGCTGGATCGTGATGGGGGATCCGGTCGGCGCGGAGAACTCATGGGGCGAATTGCTCTGGAGGATACGCGACCTTTCGCACCGGCAGCAGGCGCGGCTGATGCTCTACGAGGTTTCGCCCGCCATTCTCGACCTGGCGATCGGGATGGGCCTGCAGATCGTCAAATACGGCGAGGAGGCCGTGATAGACCTCCAGGCATTCGAACTGGACACGCCGCAATTGCGCAGCGTCCGCAAGTCCGAACGCGCGGCGGCGAGGATGGGCGCGCGGCTGCGGATCGTCCCGGCAGCAGCGGTCCCCGTTATCCTCGACGAGCTCGATGAGATTTCCAGTGAGTGGATGGCAGCGAAGGGGCGACAGGAGAAAGGCTTCAGCCTGGGCAGTTTCGACCGCAATTATCTGGGCAATTTCGACGTGGCGCTGGTCACGGCGGGTGACCGCATCGTTGCCTTCGCCAACCTGTGGCTCACCGCCGACAAGACCGAAGCCTCCGTAGACCTCATGCGCCATCGCGACGACGCGCCGCGCGGCACCATGGACTTCCTTTTCGCGAACCTGCTGCTCTGGGCCAAGGCGCGCGGATACCGTCGTTTTACGCTTGGAATGGTGCCCCTGTCGGGCATCGAGGGACGCAATCTGGCTCCCGCCTGGGCCAAGGCCGCAGCGCTTGTCTTTCGCCACGGAGAACGATTCTACGGTTTTCGCGGACTTCGCGGCTACAAGGAGAAATTCGCGCCGAACTGGGAGCCGCGCTACGTCGCCGGTCCGCACGGCCTTGGTCTTATTCAGGGCCTGCGCGACGTTTCGCGGCTGATTGCCAAGGGACCCGGTTCTCCGCCCCCGCCGGTCCGACGCCGCGCATCGACGGGCGAGCCCGGCCGCACATACGAAGGGATGCAGACGGCATGAAGGCAGATCACACTTCCTTTCGCCTGCGTTCCCGCGCGGCACGCCGGGGCTGGCGGCAAAAGCTGGCGATCGGTGTGCTGATCGGGGCAGCAATGGCAATCGTTGCGGTCAACGCTCCCGTACTGCACCTGCTCGGTTCCAGGCCGATCGTTTTCTTTCCCTCGAAGAACCCCCGCCCCCGCGTCGCAGCAGTGTTCCTGTCGGGCGACATGGGTTTCGGCTTCGGCATGGGCGCCGACGTCGCCGAGGCGCTGGCGGCCCGCGGGGTTCCGGTGGTCGGGGTAAGTTCGCCGGTAGTATTCGCCAGCCACCGCACGCGCGCGCAGGCTCGTGATGTCGTGACCGGCGCGATCCGTTTTGCGCTTGAACGCACCGGCGCCCAGCGCGTGGTCCTGATGGGCCAGTCCTACGGGGCCGACATCGTCGCTGCCATCGCCCCCGACTTGCCTCGAGGCCTGCTCGCCCGTGTCGCGGCCATAGATCTGACGGTGCCCGCGCGCGACGTGTACTTTCGCGCCGATCCCAGCAGCATCGCCTATCTCGGCGCCCCGGATGCCCGTCCGCTGCAGGCAATACGCGCGCTCGATTGGGCGCCGGTGATCTGCGTCTACGGAGTGAAGGAGAAAGACAGCCTTTGCCCTGCGCTGCGGGGAAGCGGGGCTCTGGTCCAGGGTCTGCCCGGCAATCATTACCTCCGGCGCGACAGTCAGCGGCTTGTCGCGGCAACCCTGGCTGCGCTGCATGCCGCCGTTCCCCAGGCCGGACTGCGAGCACCCTCGATTTCAAAGATGACGAAAAATTAAGACGCCGATCAGGTTGCCATCATGGCGCCTGGTCCATGCGGCGCGAACGGATTTATCTGCGGACCTCCTGGAGAGCCATGACCAAGCCCGTTTTCTATGATCCCACAGGCCGCAGGAGCCGCTGGGCCCGCCGTGCCCTGTCGGCACTGCTGGCGGCGGTCGTCCTGGGTGCGGTGGCATTCGCGACGACGCTTGTCGCCGTACCCCGGCAACAGGAACTCGAGCTGCCAGTACCGCGCCTGCACGCGTCCACCTTGCACGGATCGCGACTGAAGCACAGGCTGACCTCGTGGCTGCCCAAGTTGGGGACCGGATCGCAGCAGAAGCCCCTCAGCATAGGATTCTACCTCCCGAACAACGACGAGAGCTTCCAGTCGCTGGTCCATCACGGCAATGACCTGGACTGGGTGGTGCCTGCACTGGTCAGCATATCGGGACCGCGCCACGACATCTCGATCGAGGAGGATCGTCGTTTCGACCGTCTGGCGGGCGGTCAGCCGCACCGCTTCAAGATACTGCCGATGGTGCAGAACCTGACGGAATCGGAATGGGACGGCGCCGGCGCCGCGGTGTTCCTTCACGACAAGCAGCAGCGTCATTCGATTGCACTCCGCCTTTCGGACATGGTCGCGCAGCGTCACGAACAGGGCCTTGTCCTGGATTTCGAGGCGCTTCCGCCCCAGGCACTGACGGATTACCTCGCCTTCCTGAAAGAGCTTCGCACTGCCCTGCCCCCGAACTTGCCGCTCGCGGTGACGGCACCGGCCGAAGGCAACTGGCCGATCGCAGCGATCGCCAAGATTTCGGACAAGGTCATCTTCATGGCCTACGACCAGCACTGGCAGGGCGGCGATGCCGGCCCCATCGCCGCGCAGGACTGGTATGTGGCAGAGGTCCAGAACGCGTTGAAGCGCATCGGCCAGGACAAGGTCGTCGTCGCCCTGGGGAGCTACGCCTACGACTGGCATGGCAACCAGACCGACGCCCTCTCGATCGAGGATGCCTGGCTGGCGGCGCACGACAGCAGTGCGCGCATCGCATTTGATCCGGCGAGCGGCAATGCGGCCTTTGCCTATGACGACGACGATCAGCATCACACGATCTGGATGCTCGACGCAGCCGCGAGCTGGAACGAGATGGCCGTCCTTCGCCGCCTCGGCGTCCGCAGCATGGCGCTCTGGCGCCTCGGCAGCGAGGACCCGGGCTTCTGGAATGACCTTACCGCCTTCCGCAAGGGCGGGCAGCCCGATCTCACCGGCATAACGACGCCCGGGAGCGTCGACGTCGAGGGTACTGGGGAAATTCTTCGCATTACGGCGACCCCGCGCGGCGGCAGCCGCACTCTTCGTTTCGATCGCAGCGGCGTGATCCGTGACGAGAGTTACGATGCCCTGCCCACGCCCTACGTGGTCCAGCGCGCGGGCGGCGCCAATTTGAAGCTGGTGGCGCTGACATTCGACGACGGCCCCGATCCCAAATGGACGCCGCAGATATTGAACGAACTCGAAGCGGCGCACGTGCCGGCCACCTTCTTCATTGTCGGGGAAAATGCCCTCGGCAGTCCAGGCCTGCTCAAGCGCATGGTCGCCGATCACGACGAACTGGGCAACCACACCTACACCCACCCCAACCTCGCCAACGCCGGCGCGAGCGAGACGCGCCTTGAACTCAACGCCACTCAGCGGTTGGTCGAAGCCTATACGGGACGGAGCATGACACTGTTCCGCGCGCCCTATTTCGGTGATGCCGAGCCTACCACGGCAGACGAATTGGGCCCTGCACTGGAGGCGCAGAAAGCAGGCTACACGGTTGTCGGGCTCCACGTCGATCCAAACGACTGGCAGCGGCCAGGGGCGGACGCGATCGTGCAGCAGGTGCTCGATCAGATGCGATCCGCCTCGAGCACGAAATCGATGAATGTGGTGCTCCTGCACGATGGCGGCGGAGACCGGGCGCAAACGGTCGTGGCGCTGCCGCGCATCATTGCCGCGCTCAAGGCGCAAGGCTACGGCTTCGTAACCGCTTCCCAGCTTGTCGGAATCCCGCAGGCGAGTGCGATGCCCGCTATATCGGCGCGGGACCTCGCCGCCGTTCGCGTCGACGTCGCCGCGTTCGTCGTGCTGATGGCCCTGTCGGCACTGCTGGCCTGGCTGTTCTATCTCGCCATCTCGCTGGGCATCGCCCGCGCCGTGATCATGACCGCCCTCGCCTGGTTCCAGAGCCGCCGCAAGCGCGTCGAGCCTCCGGATTTCGAGCCGGGCGTTTCCGTTATCATTCCGGCCTACAATGAGGCGCAGGTAATCGGCGCATCCATAGCGCGGGTGCTGGCGAGCGATTACCCCTCGCTGGAAGTCATCGTCGCCGATGATGGCTCCAGCGACGCTACGAGCCGGATCGTGCGCGAGACCTTCGGCGCCGACCCCCGCGTGACGCTGCTGACCCTGGAGAACGGCGGCAAGGCGAGCGCGCTCAACCGGGCCCTCTCGAGGGCGCGAGGAGAGATCGTGATCGCACTCGACGCCGACACCCAGTTCGAGCCGGAAACGATACGCCGCCTCGTCCGCTGGTTTGCCGATCGGGAAATCGGAGCAGTCGCCGGCGATGCGCGCGTCGGCAACAGGGTCAATCTCGTAACCCGCTGGCAGGCGGTCGAGTATATCACGGCGCAGAATCTGGAGCGGCGCGCGCTGGCCGGGTTCGATGCCATGACCGTCGTGCCGGGAGCGGTAGGCGCATGGCGCCGATCGGCGCTCGATTCCGTCGGCGGCTATCCGGAAGACACGCTCGCCGAGGATCAGGATCTCACCATCGCCATCCAGCGGGCGGGCTGGCGCGTCACCTACGATCCGCGCGCGGTTGCCTGGACCGAGGCCCCGGAAAGCTTCGGAGCCCTGGCCAAGCAGCGGTTCCGCTGGGCTTTCGGAACGCTGCAATGCCTGTGGAAGCATCGCCAGGTCATCTTCCGCCGGCAGCCCCCCGGCCTGGGTCTCGTCGGCCTTCCGCAGGCGTGGCTGTTCCAGATCGCGTTCGCGGCGATGTCGCCACTGATTGATCTCGCGCTGGTGCTGTCGATCGTCGGCACGGCCCTGCGCGTTTCCGCACATGGGTGGGCGCAAACGCGAGGAGACGTGGGCGACATGGCCGTCTACTGGATCGCATTCACGGCCATCGACGTGCTGTGCGGCTGGATAGCCTATCGGCTCGACGGAAGGCAGGTGCGCTATCCGGCCCATCTGCTGATCGCGCAGCGGCTGATCTATCGGCAGATCATGTACTGGGTCGTGCTCCGCGCCATAGCTTCCGCGGTGGCGGGATGGATCGTCGGCTGGGGCAAGCTGGACCGGACGGGCCGGGTCCTTCCAAGCGATGCTCCGGCCGGCTCCGCCTCAGGCCCGGCAACAGCCATGGTCGGAGGAAAACAGAAGCGGCGGCACCCCGGAAGGACCGCCCCTTCGAAGGACCGAGAGGAGGAGCCGGCGTAGCGGCAACCGCGCCCGGCTTCCTCCTTCACTCTTCAACCGGGCCTCAAGGTACCCTTCTGCCGGCGACGACGCCCAGTATCAGGAACAGCACCACGAGCGCCAGCCCGACGAAGAACAACAGCTTCGCGATCGACGCGGCTGCGCCAGCCACGCCGCCGAAGCCCAGCAAGGCCGCGATTATGGCAGCCACAGCGAATATCAATGCCCATTTGAACATGCCGAACCTCCTCAGATCGTGTACTGAGAAACAGTTCGAAACATGATTGGTTGCACATGCCCTGCTGGCGGCCGCTCTGCCTCAGCAGCGGTGCTTGCTGTCGATCTCGTGACCCACGACCGCACCGCCGCCGGCACCGAGCAGAGTCCCCGGGGTGCGGTCGCCATATCGATCCAGCCCCCGGCCGACCAATGCGCCGACAACGCCGCCTATGATCGCCCCTGTCGTGCCGCTGGTCCGGCAGTCGCTGCGATAATAGCGATCGCCCCGATAGCGGCGATCGTAACGGGGACGCTCTTCGTAGTAGGAACGGCGATATTCCACCGGCCGTTCGTCATAATACCTTTCGCGGTAGCGGCGGTCCCGCCAGTCGTCGTCATCGTCGTCTCGTTCGTATGTGTACGAGTGATATTCACGCACGACCTCGTCATGCGCCGAGGCAACGGTCGGCAGCGGGGCAAGCGCGCCCACCCCGACAATGCCCGCGAGAAGTGCGACCCTCGTTCGCGCCATGTTCGTCTCCTTTTCCAATTGGCAGAAGGCAAACTGGCAGGCACCGACTGGCCCGCACCTGAACATCGGTACAGGTGAGGGTCGGGTCGTCCCTGAAGAAAAACCCTTTGTCTCAATAACAAGCGAGATCGCCGGATGATGCCCGGGCAGCCGGCGGCCGGAGATTCGGTTTCTATCCGGTCCGGGTGCCGCCCCTCAAGGCACCCCTTACGTCCTGCATGGGCTTGCTGAGGGAGGTCGTGACCATCTGGAACACCAGGCCCGCCGCCACGGCCATGGCGAGAGTCAGCGTCACCCACTCGAAGACCCTGGCAAAGCGCCGGCTTGCCTCGGCGGCCGCCTGCGGGTCCGGCTGCCGGGGAGGAAGGGACGGACGGTCACGACGCGCCGAGCGCCGGTCTTCTCCGGGCAAAAAGGACCTTGCCGGGCCCTCGGAGAGAAGATTGGCAATGTCGATCCTGTCCTGGGCCCGAACGCCGAACCGCGAATCGCGGGACCACATGACCCTGGCGACGATGCACAGCGAACGGTGCCGCACTTCGATATATGTCCCCCGCGGCGGCGGCGAGGCGCACTTGGCCATGAACCCCCGCGAAGAGACATTGCAGATCGTGATGTCGCACCATTCCCCATCGATGCGCATGCGAGCGGGTCGGTGGACGAGACGGCGGGGCTCGCGCTGTTTCTGCGACACCTTTACCTCCGGCCCATGATGGAGACTGATCCGGCCGCAGACGCCGGGGCCATGGCGTACCGCCGGGCTCGTCTAGAGGAGCTGGAGGTCGGGTCCGGTCGGGTCATCCTGCGTCCAACGCACGATCCCTCTTTTCTCGTCGCCGTCGTTCAACACGACGGTGACCTTGAAGCCGGGATGAAAATTTTTGCTGGCCGGAGCCGGAGCCGATTCGCACGTCTCGCTTCGAGCATGCGGCGCGACAGCCGCCGGAAAGAGCGGCGGAAACTGATCGAGGCAATTATTCAACTCACGTAACAATTCGAGTTCTATCTCCAAGCCGGAATCCAAAATGACCATTCGCCGGTGCTGGTCAGCGGCGTGATGTTCCACACGATCCAGATGATAAACCAGGTATGTGCGCAATTGCTCACATGGTTCGCAACATTCTTCCTGCGTCTGACGATTACCCTCGTCATCGGAGCCGACCGAAGTCATTCTGACCTCCGATATTGTTGTTATTTCACTTCAAATTGCCTGAAATATCTTAAGCAAAGATCAATACGGGTGTTCACGCTCGGGGGACCAGCGGCTCCCGTCCGCCGGAACGGCCGAAGCGGGCAACCAGGTCATAAAGGTCTCCGCGGAAGTGCTGCCTGACGAAAGTGATGCTGTCCTCGCCGCGCCAGGTACGGCGTTCGATCAGGAGAGTCGCGCTGCCGGAAGGAACGCCGAGCAGATCCGCCACTTCGCCCGCCGCCCCTTCGGCAGCGATGCGGCTTTCCGCCTCGTCCCAGGGTATGTGGCGCAGCAGCCAGGAACCGGGCGCGAGGTCGTCGAAGCGGACCGTCTCCAGGTCGGGAACGGCCGCGAGATCGACCTGGCGGTGCTCGACCGCGAACGGACTTCCATCGGCGAAGTGCACGCCATCCAGGGCAAGTATCCGCCCGCCCGTGCGCCCGAACAGCTCCGAGCGCGCCGGGCGCACTTTGCGGCGCACAAGACGGTAGCGATGCAGCTGGCCGCGTGCGGCGATCTCCTCCGCCAGGTCTGGAATGTCGAGCACCATCGAATGCACGCGCGGCCGGGACACGAAGGAGCCGGCCCGTTTGCGGCGTTCGATCAGTCCCGAAACCACCAGTGCGGAGAGCGCCTTGTTCACGGTCATGCGCGAACAGGCGAACTGCTCCATCAGTTCCATTTCCGTCGGCAGCCGCGCGCCGGGCGCGAGATTGCCGGAAAGGATCCGCGCCTCGATCTCCGAGCGGATCTGCTCTCCCAGCGGCCGCGTCATCGCGCCAGACGCTTCACGGTGGAAGCATAGCGCGCGGCGATGGCATCCCTCTCGCGGTGCCGGCCGCCCTCGACCCACTTGCGACCTCGCCGCCAGACGCAGTCCACCGCATCCCGGCCGGCGGCGAAGACCAGGCTGTCCAGCATGGCATCGCCGGTCCGACCGGTCATGGCCGGGTGATCGGCGGCGATGCTGACCAGATCGGCAGGCGCCCCCGGGGCGAGAGGCGGCGGCGCTCCGAGCGCCCGGGTGCCGCCGCCCAGCGCACCGTCGAAAAGGAAACGACCCGTCGAACCGCCGCTGCCCAGGCAATTGCGCCTGCGCCGGACGAGGCGTTGCCCGTACTCCAGGAGTCTCAGTTCCTCGGTCATGTCGATCCTGACATTCGAATCCGAGCCGATCCCGAAGCGAACACCCTGTTCCGCCGCCTCGACAGCGGGAAAGAGGCCGTCCCCGAGATTGGCCTCGGTGATCGGGCAAAGCCCGACGATGGCACCGCTACCGGCGATGCCGGCAAGTTCCGCGTCAGTGACATGCGTTGCGTGAACCAGGCACCAGTTTCGGTCGACTTTGGCATTGGCCAGCAACCATTCCACCGGGCGAGCGCCGGTCGATGCCAGGCAGTCGGAGACTTCGCGCTCCTGCTCCGCGACATGGATATGAATGGGACCGTCCGCCAAGTGCACAACTTCGGCGAGCGCCTGCAGCGTGACCGCCCGCAGCGAATGCGGTGCAACACCTATCCGCGCGTCGGGCAACGCTTCGAGGCATTTTCGCGAGGCGTCGAGCAGGAGGGCGTAACCGTCGAGGCCGGTGACGAAGCGGCGCTGCTCCGGCGCCGGCGGCTGCCCCCCAAAGCCCGATTGGGCATAGAAGACCGGAAGGAGCGTCATCGCCATACCGGTTTCCTCGGCTGCCTGCGCCAGCGCCGCCCCCATCTCGGCCGGATCAGCATAGGCTTGGCCCCTTGGGTCGTTGTGCAGGTAATGAAACTCACCCACGCGCGTGAAGCCCGCCTCCATCATCTCCATGTAAGCCAGCGCCGCTATGGCCCGCATGGCATCGGGATCGAGCACTTCCACGAAGCGGTACATTTCGGCGCGCCAGATCCAGAAGCTGTCTTCTCCTTCCCCGCGCCGCTCGGTCAGGCCCGCTAGGGCACGCTGGAAGGCGTGGCTGTGAAGGTTGGGCATGCCCGGCAGCCCGATCACGTGCGCTTCGTCCCCCGGCTCTCGCGGGGCGTCGGAGTGGATGGCTGCGACCAGGCCGTTTCGGATCGTCACACGCACGTTGCTGCTCCAGCCGTCGCAGAGGAGCAGCCTTTCGAAATGCAGTCTCGTTTCCTCGTGCATGACAGCCTCCGTTGCCAGCATTATGTCTATACATTAATGCCGGTGCGTGCCAAGATCGCTTGTGCAGAGGAGGCCCTCGATTCTGATGCGGTGCGATGCGGTCTGGAAGAAGGCACGGCTTGCGACGATGGCCGGCGATGGCATCGGCGTGGTGGAGGACGGCATCGTCGCCTCGCACGCCGGACGCATCGTCTATGCCGGCCCCGCCGCCCAAGCGCCTCGGTTCGAAGCCGCAGTGGAGCACGCGTGCGAAGGCCGCTGGATCACGCCCGGCCTGATCGACTGCCATACCCATCTCATCCACGCCGGCAATCGCGCGCACGAATTCGAGCAGCGCCTGGCAGGGGCCAGTTACGAAGAGATCGCCCGCGCCGGCGGAGGCATCCTTTCCACCGTCGCCGCCACCCGCGCCGCATCGGAGGACGAGCTTGTCGCCGGCGCCCTCCCCCGCCTTGATGCGCTGATCGCCGAGGGCGTGACCATTCTGGAGATCAAGTCGGGCTATGGCCTCACGCTCGAGACTGAGCGCCGCATGCTGCGTGCCGCGCGGCGCCTGGCGCACGAGCGTGACGTTGGGGTCAGGACGACTTTCCTGGGCGCCCACGCGCTGCCACCGGAATATACAGGAGATGCAGACGGTTATATCGATATCCTGACACGCGAGATGATACCCGCCATCGCGCGAGAGGGACTTGCCGACGCTGTTGATGCGTTCTGCGAAGGCATCGGCTTCACCGCCGCGCAGACCCGCCGCGTGATGGAAGCCGCTGAGGCGGCGGGCCTGCCGGTCAAGCTCCACGCCGAGCAGCTTTCGAACCAGCACGGCGCTGCCCTTGCTGCCGGGTTCGGCGCGCTTTCGGCCGATCATCTCGAGTGGCTCGACGAGGAAGGCGCGGCCGCCTTGGCGCGCGCGGGCACCGTGGCGACCCTGCTGCCCGGCGCGTTCTACTTCACGCGCGAGACCCGCGCCCCGCCGGTCGAGGCGCTGCGGAAGGCGAGCGTACCCATCGCGCTCGCGACGGACTGCAACCCCGGCACCTCGCCAATGACGTCGCTGCTGCTGGCGATGAACATGGGGGCGACGCTGTTTCGCCTGACCGTCGAGGAATGCCTGCTGGGCGTCACGCGCAACGCGGCAAAGGCGCTGGGGCTTGAGGCGGACGTGGGCACCCTGGAGCCAGGCAAGGCTTGCGACCTCGCTATCTGGAACATCGAGAGCCCGGCCGAGCTTGTCTATCGCGTGGGCTTCAATCCTCTTCACCAGCGCATCCGGAGAGGTCAGTGAGCACCGTCACTCTCAATCCCGGCCACGTACCGCTGGCCGACTGGCGGGCCATCTATCGCGGCGCACCGCTTCGCCTGGCGCCGGACGCCGAGCCCGCAATAGAACGCGGGGCACAAGCGGTAGCGCGGATCATCGCGCATGGAGAACCCGTCTACGGCATCAACACCGGCTTCGGAAAGCTGGCCAGCATTCGCATCGAGGATGCGGACCTTGCCAGGCTCCAGCGCAATATCGTGCTCAGCCACGCGGCGGGCACCGGCAAGCCGACGCCGGCGGAGGTCGTCCGGCTGATGATGGCGCTCAAGCTCGCCAGCCTCGCACAAGGCGCCTCCGGGGTGGCGCCGGCTACCGCCGCATTGCTCGAGGCCATGCTTGCCCGAGGCGTGACGGCCGTGATCCCGGTGCAGGGCTCGGTGGGCGCCAGCGGCGATCTCGCGCCGTTGGCGCACATGGCCGCCGCCATGATCGGCGTGGGCGATGTCGAGATAGAAGGAAGACGGGTTCCCGCCGCGCAGGGCCTGGCACAGGTCGGCCTTGCTCCTGCCGAACTGGGGCCGAAGGAGGGCCTCGCCCTGCTCAACGGCACCCAGTTCTCCTGCGCATGGGCGCTTGCCGGCCTGTTCGAGGCCGAACTCCTGCTCCGGACCGCGCTTGTCACCGGCGCGCTTTCCACGGAAGCGGCCAAGGGCTCCGACGCCCCGTTCGACCCGCGCATCCACGCCTTGCGCGGCCATGCCGGGCAGATCGCAACCGCCCGGGCCTTGCGCGAACTCATGAGCGGATCAGCAATCCGTGCCTCGCACATCCGAAACGACATCCGCGTGCAGGACCCTTACTGCCTGCGCTGCCAGCCGCAGGTCATGGGCGCGGCGCTTGACGTGCTGAGGCAGGCTGCCGGCACTCTTGCCATTGAAGCCAACGGGGTCTCGGACAACCCGCTGATCTTCCCGGACACCGACGAGGCTCTGTCCGGCGGCAACTTTCATGCCGAGCCCGTCGCTTTCGCCGCCGACATGATCGCCCTCGCCATCTGCGAGATCGGCTCGCTGGCGGAGCGCCGCATCGCCATGCTGGTCGATCCGGTGCTCTCCGGGCTGCCCGCGTTCCTGACACCGGAACCGGGCCTGAACTCCGGCT
Organism: Novosphingobium sp.; assembly: GCA_035278205.1. Taxonomy (GTDB): domain Bacteria; phylum Pseudomonadota; class Alphaproteobacteria; order Sphingomonadales; family Sphingomonadaceae; genus Novosphingobium. Next base: position 9,754 of record DATEJH010000050.1, on the reverse strand, counting down.
TTATGATCCCGCAGGTCACCGCCGCCGCGCTCGTCTCGGAAAACAAGCAGCGGGCCTATCCGGCCTCGGTCGATTCGATCCCCACTTCCGCGAACCAGGAGGATCACGTCTCAATGGCCGCGCACGGCAGCCGCCGGCTCATCCCCATGGCCCGCAACGCCACGGCCGTCGTGGGCATCGAGCTTCTGGCCGCGGCGCAAGGATGCGATTTCCACGCCCCGCTCAAGTCGGGCGCGGCGCTGGAAGCGGTCCGCGCGGCGGTGCGCGCCAAGGTGCCCGTGCTCGGAGCCGACCGCCATTTCCACCCCGACCTGGAAGCCGCCAATGCCCTGGTTCGCTCGGGCTCCATCATCCGCGCCGCCGGCGTCGAGTTGCCAGGGCTGCCATGAACGACTGGCTGCAGATCACGCGCGGCGAGGCTCCGTTGATCATCTGCTTCCCGCACGGCGGCACGACGATCCCGCGGGAGATCGAAGCGCGCCTCGTTTCTCCGTGGCTGGCCCGCAAGGACGCCGACTGGCACATCGCCGAGCTTTACGCATTCGTGCACGATCTGGGGGCGACGACTGTCCGCACCGCCCTCTCGCGCACCGTGATCGACTGTAACCGCGATCCCTCTGGTGCCTCGCTTTATCCGGGGCAGGCAACGACGGCACTGTGCCCGGCAGAGACCTTCGACGGCGAGCCGCTGTATGGGGCCTGTCCGCCCGCCGATGCCGAGATCGCCCGGCGGCGGGAACGCTGGTTCGATCCCTACCACGCGGCCATCGGCGCCGAAATCAGGCGGCTTCGCGCAGCGCACGAACGCATCGTGATCTATGACGCCCACTCGATCCGAAGCCGCATCCCACGCTTGTTCGAAGGTGAACTGCCGCAATTCAACATCGGCACGAACGGCGGTACCGCCTGCGCGCCCGTTTTGCGAGAGACCGTGGCGACGATCTGCTCCCAAGGAATATTATCGCACGTCATCGACGGCCGCTTCCGCGGCGGTTGGACCACGCGGCATTACGGGGTACCGGACAAGGGCATCCACGCCGTGCAGATGGAACTGGCGATGCGCGGCTATCTCGTCGAACCGGGAAAGCCCTCGCCCGCCAACTGGCCCGCGCCGCTCGCCGATACGCCCGAGGTCCTCCCCACGCTTCACCGTGTCATTCATGCATGTCTCGATTTCGCAAAAGGCCGACAATGACCCGCCTCGACAACTCACGCCGGATTTTCCCGGCGACCGGCACGCACCGCACGGCGCGAAGCTGGCTCACCGAAGCCCCCTTGCGCATGCTGATGAACAACCTTCACCCGGATGTTGCCGAACGGCCTGAGGAACTCGTCGTCTATGGCGGCATCGGCCGCGCCGCGCGCGACTGGGAGAGCTTCGATCGTATCGTCGAGACGCTCCGCCGCCTGAGGGATGACGAGACCCTGCTTGTACAGTCCGGCAAGCCGGTGGGCGTGTTCCGCACTCATGCCGACGCCCCGCGCGTGCTGCTCGCCAATTCGAACCTCGTGCCCCGCTGGGCGACCTGGGAGCATTTCAACGAGCTCGACCGCAGGGGACTTGCCATGTACGGCCAGATGACGGCGGGGTCGTGGATCTACATCGGCAGCCAGGGCATCGTTCAGGGCACTTACGAGACGTTCGCGGAGATGGGTCGCCAGCACTGCGACGGGGACCTTTCCGGCCGCTGGCTGCTCACTGCCGGTCTTGGCGGCATGGGCGGCGCGCAGCCGCTGGCCGCAGTCATGGCCGGTGCCTCGTGTCTCGCCATCGAATGCCAGGAAAGCCGCATCGAGATGCGCCTGCGCACCGGCTATCTCGAACATCGCGCCGCGTCCATCGAGGAGGCCATGGCCATCCTCGACCGTGCGAAAGCGCACGGGCGCCCAACCTCGGTCGGCCTGCTCGGCAATGCGGCCCAGCTGCTGCCCGAGATGTTCGCTCGGGGTATCCGCCCCGACCTGCTGACCGACCAGACTTCCGCCCATGATCCGGTCAACGGGTACCTGCCGATCGGATGGAGCGTGGCCGAGTGGTTCGAGCGCCGCGAACGGGAACCCAAGGCGGTCGCTGCGGCTGCCCGCGCCTCCATGGCGGTTCACGTGCGCGCCATGCTCGATTTTCATGCCGCCGGCGTGCCCACGGTCGACTACGGCAACAACATCCGCCAGATGGCGCGTGACGAAGGGGTCGAAAACGCCTTTGCCTTCCCCGGCTTCGTCCCCGCCTATATCCGCCCGCTTTTCTGCCGCGGCATCGGTCCGTTCCGCTGGGCTGCGCTCTCAGGTGATCCTGAGGACATCTACCGCACCGATGCCAAAGTGAAGGAGCTGCTCCCCGGCGACAGGCATCTTCACAACTGGCTCGACATGGCCCGCGAGAGGATCAGGTTCCAGGGCCTGCCCGCGCGCATCTGCTGGGCGGGCTTGGGCGACCGTCATCGCCTCGGCCTCGCCTTCAATGAAATGGTGGCGACAGGCGAGTTGAAGGCACCCGTCGTAATCGGCCGCGACCATCTGGATTCCGGATCCGTCGCCAGCCCCAACCGGGAGACCGAGGCCATGCCGGACGGGTCTGACGCGGTGTCGGACTGGCCGCTGCTCAATGCGCTGCTCAACACCGCCAGCGGCGCCACATGGGTCTCGCTCCATCACGGCGGCGGCGTGGGCATGGGCTATTCGCAGCATGCCGGAATGGTCGTCGTCGCCGACGGTACCGAAGCAGCGGCGAGGCGGCTCGAACGAGTGCTGTGGAACGACCCCGCGAGCGGCGTCATGCGCCACGCCGATGCGGGCTACGAGATCGCGTTGGAGTGTGCGCGGGAAAAGGGGCTGGACCTTCCGGGCATTGTGGCCTGACCGTCACGATCTGACCGCTGCGTCTATTCTCCGGCCATCGCCGCGGCGATGGCTCCCTTTGCGGCGGCCGAGCCGCTGGCCACGGCCTTGGCCACGCAGTCCGCATCGGGACTGAACGGATGGATCTGGTCGAGTTCCTTGCACGCATCCTGCGCGACCCGCTGGACGCGGGTCATGAGCCGCGCCTGATTGCGCGGCTGCGCGAGATCGAGATCATCGTAGAACACCGGAATCCTGACGGTGGAAGTGATGATCGGCGCACCCGTGAAAGGGGAGCGTTCCGCCCGAAGCGGAAGCGAACGAGGCGCCTCGACGATGATCTCGCTCGCCCCTCCCGCCTTCGGTTCCTGCGCGGACAGAGTGCCGCTTGCCAGTCCTGCCGCGCCCAGCAGGATCGCGCCAACTCTTCTTCCCGGAACTGCCATGACATTCGACCTCCAGCCCGCATTTCTACCGGGGAGGAAAGCTTGAATCATTGATCATTCTCAATGCTCCGTGCCAGAGGAAATGATCGCCGCGGCGATACTCGCCAGGACGTCGTGTCGGTGTGAAATCAGCCGATAATATCTTCGAACCAACCACCGCGTACTTGCATTCCAGTTATTTCAGAATGACGGCCATAATTGCGGTAAAATTTCACCAAGACTCCGCTCAACACTCATGAAATTAACAATACAAGCGCCGCCGCATCAGGCGTACGCGGTTCTTCGCAGGGTGTAAGAAATTGTCGCAGTTGTGATATGCGAGCTTGCAGAGACGCAAGATTAGATCGATACGGCCGCGACTGGTCCTCAGACGGTGCGTCTTTTGAAGCTATCTCCCTCCTCTCCGTACGCATTCCCGCGCGCCCGGCAGGGCATTCTTGTGATTGCATCGTTCGCCGCGCTGGGTGCCTGTTCCGCCGGGCAGCCCCAGAACGGGCAGCCGCACCGCGCCGCGCAGGTCGGGTATGTCATCGCCGCCCCTTCCTCGGTTCCCGTGGAAGTTACGCTCGGCGGGCGGACAGTGGCCTTCGAAACCTCCGAAGTACGGCCGCAGGTCTCCGGGGTGATCGTGAAACGCTACTTCACGGAAGGTGGCTATGTGCGCGCCGGACAGCCGCTGTTCCAGATCGACCCGAGCCTCTATCGCGCCGCTGTCAATCAGGCTGAGGCGAACCTCGCCAGCGCCAGGGCCAGTGCCGATGCCGCCGGTGCGAAGGCGCAGCGGTACAAGCCGCTGGCGGACATGGAAGCGATCGCCAGGCAGGACTATACCGATGCCCTTGCCAGCGCGCGCGTAGCCAGGGCGGCGGTTTCCCAGAACGCCGCGACGCTCGACACCGCACGCATCAACCTACGCTTCACGACCGTTCCGGCGCCAATCAGCGGCAGGATCGGCCGCTCGCTCTCTACTGTCGGTGCCCTGGCGAGCGCCAGCCAGGCCGATCCGCTCGCGGTGATCCAGCGCACCGATCCGATCTACGTCGACATGCAGCAGTCGGCGGCCGATCTCACCACGCTTCGCCGCAAGCTGGCAAGCGGCGGGGCGACGCGGGGCAGCACGCAGGTCCGGCTCAAGCTCGACGACGGCAGCGAATATCCGCTGCCCGGAACGGTCCAGTTCTCCGAAGTCACGGTCGACGAGAGCACCGGCACCGTGGCGCTGCGCGCGCGCTTCCCCAATCCCGACGGGCTGCTGCTGCCGGGCATGTTCGTCAACGCCGTGTTCGACCAGGTGGTGGATCCCGATGCTTTCCTGATACCGCAATCGGCCGTTTTACGTGACTTCGACGGCACGTCCTATGTCCTGATCGCCGGCAAGGGGGACAAGGTCGAGCGCCGCAAGGTCACCGCCGATCGTAGCCGCGGCAATGCCTTCGTCGTCACGCAGGGCCTTGCCAGGGGCGACAAGGTCATCGTCCAGGGACTCAACGGCCTGAAACAGGGCGCGCCGATCAAGCCGGTGCCCGTCTCCGCGCCGCAGAAGGTCGGCAACGCCGGCTCGACCAGGGCGGACTGAGCGCCGCATGTCCCGGATATTCATCGACCGCCCGATATTCGCCTGGGTCCTGGCGATCATCGTCATGCTCGCGGGCGTCGGTGCGCTGGCGACCCTGCCCAACGAACAGTATCCGGACATCGCGCCGACGCAGGTGAACATCCGCGCGAATTATCCCGGCGCTTCGGCCCAGGCGATCGAGAACAGCGTCACCCAGATCCTCGAGCAGCAGCTGACCGGGCTCGACGGCCTGCTCTATTTCAGCTCGCAGTCTTCCAATCGCGGCCAGGCCACCATTACCGCGACATTTTCGAAGGACACTGACCCGGACATTGCACAGGTCCAGGTGCAGAACCAGATCTCCAGCGCGCTGTCGCGCCTGCCGCAGTCAGTGCAGGACCAGGGGGTACGTGTCAGCAAGTCCAACCCGGACCCGCTGCTGCTGGTGGCCGTCTACGACACGACCGACACGCGTTCCAACGTCGACGTCGCCGACTACCTGGCGTCGCATATCCAGGATCCCCTGTCGCGCGTTCCGGGCGTGGGCGACGTCAATGTCTTCGGCTCTCCGCACGCTATGCGCATCTGGCTCGACCCGCGCAAGCTGGCCGCGACCAACCTGATGCCGAGCGATGTGATCTCCGCGGTCCGGGCGCAGAACACGGAAATCGCGGCGGGCGAGATCGGCGGCGTCCCGGCGCCCCAGGGGCAGATCCTCAATGCGACGGTGACGGCCCAGTCGCGGCTGCAGACGCCGGACCAGTTCCGCCGCATCGTCGTCAAGACGCAGACCGATGGGTCAACCGTCACCATCGGCGATATCGCGCGCGTGGAGATCGGGGCAGAGAGCTATGCGGTGATCAGCCGCGTCAACCGCCATCCGGGCGCCGGCATGTCGGTCTCGCTTTCGCCCGGCGCCGATGCGCTCAGGACTGCCGAACTGGTCAAGGCGAGGATGCAGTCGCTGGCCGAGGACATGCCGGATGGGTTGGCCTACACTTATGCCAACGACACCACCAACTTCATCAAGCTGTCGGTCAGCGACGTGGAGAAGACGCTGTTCGAGGCGATCGTGCTCGTCGTCATCGTCATGTTCGTCTTCCTGCAGTCCTGGCGCGCCACGCTGATTCCGGCGATCGCCGTGCCCGTTGTCCTGCTGGGGACTTTCGCGGTCTTCTACGCGGCGGGATTTTCGGTCAACACGCTGACCCTCTTCGGCCTCGTGCTCGCGATCGGGCTGCTGGTCGACGACGCCATCGTCGTCGTCGAGAACGTCGAACGCCTGCTGGAGGAAAACCCCGGCATGTCCGCGCGCGAGGCGACGATCAAGTCCATGGCCGAAATCCAGGTCGCGCTGGTGGCGATCGCGCTCGTCCTGTCCGCGGTGTTCCTGCCCATGGCCTTCTTCGGCGGCTCGACGGGCGTGATCTATCGCCAGTTCTCGCTGACGATCGTCTCGGCCATGGTGCTGTCAGTGCTTGTGGCCCTGATCCTGAGCCCTGCGCTCACCGCCACGCTCCTGAAGCCCCGCAAGCCCGACGGTGAGGGCGAACCCGGCTGGACCGCACGCCGCTTTCCCGGCCTCGCCGCCAGGTCCGAACGCTTCAAGCGGGGCTTCAACACCGGTTTTCAGACCCTGAGCACACGCTATCGCGGCTGGATCCAGAAAGTGGTCGACCGCAAGTGGCTGTTCCTCGGCATCTATGCCGTCGTCTGCGTCCTTCTCGTACTGATGTTTTTTCGCCTTCCCAGCGGCTTCCTCCCGAACGAGGACCAGGGCGTCGTTCTGGTGCAGTACCGGCTCCCGCCCGGGGCTGCGATCGGGCGTACCCAGGAAGTGCAGCAAGCGGTCGAAAACTACTTCCTCACGACGGAGGGCAAGAACGTCCAGACGTCCTTCACGCTCTCCGGCGGCGGGCTGGGCGCCTCCGGCCAGAACACCGGCCAGGGCTTTCTCATGCTGACGCCCTGGGACGACCGGCCCGGGCCGCAGAACACTGCCAGCGCCATCGTCGACCGCGCAACCACCGCCTTCACGGGGCTTCGCGACGCACAGGTCTTCACGCTGGTGCCGGGCGCGGTAAGGGGGCTGGGAACGTCCGCGGGCTTCACCATGGAACTGCTGAACGTAAGCGGCATGCCGCGCGACAAGTTCCTGGCAGCGCGCGACAGGCTGCTGGCCATGGCCGGCGAAGACAGCCGCCTGGTGGGCGTGCGCCCGAGCGACCTGCCCGATGTCTCGACGCTGAAGGTGGATATCGATACGCCGCGCCTCAGTGCCTATGGCCTCAGCCAGGGCGACGTGAGCTCCACGTTGTCGACTGCATGGGGCGGCAGCTACGTCAACGACTTCATCGATCAGGGCCGCGTCAAGCGCGTCTACGTCCAGGGCGATGCCCAGTTCCGCGCCCGGCCCGAGGACCTTGACCAGTGGTACGTGCGCGGGGCTGACGGTTCGATGTCGCCCTTCTCGGCTTTCGCCAGCACCGGCTGGTCGACCACGCCGAGCACGAGCTCGCGCTTCAATGGCCTTTCCGCGTTCGAGATACAGGGGCAGCCTGCCTCGGGCGTCAGCTCCGGCACGGCCATGAACGTGATGCAGGAACTGGCCAACAAGATCCCCGGCACCAGCATCGCCTGGGCGGGCGCGTCCTACGAGGAACGGCTGTCCTCCGGTCAAGCGCCGCTGCTTTATGCCCTGTCGCTGCTCGTCGTCTTCCTCTGCCTTGCCGCACTGTACGAGAGCTGGTCGATCCCCGTTGCCGTCCTGCTCGTCATCCCCCTCGGGCTCGTCGGCGCGATTTTCGCGGTGACGCTGCGCGGCCTGGAGAACGACGTCTATCTTCAGATCGGCCTGCTCACGACCATGGGCCTCGCCTCCAAGAACGCGATCCTGATGATCGAATTTGCCGAAATGGCGGAGAAGCGCGGCGAGCGCGTGATCGATGCCGCGCTGGAGGCCGCGCGCATCCGTCTGCGGCCGATCCTGATGACGAGCTTTGCGTTCATCTTCGGTGTCGTGCCTTTGGCCGTCTCGACCGGCGCGGGCGCCAACAGCCGCATCGCCATCGGCACTTCGGTGATCGGCGGCATGCTGACGGCGACTCTTCTGGCCATCTTCTACATCCCGCTGTTCTTCGTGATCGTGCGCCGCAGCGTGCGCGACGGCCTTGCCGCCGCCCGGCGCAAGCTTGCCAGGCGGGCCGCCGCGTCGGGAGAGACCGCGTGAGGACGAGGCCGCTTGCGCTTGTTCCGGTTCTGATGCTGGGTGCCTGCTCGATGGCGCCCGCATATGTGCGCCCGGCAGCGCCTGTGCCGCCGTCATGGCCCGTCGGCGACGCCTATCTCGCCCAGAGCGAAGCCGCGCTTCCGGTAGTCTCCTACACCGAGATATTCCGCGACCCCCGCCTGCAGAAGCTGATCGGGCAAGCACTTGCCAACAACCGCGACTTGCGCGTCGCGGCGGCCAACGTCGCGGCCGCGCGCGCGCAGGTGCGCGTGGTCCGCGCGAACCAGTTCCCCGAAATCGGCGTAAGCGGCGGCGTCACCTACAACGACCGCAGCCGCGCCGGCAGCAATGGCACGGGCGGGGCCGGCAGCGGCAATGGCGCAGGCGGGACCGGCGGGTTCGGCAATGGCTGGACCTACGCGGTGCAGGGCGGCGTTTCGAGCTTCGAACTCGACCTCTTCGGAAAGCTTGCCAATGCCACCGAGGCGCAGCGCAACACCGCGCTGTCGACCGAGGCAGCGGCGCGCACGGTGCGGCTCGGCCTGGTGTCCGACCTCGCGCTGGCCTGGGCTACTTATGCCGCCGATCGGGACCTGCTCAGGATCGCCGAGGCTACGGCCGCCAACGCGCAGCGCAGCGTCGAGCTGACCAGCGCCCGCCTGAAAGGCGGGATCGCGCCGCGCACCGACTTGCGCCAGGCCCAACAGATCCTCGAGACCGCGCGCGGCGATCTCGCCCGGCAGCAGACCGCCCTCGCCCAGGACATCAACGCCATCCGGCTGCTCGTCGGCGCCGATTTCGACCAGTCGCTGCTTCCGGAGGGGATCCGCGAAGTCAATCAGGGCCTTGCGGTGCTGCCCGCCGGCACGAGCTCGCAAGTGCTGCTGCGCCGCCCGGACGTGATCGGCGCCGAATACGATCTTCGCGCCGCCAATGCCGACATCGGCGTTGCCCGGGCCCAGCTCTTCCCGTCGATCTCGCTCACAGGCTTGCTCGGCCTTGCCAGCGACGCGCTTTCCTCGCTGTTCACCGGCGGAGCGTTTTCCGCGACCGCCGGCGCCGATGCGAGCTGGTCGATTTTCAACGCCGGCGGCAAGGCCGCTAATGTGGACGTCGCCAAGGCACGGCACGATGCCGCTCTCGCGACTTACGAAAAAGCAATCCAGACCGCCTTCAGTGAAGTGGCCGACGCGCTGGCCGACCAGGGTACCCTCGCCAGCCGTCTCCGTTCTGCCGAATCCTTCACCGAAGCCGCCAGCGATACCGCCACTCTCACGGAGGCCCGGTACGAGCACGGTATAGACAGCTACCTCGACAACCTCGACGCGCAGCGCAGCCTCTATTCGGCCCGCCAGTCCGAAGTAGCGGTACGCCTCGCCGCGGCGGCGAACCGGATCACGCTTTACCGCGTGCTGGGAGGCGACCAGGGGAGCGGCACCGGGCGACGGTGAGCGGGCCGCGCGTTTCGGCGATATTGTCTTGACAAATAGAACCGTTTAGGTTATATGCTCCAGCCATCCGGGAGAGGCAGGCGCGCTGCCTTTCCCGGTCTATCGGGCCGGCGTTGCGGGCCGGGGCGCGACGGTCAGTCGTGGTCCACGCCAACAGCGCCTGCACCGCAGGCAAGCTCATGACAGGCCCTGCCTCAGGCCTGTTGCAGGACCGGCGCTCCCTTGCGAGCCCGCC
>DATEJH010000049.1:0-4310 GCA_035278205.1 Novosphingobium sp. | reverse complement strand
AAGGCCCGCACCGTTGCGCTCGGGCAACGGTGCGGGGAGATTGCAAGGGATCAGGCCGGCTCGTACCGCACGGCTCTTTCTTTGCGGGTCGTGCGGCTCTGACGGCCGTCGATCGCCACCGGCACCGCGCCCGCGATCGTCGCGCGGCGCAGGGTACGGCGTTGCAGGCCGAAATCCGACACGGCGCGGTGCTGGGTTGCCTGATTATCCCAGAACGCCACGTCGCCCGGTTGCCAGCGCCAGCGCACCACGTTCTCGGGACGGGTGATATGATCCTGCAGGATCGCGAACAGCCGCGCCGAATCCGCGTGATTCAGCCCTACGATGCGCTTGACGAAATGACCGAGCAGCAGGTTGCGCTGCCCCGATGCCGGGTGGACGCGGACGAACGGATGCTCTGTTTCATAGACGGTCGAGGCGAAGACGTCCTTGTGAAACTGCGCGCGGTTCTGTTCCACGGCATCGCCATTGGGGGTTACTGCCTGGGCGTAGTCATAGTCGTTCGAATGGACCGCCCAGAGAGTGTTCACGAGCTGGCGCAGGCTTTCCGGCAGGCCTTCGTAAGCCACTTCGGTATTGGCCCATACGGTGTCGCCGCCCGCCTCTGGAATGGTGATTGCGCGCAGGATCGAGCCAGCCGGGTAGGCTTCGGTGAAAGTCACGTCGGTATGCCAGCTCGATGCGGCATAGCCTTCCTTGCTGTCGAGTTCGAGCAGGTAGCGCGAACCTTCGGCCACAGGCACGGTCGGATGGGCTACCGGATCGCCGAACAATGAGGCGAAGCCCTCGTGACCCGCGTCATCAAGCTCGTGCTGGCCGCGGAAGAAGATCACCTTGTGGCGGACAAGCGCGTCCTTGATTGCCTGAACGGTCTGGCCATCGAGGTCGCCCGAGAGGGTCACGCCCCGGATTTCGGCACCGATCGTGCCGGTGATCGGGGTTACGTCGAGCGGCGAGTTCGGGTCCTTGGAATTGGCGTAAGTAGCAATGGTAGTCATGGCATTTACTCCTTCGTGGTGAAGTGCGGGGATGGGGGAGGTGGTCATTCGGCCGGCACCATGGCGGCGGCATAGACGTCTTCGCGGGCCTTGATCTGGCGACGGATCTCGGCATGGCGGGCGGCGTTGAGCGGAAAGCCCGCGATGATCGCAGCCGCTGCCGCATGGGCCAGCGCCGGGCCGAGCGCGAAGACCAGCAGCAGGGCGTGCAGCGCTTGGGGAGTGTTTTGGGCGGCCTGAGGATCGAAACCGAAGATGGCGACGAGAGGTAGGGCTACACCGAAGGCCAGTGCGCTGCCCAGCTTCATCGAGACACTGAAGACCGAGTAATAGAGGCCGACGCGGTCTTCGCCTGTTCCGGCACGATGTAGGTCGGCGACATCGGCGACCATCGAGCGCAGCAGCAGGTTGCCCGATCCTTGCGACAGGCCTTGCGCCACGGCGAGAGCGATCATCAGGCCGAACCGATCAGGTGTCAGGAACACAAGACCGAAGTTGATGGCAGCCTGGACCAGTTCAGCAGTCACGGCCCCACCGGCCTTGCCCAAATGCAGGCCGATGCGTTGCCAGATCGGGCCGGCGAACACGCCGAACGCGTACTGGAGCAGGAACAGGCCCGCCGCCCATTCGGGGCGCTGGAAATAGATCGTGACGATGAACAGCAGCAGGCCGGTGCGGACGCCTTGTCCCGCCGTCACCACGGCGTCAGCGGCAAGCACGCGCAGCAGCAGGCGGTTATCGAATACCGCGGCCAGCGTTTTCCTGAGCACAAAGGGTTCACTGGTGACCGGCGGCCCGCGATCGGGCAGGGCAGTGAGGGTGAGGAGAAGCCCCGGAACCGCCGTGAACAGCACCAGGGCACCGAACAGCGTCAGGCGCAGCGGGCCATTATCGGGATACCACTGATCGGCCAGTGCCGGGAGCAGCAGCGTCAGTACCAGCGCTCCGGAGGTGAGCAGCGTGAACCACGAGGCGATCCTGGTGCGCTGGTGATAGTCGCCGCTGATTTCCCCGGACCATGCGAGCAGCGTGGTCAAGGTGGCGGAATAGCCTGTGTAATAGAGCAGGACGCCTGTACCGACCCATGCAAGGCCAACGCCTTCGGGCGGGAAAAACAGCATGGCGCAGCCGATGATGAACAGCATGCCGCCGCCCGCGATCCAGGGCCGGCGGCGCCCGAACCGGTTGGCGGTGCGATCGCTGAGCAAGCCGATAATAGGGGCGAGCAGCGAATTGCTCACTTGTCCGATCAGAAAGACCAGACCCAATCCGGCCAGCGGCACACCATAGTCGCGCGAAAGAATGGCCGGCACGAATGCCACCACCGGCTGCGCGGCCGCGTGGATCGGCACCGCCATCGCGCTGAAACGCAGGAGGCGCCAATTGTCGAGCCGTTCGTGCCTTGGCTGATACGATGGGAAAGTCTCGTGGATCATCGTTGGCGCTCCTGTTCCTGAGTTCAGAGCTTGGTGCGAAGCGTTGCCCCGATCGTGCGGGGCTCACCAAGCTGCGCCGTGACGACGCCGGTGTTGGCCGTGCCGAGGCTGACGAGGTAGTCCTTGTCGAACAGGTTCCTGGCCCAGATCGAGAAGTCCCACAGGCCGTCGTCGGTCTTCAGGCCGATCCGCGCGTTGGCAATTCCGAAGCCGGGCACTTGGGCCCAGGCCGAGTTTGCCGGCGAGGTGTTGTAGCTCGAGCGATGGGAATAATCGGCGTGGGCATAGAGCCCCACTTCCCGGCCGCCGAGCGTGACGAGAGGCTGATCGAAGTCTGCGCCCAGCGTCCATGCCAACTTCGGCACGCCCGGCAGGCGCTCGCCCGAAAGGTCCTGGATTGGGCCAAGGTTCTGCCGTTCCACCGCCTGCGGCGCATTGGTGTAAGTAACGTAGCGGGCGTCGGTGTAAGTGGCCGAGGCGTTGAAACTGAAGTGGTCAGTCGCGGCGACAGAAAGCTCGCCTTCGATGCCGCGCGACCGGACCTTGGGGATATTGGCGATGTACTGGCGCGCGACGTTGGAACCGGCGGCCTGATCGGTGATCGCGGTCTGGTAATCGTAGATCTCGGTCCAGAACGCGGCTGCGTTGAAGGTGGCGCGCCGGTCGAGGAACTGTGACTTGAGGCCCAGTTCGAAGGCGTCGACCTTTTCCGGCGCTACGTCGGGATCGACGCCGGCGGGCAAGGTCGTCAGGTTGAGGCCGCCCGACTTGTTTCCGCGCGCATAGGAGCCATAGACCGATACGTCCGGCGCGATCTTCCAGTTCAGCGTGACGAGGCCGGACAGGCTGTTGTCGGCGAAGCTGGTCGAATAGCTGGTGACCGGGTTGAACTGGCTGCGGATCGCATTGATCGTCGCCTGCTGCGTGGGGGTGAAGCCCGAGATGTCCGGCCCATCGACCCAGTACTGATTGTACGATCCCGACTTCTTCTCATGCGTGAAACGCAGGCCCGTGGTCAGCGTCAGTGCATCGGCGATGTGCCAGTCGGTCTGGCCGAACAGCGCGATCGACTTCGTCACAGGCCTGGAGGTCGAGTTGGATTCGAACCCGTTCAGCGCCGCGTTCGCCAGCGTCTGGTCCACCGCCGGCAGGTTCCACAAGGCCGCCGCCGGACCGTAGCGCGAGGCGCCGTAGCCGCGGATGACCTGCCAGAAGTAGTAGGCGCCGATGACGTAGTCGAAATTGCCATTCCCGCGTGAGGCGAGGCGGATTTCCTGGCTGAACTGGCGCTGGCGGTTGACCTGCTGTGCCTTGGTCACGATCGGCAGCGACGTGCTGTCGCCGTCGTTCGCAGGGTCCCAGTCCCACCAGCGATAAGCGGTGATCGATGTCAGCGCGGCGCCGCCGAGGTTCCAGTTGACCTCGCCGGAAACGCCGTAGCCGGACATGTTTGCCTGATAGTGGCTATCCGCTTCGCCGATGCGGTCGAACGGCTGGAAGCTCGGCAGCGTATAGCCGGGGAAACGGGCGGCCCGTACCGCGAAGTTGTTGGGTATCGTCGTGCCATCGGCGTACGTGGTGTGAAGCGCCGCGAACACGCCCAGGACATAGTTCTGTTCCTGGCGCGAGTAATCGCCGATGATCCGTACTTCCAGGTCGGGATCGGGCGTGAACAGCAATTGTCCGCGCACGCTCTTGTTCGAATAGTCCTGTGCCCGCGTGTTCGTGGTCTTGTTCCACAGGAACCCGTCGTTCTCGCTGATCGCGCCGGAGATGCGCACGGCCAGGAGGTCGGGGATCACGCCGGCCGATGCCGAGGCGCGGACCTGGCGGAAGCCGTAGCTGCCGATGCTGGCCTCGGCCGATAGCTCGGGAT
>DATEJH010000048.1:0-20026 GCA_035278205.1 Novosphingobium sp. | reverse complement strand
TGGACTGCGCGAGACGTAAGATTATTGCACGACAATAGGCATGTGGCAGGCGCGTCGATGCGCAATTTTCTACACACAGAACTTGACCTCAGAACCAAGCGTGTGTATTTATTTGCGCATGGAACGGGACAGCAAAAAGATCGTCAAGCGCCTCGTCGCGGAAGGCTTTGAACTCGTCGGCACGAAGGGTTCGCACCACAAATTCCGCAAGGGCGAAATGACGGTCATTGTCCCCCACCCAAAAAAGGACCTGCCGCTGGGCACGGCGCGCAGCATCGCGAAAATGGCGGGGTGGCTCTAGGGCCGCGCCGCCGTCGCTATCGACCAAAGGAAATCGACGTGAAGTATTACTACGCCATCGTGCACAAGGACGAGGACAGCGCCTATGGCGTCGAATTCCCCGACCTGCCCGGCTGCTTTTCCGCCGCCGATAACATCGAGGATGTCGTTCCCAACGCGGCTGAGGCGCTGGACCTCTGGTTTGACGATCAGCCGGACGTGAAGCCCTCTCGCCTCGATCAGGTCACGGAAGCCGCGCACGAGCAGCTTGCCCATGGCGCATTCATCGTGGCGGTTCCCCGGATCGTCCACGGCGGGAAGCAGGAGCGCGTCAACCTGTCACTGGATAGCGGTATCCTCGCCGCGATCGACAAGATCGCAGCGGAACGCAGCCTGACGCGCAGCGCATTCCTGGCACAAGCCGCCCGCAACGAAATCGAGGGACGGCACTGATCTGCGCGCGCTGAGGCGGCGGCTTAAGCTGCCGCCTTCGCGCGCTCTCGGAAACGCAGCGCCTCGAACCCGAGCGCGTCGTTCAGTTCGAGAAAAACGGACTGCAGCGGCGCGATTTCGAGTTCGAAGAACGCGTCCGTGGCTTTCGGCGGCGTTGGTCATGAACGCGGCTTGAGCAACTTCCTTACCGGAGACGATGACTTCGAATCGTTCATTTTCCCCATGACGGATCTTGGCTTCATGGCGATGTCTGCGGGACCGCTTCCTCCCAACGCTGCGGAATTGCTGACCGGCGATCGCCTGGGACGTCTCATCTCGCGCCTGCTTGAAACCTTTGATCACGTGGTTATCGATTCGCCACCGGTCATGGGCCTCGCGGACGCGCCGTTGATCGCGACCAGAGTCGAGGGCGTGATCTATGCCGTCGAATCCCATGGCATCCGGGCAAGCTTGGTGAAGACCGCCCTAGGACGCCTGGCTAGCGCCAATGCTCGAGTGATCGGGAGTGTGCTTACCAAATTCGAAGTCAAGAAGGCGCATTTCGGCTATGGTTACGAATATGGCTATGGCTACGGGCGCTCTACGGAAGCCGACGCAAAGGCCATCTGATGGTGAGGCCCGGATTTCGGCGTCGCTCTGTGAAAGAGTGGAGTATCCGACTGCTTCTGGCGGGCGCAGCGGGATGGATAGGTTATCTATCCGTCACGCAGTCGCTCGCTGTCGCGCTGCCCGACAGCCAACTGGAACGCGCATATTCGCTGGCGCCGAATAACGGTCGTGTTGCCGGCCGTTTATCCGAGCAGATTTCGGCTCAGGAAGCGACCCCTGCGGATCGCGCCAGAGCTGTCCGCCTGGCAAACGCGGCCTTACGGCACGATCCGACTGCCGTCGAAGCGGTCGTCACGCTCGGGTTCGATGCTTGGCTACGCGATGACTTAACATCTGCCAGAAGGCTGTTTACTTACTCGCAAGTTTTGACCCGACGGGATTTGCGCACGCAGCTCTGGGCGATTGAGGATGCAGTCGCTCGCGGGGACATTGACGGAGCACTGAAGCATTACGATATTGCGCTTCGAACTGAAAAGACTGCTCCCGGGCTGTTATATCCTGTCCTTTCGGGTGCCATCATCGATCCTGCAGTCAGAACGAAGCTGGTGGAAACCCTGGCGAGAAAGCCGCTCTGGGCAGACAGTTTCGTCGACTTTGCTGCGTCGAACAGTTTTGATCACCAAGCTACCGCAGCTCTGTTTCGGAAATTGCAGCGTGCACAGTTCCCCGTGTCGGAGCGCGCAAACAGTACATTGATCAAAGCGATGGTGGCAAAACAGCAGTTAGATGATGCTTGGTCTTTTTATTCGACTATCCGAGAGGGCGTGGATCGGCATCAATCCCGCGACCCTCGCTTCACGGCGATGCTGGAAAGCCCATCGCTATTCGATTGGGTGCCCGTAAACGGCACCGGCATTTCTACAGCAATTCAACCCAACACCAAGGGGGGCGTGTTTGATTTCGCGGTCTCCCCGAGCACTGGTGGCCTTCTGCTTCAACAGCTCCAGTTCTTGCCGGCAGGAGAATATGTGCTTCAGGGCCACAGCACGGGTATCGACCAATCTTCCGATGCTCGGCCCTATTGGGCATTAAGCTGTCACGGCGGGAAAGAACTCGGCCGCCTGAATATCCCAAATTCGTCGCGAGCTGGCGGCAATTTTACTGGGCGCTTTATTGTTCCCGCGGCTTGTCCGACACAGGTCCTCGCCTTCGTCGCGCGCTCATCAAGCGAGATTACGGGTGTCGCCGGCCAAATAGACCGTGTTCTGCTTCATCCGTCCCGCTGATGCCGAGGAGCTACAGGACATTATGAAGTTTTTCAACTGGCGCAGAATGGCTGATTTGACCGCTGTCCTCTTCGCGGTGCTCTCAGCCTCGACCGCCGCACAAGAGAAGCAATCGCAGCAACAGCTCGGCCAGGTGGCGGAATCGGCAGCGGGGAAAGTCGGTCAACGCGAAACGCGCGAACAGACGCAAGCAAATATCGAACCAATGGCCCGCATCAACAACCGCGTCCCCAATCGGATCCAGAACCGCATCCGCAACAAGATCGATCGCTATTACGATCCGCAAGCCAACGTGACCTCACCGTTCGACGTCGCCGCAGAGCAAGCACGGAAGGCCGGCGCTCAGACCCCACGCTGACAGCTATGCATTAAAGGGCGCCGATAATGATTACAGTTTATCCCACAACTTGCCGACAAAGGGGAAATATGGGATAAAACCGTATATGGCAGTTTGTCGTCCCTTCTGTTGATTTCCGGTGAGAGTTGACCCGGGAGAGGCATAAATTTCCACTGAGAAGTGACCCATGTTCTGATCGATTTCCTGGCTTGTTGGTCGGGAGATCCAGGAGTGATCGACATGGCGTTACTGAGTGTAATCCGACGCTGGCATTTCCGGCAGCACATCCCGATCCGAGAGATTGAGCGTCGCACGGGATTGTCGCGCAACACCATTCGCAAGTACCTGCGGGCCGATACGGTAGAACCGAAGTTCAAGGTTCCTGCACGGCCCAGCAAGCTGGATCCGTTTGCCGAGAAGTTGTCGGCGTGGCTGCGGATCGAGGCCAGCAAGTCGCGCAAGCAGCGGCGCACAGCCAGGCAGATGCACGCAGATCTCGTGGTCCTGGGATACGATGGTTCCTACAACCGTGTGGCGGCGTTTGTGCGGGCGTGGAAGGCCGACCGCCAGCGTGACGCGCAGACCAGCGGGCGCGGGACATTCGTGCCGCTGGTGTTCCAGCCTGGCGAGGCGTTCCAGTTCGACTGGAGCGAGGACTGGGCCATGATCGCCGGCAAGCAGACCAGGCTGCAGGCCGCGCACACCAAGCTGTCGCACAGCAAGGCGTTCATCGTGCGGGCCTATCCGCTCCAGACCCACGAGATGCTGTTCGACGCCATGACCCAGGCCTTCCGGGTGCTGGGCGGCGTTCCGCAGCGCGGGATATTCGACAACATGAAGACCGCAGTCGACAAGATCGGCACTGGTAAGGCCCGGCAGGTCAACCATCTTCACCCCAACGCTCGCTGTTCTGATCAGCGAACAATTCAACGATTTGTTCGACGACTGGATCGTCACCATCCTCATCGATTGGACGCGCATCAAAGGGACCGTCCTGAGTTGCTTCGACGATCGCGCACAAAGTGCCAGGCTCATACTCCCGGTGCAGCGCGCGGATCACAGCATCCCGGGAAGATTCGTTCAACTGGTAGCATTCTGGCTTCTCGTCGGGTCCCGAGACGTGCGCCGCCCACCATGACCATCCTGCGTCAGACATCATACCACCTCCTGAATCGCATCGTTGAAATCCATCCCCGCCGGCGCCCGCAGCGCCTGGGCGTCACATCCGGCGGCCCGCCAGCCCTTCACGAACAGGTCGCCGCATATCTGGGCACGCTCGGCCCCGGTGATCGCGCGCCACACGATGGGGCCGCCCTTGCGCTCGACCACCGGCTCGCCGCGGAACTCACCAGTCCGCTGGTTCTTCATCCCCCGCAGCGGGCTCATGTCGCTGTCGACCAGGCCGATCACCGGCCCGCGATGCCGGGGCACCAGGAAGCAGGGTCGTTCCGGATCGGGCCGGATGGCGAACAGCGGCGTCACGCCGCCCCGCCATTTCGCCCAACCGCCCTGCAGGTTGTCGAGGCTCCGTCAGTCACAGCACCGCCCCGTTCAGCACCGGCCGCGCCGTGCGCTGCACGATCTGCACCGCCGCGCGCTCGGGCCCGATCCGCGTGAAATGCGGCGTCAGGTAACCCTTGGCCGCCAGTTCCTGCACCAGCTCCCGCACGTCATGGCGGCAACAGGCGCTGGCATTGGCGCCATAGCCATAGACGGTGCGCGCGTTGGGCTGCGCGAAGCGCACCCACTGGCGCAGCCGCTCGCAGGTCATGGGAAGATCCTTTGACCCGCCGCCGACTGATGAAAATGCATCGAACACTTGCGCTGACCCCCCATATTCGCGTCGCCGATCCCGCCTTCCGCTTCGCCCGCCCCGGGCGCGTCGGAAGGGGAAAGCCGGCGCGTCAGGAGGTGTCGGCGTGCTCCAGCTTCATCCGCAGCGAGGCGACCACGTCGGCCAGCTCGTCCAGCTCGCGCAGCACCGTTGCGCGGTCATTGGCGCTCATGAGCTGGATGGAAGGAACCGCCTGCCCGGGGATGACCGATCCGGCTACGAGCGCGCGGATCACGTCGGCGCTCTCGCCCGAAAGGTCCGCCAGCCACTCGTGCAGGTGCAGATGCCTGCGCGCCGGCGCAGATCCTTCGATCGCCGCGCCCTGCGCCCGCGCCATGGCGCTCGCGATATGCGGGTGCCCCGGCCGGCCGGTGCCGAGCGCATCGATCATCACCGCCACGTCCGCCGGCACGAACTGCCGGGTGGTCCGGCTGCAGTAATCGGAGATCCGCGACTGCGCCCGCCCGACCTCGCGGGCGACGAACTCCTGCCCGCCCGCCGCGCGCACCGCCTCGGCCGTGGCGATCTTCAGCGCCAGTTCCTGCGGGCTGAGCTCCTCCTCGCGCGAAACACTCATCAGCTGATCACCTTGCGCATAGCATGAGTGATCTTGGGTTCGAGCCGCCCCAACATACCGCCGGCCAAGGGGATAGACGGAAAGGTAAGAACGATCCGGGGAGCGGAAACGTAGGATCTATCGGCTTCCGCCCGCGCGCGCTGACGCAGCTGGCGCTGCTCGCGCCGGCGGTCCAGCCAGGTCTCGATGCCCGTCCGCCGGGGGGATGCCTGCACCCGCGTCATGCCCGCTCTCCGGCCATGTCGATATTCTGCATCGCAACATCGGGAGACGGCGCATCTTCCGATCCAGTATCGCCGAGCCCATGACGCGCTTTGCGCACATCCTCGCTGAGTTCAGCGGCGTCGATTCGCCCGCCGGACAGGTCCTCGATGCGCAGGGCCACGTCGAGCGAGCAGCGATTCTCCCGCTCGATAACGGACATTCGGCCCCGCGACTGGAGCCCGATTTCTGCGGCAAAGGCTTCCAATGAAAGACCCAGCTCGGTTCGAAGGTCGGCAATCTTCATGCGCCCTTGTTTCATATTTCGAAACGTTTCGTCAAGGGGAGCAGTTTCGAACTATGGAAACGACGGATTTGCGCCGGGTTTCTATAATCGAACCATGGCATCTGCGGCACACGACTGGTACCTCCGGCAATGGGTCGAGACGCTGCACACGTCGCAGGCCGAGCTCGAGCGTCGGACGGGATGGGACAAGCGCAAGGCCTCTCACCTGATGAACGGCAAGCAGCCCTATAAGCGGGACACCGTCAATGAGGCGGCGACCGCGCTGAACATCGAGCCGTTCGAGCTCCTGATGCATCCCCAGGATGCCTTCGCCCTTCGCCGACTGCGCGAGAACGCGATCCGGATCGCCGCCGAATCCCACAGCCCCTTCCGGGAGGCTCCGCCGGTAAGCGAATCGGATCAAAAGCGCGCGAATGGCTGACGCTGCAGGAAATGCCGCTCCGCTGATCACCGGGAATCGCGTGGCGGCACTTGCCGCCATCGCCCTCATGGTGAGTCCGTTCCTCTACAAGTGGTACTGGGCGAACAGGCCGCCGGCAGCCTGCCGAATGGCAATTGAGGCGAAGCTCAAGGCGCCTTCAACCTACAAGACCGTCTCGGTGGATGGATCGGGCGCGTTCTATGACATCGAGTACGACGCGGAGAACGCCTTCGGCGTCCCAATGCGCGGCAAAGGCTTCTGCACCGTCAATGATGATGGTACAGCGACATGGGTTGAGCTGGGAATGCGATAAAGAGCACGTTTCATATTTCGAAATATTCTCGCTTGACAGCAAGTTTCATTTTGTGAAACACATCGCCTCCGACACACGGAGGCACCATGCTCAACGTTGCTACCCCATTCCCCCACGTCGGCAGCTACGGCTTCATCGACGACCAGGCGCCCGACGGCCGCGACGTCGTCGAGCGCATCCGCATCCTCAGTGCGCCCGATCGTGACGGCCGGGTCCTGATCTCGCTCGAAGGCCGCCGCTACCCCCACGAAGTCGCCAGCGGCAACCGCACCGTCCCGCTCGCCCTGGTCCGTGAGACCGAGCGGGCCGACACCAATTCCACTCAGGCAAAGCATCATCCTGAGCCCGGCCGAAGGGCCGCGGGTCGCAAAGGCCGCCGCCGGTGAGCGCGCAAAGCGCCGCCGGCGGCGACCGCAAGGCCGTCTTGGTTGTCCCCGATAACCCGACGCCGCCTTCAGGCGCTACGTTCCGGCCCCGCGTCACGCTTTTCATCGAGCAGAGCCCGCGCCTGCATCGCCGCTTCATCGGCGAAGGCAACGAATGCGGGCAAGGCGAAGGTCAGGTTGACGACATATCCGACGCGCGGATCCTGCAATCCGATCCGCACGAAGGTCTCCCCGTCAATCTCGGCGTCTCCGAATTCGATGTTCCCAAGCGGGCTGATGTCGATCCTGTGCAACGCATGTCTCCTTCGGGTTTGCCTCATGTCCCGAAGGTAACCGAAGCCGGTGGGGGAGCAATGCCCCGCGCCTCCACCGGCGGAGGCCAGGCCGGTGACTGAGCAGGTCCTCACCATCCCCCGGATCGCCGCCGACGAGTACCACCGCCGCAACGCCACCGCGCTGCGCAAGGTCGCGGCGGGAGAGATCACCCGCGCCCAGGCCGGCGCGCTCATGGCGCCCTGGGCGTCGATCGCGCTGCTCTCCGGCGTTCCGGTGGACGAGCTCGCGCCGCACCTCGCCGCCCAACTGGCCGACCTCCGCAAGTGCATCGTCCACTACGCCGGCGACTGTTCCGGCCCGGTGTACGACCACCTGCTCGACGAGGACGAGGCCCGCATCCTGCTCGCCACCGACATCTGCGGCCCCAACACCTGGGGCCCGACCCTGTCGAACGCCCGCGACACGGCCATCGCCCGCGCGGACACGGAAGAGAAGATCGACCGCGCCCGCAACCTCTGCCGCCTCGCGCGCGCCCTGGACGTGCCGCTCACGCTCGCGTCCTGCGGCCAGCCTTCGAAAGAAAGGATCGCAGCATGAAGATCCCGAACATTCCGCACTGGCTGCCGACGGCGCTGGTCGCGGCCTTTATCTTCAGCGGCGCCATGCTCCTGCTGAGCGGCTGCAGTGCCGGCACATGGAGCGCGATGTGACGCGGCCGCCATTTCCCAGGCTCGTCGTGGACAACACGGACCTGCGCACGGTGCAGGCCGGGTTCGATGCCGAGGGCAGGGTGCTCCATGCCGCGCGGCGCCAGACCGGAGCCCCGCCGCTCATCGTCCGCTGGCAGGACACCTGGCACGAGGCGCCCGCCGAAGCGCGCCGCGACATCGGGTGCCTCGTCTGCATGACAGTCCCCTTCCTGGCTGCCTTCGCGCTCGTCTGGACTATGCTTCCATGATGAACGACGCCGACCGCCTGCGCATCCACGGCCGCGTCCAGCCCATGGACGATGCCCCGCGCCCGCTCTTCGCCGGCCTGTGCCGGGACATTTCATCGAGACCCCCCGCTGGCCCTTCCCCCTGTGAACCCGTCCAACGTCAGGCCCTGAGCCCGTCGAAGGGCGAAGGATCGAAGGGCCACACCCGGATCACCGTCGTCACGTTCTCCCTGTGCGCGGCGGCGGTGATCCTCCTCATCCTGCGGAGTTTCTGACTGTGGCCGAAACGTCAGATGTGAAGACCATACCTATCACGTCCGAAATGATCGTCGACAAAAGGCGAGCGATGAAACTCGGCACGTCGATGCTTTCGCTGCCCGAGGGCAAGGCGCTCTGCACCGATGCCGTGTCGCTGACGATCATCACCGCAGTGACGCCGGATACCGGCGAGAAGTTCATCATCGTGATCGCCGTCGCCGAACACAACGGCGCGCACCTGGGCTCGCTGAGCCCCATGACGCCGACCGAGGCGCGAAACTTCGCCGCATCGCTGATCGATGGCGCAAACGAGATCGATGGCGGCGCCAATGGCTGATGCGTTCATCCACAACGAGCACGGCGTATGGTGTCCATCCTGTGGCGAGCTGATCGCCAACGCTTCCAACGTCGATGACGACGGGATCGAGCCGGGCGAGTGCCGGGTCTGCGGCTTCCCCGACGATGCCGAAGCCATGGGCGCCTACCATGCGGGAGACGATCTCGATGACTGCCAGTAAGATCGAATGGACCGACCGCAGCGACTGGAATCCGATCCGGGGTTGCACGCGCGTTTCGCCGGGCTGCGGCGGTCCCGGCGATCATGGCGGTTGCTATGCAGAAGCCATGGCGGCTCGGTTCTCCGACCCGGGCCAGTGGGGTCATGGCTACGCTGAGCGCACAGCCAAAGGTGGGCGTTGGACCGGGAAAGTTGAGGTTCAGTGGGACCGTCTCACGTTGCCGATCAGCTGGCGCAAGCCTGCAAAGATCTTCGCCAGCTCCACCAGCGACTTCTTCCACAAGGCGCTGGAAATCGGCGAGATCGCCGAACTCTTCGGCGTGATGATCGCGGCGCACCATTTGCGCGGACACGTATTCCAGGTCCTGACGAAGCGGGCCGATATCCTGCACATGACGTTGAACGATCCGGAATTCTGGGAAATCGCCAACGCCGCGGCCGGCATGCACATCATGGACAACACCGATCCATTGAACCGTCGAAGCGACGACGCTCGTGCGACCTCCGACGATTACGGACCGGACAATCCGCCGCCCGGGATATGGCTGGGCGTTTCGATCGAAGACCCGCCCCGCGCCGACGAGCGCCGCGAAGACTTTGCTGAAACGCCAGCCTCGGTGAAATTTGTCAGCTACGAGCCTGCCCTGGGACCGGTCGATTGGACTGGTTGGGAGTTCGTTCAGCAGATCATCGGCGGCGGGGAAAGTGGCCCGAAGGCCAGACCGATGCACCGCGACTGGCAGCGCACTACCAGGGACTTTTGTGCGCCACGCGGAATCGCCTACTTCTTCAAGCAGTGGGGCGAATGGGCGCCGGTAGGGAAGCTTTATGATGATGCCGGCGACACCGACGAGACGGTAGCGGCCGAGAATGCACTTCTGAGCGCCAAGGGCAGACAGTTCGACGACGGAGATTTCTGGACCGACCCCAACGACGTCCAGCTCGTCGACGGCGAGATGTACAACTGGGCCAACGAGCACGCCCAACCGCCGAGTGATGTGCTGGTGATCAAGCGCCTCGGCAAGAAGCGCGCCGGACGCCTGCTCGACGGGCGCGAGTGGAACGAGGTGCCGGCATGACGCCCGCACCCGCCAACATCGATCCCCAGATCGCCACCAGCGCCATCCTCGCCGCCGAGGCGGCGACCGAGGCGACCGTGGAGCTGCTCCGCTTCCGCCGCGAAGGCATGCACTGCAACTTCCCATTCGGCGATCCCGAGCCTGTCGCCCGGCTCGCCGAGGCCCTGCTTCGCACGGCGCGCATCGAACGCGATCTATTTCCCGGCGACATCGACTCGCCGCCCTACGCGGCCGATTACCTCATCGCGCTCAACCAGCTCGCCGGCGCCTGCAGCAACTTCCTGGAAGACCAGTGCAGCCTGACCATTATCGACGCCGAGGCGCCGGAGTGAGCGCCGACCTCTTCCCCATCGACCACGCCCCGCGCGACGGCAGCTACGTCCGCGTCGCGCGCCCGGCCGGCGGCTTCGTCCTCACCTACTGGCTCCGCGACGCATGGCGCTTCGCCAACGGCCGCGAGCTCAACTTCGAACCGACCCACTTCCTGCCCCGAAAGGACCAGCGATGATTGAGACGATCCCGCTCGACAGGCTCATGCTGTCCAGCCTCAACGTGCGCCGCACCGAGCGCGATGCCGACATTGCCGCGCTGGCCGAGAACATCGCCGCGCGCGGCCTGAAGCAGAACCTGGTCGTCATCCCCGCCCATTTCATGACCGGCGAATCCCAGTCGTCGAAGCAGGGCGGCAAGGGCTGGGAAGGGATGTACGAAGTAATAGCCGGCGGCCGGCGGTTCCAAGCGATGTCCCTGCTCGTCGAAACGGACCGACTGCCGGCGGACCACCCCGTCCCCTGCATGGTGGAGCAGCGCGAGGAGGCCAGCGAAACCTCGCTCTCCGAAAACCTCCACCGGGTCGCCATGAATCCTGCGGACGAGCTGGATGCTTTCAGGGCGATCGTCGACGATGCCCGGGAGCGTCGACCGGAGGAAGACGCGGTCGCCTACTGCGCCAGGCGCTTTGGCGTCGCGGTCAAGCACGTGCAGGGCCGCCTGCGCCTCGCCAGCCTCGCGCCGGAGGTCCTCGAGGCGTTGCGCGGCGAGACCCTGTCGCTGAACGACGGGATGGCGAAGTTCGTCGGGCTCGAAGCCTACCTCGAAGCCGGCGGCCGGATCGAAGTCGAGATGTTCATGGGCGCCGACGGCGAACAGCGCATCGCCGATATCAAGCTACTGGAAAAGCTCGCCTGGGAAAAGGCCGAGCCGATGGTGCCCCCCGCAGCGAAGGCCGACGGTTTCAAGGCAGGCCTCCTGGCGAAGGGCGTCGGCACCTCCGCCCGCTGGCCGGCTGTGCCCGAAGGCATGGAGCGCCTAGCATATTGGCACGACCAGCCCACCAAGGCGCAGACGAAGAAGTGCGTGGGCGTCTATGCCATCGCCAGCACTGGCGCGGTGCTCGACCAGATCGGCATGTTCCGCCCGATCGAGCAAAAGGCCCCGGCCCAGGAGCGTGACTGGGACGCGGAACGCCGGGAACGGCAGCGCGAATGGGCGATCGAGCGCAAGGCCGCTCAGCTCGCCGTCTATCAGTTCGGCCAGTTCACCGGCACGCCGTTCGAGGGCCACGCTTTCTGGCCGAGCTACCAGGTGCGGCCGGTGGAAGCCGATCCCGCCGACGAAAACTTCGCGATGGTTGCCGTCCTTGTACGTGTTCCCATGGCCGATATCAACGCCCGGCGCGCCGAGGCCGAGCGCATCGTCGACGAGGAAGCCGCAGCGGCCGACGCAGCGAAGCAGGTCGAAGCCGAGAACGCCGGCAACGCGGCGGACGAGGCCGAGGAGCAGGCAGCGTGAGCTATGCATCGATGGACCACGCCGGTTGGGTCGAGAGCAACAACGGCTATTGGAACGCAGGCAATCAGCACCGCCGTGGGTTCAAGCCACGACCGGAGAAGCTCTCCGCGTTCCAAGCCAAGGTGATTGACATCTGCGGCATAGTTGGTGGCGGCATCTACAACGCGCCGATCAACTGGGAGCGCGTCGAATGGGGCGGCGGCGGTAACTGGTCGGGCATGTGGGTACCGTGGCGGGACGGACGTATGGCGACGTTCGACAGCTATCAACTTACCAACCTTGTGCTCCTCGCCCACGCCTCGCGCATCCGGGTCGAAATACAAGCCCGGGCCAAGGGCCACATGATGCTGTCGTTCTTCCAGCGATCGCACGAAGGCTCAATGATGGAACGCCACCCCAGCATCGACGAGGCAGTGGCGGCGTTCCGTGCATACCTGCCTGAAGATCACCGGGTCATTTATCTCGAGCCTGCGGATGCCTGATCCGTTCGCCTCGCTCCCCCGCAAGGACTACCAGCTGCTGCTGGCCGATCCGCCATGGGCGTTCCGCACCCACAATGGCAGCGATCGCACGCCGACGCAGAAGAGGTTCAAAGAGGCCGAGGATCACTACCCGACGATGCAGATCGAGGAGATGAAGGCGTTGCCCGTCTCCACGATCGCCGCGAAGGACTCGCTGCTCGCTATGTGGATCGTCGGCAGCCACTGTGACGCCGCACTCGAACTCGGCGAAGCGTGGGGCTTCCGTTTCGTCACCGACCTGTTCTACTGGTGCAAGCAGAAGCTCGTCCAGGCCAACCAGGTCGACCTGTTCACCGGCGACATCCCGCCGCCGAAGATGTCGATGGGCTATCACACCCGCAAGCAGCTGGAGCCCTGCTGGCTCTTCGCCCGCGGCAAGGGCCTGCCCGTGCTCGCCCACGACGTCCGTCAGCTCATCATCGCCCCGCCGGCCGAGCACAGCCGCAAGCCCGCCGAACAGTACGACCGCCTCGAGCGACTCTACGGAGACGTCCGCCGCGTTGAACTCTTCAGCCGCACCCCGCGCCAGGGCTGGGACGCCTGGGGCAACGAAGTCGGCAAGTTCGAGGAGGAGCTGGCGTGAGCTTCGACCCATCCGAGTTTTCAACCAGCCACCACAAGGAGATGTCCATGGCTGATACTGCAACCGATCCCTGGATCGGCAAATACGTCGTTGTGCGCACCCGTGACGCGGGTGTGCATGCTGGCCTCCTCAAGTCCCGCCTCGGCCGTGAATGCGAGTTGCAGGACAGTCGCCGCCTGTGGCGCTGGCGCGTCAATGGCAACAAGGGAATCACGCTGTCCGACGTTGCAGTGCACGGCTTGGACAAGCGCGACACCCGCGTCGGATCGCCGGTCTCGATCCTCCTGACCGAGGATTGCGAGATCATCGAATGCACGCCGGAGGCTGCCGAGAACATCGCGCAGTTCCCCACTTATGAGCCGCGCTAATGCGACCGGAGGGAGCTCAGTCGGCGACGGCTACGGCGACGGCTACGGCTCCGGCTACGGCGACGGCTACGGCTACGGCTCCGGCTGAGCCATCTTGGATCGGGGGTGCTCAGCACCCCCGATCAACCCTCTGCTCTGGACTGCACCCATGACCCCTGCGCGAGGCAATCGGCTGCAACGCTCCCGCAGAAAGGGGGCAGTGCTGCCGACGAATGCCGTTTACGTCGGCCGCCCCACGCTATGGGGCAACCCTTTTCAGGCCAGACGCTGGGGGCACGCCAAGAGTGTGATCCTCCACGATCGCTGGCTGCAGGGCCGCTTGGGAGCCCTGTCGCTCGAACGCATGGGCTTCTGCCCAGCCGAGATCGAAGCCCTGTACCGCTTGCGCGAACGAGTGCTGACCAACCTGCACCGTCTCGCCGGCCATGATCTTGCCTGCTGGTGCCCGGTGACCAGCAAGTGGTGCCACGCCGAGAAGCTGCTCGACCTGGCCGCACGATATGCAGAATTCGAGCGGTTCGCTGCATGAACGCCCCCGCGCGCATCCCTGATCTGGACCCGGCCGTCGTCGAGCTGGTGAAGGCTCTTGCGCGCGCGGCGGCCGCGAAGGACATTGCGCGCCTTCGCCAGAAGGATTCGAACCGTGCTTCCTCCGATCACCCTGATCGCTGACACGCTGCCGCGCTGATCCATGCGCACCCTGATCTACGCCCGCTATTCGAGCCAGCTGCAGAACAGCCGCTCCATCGACCAGCAGGTCGAGGCCTGCCAGGAGCGCGCCGATAGGGAAGGTTGGACGGTCATCGACGTCTTCACCGACTACGCTATCGGCGGCGGCGCCGGCACTGGCGAGGCCCAGCGCCCCGGACTTGCTGCCATGCTGGCGCGCGTTGAGCAGGGTGATATCGAGCAGGTCCTCGTCGACACCACCAGCCGCATCGCCCGCAACCAGGGCGACAGCCACCATATCCGCGACCGCCTGCAATACTGGGGCGCCCGGCTCTTCACGCTCGGTGACGGCGAGATCGACCGGTTCAAGGGCGCCATCAAGGGCCTGCTCGACGAACAGCAGCGCGTCGAACTGCGCCACAACATCAAGCGCGGCCAGCGGGACACCGTCGCCCAGGGACGGTCGCCTGCCGGCCTCGCCTACGGCTACCGCACCGCCAATCGCATCGATCCGAACGGACGCCCCGTGCGCGGCCTGCGCGAGATCGATCCCGAGCAGGCGGAGATCATCCGTCGGATCTTCCGCGAGTACGCGGCCGGCGTCTCGCCCGTCGGCATCGCCCAGCGCCTCAATGCGGAAGGCATTCCCGGCCCGCGAGGCACCCGCTGGCGGGCAACGACAATCCGGCCGGATCGCACCCGCGGCAACGGCATGCTGCAGAACCAGCTCTACATCGGCCGCATCATCCACAACCGCACGTCCAAGGTGATCGAGCCGGTCACCCGCTCCGTCAGGATCCGCCCGAATCCGCGCGAGCAGTGGAACGTCGAGGAGGTGCCGCACCTGCGCATCATCGATGACGAACTGTGGGAAGCGGTGCAGAACGGTCTGCGCCGGCACGAGGGCGTCCCGCCGCGTAAGGCCAAGCGCCCCCGGCACATGCTCTCGGGCCTTGGCACCTGCGGCGTTTGCGGCGGCCCCTGGACGGTCCGCACGGCCGACTTCTGGGGCTGCGGCGCGCGGAAAGAGGGCAACAACTGCACCAACAACCGCTCGATCTCCACGAAGTCATACGAAGACAGGGTGATCGAAGGCCTGCAGAAGCACATGCTTGACCCGCGCCTGGTCGCGATCTGGGTGAAGGAGTTCCACGAGGAGCGCACCCGGCGCATGGCCTCGCTGCGCAAGGAACGCGCCGACCTCGAGCGCCGCCTGAGCGAAGCCACCGGCAAGGTTGAGCGTCTGGTCGCGGCGATCGCCGGTGGCGCGGGCGAGTTTCAGGAGATCCGCGACGCGCTGGTAAAGGCGAAGCTCGATCGGGACACCGCGGCCGAGCAGCTGGCCGACCTCGAAGCACTACCGGTGATCACCCTGCACCCGGCCGTGGCTGACGATTACCGCCGTCAGGTCGAGGAACTGACTACCGCGATTGCGGACCCGGCCGCCCGAGACCAAGCAATCCCCGCTATCCGCCAGCTGATCGACCGCGTCGTGCTCACACCGAATCCCGAGGGCCGAGGCGTCTCGATCGACGTGGAAGGCCGCCTCGCAGCCATCATTGCGCTCGCACTGGGCAAGCCGCTGGCAGAACCACTTACTGCACAGGTGGAGCGGGTGAAGGGAATCGAACCCTCGTCGTAAGCTTGGGAAGCTTCTGCTCTGCCATTGAGCTACACCCGCATTTCAAGCACTTTATGCGCGCCGTTTTTCACTGAGGCGCCTGCCGATGCCACGACTGTGCATTCGCCGTCAACGCATCTCTTGTGGATGTTCGGCAAGGTTCGGCCGCGACAATCCCGTGGTGGGCGGTAACGGGCTCGAACCGCTGACCCTCTCGGTGTAAACGAGATGCTCTACCAACTGAGCTAACCGCCCCTACGGGAAATTGCGCCTTTAGGGCAATTTTCCCGCCGGTCAACCGTCAGGGGCGACGGGGCGCGTTAGAGCTTCGGCAGCGTTACGCCGCGTTGGCCCATGTACTTGCCGGCGCGGTCGGCATAGCTGATTTCACACGGTTCGTTGCCCTGCAGGAACAGGAACTGGCAGGCGCCCTCGTTGGCGTAGATCTTGGCCGGCAGCGGCGTCGTGTTCGAGAATTCGAGCGTTACGTGGCCCTCCCAGCCCGGCTCCAGCGGCGTCACGTTCACGATGATGCCGCAGCGCGCATAAGTGCTCTTGCCCAGGCAGATCACCAGCACGTCGCGCGGCACCCGGAAGTATTCCACCGTACGGGCGAGCGCGAAGGAATTGGGCGGGATCACGCAGACGTCGGTCTTGCGGTCGACGAAGGAATTCGAGGCGAAATCCTTGGGGTCGACCACCGCCGAATCGACATTGGTGAAGATCTTGAACTCGTCCGCCACCCGTGCGTCGTAGCCGTAGGAGGAAAGGCCATAGGAAATGCACCCGTCGCGGCGCTGCGCCTCCACGAAGGGTTCGATCATGCCATGCGCGCTGGCCTGCTGCCGGATCCACTTGTCGCTGAGAATCGCCATGTCCTGCTGATTCCCGATGGGCGGCGGAGGGGCAAGTGGCGAAAAGGATTTTGTCCACCAGAGTGGGAGGAATGAGGGAGGCGGTTGGGGAGCGCCATGAAGATTACCGCCCCGGTGCGACTATCTTCGCCTGGACGGCTCACCAAATCCGCGGCCCTTCGCAGGCACGAAAGGGGGAAAGCGGCCTTTTTCTCCACGCCCGCCCCTTTATTCCAAGCTTAACATTGGCGTGTTACCCACCCACGCCATGACCCAGCCCTCCCGCATTCTCGTGATCTTCGGCACCCGGCCGGAGGCGATCAAGCTCTTTCCCGTGGTTCATGCGCTCAAGGCCGATACGCGCTTCGAATGCGTGGTCTGCGTCTCGGCGCAGCATCGGCAGATGCTCGATCAGGTGCTGGAGATCGCGCGCGTCGTGCCCGAGCATGATCTCGACGTGATGCGGCCCGACCAGACGCTCGACGCGCTGACGGCGAACCTGCTCACCGGGCTGGGCAAGGTCATGGACGAGGTGCGGCCCGACCGGGTGATCGTGCAGGGCGACACCGCCACCGCCATGGCCGGCGCGCTTGCCGCCTACTACCGCAAGGTGCCGGTCGATCATGTCGAAGCGGGGCTGCGATCGGGCAACATCCATCACCCCTGGCCCGAGGAAGTGAACCGCAAGATCATCGGCGCCATGGCGAGCCTGCATTTCGCGCCCACGGCGAAATCGGCCGCTGCGCTCATCAACGAGAATGTCGATCCCGCCCGCGTCCACGTCACCGGCAATACGGTGATCGACGCGCTGCACTGGGTCAGCGCGAAGATCGAGGCGCAGCCTTCGCTCGCCGCCGGCCTTGTGAAACTCGAAAGGCGGTTCAACGGTAAGCGGATCATCGGCGTCACGAGCCACCGGCGCGAGAATTTCGGCGAGGGCATGGAGCAGATCGCACAGGCCATTCGTCAGGTCGCCGAGCGCCGGGACACCGCAGTGATCTTCCCCGTCCACCTCAACCCCAACGTGCGGCGGGTGATGAACGAGCGCCTCTCCGGCCTCGACAACGTCGCCCTCATCGAGCCGCTCGACTACCCGCACTTCGCGCGGCTGCTGAACCTGGCCGAGATCATGCTGACTGACAGCGGCGGCGTGCAGGAAGAGGCGCCCGCGCTGGGCAAGCCCGTGCTGGTCATGCGTGAGACGACCGAAAGGCCCGAAGGCATAGAGGCCGGAACGGCGAAACTGGTCGGAACCTCGGCCGCCACGATCGTTACCGAAATATCAAACTTGCTGGACGATACCGCGGCTTACGACGCCATGGCGCGGGCCCATAACCCCTTCGGGGACGGCCACTCCGCGCGCCGAATCGTGGAGCTGCTTGCGCATGAAATCGGATACTAAACCCAGCGTCTGCGTTGTCGGTCTGGGCTATATCGGGCTTCCCACGGCTGCGGTGATTGCCCGCGCCGGCTGCAAGGTGCTGGGCCTCGACATCTCGCAGAAGGTCGTCGACACGATCAACCGCGGCGAGATCCACATCGAGGAAGTCGATCTCGACGGCCTCGTCCACGGCGTCGTCGCACGCGGCCTGCTCTCCGCCTCGACCGAGATCGCCCCAGCGGATGTCTTCGTCATCGCCGTACCGACGCCTTTCGACAAGGACCATGCACCCGATATCTCCTACGTGCTTGCCGCCGGCCGCACCATCGCGCCGGTGCTCAAAGGGGGCGATGTGGTGATCCTGGAATCGACCTCTCCGGTCGGCACCACCGAGCAGCTTCGCGACCTGATCGCCGATCTGCGTCCGGACCTGAAAGTGCCCGGCCTGACGGGCGAGATTCCCGACATCTCCATCGCCTACTGCCCCGAGCGCGTGCTGCCCGGCCACATCCTTGAGGAGCTGACCAACAACGACCGCTCGATCGGCGGCATCACGCCCCGCTGCGCCCGCAAGGCGCTCGCCTTCTACAAGCGCTTCGTGCGCGGCGAGTGCATCACCACCGATGCCCGGTCTGCGGAAATGACAAAGCTGGTCGAGAATGCCTATCGCGACGTCAACATCGCCTTTGCCAACGAGCTTTCGATCGTGGCCGACAGGATGGGCCTTGACGTGTGGGAAGTGATCCGCCTCGCCAACCGCCACCCGCGCGTGAACATCCTCTCCCCCGGACCGGGCGTGGGCGGCCACTGCATCGCAGTCGATCCGTGGTTCATCGTCCACGGCGCACCGGAGGAAACCCCGCTGATCCGCACCGCGCGCGGCGTCAACGACGGCAAGATGCACCATGTGGTGCGCAAGGCGGAGGAACTGGTCGCAGGCCACCCGCGGGCGAAAGTCGCCTGCCTCGGGTTGGCGTTCAAGGCCAACATCGACGACTTCCGCGAAAGCCCCGCGCGCTTTGTCGCCAGTCGTCTTGCACGCAAGTTCGGCAGCCGCATCCACATCGTCGAGCCTTACGCGGCACAGCTGCCGATCGAGTTCACCGATACCGGCGCGGTTCAGATCGACATCGACGATGCGCTGGAGACCTGCGACATCCTCATCGTCCTGGTCGACCACGACGTGTTCCGCGTCGTCCCTCTCGCCGAACGCGCGGACAAGCTGGTCTACGACACCCGCGGCATCTGGCCCGACCAGCCGCGCGCCCTGCGTGAGGAAGAAGCGCGGCTGAAGCTCGCGGGGTGAAGGCGGAAGGCCGAACGACCCTCCATCTGTTCACGCGGAGGCGCGGAGTCACGGAAAATTTCGCGCCTGCGCGTGGAACATCGATCTCCCGCGCCAGCATGCATTCCGACTTCGCTCGACACGAACGGAGACGATGTGCCATTCGCTTCACCAGCAAGGTAACGGGAAGAAGGCAAGCGATGCGGACGAACCGGCTGGAAGCCTTCAGTGACGGCGTGCTCGCGATCATCATCACGATCATGGTGCTCGAGCTGAAGGTTCCCCACGACGCGCACCCCAGGGCGCTGGTCGGGCTGTGGCCGGTCTTTTCCAGCTATGTCCTCAGCTTCGTCTACATCGGCATATACTGGAACAACCACCATCACATGCTGCAGGCGAGCGAGAAGGTCAGCGGCGGCATCCTGTGGGCCAACCTGCATCTGCTTTTCTGGCTGTCGCTGCTTCCGTTCACCACCGGCTGGATGGGCGAGAACCACTTCGGCGTCTGGCCGACGATGCTCTACGGCGTGAACCTGCTGTGCTGCGCCCTTGCCTATTTCGTGCTCGAGCGCGCGATGATCGCGGTTCAGGGACCTGACGGTGTCCTCGCCCGTGCCGTGGGCATGGACCTGAAGGGCAAGGTTTCTCCCCTCCTCTATATGCTCGGCATCGGCGGCGCCTGGCTGGTCGCGCCGTGGCTGGGAATTGCCTTCTTCGCCGGAACCGCTGCCATATGGCTGATCCCCGACCGGCGCATCGAGCGGGTCCTGATTCGGCAGGAGACCGAGGAGCGATAGGCCGGCGGCGGTACCTGCGGCTGAATTATTTGCGTCCGCGGGGCTCGGCGGCAACCGAAGCACGCCAGTCGCGTTAACTAATCAAGTTCCGATAACATCGGAACCAGGGGAATTCGCCCTCCCGTTTCCGCAGGACGGTTCCCTGG